>CAWDSX010000042.1:0-23401 GCA_963805135.1 uncultured Gaiellaceae bacterium | reverse complement strand
CTCCCCCACTCGGTGCGCGGTCGTCCCGCGACCTTGCGGACGAGGTGTTCGGCCTCCCGCGGCCTCAAGGGACGCTCGCTGGGATTGCGATGAAGCCGCTCGTACCGCAGGCGGCCGACGACAACGAAGACGGACAGCGCTGCCCATCCGGGCGCCGAGATCGCGAGCACGACAAGAGCGACGCGGAGAACGAGGTCGTCCACCACCTCGTCGTCGTCGCCCGCGGGCCCGCAGCCCTCCCTCGAACGAGGGATCCGCGGTATCCCACAATCCTTACGGCATGCGGATGAGAGGACTTGAACCTCTCAACGGCTCCGACACCGCCCGACACGTCTCGACACAGCGCGACGCGCACGACACGAAGCCCCCGCAAATGCGTGGGTTTCTTTGTTCCTGACGCGACATACCGCGACTTCCCGCGACACCCCCCGACACGGCGATCCAGGCGCGAGCGTGGTCCAAATGTGGTCCGAAACCGGCCAGGCTAAGCCGTCAGCGCCGCGACGGCGGCCGCAAGCTCCTCGGCCGAGTCTCCGAGTAGCTCGACGAAGCGGACAGCCTCCGTGTCCCTTGCGGCGGCGCGCGGGGAGCGGCAGTCGAGGCACAGGGGCAGCGGGACCCGTCCGTGGGTCACCTTCTCGGCGTGCGACTGGCTGACGTCCGTCAACTCGCCGCAGCGCCTGCATGAGACCTCGACGCGCTCGCTCTTCGCGAGTTCGCGCAGTCGACGGTCGACCTCGGCGCGCAGGTACTCGCGGAAGCGCTCGCACTGCTCTTCGAACGTGCCCCCCGCCGTAGTCGGTGTCGGAGTGGAGCACTAGCTGCTCCAGTCGGCTTAGAGGTGGCAGGCCGGGCGGATGCACGCGTGAGCAGCATAAGCGACATGGTGTCGACAAATCCCACTGATAAACTTGGCTAATGGCTACCAAGACAGAAGCGCGCAAGCTCGTGAACGCATGGATCGACCCGGAAGACGCAGAGCGTCTCGAAGATGCGGCGCGCGCGGCCGACCGCAGCCGGTCCGCCGAGCTCCGGATTGCGATCCGCGAGTACCTGAAGCGCGCCGACAAGACTGAGGAGGGAGCATGAAGTTCCCCGGCCGTTCCCAGCTGGACGACCCGTACCCCGACATTCTTAGTGAGAACCTGACGCAGGCGGCCGAAGCTCGCCGCCTACGCCGGTCACCTGCTCGTCACGGTGTACGCCGAGACGAGGCGCGAGAACCTGCGCGCCGAGCTCCAGGCGATCGCCGCAGAGGGCGGGATCGACGCGCGTCTCGCCTCGAGGCGGCTCTCGTAAGGCCGCGGCGGGACGCCTGGCAATCTTCCGACGCCTACTACACGCATAAGCGCCTCCCACTGATTCTTGAAGCAGAGTCGCCGCTTTCTTGAAGCAAAGTCGCCGCGGCTTGCAAACGATGACTGACGTCGGCTAGTTCTCGCGCCGCCAGGTCAATGCGCTCTTGCTGCATTAGCGCGAGGTCGTCCTGGCCGTCAGCGATGCTTCGCCAGTTGTCAGCGCGCGCCTCCTGGTTGTCAGAGCGCGCCTCCTGGGTGTCAGCGCGCTCTTCCTGGTTGTCAGAGCGCGCCTCCTGGGTGTCAGCGCGCTCTTCCTGGTTGTCAGAGCGCGCCTCCTGGGTGTCAGCGCGCTCTCCTGGGTGTCAGCGCGCTCTTCCTGGGTGTCAGCGCGCTCGGTCATCGCCTTGAGATCTTTCGCCATCGCCTCGACCGTCTGAGTGAGTTCGGCCAACTGGGCGGCGACCTGGGCGATGTCCTCTTGGGTCGTCACGTTTTCCAATCCTAACGCCGACGAACCCATCCTCGCGAGGACCCGGCATCGTCAACCAGAGCAGCTGTCGCGCCCGAAGGACGTCTCGTAAAGCTCGAGTAATGCCGCGGTGGGAGCGCCACTACGCGCTCACCACCGCGACAATACGACGCTACGTGGTCCGAATGTGGTCCCGAGGTGGTCCGAGTTTGAGGCAGAGGCGCGATTTGCAGGCAGAAACCCAGTGCGGATGAGAGGACTTGAACCTCCACGCCCTTACGGGCACACGGACCTGAACCGTGCGCGTCTACCAATTCCGCCACATCCGCGCGGCCGAACGATTCTAGCTTCGGGTCGTCTCACTCCTCGGTGACTCGACTCGCATCTCTGGGGGCGGCCGTCGTCGCCTGCGTCCTCGCCCTGGGTGGACCCTCGCTGCCCGCCGCCGGCGATGCAAGCGTCGACGTCGTCGTACTGCTCGACTCGCCGCCGCTCGCGCGAGCGCCAGGGAGCGGCGCCCGAATCGACGCCGAGCAGCGTGCGTTCCGGCGCGAGCTGGCCGACGAGTTGCCGTCGGCACGGCTCGGGTGGCGCTACCGGCTCGTCGCGAACGGGTACTCGGTGACGCTCCCTGCCCCGGCGCAGAGCGCGCTCCGCCGCCTGCCCGGTGTTCGGGACGTCCTTCCCACCGCGACCTACGCACCGCGCATGACCTCGACGCCGCAGCAGATCGGCGCGTCGGCGATCTGGGGCGAGTCGCTCGAGACGGCGGGCCAGGGAGTGAAGATCGGGATCATCGACTCGGGGATCGACGCGCAGCACCCGTACTTCAATCCGGCCGGATACACGACGCCCGTGGGATTCCCGAAGGGTCAGCAACGCTTCACGACCGCAAAGGTGATCGTGGCGCGCGTGTTCGCACCCAGGACGGGAGCTATGGCGCCGAGCGCCGCACTCGCGTACAGCGACAGCGACTCGTCACACGGCACGCACGTCGCGGGAATCGCCGCGGGGAACGCCGACACGGCAACGGGTCAGGGCCGCGTGTCAGGCGTCGCACCGCGCGCGTACCTCGGCAACTACAAGGTGTTCGTCCAGACCGACTCGGGGCTCAGCCCGAACGCGAACTCACCGGCGATCGTCGCCGCGATCGAAGCCGCAGTTGCCGACGGGATGGACGTCATCAACTTCTCGGGTGGCGAGCCGGAGATCGAGCCCCGGCGCGACATCGTCGCGCGTGCGCTCGACGCGGCTGCCGCGGCAGGCGTCGTCCCCGTGATCGCTGCCGGCAACGACTACAACGACTTCGGTGCCGGTTCGGTGTCGTCTCCGGGGAACTCCGAAGGCGCCATCACCGTCGGCGCAGTCGAGATCCAGGGCAACTCGACGAAGAGGACCCACGCGGAGTTCTCCTCGGTGGGCCCTACTACCGTCTCCCTTCGTCTGAAGCCCGACGTCGCAGCGCCGGGTGTGGACGTCCTCTCGTCGATCTCGGGCGGAGACTGGACGGAGCTCTCGGGGACGAGCATGGCCTCGCCCCACGTCGCCGGCGCTGCGGCACTCCTCCGGCAGCGGCATCCGGCCTGGACGGTCGCGCAGCTCAAGTCCGCGCTCGTGCAATCGGGCGTCGACTCGCTCGACGAGCGCGGCCGCGCGGCCGGCCCGAGGTTCCAGGGCGGCGGCGTCGTCGCTCTCCAGCGCGCCGATCGACCGTTGCTCTTCGCGTCGCCAACTGCCGTGTCGTTCGGGCTGCTGACACGCGGCCAAGAGGCGACGAGCACGGTCGGGCTCGACGACGCGGGCGGCGGCGCGGGCACCTGGCAGGTCACGCGCGTCGTCCGCCACTCGACGGCCGGAGTGCGTCTCGCGCTCCCGGCAGCCGTGACGGTGCCCGGCGAGCTCACGATCTCCGCGATCGTCACGCGCAACGCGGCGCCAGGCGACGTCGACGCGTACGTCGAGCTCCGTCGGGGTGCAGACGTACGCCGGGTTCCGCTCTGGGGGCGCGTCGACGCAGGGGCGCTTGCGAAGCACCGACCCGGAGTCGCTCTCAAGAGCCTCGGCCTGCACAGGGCGACGACCGCGGGCCGGCCCGAGCTCGTCACGCGGTACCGCTATCCGGAGGACCCGCGCGGCGTCGGGGTCACGACGAGCCTTCGCGGGCCCGAGCTCGTCTACATCGTGGGCATGGGCACCGGAGTCGCCAACTTCGGAGTCGTGATCACGCGCCGCGGGAAGGGCTGCACCGTCGAGCCGCGCGTCGTGGCCAACTTCGACGAGAACCGCCTGACCGGCTATGCGGCGCTCCCGCTGAACCACAACCCGTACATGGATCAGTTCGACACGGGCGTCCTCGCCGCAGGTGCGCTCTCGCCCGGTCCGGGTGCGTACGCCATCGTCTTCGACAGCGCGACGCGAGCGGGAGCGGGCGCGTTCACCTTCCGGTTCTGGGTGAACGACGTGACGCCACCCACGCTCAGGCTGCGCACGAAGGTGATCCGCGCTGGGCAGGACGTGAAGGTCGGAGCCGTCGACAAGGGATCGGGGATCTACGCCGACTCGATCGCCGCATCCGTCGACGGCAACGTCGTTCGCGCGTCCTACCGCGACGGCGTCGTCACGCTCGCGGGCCGCCGCCTGCAACCGGGAACGCATCGGCTGCGCCTGCGCGTCTCCGACGTGCAGGAGTCGAAGAACACCGAGAACGTCGCGCGGATCCTCCCGAACACGCGCTGGCTCACCGCCACGTTCCGCGTGCGGTAGCTACTTCTGGCGGTCGCGCTCTTCGATGGTGGGGAGCGCGTCGAGATCGCGCTGCACGGAGCGGACGAACTCCTCGCTCTCGTCCTCCGGCGTGATGACCTTGAACTGCTTCTTTCGGCGCTGACGCTCGCGATTGCGCCGCGCCGCGGATCCGAAACGACGGTCCAGGCGCGGCTTCTCGACGGCGAGCGCAAGGGCTGCCGCGAGGACGAGCAACACGAGCCACGGCCAGCTCACATTCGCAGTCTAGCCGCGTCCAGGTACCGGTTCGTCAAATCGCAGCGCGAAACACCTGCATCGGAAGGTTTGCGAGTGGGACACCGCCGCCGGCTGTCACGAGCCACGTGTCCTGCATGTACAAGCAGTCGTCGCCGTTTGCCGCGATCGCGTGCGGATGCATCGAGAACACCATGTTCTCCGCGAGCTCCGTCTCGACGCCCTCGCCTACCTTCGGAAACTCGATCATCGTCATCCCGATCGAGTGACCGGTCACGTGGCCGAGGTGGTAACCGCGCTCGGTGAATCCGGCCGAGACGGCGCGATGCACGTCGTGACAGCTCGCCCCCGGTCGCATCGCGTCGCGGGCAGCCTCGTAGTACTCGACGTAGGCCTCGAGCATGCGCTCGGTGTCACTCGAGAGCGTGGCATCGCGGGACGCGATCGCACGCGACACCTCGACCCAATGCATGCCGGGTCCGGCGACCTCGAGCGACGGAAGGAGGAAGTGGCCGAGGATCTCCTCGCGCCGCGCGATCTTGAACTCGGGGCGGGCGAAGGCATCGGTTCCGGTGAGGACCATGTTCATCGTCAGGCGCCCGCAGCCCTCGGCGACGAACCAGTCCTCTGCAGCGGCCATGACCTCCGCGGCCGACTTCTCCGGCGCATAGGCGTCGAGGAAGACCTCGAAGCCGCGCTCGTTGATCCGCACGGAGTCGCGAACCGACTCGAGCTCGGCATCGCTCTTCACCGCCCGCGCGAGGTCGAACTCGACGTCGAACGCGATCGGATCGAGATCGGCGAGCGCCCGGTAGTCGCGGACGGTCATCACGTAGTCGAGCCCGTACACCCCGACCCGGCGCCAGCCCGCATCGCGCCCGCGCTCCGCGATCAGCTCGCCCGGCCGGTCGTGGAACACCTGCTCGAGCTCCGCCGTCCCGTGCTCTCCGACGTACCGCGCCTCGGTCGGGAAGACGACGTACGGCTCGCCCTCGGCCGGCACGACGACGTACGCGTAGCGGTGGACGATCTGGAAGCCCGGACATGTACGTGACGGCCCCCTCGAACCCGCTGTACTCACTGCCCGAGACGATCAGCGCGTCGAGTTCGTGCTCGGCCATCGCGGCCCGCACGTTGGCGTGGCGTCGTTCCAGCTCCGGGCTCAGCGCTGTTCCCATGAGGCCTCCAATGCCTTGATGAGTTGGGTGATCGCGTCGTTCAAGGGCGTCGGGACGCCGAGCTCGCGCCCGAAGCGGCCGATCCCGCCGTTCAGGAAGTCGATCTCCGTCTGCCGGCGTGCCTCGACGTCCTGCAGCATGCTCGCCTTGTGCCCGTAGCGCGACCTCGGGCTTCGCCGCGTGGTCGATGAGCTCTTCGGGGTCCGCGTCGAGGACGATCCCCTGCGCCGACGGCCACCGCCTTCCCCTCGTCGACGAGCGCGCTCACGAGCGCACGCAGGTCGGGTCGCTCGCAGACGCGCCCGTGCGTGAGTCCCGTGAGCGCTCCGACCGGGTTCGTCGCCGCGTTGAAGATGACCTTGCGCCACTGCGCGGGTCGCGCGTCGGCGACGGCGGCCGTCGGCATCCCGCCGCGCGTGCACGCGTCGGCGAGGCGCTCGATCTCGTCCGCTCTGGCCGGCTGCGGCTCGAACGGCCCGAGCGTCGTGTCTCCCTTCACGTCCCACTGCACGACGCCGGGCTCGAGGATCTTCCCGGCCGGGAACGTCGTGCCGCGGATGACGCGTCCGACGTGCGCCGCGACGACCTCCTCGTTGCCGACGCCGTTCTGGACGGTCGCGACGGCGCCGTCGGCGAACGCGTGCGCGGTCGCCGCGATCGCGCCCTCCGTGTGCATCGCCTTCGTCGCGACGATGCCGAAGTCGCATGCGGGAAGCGTCGCGGGCGTCCGAGGTCGCAGTCGGGTGGCCGACGACCTCGCCGGCGCCGACGAGACGGAGACCGTTCGCGTTGATCGCGTCGACGTGCGGCTGCGAGACGTCGAACGCCCACACCTCGACGTCGTCGAGCTGCGCGAGGTTCGCGGCGAACAGCGAGCCCACGGCGCCGCAACCGACCACGCAGACCCTCATCGGGCGGCCGCCGGACGCAGCCGCGGGAGCGAGAACTCGCGGCCGCCCGTGAGGCCGCCGGGCCGCACGATGACGACGAGCGCCATGACCGCGCTGACGACGATGATGCGCGACCCCGCGGGCAGGTCGATCGTCCGCCCGAGCAGCGTCATCCCGTCCTCCATCTCCGCGAGCACGGAGTCGAGCGCGCTCACGAACAGCGCACCGACGACGGCGCCCCAGAGACTCGTCGTCCCGCCGATCACGAGCATCGCGAGCGTGATGAACGTGAGGTCGAGGTAGACGGCGTCGACGTTGATCGGGATGAAGTGGATGTAGAGGCCGCCGGCGAAGCCGGCGAGGAAGCCGGAGAGGGCGAACGAGCCGAGCCGCTGGCGGTAGATCGAGACGCCGACGGCGCGTGCCGCCGCCGGGTCCTCGCGCGTCGCGCGGAGCTGCCGCCCGAAGCGGCTGCGCTGGTACGCGAACGCCGCGGCGATCACGAGCAGCGCGCCGACCGTCGCCTGCAGGACGTCGGTCGTCTCGGGCACCGACGAGAACGTGTTCAGCCCCGGCCCGATCTTCTCGTAGTAGCGGAGGATGTTGTTCGTGATCCCGAGCACGGCGAACGTCGCGATCCCGGCCGCGAGGCCGGAGAGCCGCATCAGCGGCAGGCCCGACGAGCAGCGCGAAGACCCCTCCGACGACCGCCGCGATCAGCGAGCGACGGCACGTTCCCGACCGTCGTCGAGCTCAGGAAGTCGAAGAGGTAGGGCATCGTTGCCGGCTTCTCCGCCTCGGGGATCGACAGCACGCCCGCCGCCCAGACGCCGACCGCGAAGAAGCTGATGTGCCCGAACGACAGGACACCGGAGTTCCCGACGAAGACGTAGATCGCGACGACCGTCGAGACGGAGATGAGCGCCGTGATGAAGTAGATCTCCGTCGTCTGCGAGACGAACAGCGCCGACGACGCCGGCGGCGACGACGAGCAGCGCCGGCGCGAGCAGCTCGATCGCTGCGCGACCCGCTCTCACACGCGCTCCACGAGCCCGCGGCGTCGCGTGAAGAGGCCGTCGGGACGGATGAGCAGTACGAGGATCACGAGCCCGAAGAGGAACGACGGCAGGTACTGGCTCTGGCTCGAGGGAAGCGCGCCGCCGAGGAGGCCCGACACGTAGCCGATGAGGAAGCCGCCGAGCGTCGCCGAGAGGAGACGCGTCATGCCCCCGACGACGACGCCCGCGAGCACGAGGATCGTCTCCTGCAGCGCGAACGTCGGAGTGACCGTCGGGAACTGCACCGTCAGCATCACCGCGACGACCGCCGCGAGCGCGCCCGCGATCAGCACCGAGACCGTGCTCACGAGGTTCGCGCGCACGCCGAGGAGGCGGGCGGTCTGCGAGTCGATCGCCGCCGCCCGCATGTGCAGCCCGATCGAGGTGCGATTCAGGAGCAGGACGAGGAGCGCGAGACAGACGACCGCGGTGACGATCGAGGCAATCGTGATCTTGCGGATGTCCACGCCCCCCACCTCGACCGGGCGGTTGAGCTGGACGAGCGACGTCGCGGTCTTCCCGAGCGGCCCGAACCACAGGAGCGCGATCGACTGCAGCAGGAACGCGACGGCGAACGTCGCGATGAGCATGACGGCCGCCGACTGCGTGCGCAGCGGCCGAAACACGACCCGCTCCATCGCCAGTGACAGCGCGAGGACGACCGCGAAGCAGAGTGCGATGCCCACTCCGACCGGCCAGTCGTGCTCGGACGCGAACGCAAGCGCGAACGCGCCCGCCATGATCAGCTGGCCGTAAGCGAAGTTCACGAGGCGCATGACGCCGAAGACGAGCCCGATGCCGACGGCCATGAGCGCGAAGATCGCGCCGAGGCCGATCGCGTCGACCTGCACCTGGAGATCAAGTGCGTCGCGGAGGAAGTTCACGACAGGTAAGCGGCGACCATCCGGTCGGTGTCGGCCGCGTCGTCGGGGGTGAGCGTCAGGCGGAGCTCGCCGTTCGCGAGGACGTGCGTCCGGGCGGCGAGCGCGACGGTGCGCTGCGCACGCTGCTCGACGAGCAGCACGCCGATCCCGCGCTCGGCGATGGTGCGAAGCGTCGAGAAGACGAGGTCGACAACGGTCGGCGCGAGGCCGAGCGACGGCTCGTCCAGGAGGAGAAACGAGGGCTTCGAGATCAGCGCGCGCGCAATTGCGAGCTGCTGCTGCTGACCTCCGGAGAGCGCACCGGCGTGCCGTTCCCGGAACTCCTCGCACACGGGGAAAAGCGCGTAGATCTCGGCGATGTCCTCGTCGACGCCCACCGAGCTCGAGCGAGCGGCCAGCCCGAGCCTGAGGTTCTCCTCGACGGTCAGCTCGGCGAAGAGCCGTCGGCCCTCCGGGACGAGCGCGACGCCGCTGCGGGCGATCGCCTCCGGCGTCCGCCCCCGGAGCGACCTGTCCCCGAGGAGGATCTCACCGCCCCGCGCCGGGACGAGGCCCATGATCGCGTGCAGCGTCGTCGACTTGCCTGCCCCGTTCGGGCCGATGAGGCCGACGATCTCACCCGGGACGACGCTCGAGCGAGAGGCCGTGGACGGCGGTGACGCCGCCGTACGCGACGTCGAGGTCGCGGATCACGAGTGTCGTCACCCCTGCACCGCCGACTCGCCGAGGTACGCCGCCGCGACGTCGAGATTCCCGCGGATCTCGCCCGGCGACCCCTCTGCAAGCGTCCGGCCCTGGTCGAGCACCTGGATCCGGTCGCAGACGTCCATGATCAGCGCCATGTTGTGGTCGATCAGGAGAACGCCAGCGTCGTGGTCGTCGCGCACCGAGCGGACGACCTCGGCGAACGCGGGCACCTCCGCCTCCGGCAGCCCCGCTGCGGGCTCGTCCATCAGGAGGAACCGCGGCTCCGTCGCGAGCGCGCGGGCGACGCCGAGACGGCGCTCGTCGCCGTGCGGGAGCGAGCCGGCGGGCGCCCCGCATAGCCGTCGAGCGCGAGCGACTCGAGCAGCTCGTCCGCCCGCCGCCTCGCCTCGCGCGGGCCTGCGCCGACGCCGAGGGCGGCGACCTCGACGTTCTCGCGCACGGAGAGGCCTCGGAACGACCGGCTGTGCTGGAACGTCCGCGCGAGACCCGCGCGGCCGCGGCGGTGCGGACGCCAGCGCGTCACGTCCCTCCCCTCGAGCTCGACCGACCCCTCGTCGGGGAAGTCGAAGCCGGTGAGGACGTTGACGAGCGTCGACTTGCCGGCGCCGTTCGGGCCGATCAGGCCCACGACCTCGTGTCGGTGGAGCTCGAGCGTGACGTCGCGCAGGGCCTGCACCCCCTCGAACGCACGCGAGACGCCGGCGGCCCGGAGCGAGGCTCCGGACCGCCGTGTCTCTTCAGGCTGTGGCTCCGACAAGGCCGCCTAGATCTTCGGGACGACCTTCGCCTTGATGACCCCGACGTCCTTTGGGGTGTTGTTCTGCACGCGGATGACGCGGTACGTGCGACCCGACACAGTGTGCAGCGTCTTCGAGAAGCTCACGAGGCCCGAGAGCGTCGGGACGTTCTTGAACTTCTCCATCTGTGCCGCGAGCGCGGCTCCGTTCGGGTTGCCGCCCGTTCGCTTGAGCGCGAGGTTGATCCCGTCGATCGCGGACCACCCGGTGACGAACGCGCCCTGTGTTGCCGCCCTTCGCGATCGCGCCCGCGTACTTGTTGCGCGAGGGCGTTGACTGCCTTCACCGGATCGTCGCCGAAGGCCGACGCGAACGTCACGTAGTAGTAGTTCGAGACCTTCGGATCGTCTGCGCGTACCAGTAGTTGCCGTCGCCCGCCCACGAGTTGAGGATCGGCGTGTTGTTCCCGAGCGTCCGGAGGCCGCTCATGATCGGCACCTGTGCGCCGAACGGCGGTGCCGTCGACGTGACGATGACGTCAGCGGCCTTGGCGTTGAGTCGAGTGACCGTGCTCTGCCACGACGCCGGGCTCCCGCCCGCCGACTGGTACGTCTCCTCGGTTACGACCTTGCCGCCGAGCTGGGTCCAGCGGGCCTTGAACGCCTGGACGACGTTGCGGAAGTAGACGATCACGGTGTCGGTCGCGAGCGACGCGTTCCGCCATCCTTGCTTCCACGCGAACTCCGCCATTGCCGAGCCCTCGTCCTGCGCGACGTTGCCGAACGAGAACGCGAGACGCCCCTTGGCGCCGAAGCGCTTCGGGCCCATCTGATCGGTGCCGATGCACGCCGCGACCGTGAGCTTGCCGCGATCGATCGCGTACTGCACGACCGGCGCCGCATAGTCGACGTCGCAGGTCGTCATGATGATGTCCGCGCCCTGCGAGACGAGCTTCGCCGCACAGGCCTTGGCGATTGCGGGCTTGTTCCCCTGCGTATTGCAGGTGATCAGCCGGAGCTTCGTACCGCCGGCCTTGTTCACGGACTTGATCCGCTCCTTCGCAGTTGCGAGCGCCGGCCCGTCGTACGCGGCCATGTTCCCGACGCCGTCGTAAGCCCAGCCGATCGTGACCGTCTGCCTGCGGGGCGGCTGAACCGCCGCTGACGACGGCAACGGCTGCAACGGCTGCGGTGAGCGCAACGAGCGCTCTCCCGAGATTCCTCATCTCTGCCCTCCTGTGGGTTCCTGGGTTACCTGCCACGATGCTTCCTTCCCTCTGACGAGCGCGTACAGCAATCGATGGAGCGGCACCGCCACGTCGTGCCGCTCCGCCTCGCGCACGAGCGAGCCCGTGATCAGCTCGATCTCGGTCTGCCGGTGCGCGTCGACGTCCTCGAGCATCGACGGGTAGTGCGCCGAGCCCCGCTTCGTCGCGAGCACGTTCATCTCCCACGGGTCGTCGTGCAGCTCGATTCCCGCCGCCGCGGCGACTGCCTTTCCCTCGTCGACGAGCCCGTGGACGAGGTGCCCGAGGTCGCCCGGCTCCGCCTCCTCGGCGAAGTGGAAGTCGTGCCGGAGACCGGTCAGCGCCGCGGTCGGGTTGACGAGGCGTTGAAGATGAGCTTCGACCACTGCGCCGGGCGCAGGTCGGGGAGCGCCTCCGCCTTCAGGCCCGACTCGACGATCGTGTCCGCGATGTCCCGCACGATGTCGAACGGCGTGTCCTCGTACGGGCCGAGCCAGGTCTCCGTGTCGAGGATGTACTCGACGTGCGTGTCCGAGTGGCGGGTGCCGCTCATGAACGTCACGCCGGAGACGATCGGCCACGAGCCGTGCTCGCGGACGATCTCCTCGGCACCGATCCCGTTGAGCACGGTGACGATCGTCGCGTCCGGGAAGCGGCCCTCGAGCGAGCGAACCGCGGGCTCGAGCCCCGACGCCTTGGTCGCCACGATCGCGACGTCGAACGCGGGAAGCGCGTCGGGATCGTCGGTCGCGGCCACCGTCGCGTGCCGGTCCGACTTCCCGGTGACCCGCAGCCCGTGCTCGTTCAACGCGTCTGCGTGTTCGCGGCGTCGCGTGAGCACCGAGACCTCGCACACGCGGGCGAGATGACCCGCGAAGAGGCTCCCGATGACGCCCGCCCCGACGATGCAGACCCGTTCCACGCTGCTCCGCGAGTATCTCAGCGCCGTGACATGTCAGTCAACTGGCAGCCGTCTTCTGCCGATTGGCGAGCCGCCTGAACTCGGAATCGGTCACGAGCCCGCCCTTCTTCGTCCCCGCCCGCTTGACGGCCTCGAGCAGCTGCGGGAAGCGCGTCCTCCGGCACGTCCAGCCCGAGCTCCGCCACCTTGATCCGGATCGAGTCGAGGCCGCTCTTCTTCCCGAGGACGATCCCGCGCTCCGCACCGACGAGCTCGGACGCGTACGGCTCGATCGCCGGCGGGTCGTGGAACTGCGCCGCGACCGCGCCCGACTCGCGCGTGAACAGGTTGTCGCCCGTCACCGGCTTCCAGGCGGCGAGCGGCGTCCCGGCGAGCTCCTGGACGAGCGCACCGAGCGTGCGTGCCTGGGCGAGGTCGAGCCGGGTCGGGATCCCGTACAGGGCCTCGAGCGCGAGCGCGACCTCGACGAGGTCGGCGTTCCCCGCGCGCTCGCCCATCCCGTTGACCGTCCCCTGGACCCAGGTCGCACCCGCCTGGACGGCGGCCACCGCGGCGGCTGTCGCGAGACCGAAGTCGTCGTGGCCGTGCCAGTGCACGGGCACGGCGTAGTCGAGCCGCTCGACGACCTCGTTCACCAGGAACGCCGCGGCCTCGGGGGTCGCGATCCCGAGCGTGTCGACGACGACGACCTCCTGTGCGCCTGCCTCGACCGCGGCGTCGTAGACGCGGCGGACGAACTCCAGGTCGGCGCGCGACGAGTCGACGCCGAAGAACGCCACGCGGATGCCCTCGCCCACGGCGAACGACACGGCCGCGCGGATCCGGTCGAGCATCGTCTCGCGTGAGACGCCGAGCGCCGCGAGCTTGCCGTCGGAGATCGGGCTCTCGATGACCGACGCCTGCAGCCCGAGCTCGACGAGCGCCTCGACGTCGGCGCGAACGGCACGGGAAAAGCCCCAGATCTCAGCGTCGAGACCTGCCTCGAGGATGAGCGAGATCGCCTTGGCGTCGTCCTCGGACACACGCGGGAAGCCGGCCTCGATGCGGTCGATGCCGGCAGTCGGCGAGCGCGGTTGCAATCTCAAGCTTTTGCTCTGGTGAAAGTACGACTCCGACCGTTTGCTCGCCATCGCGCAGCGTCGTGTCGTAGAGCCCGACCGTCACGCGCGGCTGCGGCTCGAGCGCGTTCGCGTTGAGATCGCCGGTCCACACCTTCGAGCGGTCGAGCGTCATGCGGTGACTATCCCATCCGGGAACGGCGAGAGCTTCTCGGCGCCGGCACTCGGTGACGAGGAAGTTGTCCTCGACGCGCAGGCCCCCGCCGCCTTCGATATAGCATCCTGGCTCGATTGCAAGAACCATGCCCGATCGCCATCTCGCCGCCTCCGGCCTGGTGCGCGTACGGCGGCTCGTGCGCGCGCGCTCCGACGCCGTGGCAGATCGGATGCGACGGCTGGCCCGCGGAAGCCGATCGCCGGCGATGCCCTCGCGGATGCGCCGGTCGAGCTCCGCGAAGCTCGCGCCCGGCGCGACGGAGGCGATCGCATCGGCGTAGACGCCCATGAGCCCCGTCCTCGAGCTCGCGGTAGCGCGGCGTGAGCTCGCCGGCGACGAGGTTCTTCGTGTGGTCGCACCAGTAGCCGTCCGCGCAGACCCAGATCTCGAACAGGGTCGGCTCGCCCTCGACGACCGGTCCGCGACGTCGTCGCCGTGAAGGTCTTGATCCCCGGCCCCGACCAGACGAGCGAGAAGCCGAGCGCGAGGTCGACCTTGCCCTCCCAGCCCGTCCCCTCGCCGTGGACGAAGCCCTCCCACTCGGCGGCGATCTGCGCCTCGCTCATCCCCGGCTCGATGACGAGCTTGCAGTGCTCCATCGCGGCGGCGGCGATGTCGTTCGCGAGGCGCATGCGCTCGATCTCCTGCTCCGTCTTGAGCGCACGAGCCGCGGCGAGGAGCGGTGTCGCGTCCGCGACGTCGCCGAACGCGGTGAACCACTCGGCGGTGAAGGTCGTCGGCTCGCCGACCATTCGGTCCGTGGCCTGGGTCCCGAGCGAGAGCTCGAGCCCGACGCGCCCGTACCCGCTCGCGGCCTCGCGCGCGAGCTCGAGCACGCGCGCGGTCGGGCGGCCGAGGATCGCGCTCGTCGTAGCCCTTGAAGAAGCGCACGTCGGTCGTCCAGGCCGCTGCGCGCGGCGTCCTCCTCCGACGCCTCGAGGCAGATCAGCACCGGCTCGCCCTCGCGCGGGAAGACGCAGGCGTCGTAGCCCTTCATCCCCCAGAAGTTCGTCAGGTAGAGGACGTTGTCGGGCGCGCGGACGACGAGCGCGTCGAGCTCGTGCTCGGCCATGAGCGCGCGCACGCGCTCCAGCTTCGCGTCGTCGCGCGGCCAGCTCATCCGTCAGAAGCCGATGAACTGGAACGGGCCGAAGGCGTCGTCGTCGAGATTCGCCTCGACCCACACGTCGGCGGACTCGCCGAGCTCGCCAGCGAAGCCGCTCCGCGAGCTCCTCGGCGCGCTCCTCGGTGACCGCTCCGACCGTCACGTAGCGCCAGCGACGCGTGCCGGCAGTCCTTCCTGCGAGAGGCTTCGCGCGAGATCCCGCTGCGCCGTCCCGCGCTCGCGCAGCTCGACGACGACGTGCCAGTCGAACGCGCCCTCGCTCGCAGCCTCGCGCCGCTCAGCCGCTTCGCGCTCCTCGTACTCGACCTGCTCTTCCTCGGCGGAGTGCCGGCAGCGGCAGCGACGCATCCCTCCACTCCTCGGCGACCGGATGCCAGCGCGTGACCGCCGATGTCGGCGGTCAGCCCCTCGTCGGCGACGAGCCCGCGAATGACGCGCTCCGCCTCGCGAGCCTGCGCCTCGGTCGACGTGTAGGCGAAGACCCGCGATCCGTCGCGCGTGACGACGACGTTTCGCCCGAGGCGCTCGCGCGCCTCGTCGTCCAGATTCAGCGCGCGGAGGCGCTCGCGAAGCGGAGTAACCGTGCGCCTCGTCGTCGAGCTCGACCTCGACGCGAAAGTCCTCGGCCACGGGCGCGGACGCTACCAACGACTAGGCGTGTGCCTCGCTCACCGTCGGCTCGGCCAGGCGCCGCCGACTGACCGCGAGCGCGACGAGCCCGGCGGCCACCGGGATCGCGCCGGCCAGCAGCATCGTCCAGCGAGCGCCGATCGTGCTCACAAGCACGTCCGCCCGCGACGAGTGCGACGAGCTCGGCCGCGTTTCGCAGCCCGTTGTACGCGGCGAACGCCCTGCCGTGGAGCGAGCTCGGCACGCGCTCGTGGATCAGCGTGCGAACGAGCACGTTCTTCGTGCCGTGCGCAACGCCACCGACGAAGAAGAAGGCGAACGCGAGCGCCGGGACGAGCCACAGCGCGGGACCGGCGAGCCCCGCTCCCTGGACGGCTATCGCGACGAGCGCACCGACGGCGAGCACACCCGCTCCGACCCGACGTGGCAACAGCGTTGCCCCGAGCACCATTCCCGCCGTCCAGCTCGTCAGCAGGAGGCCGTAGCCGACGTCCCCGAGCCCGAGGTCCTGCTTCGCGAAGAACACGTTGGCGGCCCAATTCGTCGTCATGAAGAGAAGTGAAACGAATGCGACGGTCATCACCACGGCGAGGACTCGGTCCTGGACCAGGTACTTCGCGCCCGTCCACGCGCGACCGACAGGCGGCTCGGGAGCGAGGCAGAACTCGGAGTGCGGACATCGGACGACGATCGCCGCCACCCCGACGACGAGGAAGGTCGCCGCATTGACGAGCATCGCGACCTCGAGGCCGCCGGCCGCCGCGAGCATCCCGCCGATGCAGCGGACCGACCGCGAAGCCGGCATAGCGGGCGGTCTCCACCCTCCCGTTCGCGAGCGCGAGCCGCGCCTCTCCGGCGACGCGCGGGACGAGCGCGAACTCTGCGGGCTGCGCGACGGCGAAGCCGATGCCGAGGAGCGCAGCCAGACCGAGGATCAAGCCCGTTCCCGCGGCGAAGGCCAGCACGACGGCGACGGCCGCCTGCGCGAGCGACACGACGAGCAGCACGCGGCGGGGGTCGTAGCGATCCGCGAGGAGCCCAGCCGGGCCGGCGAGAACGACCGACGGCGCCCAGAACGCGATGTACAGCAGGGCGATCGTGATCCCCGATCCGGTCGCCTCCTGGAGGTGGAGCGTCAGCGGGACGAGCGCGAGCCAGTCCCCGAGCGCGGACAGCCCGACCGCCCCCACGAGGATGTTCAGGTCGGCGCCGCCGCGCCTCACCATCGCACGCGCGGAGGCGCGGGCTCGCCGTGCGCCTCCTGCCACGAGATCACCGGGTTCCGCGGAGCACGCCGATGCGCTCGATCTCGCACTCCATGACGTCGCCGGGCTTGAGGTAGAGCGAGGCGGCGTCGGGCGAGAAGCCCGCGACGCCGGACACGGTCCCGGTCGAGAGCGACGTCCCCTGCCGAGTAGCCGAGCGCCGAGTAGTGGCTCAGGATCTCCGGGATCGTCACCGACATGCGGCCCGAGTGCGACGTCTGCCGCGACTCGCCGTTCACGCGGAGCTCCATCGCGAGGTCGTGCGGGTCGGGAACCTCGTCCGGCGTGACGATCCACGGCCCGAGCGGGCAGAACGTGTCGATCGCCTTGCAGAAGCTGAAGACGCCGGAGCGCATCTCGCGGCGCTGGATGTCGCGCGCGGTGATGTCGTTGAAGATGACGTAGCCGCCGATGTAGTCGGCCGCCTCCTCGGGCGAGAACCACTTCCCGGCCTTCCGCAGCACGACGGCGAGCTCGAGCTCGTAGTCGAGCTCCTCGGTCAGGTGCTCCGGATAGACGACGGGCTCGTCGGGCCCGACGATCGCGTCGACGTTCTGGAAGAAGACGATCCAGGGCGCGATCTCGTGCGATCCAGCCGACCTGCTTCGACTCCTCCTCGTGCTCGCGGAAGTTGCCCGCGGTGTGGAAGAACTTCTTCGGGACGATCGGCGCGCGCAGCCGCGTCTCCGCGAGCGCGACCCGCTCGCCGGTCTCGTCCGCCCCGCCCCGCTCGAAGTACTCGCGCATGGTCGGGACGTCGAGGACGGCGATCTCGTCGCCGTCGAGCACGCCGACGCGCCGGTCGTCGCCGAACGTGACGAGCTTCACGCCGGGGCCTCCGCGCGACGCCGAGCGGCACGCAGGAGGAGGATCCGGATCAGCCCGCTGAACGGCCGGATGACGAGCCAGTAGCGCCGGAACTTCCGGCGGGCGCGGGGTCGGCGACGTGGACGCGGGTCTCCGTCGAGAGCGACGCGTGGCCGACGCGGAAGTCGATGACCGCCTTGCACGTGTCCGGACGCGAGTAGGCGAGGAACTCGTCGGCCGTCGTCGGGCGGTCTGGTCGCGCGGCCGCGCAGCCGCCAGAACTGCCCGGTGAGCCCGAGGACGATGCCCGCCTCGGGTACGTCCTCGAGGACGACGCCGGGAAGCTCGCCGCCGACGAACGGCTTCGTCGCGTCGCCGTACGAGCGGCCGCCGAGCCGGCGCAGCCACCAGAGCGCGCGGGCGACCGGGATGTCCGCGATCGAGACCGCGCGCAGCGCCTGCGTCGATCCGCTCGGCGGGCGCGTCGATCGCGAGCGAGTGCCGCTCCGAGAACTCGTACGCGGGAAGGAAGTCGTCGAGCGGTCTCACGGCTCGACCGCGCGACCCTTACGCGCCCGGCGCGCGGTACCCAACTTCGTTGGCCCTGCGTAGAGCATCCATGGTTTCGTCGACAGTCGAGGAGGACCGTCGTTTCGAACGAGCTCAGCGCGCCGCCGCCGCCTATCGCCAGCGCAACCGCGGCCATCGACACGTTGTCCGGTGCCTCCCACAGGTTGTAGCCATCGTGTTCCCCGAACGCGTACCAGAACCCGTGCAGCGTTCCCCCGACCGACTCGATGTACTCCTGAGCCGCCTTTCGCCGGTCCTCAGGGTTCGCCGATCAGCCGAGCCCACGTCTCGGGCGTGTAGCTGAACTTCGTCAGATAGAGCGGCATCGTTCCTCCATCCCGTAGTGGTTCAGGCAGTTCCGCAGACCTTCATCGCGGCGCGCGCGTAGACCTCGGCGGTCTTCACGAGCCCCTCGATCTCGAGGTTCTCGCCCTTCACGGTGTCGAGCAGCCCGCTCGACGTCCCGTAGTTCACGGTCGCGATCCCGTACCGCGTCAGCACGGACGCGTCCGAGAACCACCGGGTGACGTCGCGCTCCGGCTGCGCGCCGAACACCTCGGCATGCGCCGCGTCGATCGCGCCGACGAGCGCGTGGTCCTCGGCGATCTCGGCGCCCGGCGCCGTCACGTAGACCTCGCCCTCGATCCCGTGCTCGGGGAAGCGCTCGGCGAGGCCGCGCACCATGTCGAGCACCTGCGTCCGCGCCACCGTCATCTCCTTCGTCGGCGGCACGCGGACGTCGAGGAAGAGATCGGCGCGGTGCGGCGTCCGGGAGACCCGCCAGCCGAACCCGCCCTGCAACGCGCCGACGTTCACGATCGCGTTCGCGCCGCGGTACGCGTTCGCCGGGTCGCTCTCCCAGGTCGGGATCCACTCGAGCACGGCATCGAGCACGTCGCGCATGCGAACGATCGAGTTCTCGCTCGCGCTTCCCTTCGCTGAACGCGGTGTGGATGAACGGGCCTTTCGTCGAGATGCGCAGCCAGAGCGAGCCGAAGTGGCCGAGGACGACCTTCGACTCCGTCGGCTCGCCGAGGATGCACATGTCCGCGACGCCGCCGTGCGAGACGAGGTAGCGCGACCCTGCCGCGTAGCCGCGGTACTCGGCGCCCTGGGCTTCGCCGTACTGCGTCTTCTCGATCTCCCCGGAGACCGCCGCGATCATCACGTCGCCTCGCAGACGGACGCCTGCGTCGGCGAGCGCGCGCAGCGCCTCGACGTAGCACGCGAGCGCCCCCTTCATGTTCGAGATCCCGAGGCCGTACAGCCGCCCGTCCTCGACGAACGCGCTCGGCTGGAAGCCGGGGACGTGCGCCAGCCAGGGCTCGCGGCCCGAGTACGACGTGTCCATGTGGCCGTTGAACATGAGGCTCGGCCCGCCGCCCGCTCCGGGCCGCGTGCCGAGCACGTTCGCCCGACCGTCCTCGACCTGCTGCCACTGCACCTGCAGCCCCATGCCGAGGAACGTCTCGCGCATGAGCTCGGCCATCGCCTCCTCCGAGCCGGTGAAGCTCGGAGTGCCGATCGCTCGCGACGCCCAGTCGACGAGCCGGTCCCGGTCGATGCGGACGTCAGCCACGGACGTGCGGGAGCACCTGCTCGCCGAAGAGACGGATCTGGTCGTGCCGGCGGTCGCCCCAGAGCTCGAGCATGACGTGCGTGCAGCCGGCCTCGCGGTACTCCTCGATCGCCGCGATGCAGTCGTCCGGCGTGCCCGCGATCGGCTTGCAGCGGTCGAGGAGCGAGTCCGTCACCTCGGCCTTCGCGGCGAGACGCCCTCCCCGCTCCATCGCCTCGGCCACCGGTGCGAGCTCCTCCATCTCGATCCCGGCGAGCTCGAGCAGCGTGTCCGCCGAGCCGCGGATGTTCTGGAACTTGTTCGCGAGGTACATGCCTGCGATCTCGCGCGCGCCGTCGCGACCCGCGTCGCGGTCCGAGCTCGTGGATCGAGGCGACGACCGTGCAGCCGATGTCGATGTCCGCGGCGACGTTCTCGCGCGTGTACCGCACGAACGCGGGCGTCGTGATCGACGGCGTCAGGCAGCCGTCGGAGATCTCGCCGGCGAGCGCCTGCATCTTCGGCGCCGTCGCGGCGACGTAGACGGGCGGGACGTCGCGCGGCGTGTGCGCCTCGGGGCTCAGCCCGGGAACCGACGCGCTCCACGTGTCGCCCTCGTACTCGAACGGCTCGCCGCCGAGGACGCCGCGGACGATCGTCACCGCATCGCGCATCGGGCCGAGCGTCTTCGACGTCTGCGAGCGGATGTTGTTGAGGAAGATCTTCGACGTCCCGAAGCCGAGCAGGAACCTGCCCGGCCCCGCCGCCTCCTGGACGACTCTTGCATCCATCGCAACTTGCACCGGATGACGCGTGAACGGCGAGATGATCCCCCACCCGATCGTGAGCCGCTCCGTCTCGCGCGCCATGAGCGCCGAGACGACGGTCGACGACCGCGCCTCCATCCCGTGCTTGCGCCACCACGGGTACGCCTCGGCGAGCCAGATCGTGTCCATGCCGGCCCGGTCCATCACGCGCGCCGACTCGAGCATCTCCTCGAGCGGCTCCATCGTCAGCTGCATCACGCCGACGCGGAACGGCGGCGGCATCTTTCAGGCGGAAGCTGCGGCGACGCGCTGCTCGAGCGCCTCGAGCACCTGCGAGACCTGCTGGTTCACGATCGGCTGGAGGACGCGCTGCCCCATCGCGCCGACCGGGCCGGCGATCTTGACGTCCGCCTCCCACGCCATCGACGTCCCGCTGCCCGCCTCGGAGAGCGTGAACGACGTCGTCATGTCCATGAGCGCGCCGACGCCCTGCCCCTTCGCCCGCATCGACGCGAACTCCGGCTCGCGCTCCTCGAGCTTCTCGAAGTTCATCGTCATCTTGAGCCCGCCGAGCCCGAGCGGCACCTTGACCTTGGCGGTCCAGTGCTTCTCGTCGGTGATCTCGAACGACTCGACGCCGGGCATCAGCTTCGCCATCTCGGACGGCTCGTTGATGACGCTCCAGACGACCTCGCGCGATGCCGCGAGCTCCTTCGTCCCGGAGACGATCACTTCGACGCCACCGAGACGTTCGCGCGCGTCGCTTCCGGGTCCTGGAGCATCGACCACACCCTATGCGCTGGGTTGCAGCTGTCGTAGACGATGGCGCCGCCCGCGGGCTTGAGCGCGTCCTGGATCGCCGAGCAGATGCAGTGGATGCCCGCCTCCGCCGCCCTCGCCCATCCCCTTCGCGCCGAGCGGCGCGACCGGGGACGGCGACTCCATCGCGCCCGTCTTGAGCGGCGGCATGTCCATCGCGTGCGGCACGTGGTAGTCGTAGAAGTTGGCGGTGAGCAGCGTCCCCTCCTCGTCGTAGACGAACTCCTCGTGGAGCGCGGCGCCGATCGCGTGCGCGGTCGCGCCGTGCACCTGGCCCTCGACGATCTGCGGATTGATGCGCACGCCGCAGTCGTCGACCGCCGCGTAGTCGACGACGTCGACCTCGCCCGTCTCCGGGTCGATCTCGACGACGGCCGCGTGGATCTGCGTCGCGTACGTGAGCGTCAGCTGGCCGGTCTTCTTCTCCGTGTCGACCATCCCGAAGTACGGGCGGCAGACGTAGCGGTGGTTGAGCGTCGGGTTGAACTCGGGCGGGAGGAACGCGTTGTTCGCGTTGATGATCGCGCCGAGCGCCATGAACGGGAGCGCCGCCTCCGGCGGCCCGTCCTTGATGCGGGCGAACCCCTCGGAGAGCTCGATCGCCTCCGGCGGCGCCTGCAGGACGGCCGCGGCGAGCTGGATCATCTCGTCGCGCACGAGCTCGGCGGCGCCCTTCACGGCGCCGAGGCCCGGTGAACGCGAACTGGCTCGCGTACGTGCCCGAGAACCCGGCGTGCGAGTTGAACCACGTGTCGTGGCCGCGCCGCACGTTCACCTGGTCCGGCGAGCAGCCGAGGATGTCCGCGACGACCTGCGCCGCGGTCGTCTCGTGCCCCTGCCCCTGCGGGACCGTGCCGAGCGTGACGACGACCTCGCCGAAGATGTCGAGCTTCACCGACGCCGCCTCGTTGTTCCCCGAGAACTGGAGCTCGGGGTTCAGGAGCGTCGACTGGCCGAAGTTGTTCGTCCCCGAGTCGAGCGTCGAGCCGATCCCGAGGCCGAGGAGCTTCCCGCGCGACGCGGCCTCCTCGCGGCGCGTCCTCGATCGAGCCGCGCGTCGATGAGCTCGAGCGCGATGTCGAGCGCGGCCGAGTAGTCGCCCGAGTCGTAGACGCAGCCGTTCGGCGTCTCGTACGGCATCTGGTCGGCCTGCACGTAGTTCTTCTTCCGGATCTCGACCGGATCGAAGCCGAGCTCGTGGGCGACGATGTCGATGATCCGCTCGGTCAGCCAGAGGTGCTGCATCCGCGAGTAGCCGCGATTCGGCGACACCGGCGACTTGTTCGTGCAGACCTGGGTGAAGTCGACGCGGATGTTCCGCCAGCCGTACATGCCCGGACGTGACCTGCGCCCAGATGATGCAGCCGAGCGGCTCGTAGCGCGGAAACGCGCCGCAGTCGTCGAGCGCCTTCACCTTGAAGCCGGTCATCGTGCCGTCCTTCATGACGCCGACCTCGACGTCGAGGAACCAGCGCTCGTTGCCGTGGGCGTTCGCGGTGTGCTGGTCGGTGCGCCACTCCGTCCACTGCACGGGGCGCCCGAGCTTCCGCGCCATCAGGCAGAGCACGACGTACTGCGGGTGCAGGCAGATCTTGTTGCCGAAGCCGCCGCCGATGTCGTGCGTGACGAACCGGAGCTTGTCGATGCCCGTGCGGAGCGCGGGCGCCATCCAGATCGCTCCCGACGCCGGGCATCTGGTGGTTGCAGGTCAGAGTCCACTCGCCTGTGCCCTTGTCGTACTCGACGAGCGCGCCTGCGCACTCGAGCGGCGTCGAGGAGAAGCGGTGGAAGTGGAGCTTGTCGATCTTCACGACGTGATCGGCCTCGGCGAGCGCGGTGTCGACGTCGCCCCAGTCGAAGACGCCCGACCACACGACGTTCGAGCCCGCGTCGTCGTGGAGCACGACCTCGTCCTTCAGTGCCTCCTCTGCGTCCACGAGGACCCGAAGCTCGTCGTACTCGACCTCGATGAGCTCGGCGGCGTCGCGCGCCAGCTCGCGTGTCGCCGCGCAGACAGCCGCGACGGGCTCGCCCATGTGGCGCACTCGACCGACCGCGAGCGCGTAGTCCTTGATGTTCCCGCCGGGCTCGACGGACATCTCGAAGAACGGATCGGTGTGGATCGCGACCTCGTCGCCCGTGATCGTCCCGTAGACGCCCTCGAGCTCGAGCGCCTTGGAGACGTCGATGGAGACGATCTTCGCGTGCGCCGTAC
>CAWDSX010000041.1:0-16974 GCA_963805135.1 uncultured Gaiellaceae bacterium | reverse complement strand
GAGTCGCCTAGGACACCGGCACCTGCGCCCCGTTCACGCGGCGTCAGGCGCCGTGGCAGCGCTTGTACTTCTTGCCGCTCCCGCACCAGCAGGGATCGTTGCGGCCGATGTCCTTGTGCTCGTTCACCGCAGGCGCCTGCGCGAACGAACCGTCGGAGGACGGAGGCGCAGCGAGCGCCGTGGCGGCGCCGCCGGCTGCGGCGATGACGTCGGCACCGTGGGACGTCTCGTGCTCGTAGGAGAGGTTGCCACTGGGACCGTGCGGCGTCAGTTGGCTCTCATCGCCCGCACCGTTTCCGCTGCCGGGCTGCTCGACCTCCACGGTGACGTGGAAGAGCGTGAACACGACCTCGGAGCGAATCGTCTGGCTGAGCTCCTCGAACATCACGTGCCCCTCGCCGCGGTACTCGACGAGCGGATCCTTCTGCGCGAACGCGCGGAGGTGGACGCCCTCACGGAGGTAGTCCATCGCCTCCAGGTGCTCGCGCCAGCGCAGGTCGACGGTCTGCAGGATGATGAACCGCTCCACCTCCCGCGCGAGCTCCGGCCCGAGCGCCTGCTCGCGCTCGTCGTAGGTCTCGAGCGCGTCCTCGACGAACTCCTCCGTCAACGCGTCGCGATCGGTGACGTTGATCTCCTCGCGCAACTCCTCGGCGGTGATGTCCGTCGCGTAGAGCGACTGCATCGCCGTCACGAGCCCTTCGAGATCCCAGTCCTCCGTGAACTCAGAGTCCGTGAACTGCGAAACCGTCGTCCCGACCGTGTCGCGGATCCATTCGCGCACCTCGTCCGAGAGGTCCTCGCCCTCGAGCACGCGGCGGCGCTGCTCGTAGATCACCATGCGCTGCGTGTTCATGACGTCGTCGTACTTGAGGACGTTCTTGCGCGCGACGAAGTTCTGCTCCTCGACCTTCTTCTGGGCACCCTCGATCTGCTTCGAGAGGATCGCTGCCTCCATGGGCTGGTCGTCTGGGATCTTGAAGCGGTTCATGATGTTGTAGATCCGGTCCCCCGCGAACAGGCGCACGAGGTCGTCCTGGCCGGAGAGGTAGAAGCGCGTCTCGCCCGGGTCGCCCTGCCGGCCCGAGCGGCCACGGAGCTGGTTGTCGATGCGGCGTGCCTCGTGACGCTCCGTGCCGAGCACGTACAGTCCGCCGAGCTCGAGGACGCCCTCGCCGAGCTTGATGTCGACACCGCGACCCGCCATGTTCGTCGCGATCGTCACCGCGCCGCGCTGCCCCGCGTCCTTGATGATCTCCCCCTCGCGCTCGTGCTCCTTCGCGTTCAGCACGTTGTGCGGGATGCCGCGCCGCTGGAGGACCTGCGAGAGGTACTCGGACGTCTCGACGGCGATGGTACCCACGAGGACCGGCTGACCGATCTCGTGGCGCTCGACGATGTCCTCGAGGACGGCGGCGAACTTCGCGTCGGGCGTCTTGAAGATGTAGTCGTTCTCGTCGAGACGCGAGACGGGACGGTTCGTCGGGATCTCGACGACGTCGAGGTTGTAGATCTCGACGAACTCCTTCTCCTCCGTCTTCGCGGTGCCGGTCATGCCCGCGAGCTTCTCGTAGAGGCGGAAGTAGTTCTGGAGCGTGATCGTCGCGAGCGTGACGTTCTCCTCGCGGATGCTCGTGCCCTCCTTCGCCTCGATCGCCTGGTGCAGACCCTCGCTCCAGCGACGGCCCTCCATGATCCGGCCCGTGAACTCGTCGACGATCTTGACCTCGCCCTCCTGCACGACGTAGTCGACGTCGCGCCTGTACAGCGACTCCGCCTTGAGCGCCTGCATGAGGTGGTTGACCAGGCTCACGTTGCGTGGGTCGTAGAGGTTGTCGATGCCGATCGCGCGCTCGACCTTCTCGATCGTCGACTGCGCCGGCGAGACCGTCTTGAACTTCTCGTCGTAGAGGTAGTCGGCACCCGAGAGTTCCGTCTCGTCGAGGCCCTTCGCCGTCTTCCGCGTCGCGGGTGCGCCCTCGAGGTCCTTCACGACGCGCGCGAACTGATAGTAGGTCGCAGCCGCCGTCTCCGGCTCGCCGGAGATGATGAGCGGCGTGCGCGCCTCGTCGACGAGGATTGAGTCGACCTCGTCCACGATCGCGTACGCGTGGCTTCGCTGGACGACGTTGTCGAGCGAGACCGCCATGTTGTCGCGCAGGTAGTCGAACCCGAACTCCGAGTTCGTCCCGTACGTGACGTCGCACGCATACGCCTCGCGGCGCTCCGTGAAAGGCATGAGGTTCTGGATGGACCCGACGGAGCTGCCGAGCTTCTCGTACACCGGCCGCGTCCACTCGGCATCGCGCTTCGCCAGGTAGTCGTTGACCGTGACGAGGTGGACGCTGCGGCCCGCGAGTCCGTTGAGGTAGAGCGGCTGCACTGCGACGAACGTCTTTCCCTCGCCGGTCTTCATCTCCGCGATGTCGCCCTCGTGCAGGACGATCCCGCCCATGAGCTGTACGTCGAAGAGGCGGACGCCGATCGTGCGCCTGAACGCCTCGCGTACCGCCGCGTAGGCCTCGAACAGGAGGTCTTCGAGCGACTCCCCGTTCTCGAACCGTTGCTTGAACTCGGCGGTCTTCCCGCGGAGCTCCTCGTCCGTCAGCTTCTCGAAGTCGGGCTCGAGCGTGCCGATGTACGCAGCCTGCTCGGCGAGGCGCTTGATGCGGCGCCCCTCGCCCATGCGCAGGACGCGCTCGAACTTCCCGAACGAGGTCGTGGACACGGGCCTAGGGTACCGGCTCGCCTCCACGGCATCCGCGGTCGAACCCCGCTGCCCGGGCGCCGGATCGTTACCGCTCGTTCACCGTCTGTGCACCGGCGGACGACTAGCGTCGCGCACGTGGAGGCAACACGGCTGGAGTCGATCCCGCTCTTCGCGGACCTCACGCTCGATCAGCGGGCGACGGTCGCGGAGGCGTGCGTGGAGATCACGGTCGAAGCCGGAACGACTCTCGTGAAGGAAGGCGACTTCGGCCACGGAGCGTTCGCCATCACCGACGGGAACGCCGAGGTCGTCCACGACGGCCAGGTTCTACGCACGCTCGAGCCCGGGGACATGTTCGGCGAGATCGCCGTCCTCTCCGGCGGACGGCGCACCGCCACCGTCGTCGCGACCACCGATATGACCCTCGTCACCGTGCTCAACAGAGAGCTGTGGCGCATCGAGCGCGAATGCCCGGAGATCGCGGACGCCCTGCGCACGACGATCGCCGAGCGCCTCGGCGCGTCTGGCGCCTAGCCGACCTCCAGCGCGAAGGGTTAGGCGGCGGCTTCCTCGCCCGGAAGCCCGTCGCGCTTGCGCTGTGCAGCTCGGCGCGGCTCCAGAACGCGCTTGTCGCGATAGCGCTCGATCTGGCGCTCGAGCTTGTCCACCAGCTGGTCGACGGCCGCCTCGTACGTCGTCGCCGCCTCGCGAGCGACGATGTTCTGGCCTTTCGTGAACACGACCGCCTCCGCAATGTGGTCGTCGCGGATCGACGGGTTGTGCTCCATCGAGAACGTCACTTCGACGAGCGTGCCCTCGTACAGGCGCCGCGACAGCTTTGCGAAACGCTTCTCGGTGTAGGCGTGGACGGCCTCCGGGACGGTGTCGTGCTGAGCCTTGACCTGGAGCTGCATCGTGGCACCCCCTTCGGAATCGTGGCGAAAGATCCGGTCCCAATCTAACGAACGGCTCGCGCGAAGGTCACGACCCGAACGACGCGCGCTCCGGCGCCGCGACATGCCCTCGCACACGCGTCGACGGTCGCACCCGACGTGTAGACGTCGTCGACGACGCAGACCTCCGACGGCACGGCGTCGAGAGCGCTGACGCTCCCGCGGACATTCCGGCGACGCTCGTCGAGCGACAGCCCGCGCTGCGGCCGGAGGGCTCGCGTGCGCACGAGGACATCGAGCGACGGGAGGCCCCAGGTGGCGGCGAGCTCGGTGGCGAGCGACCGCGCGGGGACGTCGCCTCGCTCCCACGCACGCTCGGGATCGCCAGGGACGGACACGAGCGCGCCGACAGGCACCGGCGGAACGACCTCGGCGAGGATCGCGGCGGCCTCGCGGGCCAGCCGCCGCCTTCCGCGCTCCTTCCAGGCCCGAACGAGCGCACGGGCGTTCCCGTCGTAGACGATCGCGGAGCGCGCGCTCGCGAACGCGAGCCGTCTGCCCCCGCACTCGGCGCAACGGCGCACCGGCCACGGTCCGGGCGAGCCGCAGCGGTCGCACACGGGCGGCGCCAGTCGCGTCAACGATGTGGCGCAGCTCGTGCACAGCGCTCGTCCCGGCGTCTCGCAGATCGCGCACCGCTCGGGGAACACGAGGTCGAGCACGCGCACCGTTCGACGGTACGCGCGCCGGAGTCACGACTCCGCAACGGAATCGCGCCGGTTCGTCGCAGGATCAGACCGGCGACGCCGAGACGAGTTCGCGGAGGTCGTCCTGCGCCCGCTCGAGGTCAGCGGGCGTCTTGATCGGCGAGAAGCGGCCCCACTGACCGCGCCGGGACACCTCGAGGTACTGCGCTGGAACGAACGCGGAGACCTCGTGGTACAACCGCTCGAGCTGGACCGCGGTGCGGTCGTCGACGGTCTTCTGCACGTACAGCCAGCTCAGGTCGTAGTCGACGTCGAGCGCGTCGATGTCGATCAGCGCGGTATTGGTGTTGAAGACGGGCGCCAGTTCCTGGTCGAACGAGTCCGGGAAGCATGGGCCCTCCACGAGGCGAACCCTCCCGTCCACCCGGACCGGCGCGCCACCCATGTCGCCCTCCTTGCGCGCGACCTCGCACGTCAGGGCTGTTCCGCCGAGGAGGTGCGCTCCCACGACCGCCGCGTCGACACGCGCTCCTAGGTTGTCGACGTTCGAGACCGTGACGACGCGGGCTCCGCGCACGCGGAGCTCGTCCAGCGTCCCCGACCGTCGCGCCGCCTGGAACAGGTCGCCGTGTCCAGGCGCGTACAGCGACGGACGCCCCGACTCGTCGAGAAAGAGCTCGCCGGACGCCTCGAGCCGCAACGAGACGAACTGGTGGAAGACGAGCGGGTCGCCGAGCTCGCGCTCGACGACGTGCGCACGGACCGCGTCATCCGTGGCGAAGCTCGTCATCAGCGCGACCGGCACTGTGCAGTGCAGAGCGCGCTCGAGCGCCGCGGTCTGGGCGAGCTTGGCCTCGAGGAAGCTCATGCCGTCGACGGCGGTCAGCACGGCCTTGACCACCCCGCCGAACCGGGTGGCCATGCCGCCGGCGAGGATCAGCTGTGCGACCTCACCACGGGAGAGCGCCTCGATGCCTGCTGCGCGCGCCTCGTCGTACCCCGCGGCGCCCGGCGCTGGCAACGGCGTGATGTCGTCGGCCGTCG
The DNA here is from genome assembly GCA_963805135.1 of uncultured Gaiellaceae bacterium. Lineage (GTDB taxonomy): Bacteria > Actinomycetota > Thermoleophilia > Gaiellales > Gaiellaceae > GMQP-bins7. The sequence goes on along the minus strand of CAWDSX010000041.1, from coordinate 11,620 downwards.
GCGGCTCGAGCTCGCCGCGGACGACGTTCGACTCGGGCGAGAGCTCCCCGGCCGCGACTCTCCCGCGGAGCGCCTCGAACAGCTCCTCGTCGAACCCGAAGCGCTCGAGCGTCTCGCGTGTCTCGGCGTCGACGGCGATCACCCCACTCGCAGCGGGTTCGGGAGCGACGCGGCGTACGGTGCGTGATGGATGCCCATCTCGGTCACGATCGCCGAGACGAGTTCTGCGGGCGTGATGTCGAAAGCCGGGTTGTGCGCAGGGAATCGCGAGTTGACCTCGGAAGCGTCGCGTTCCTCGATCGGAACGTCGGCACCCGTCGCGGCGCTCGGGTCGAGCGTCGACGTCGGCGCGACGACGATGAACGGGATCCCGTGATGCGCCGCCGCGACGGCGAGCCCGTAGGTGCCCACCTTGTTCGCGACGTCGCCGTTCGCCGCGATCCGGTCGGCGCCCGTGAAGACGGCGTCGACCTGCTCCGCGGCCATGAGCGAGGCCGCCGCTCCGTCGACTATGACGTCGAACGGGATGCCGAGTGCCTCGAGCTCCCACGCCGTCAGTCGCGCCCCCTGGAGCAGCGGCCGTGTCTCGTCGACCCAGACGCGCTCCACGAGCCCCGCGTCCCAGGCCGCCCGAATCGCACCGAGCGCCGAACCGAAGCCGCCCGTCGCGAGGGCGCCCGTGTTGCAGTGCGTCAGGAGCCGCGCGCCAGGGGAAACGAGCTCGACCCCATGCTCCCCCATGCGTCTGCAGCGCTCGACCTCCGCCTGGTGCAGCCCCCGCGCCCGCTCGGGAGTCGGATCGTCGCGGAGCTCGTCGAGCGCCCACCGGAGATTGACCGCGGTCGGACGCGCAGCGGCGAGGGTTTCGTACGCGGCCTCGAGGTCCTCTCCGCGCCTCGCCGCGAGTGCGAGACCGTAGCCGGCGGCGACGCCGATCGCGGGCGCGCCTCGAATCGCGAGCGTTCGGATTGCGTCCGCGACCTCTGCAGCCGACACGCAGCGCAGCTCGACCTCGGCCTCCGGCAGTTGCCGCTGATCGAGGAGGACGACGGCATCGCCCTCGAGCCGGACGATGCTCTCGGGCGTGAGGTCGCGCTTAGCCATCGGGTCAGCCTACGTCGCTCAGCCGAGAACGCGGGCCTTGCTCTCAGCCGCTGTCTCGCAAGGCCCTCGACGCTCCCGTCGTCGCGTAACGACTGGAGCGCCCCTGTTCACCGGGCCCGAGCGCGGCTTCGGCGCACCACTCTCTCCTCTACACGAACGATAGGTCCGGCATGCCGAGCACGGGCGACCTCGAACGGCTCCGCCCGCGCCGACTCTCGCGACTAGGTCCCCTCGTCCCAGGACGCGAGGTAGCGGGCCTGCTCCTCCGTCAACTGGTCGATGGAGATTCCCATCGTCTCGAGCTTCAGCCGTGCGATGTCGTCGTCGATCTCGCGCGGCACGTCGTACACCTTCCGCTCGAGCGTGGCCGCGTTCTGGATGACCCACTCGGCAGAGAGAGCCTGGTTCGCAAACGACATGTCCATCACGAGCGCCGGATGCCCCTCGGCCGCGGCGAGGTTCACGAGCCGTCCCTCGGCGATGAGATACACGCGCCGGCCGTCCGCCATCGTGTACTCGTCGACGAGCGCACGTGCCTCACGTGTCTCGACCGCGAGGTCGCGAAGCGCGCCGATCTCGATCTCGACGTTGAAGTGACCCGTGTTCGAGAGGATGGCGCCGTCCTTCATCCGCTCGATGTGGGCACGGCGATGACGTTCTTGTCGCCCGTCGCCGTGCAGAAGATGTCGCCGATCGCAGCGGCGGCCTCCATCGGAAGCACCTCGTAGCCGTCCATCGCCGCCTCGAGCGCGCGCAGCGGGTCGACCTCCGTGACGATGACGTGCGACGCCCATCCCGCGTGCCCGCATCGCGACGCCCCGACCCGTCCAGCCGTACCCCGCGACGACGAAGCGCTTGCCGGCGAGCAGAACGTTCGTCGCGCGGATGATCCCGTCGATCGTCGACTGGCCCGTGCCGTAGCGATTGTCGAAGAGGTGCTTGGTGCGCGCCTCGTTCACCGCGATGACGGGGAAGCCGAGCTTTCCGTCGCGCTCGAGCGCCTTCAGGCGGATGACGCCCGTGGTCGTCTCCTCGGTCCCCGCGATGACGTCGCCGAGCTGCTCGCGGCGGGCGGAATGGAGGACGCCGATCACGTCGGCGCCGTCGTCCATCGTCAGGTGCGGGCGGTGGTCGACCGCAGCTTCGATATGGCGGTAGTAGGTGTCGTTGTCCTCGCCCTTGATCGCGAACACGCCCACGCCGTACTCCTCGACGAGCGCGGCCGCGACGTCGTCCTGGGTCGAGAGCGGGTTCGACGCGCAGAGCACGACGTCCGCCCCACCGGCGGCCAGCGTGCGGGCGAGGTTCGCCGTCTCCGTCGTCACGTGCAGGCATGCGGAGATGCGGTGCCCGGCGAGCGGCTGCTCGCGCTCGAAGCGTTCGCGGATCGCAGCGAGCACCGGCATCTGCCGGTCCACCCACGCGATCCGCCGCACGCCCTCGGGGGCGAGCGCCAGGTCCTTCACGTCGTAGCGCTGTGTCGTTGCCATCGGTCCTCTCTTCGTCGTCTGGTCAGGCTGCGTCGGTCGTCAGAAGGCGCTCGTGCTTCCGCTGCTCCCACTCGACCCAGGCCGGGCGGGTCTGGTCGAGCTCGGGCACGCTCGTCCCGGCGAGCCAGGTCTCGACCGCGGCGCTGAGTGCAGGCTCGCGGCGAAGCCTGAGCGCGAACTGGAGCTCGGCGAGCCCGACACCGTGCCGCGCGCGAAGCTCCGCGAGCGCGTTCAGCTGATTCAGCTCGCGGATGCCGTAGCGGCGATAGCCGGAGTCGGTGCGCTCGGGAACGACGAGGCCCTCCTGCTCCAGGTACCGGAGCATGCGCGACGACCAGCCCGAGCGCCTGCTCGTCTCGCCGATCGTCATCCAGGGCCGCACGTCCCAACCTTACCACGTATGTGTCAAGGTAGCTCGAGCGGCGGCCCTCGGCGGGGCACTGGCGTCGAATGGACGATCGACGTCGTCGTCAGCCCGTACGGCGTGAAACGGTCGAGCACCTCTTCGAGATCTTCGATCGAGCGGAGGTGGAGACGCATCAGATAGCAGTCCTCGCCCGTGATCCGGTGACACTCGCCGACCTCGACGGTTTCGCGCGCGATCTCCGGGATCCGCTGGAGCTGCCCTGGCGCCGGCCGGATCCGGACAACCGCCGAGATCGGGTAGCCGAGCGCCCCTGGGTCGAGATCCGCGTGATACCCACGGATCGCGCTCGCACGTTCGAGCCGCTGGACGCGCTCGGTGACGGCGGGCGCCGACAGCCCCACCCGACGTCCGAGCTCGGCCATACCGAGACGGCCCTCTGCATGCAGCTCACCGAGGATGCGCAGGTTCACATCGTCGAGCAGATTCGATGCGTAAGCCTCTGCATCTCTCGTCCGTGCTTTACGAGGCAATTTGCCCTCGATTCCGTCGATCGTGCCTTCCACTATGGCACGAACGACGCGGACCATGTCGGGATGACGTCGAGTGCGATCTCGGTGCTCGCGGGCAGACGCCGCATCGCGACCTCGCCCCCTCCCCACGCATACTTCGTCGGGAGCGCGGTCTTCCACTACCTCGGGCCGGCCTTCGCCGTCCTCCTGTTCGCCCGGGTGGAGCCGCTCGGCGTCGCGTGGTTCCGGATCGTGAGCGCGGCGGTCGTCTTCGCCCTCTGGCGTCGCCCGTGGCGTCGGGTCGCGACCGCCGATCGCACGACCCGCTCGACGATCGCCTTGCTCGGGCTCGTCTTCGCGACGATGAACGTCTGCTTCTACGTCGCGATCGACAGACTGCCGCTCGGCACCGTCGCGGCGATCGAGTTCCTGCCGGTCATAGCCCTCGCGGCCGTCGGCGCCCGAACCCTCCGAAACGCGGTCGCCCTCGGCCTTGCGGTCACGGGCGTCTACCTGCTGACCGACGTTCGACTCGGGAACGACACCGTCGGCGTTCGCTTTCGCGTTCGCCAACGCCGCCTTGTTCGCCGCCTACATCGTCCTTGCGCACCGCCTGGCGCGCGCACACGGGATCGCACGCTCTGGACGGTCTGGCGACGGCAATGCTGCTCGCCGCTGCCGTCGTAACGCTGCTCGCCGGTAGGAACGCGGCGCCGGCGCTCGTCGATCCGGTCGCTGTCCTCGCCGGCGTCGGCGTCGGCATTGCGTCGTCGGTGATCCCCTACGTCTTCGACCAGCTGGCGATGGCACGCCTCAGCCGCTCGACGTACTCGCTGATGGTCGCGCTCCTGCCCGCCACGGCGATCGTCGTCGGCGTCGTCGTGCTCGCGCAGATTCCGACGCCTATCGAAGGACTAGCCGTCGCCCTCGTCGTCGCCGCGGTGGCGGTGCACCGCGAAAGCACCGCCTAAGGCGCTGTCGTCCCCTCCCGGCCGTACCTGTCCTCGAGCCGCACGACGTCGGCCAGATGGTTGGTCGAGACCTCGATGACGAGGGTGTCCTCGACCGCGGTGACCCGATGAACGGTGCGCGGACGGAAGCGATACGCGTCGCCGGGTGCGATCTCGAACGTCTCGAGCGGCCCGTCGACCTCCCCGAGTTCGAGCCGCGCACGACCCTCCTGCACCAGCCAGGACTCGTCCTTCACCTCGTGGAACTGGAGGCTCAGCGACTCGCCGGCGCGGACGAAGAGGAGCTTGCCGACGTAGTCGTCCGCCTCGGCCCAGACGAGCTCCCAGCCCCACGGCTTCTCGACCTTGCGCGGCGACGTCGCGTACGGGTTCACGAGAACCTCAGCGCCTCGTCCGGGATGTGCTGCCCCGCCCCGACCCGCAGGCCGTGGTCGAGGACATTTCCCGCACCGACGCGCGCCCCGGGGCCGATGACCGAGAGGTTGTGCAGCTCGCAACCGGGTCCGAGCTCGGCCTCGTCACCGACGATCGACCCGATGACGCTCGCGCCGGCGCCCACGCTCGTGCGGGCACCGACGACGGCGTTCTCGACGAGGCCGCCCTCGCCGAGCCTCGCGCCGGCGCCGAGCACGGCCAGACTGCCGAGGCGGGCACCCTTCTCGACGACCGCGCCCGGCCCGACGTACACGGGCGGGACGAGCTTCGCGTCCTCGTGCACGTCCGCAGACTCGTCGACGAGCGTGAAGTCGGGGCCGAGAGCATCGCCGACCGCAGTCTCGAAGATGCGCTCGAGCACGTCGCGATGGGCCTGCAGATACGTCTCGGGCGTGCCGACGTCGAGCCAGTAGCCGGGAAGGGCGATCCCGTAGACGGAGCCCTCCGCAGCGAGGGTCGGAAAGACCTCGCGCTCGATGGAGACGGAGCGGCCCGGCGGCACCAGCTCGAGCACCTCGGGCTCGAGGACATAGAGCCCGGCGTTGATGAGGTCGGTGTCGATCTCCTCGGGGCGTGGCTTCTCGAGGAACGACTCGACCCGGCCGTCGCCCGCGGTGCGCACGAGGCCGTACCGGCTCGGGTCCGCGACGGGAGTCAGCAGGATCGTCGCCTTCGCGCCGGTGGAGCGATGGAACGCGACCATCTCTCCGAGGTCCGCCTCGCGGAGCGAGTCGCCGTTCAGTGCGAAGAAGCTCCCGTCGAGCTCGCGGCCGGCGAAGCCGATCGCGCCGCCCGTCCCGAGCGGCTCGTCCTCGACCGCGTAGGAGAGGGACATCCCGTCGTGGCTGTCCCCGAACGCGGACTCGATCTGGTCCGGAAGGTAGCCGCACGAGACGATCGAGCGCTCGACGCCGTGCCGGGCGAGGTGCTCGAAGGTGTAGGCGAGGAGAGGCCGGTCGACGAGCGGCAGCATGTCCTTGCGGGTTCGGTCGGTGAGCGGTCGGAGCCTCGTGCCCTGCCCGCCCACGAGGATGACCGCGGGGAGCGTCATACGGGTCGGCCGATGCCCTCGTACGCGAATCCGAGCGCGCGCATCTCCTCAGGATCGAGGAGGTTCCTGCCGTCGACGACGACCCGTCCGCGCATCCGCTCGCCCGCGGCCGCCCAGTCGAGCTCACGACCTCGGGCCACTCGGTGACGATCACTGCGGCGTCCGCGCCGTCGAGCGCCGTCGAGTGCCGAGTCCGCGACCTCGACGCCGTGGAGCTGCGCTCGGCCGTCGGCGACCGGGTCCCAGGCGGACACCTCAGCACCCTCGGACAGAAGCCGGCCCGCGAGCACGAGGCTCGGCGCTTCGCGCATGTCGTCCGTCCCGGGCTTGAACGCGAGGCCGAGGAGCGCGATGCGCTTGCCACGGAGCGGCCCGAGGCGTCGTTCGAGCTTCCCGATCACGCGCCGCTTCTGGAGCTCGTTCACCTCGATAACCGCGTTCAGGAGCTGGAAGTTGTAGCCCGAGTTCGCCGCAAGCTGCTTGAGCGCCAGCGAGTCCTTCGGGAAGCAGCTGCCGCCGTAGCCGATGCCCGCCCGGAGGAACGACGGGCCGATCCGCCGGTCGAGCCCGATGCCCTTGGCGACCGTCGTCACGTCGGCGCCCGTCGCCTCGCAGACGTTGGCGATCTCGTTGATGAACGAGATGCGCGTGACGAGCGCGGCGTTGGCGGCGAGCTTCACCATCTCGGCGGACGGGACGTCACAGCGGACGATCGGTGCGTCGATTCCCTCATGCAGCGCCTCGATGAGATCACCGTCGGCGGGGTCGAACGCACCGATGACGACGCGGTCCGGCTCCATGAAGTCGTGGACGGCCGTCCCCTCCGCCGTGAACTCCGGGTTCGAGACGTAGCCGACGTTCGTGAGCCCACGATCGTCGAGTCGATGACGAACCGCTCGACCCGTCCCCACGGGCACGGTGCTCTTCATCGCGACGACGATCCGGCGGTCGACGTCCGGCAGCTCGTCCACGACCGTCCACACGGCCGAGAGGTCGGCGTCGCCCGAGTAGGTCGGCGGCGTCCCCACTGCCACGTACACGACGTCGGCGCCCTCGACGGCCTCCGCGACTTCGGTCGTGAAGCCGAGGCGCTCGCCGTTGCGGGCGATGAGCTCGTCGAGCCCGGGCTCGTGGATCGGCACGCGGCCCTCGCGAAGCGCGTCGATCTTCGCCTCGACGACGTCACGGACCACGACCTCGTGCCCGAGTTCCGCGAAGCACGCGCCGGTCACGAGGCCGACGTACCCCGCGCCGAAGACGGCGACCTTCACGTGCTACTTCGCCTTCACGGAGCCGAGGGGTTTCAGCCCCTTGGCGATCGCGAGCATCGTCTCGTTCGAGAGCCGGTCGAGGAGCGTGTTGATCACCCAGTAGCTCGCCTTCGGCGTTCGCAGCACCACCATGTGGAGCTTCGACCCGTTGTAGTAGAGGTCGTACGTGCGGCCCTTGATCCGACGCGTGAGGCTCTTGTCGGCGAGCACGGGTGCGTCGTTCCAGTCGGTCTCCTCGACGCCCCAGTACTCGTTCGAACCCATGCGGTAGACGAGTCTCACCGCCTTGTGCTTCTCATCCGGGTCGATCCAGTACATCCGCGCGGGCATCTCCGAGTCCGTCCACGAGCTGCGCTCGATGACCGTCGGCACCATGAGCGAGAACGGGACGCGCTTCCGGCGAGCGCGGAGCTCGTCGATGGACGCGTTCGGGCCGTACGTGATGTTGGGGCGCTCCCGCTTGGGAGTCGCGTCGATCGGTGCGGACGCGAGGCTGCCATGGAACGTCTGGCCGACGACGACGGTCAGCATCGCTCCGTTCGCGAGCTGCGAGATCGGCCGCGGGAGCTGCTCGAGCTCGGCCGAGGCGAAGAGGTTCGCCACCTTCTTGGCAGCCTCCTGGGCGCCCCGCCGCGACTTGTCGTAGTACACCTTCGTCCGGAAGTAGTCGAACGACGGCGCGTTCGCCGGCAGACCGTTCGGCGGTGTGAGCACCTGGTACGCGCGCTGACCGAGCAGGTATCCGGCTGTCGACGCCGAGCCCGAGACTCCGTTCCCGTTCAGCACGGTGATCGTGGTGGCGCTGGGAGCGGGAGTCCGGTTCTTCACCTTCTCGCCGAGCGCGACGGCGGTCGCCTTCTCGGACGAGTCGACGTCCGGATGCGTGAAGGCGTTCACGGCCTTCGTGATGTTCTCCGAGTCGGTGGTCAGATCGGTGAAGCCTTCCAGCCCCTCGATCCGCGTCTGGAAGACGCGGCCCTTCGGCAGGCCGTACGCGAAGAGCGCATACGAGAGGACCGTGTCGCCGCTGACGTCGGCGCCGCCGCCCTGTGCGACCTCGACGTTGTGCGTGACCGCGTTGACGACCTTCGGCAGCGCGAGTGGCGCGAAGCTCTCCTGGATCTGGCTCTTGAACGCTTTCACGAACTGCTGCTGGCGCGCCACGCGGTAGAGGTCCGAGTCGGTGTGGCGAAAACGGACGTAGTCGAGCGCCTGCCGCCCGGTGAGCTGCTGGTAGCCCGGGCGCAGGTTGATGCGTGCATAGCCCGATGGCCCGCCGCGATCGTTGAAGTAGCGACGGTCGACGTCCATCCACGCGCCCCCGAGTCGATCGACGATCTGCCGGAAGCCGCGAAAGTTCACCGTCATCAGGTAGTTGATCTGCACGCCGGTCAACGCCCGAACGGTCTGCAGCGAGCCCTGAGGGCCGCAGTACGAGTAGGCGGCGTTGATCTTGTCGAAGAACGGCGTCCTACCCGGACAGCGGATCTCCACCCGCATGTCACGCGGGAAGGACAGCAGCGAGATCGAGTCGGACGAGGGGTCGGCGCGCACGAGCATGAGCGTGTCGGAGCGGCCGGACGCGTTCGGGCCGTCCTCCTTGCGATGGTCGTAGCCGATCACGAGCGCGACGGCGGGCTGGCCCGGAAGAGCCGCGTCGAGCTGCCGGGCGGCGCGTCGGACCTCGGGCGTCTTGGCCGCGACGGCGGCGACGGACTCGTGGAAGTAGAGGTATGCCCCGCCCGCAGTTCCGGTCGCGACGACAAGGCACGCGATACCGAGCCACATCGCGACCCGTCCGACGAGCCCCACGCGCGAGCGGCCGGGCCGATCGGGCTGGCGATAGAAGGAGACGGGTGAGCTCGAGCCGGGTGGCAGCACCGCCTTCCCGTTTCCGTTCGGAGCGGCTCCGCGCCCCAGTCCTCGTTTCAGGGTGGTTCGCATGAAGGAGTCCGGTTACGACGACGAGCGCCTCGACGGGCGCCCGCCGGCGGAGGATAGCCGAGGGTCAGGCTGGTTCGCGCTTCGCGGCCCGGATCCCTACGAACCTCCATCGAGACGTAACGTGAATCTCACCTCGCGGCGGCGACGGGAAGATCGAGCGCGGCGAGCGCCTCGCCCAGGAACGCGACCTCGTCGGGAGTGCCGGCGGTGATCCGGAGCGCGTCGGGCGCCCCGAAGGAGCGCATCGGCCGCACGATCACGCCCCGCCGGAGAAGCGCGTCGTTGAGCGCGTCGGCGTCACCCACACGGACGAACACGAAGTTCGCGACGGCGGGTCCGGCAGGCTCGAAGCGGTGCTCGCGGAGCACATCCACGAGCAGCGCCATCGACTCCTTGTTGACCGCGCGGCGTCTCGCGATCTCGGGCATGTCGTCGAGGCTCGCGAGGGCCGCATCCTGCCCTGCCGACGTCACGTCGAATGCGCGGCGCACCTTGCCGATGGCGGTGATGACGTCGGCGGGCCCGACGCCGTAGCCGACTCGCTGACCCGCGAGGCCGAAGATCTTCGAGAACGTCCGCAGGACGAGCACGCGATGCCCCGCGGCGAGGTACTCCGCGACTCCCTCCGGGTAGTCCGGCTCGTCGAGGTACTCGAGGTATGCCTGGTCGAGCACCGTCAGCACCTGCGGCGGCACGCGCTCGAAGTAGGAGTCGAGCTCGGCACGGGTGTTGGTGGTGCCCGTCGGGTTGTTCGGCGCGGCGATGAAGACGAGCTTCGTCCGCGGCGTGATCGCGCCGAGCAGCGCGTCGAGGTCGATCCGCTCGTCGACGAGCGGTACGCGAACCGGGACGGCACCGAGCTTCAGCGGGTCGATGACGTAGCTCGCGAACGACGGCCAGGCGGTGACGGCCTCGTCGCCGGGATCGAGCGTCGCCAGGCACGCGTAGCCGACGACCGCGTCCGCACCGGCGCACACGGTGACCTGGTCGAAGGTGACTCCGTGCCGTTCGGCGAGAGCACTCCGAAGGCTCCACGCGCCGCCATCCGGATAGCGGTTCAGCTCGAGCGTCGCGCGCGCGATCGCCTCCCGGGCCGCAGGGAACGGCCCGTACGGCCCCTCGTTCGACGCGAGCTTGACGACCCGCTCGAGCCCGAGCTCGCGCTGGACCTCCTCCACGGGCTTCCCGGGCTCGTACGGAACGAGGCCGTCGAGAGCCGGGCGGATCGGAGATCCGCCGCCCCGCCCCTGTTCGAGCTCACGTCGCGGGAACGGGTTCCGGCGCGGTCACGTACTCGCCGACGATCTCGGCGTCGCTCTCGAGAACGGACTCCCTCGCTGTCGCCCGACCGACGCTTGAGCGCGATGGCGAGCGCGGCGGCGAGGATCCCGGCCGAGACGAGCCCCAGGCCCACGTAGGTGGCCACCTTCAGGCCGCTGCGGCGCGTGCGCTTGTTCCTGCCGCGCTGGATCGCCTTGAGCGTGAGGTAGCCGATCGCGGCGTTCCTTCGTGTGTAGATCTTCATCCGCCGCAGGGTAACCGAGGACCGTCAGCGCCGCCGGGGCGGAAGGTCGATCGCGCGGCCGAGCGCGACCTGGCCAGCGATCTTGAAGCCCTCACCGAGCGTCGGGTGGGCGGCCATCCCGTCGGCCACCGTCTCGATGGTGGACTCCGCGTCGAGTGCGACGACGGCGGCCTCGATGAGGTCGGTCGCATGCGGCCCCACGATCACGACGCCGACGAGCTCCCCATAGCTCGACTCGTGAATCGTCTTGACCCAGCCCTGGGCCTCGCCGGACATGACCGCTCGTGCGTTCGCGACCCACGGGAAGCGGCCGGTGACGATGTTCTCCGCACCGTACTTCTCGACTGCCTGCCCTCGGTGAGTCCGACGCCCGCGATCTCGGGATCGGTGTAGATCGGCCGCGGGACCGTGGGCGAGTCCGGCATGTGCGCCTCGTGCCCCGTCGCGTTCTCGGCCGCGATCTCGCCTTCGCGGAAGGCCGTATGCGCGAGCTGCCAGTAGCCGGCGACGTCTCCGGCGGCGTAGATGTGCGGAACCGAGGTTCGGCGGCGCACCGTCCGTCTCGATGCCCTTGCGCGGATCGAACGACACGCCGCTGCCTCGAGGCCGATGCCCTCGACGAGCGGCGCGCGGCCGACGGCGACGAGCATCAGGTCGATTCCGTCGTCTCGCCGTCGCCGAAGTGGACGACGAGCCCGTTGCCCGTGTCCTCGACCTTCGTGCACTGCTTGCCGAGGTGAACGAGGGTCCCGCGCCGCGCGACGACTTCCGGAGCTCGCTCATCGCATCTCGTCCTCCTGCGGATGAGCGACTGGAGCATCTCCACGATCGTCACCTCGTCCCCGAAGCGCTCGAAGATCGACGCGAACTTGCAGCCGATGATCCCGCCGCCGAGGACGACGAGACGGCGCGGTACCTCGGTCTGCTCGAGCAGACCCGTCGAGTCGACGCAG
>CAWDSX010000040.1:0-23309 GCA_963805135.1 uncultured Gaiellaceae bacterium | reverse complement strand
GCTCCTCCCGGGCGACGTGAACTTCGTCGGGACGCTCTACTCGCTGGGTGCAACGTTGTCCTTCACGGTTGCGCACGCGTCGCTCGTGCGACTGCGGATGCTCGACGAGCCGGGCGCGGAGATCCCGTACCTGGACGGCCGAACGTAAGCACCGGCGCTGTCTCGTGGCCGATCTTCGCGTTCCTCGGCGGGATCGCGACCGGCGCCTCGTTCCTCGTGCTCGTCGTCCAGAACCCGCTCACGCGCTGGGTCGGGCTGGGCTGGATGGTGGCTGGGCTCCTCGGCTACGCGATCTACCGGCGCCGGTTCCTGCACGTGCCGCTCCGCGAGGTCGAGAAGGCGCCGCCGGCGCTCGGCCCGGCGCTCGCGCTCGAGTACCGCAACCTCCTCGTCCCGGTGATCCCGGGCCAGCCGTCCGACGCCGCGATGGACGTCGCCTGCCGGCTCGCGGCGGAGCGGCGGCGCGCGGATCGTCGCGCTGAACGTGCTCGAGGTTCCGCTCGACCGCCCGCTTGACGGATCGGTTCCCCGAGCTCGAGGCGAGCGGCAACCGCGAGCTCGACGAGGCGGTCGCGATCGGCGACTCCTACGGCGTGCGCGTCCTCACCCGCCTCGAGCGCGCGCACGCCGCCGGGCCGGCGATCGTCGCCGAGGCCGACGCGCGCGACGCCGAGATCATCGTGCTCGGCGCGCCGCGGCGGCACCTGACCGCGCGCCAGGCGGCCGTCTTCGGGAAGACCGTCGACTACGTCCTCAAGCACGCGCAGTGCCGCGTCATGATCGCGACCGGAGGGCGCGACGGCATGAAGCCGTACTCGCTCGTCGTCTTCGCTTCTCGGTCGTGTTCGTCGCGCTCGGCGTCGCGCTGCTCGTCCGGACGGCGGCGGCCGGCGGCGGCGTCGTCGGCTACGTCCTCGGCGGGCTCTTCATCGCGCTCGGCGTCGGCGCGCTTCACGCTCGAGCGGCAGAGGCGCGCTGATGGCCCGCAAGCTCCGCGGCTTCGAGCGGGTCCTCGACGCGCCCTCGCTCTTCGCCGTCGCGTACGGCGAGATCGCGTCCTCGCTCTACATCGCGCTCGGGATCGTCGCCGGCTGCCGCGCTCGGCCTGACGCCGCTCGTCCTCCTCGTCACCGGCGCGGTCTTCCTCCTCGTCTCGCTCTCGTACGCGGAGGGCACGGCCGCGCTCCCGGAGACCGGCGGCGCCGCGACGTTCGTCCGCCGCGCGTTCAACGACCTCGCGGGCTTCGTCACCGGGCTGGGCGCTCTTCCTCGACTTCCTCATCGTCATGGCGCTCTCGGCGCTCTTCGTCCCGCACTACCTCGGCGGCGCGTTCGGCCAGCCGGCGCTGCGCGAGTCGCCGTGGGACGCGCTCGTCGGCTGCTCGCTGATCGCCGTGATCGCAGGCGTCCGGCTCGTCCGCCGCACGCGGCTCCACCTCGGCGTCGCTCGCGGTCGCGCTGCTCGACCTCCTCGTGCAGGGCGTGCTCGTCGTGCTCGGGCTCGCGCTCCTCCTCTCGCCGGCGACGCTCGCGCGACGGGCTCGGCTTCGCGAGCGGGCAGGACTGGAGCGACCTCGCGTTCGCGCTCCCGCTCGCGATGCTCGCGTACACGGGCCTCGAGACGGTCGCCAACCTCGCCGAGGAGGCGACGCGAGCCGGGCCGGACGCTGCCGCGCTCGCTCTTCTCCGCGATCGGGCTCGTCGTCGTCGTGACGGTCCTCATCGGCGCGATCGGCCTCTCCGCCTACCCGGTCTCGAACGGCGAGACGGCGCTCGGCGACGAGTGGCTCGAGGCGCCGCTCGTCGGGATCGCCGCGGCGTTCGACGGCTCGCTGCCCGTCGTCGCTCGTCGACGCGCTCGAGGTCGCGGTCGGCATCTCGGGCGTCGCTCATCCTCGTCGGCGCGGCGACGACGTCGTTCTCCGGCATCACGCGGCTCACCCACTCGCTCGCCGAGCACGGCTCGCTCCCGCGCGAGTTCGCGCGGCTCGAGCGCCGCGCGCTCGTCTCGAGCGAGGCGATCGCGATCGCGGCCGGCGCTCGCGATCGGGCTGATCGTCGTCACCGAGCTCGCCGCGGGCGGCGACCCGGCGTTCCTCGCGGCCTCTACTCGTTCGGCGTCCTCATCGCGTTCACCGCCGCGCAGCTCGCGGTCATCCGGCTGCGCATGCGCGAGCCGGACCTCGCGCGGCCGTTCCGCGCGCGCCCGAACGTCACGGATCGCGCGGCCACCGCTCCCGCTCGCCGCGCTCGTCGGCGCGCCGCTCACGTTCGTCGATCTGGGTGCTCGCCCTGCTCACGCACGCCGGGCGCCCGCTACGCCGGCCCGGCCTGGCTCGCCGTCGGGCCTCGTCGTCTTCGTCGCTCGTCGCCGCCGGCAGCGGCGCGGGCTGCTCGAGCACGTCGCGCCGGTCGAGGAGCTGCCGGCGGGCGCCGAGTTCGGGCCGCATCCTCGTCCCGATGAAGCTCGGCGACATCGGCGAGGAGATGGTCGCGACGGCGATCGCGCTCGCGAAGGAGCGCGGCGCGGAGATCGAGGCGATCACGGTCGTCCGCGTCCCGCGGAAGTTCGCGCTCGAGGGCCAGCTGCCGCCGGACGTCGCCGCGCGCGTCGACGCGTCGCTCGAGGAGGCGCGGGCGCTCGGCGAGGACCACGGCGTCGAGGTGCACGGGGACGTCGTGCGGGCGCGGTCGATCGGCCACGCGATCGTCGACGAGGCGCGCGCGCGGGACGCCGACCTCATCGTCATGGGCTCGTCCCCGCGCTGGCGGCGGCAGTCGCGCTTCTTCTCGCCGACCGTCGACTTCGTCCTCCGCAAGCGCGCCGTGCGAGGTTCTCGTCGTCGCCTTCCCCGAGGGCGTCTTCGAGGAGTAGGCTGCGCCGCCGTGAAGGCCGTCGTCATCGGATGTGGCCGCGTCGGCTCCGCCGTCGCGAAGGGGCTCGCCGCCGACGGCTGGGACGTGACCGTCGTCGACGAGAACGAGGACGCGCTCGTCGCGCCTCGGCCCGGCCTGGCGCGGCGGCTTCGTCGTCGGTCACGGCATGGACGTCACGCGTGCTCGAGCGGGCCGGCGTCGGGGACGCCGACGCGGCGGTCGTCGCGACGGACGGCGACAACACGAACATCGTCATCGGCCAGGTGCTGCAGAAGCGCTACGAGATCGACACGCGTCGTCGTGCGGATCCTCGACCCGGCGCGGGCGAAGCTCTACTCGCGACCGCGGCATGAGCATCGTCTGCCCGACGCAGACCGCGATCTCGGTCGCTCCTCGACACCGTGCGCGAGGCGACGCCCGAAGCGACGCGCCGTCTGATGTACGTCGTCGTCGCGGGCGGAGGGAAGGTCGGCTCGAACGTCGACGCGCTCGCTGCTCGAGCTCGGGCACGAGGTCACGCTGATCGAGCAGCGCGCCCGACCGCTTCGCGCGGCTCGAGGAGGAGTTCGGGCCGGTCGTGATCCGCGGCGACGCGACCGAGATCAGCGTGCTCGAGCGCGCCGGCATCGCGCGGCCGCCGGAGCTCCTGCTCGCGGTGACCGGCGACGACGAGGACAACCTCGTCATCTCGCAGATCGCGAAGGAGGCGCTACGGCGTGCGCGAAGGCGATCGCGCGCGTCAACGACCCGCGCAACCAGCAGCACTTCGACCTGCTCGGGATCACGCAGACCGTGTGCGCGACGACGAGCATCCTCGGCCTCGTCGAGCACGAGGTCCCCGAGCACGGGCTCGTCCGGCTGCTCGAGCTCCAGAAGGAGGGGCTCGTCGTCGTCGAGGTGCAGGTCGAGGGCGGCTCGCCGGCCGCGGGCAAGAAGGTCGGGCGGCCTCGCGCTCCCCGCCGGGTCGCGCCTCATCTCCGTGTTCCGGCAGGGCCGGACCGAGCTCGTCGAGCCGGCGACGGTGCATGCGGCCCGGCGACCAGGTGCTCGCGGTCGTCCCGACGACCGGCGGCGGTCGCGATCTGCGCCGCGCCGCTCCTCGGCGCGCCGAGCTAGCGGCGCTACAGCGCGCCAGTAGTGGCGCGTCAGGAGGACGACGACCGGGATGATCTCGAGCCGGCCGAGCCACATCAGCACGATCATCGTGATCTTCGAGACGTCGCCGAGCGGCGGCGAACGAGCCCATCGGGCCGGTGATCCCGAAGCCGGGGCCGCCGTTGCCGAGCGCGCTCGCCGAGACCGCGAGCGTGTCGAGCGCTCCGAGCGCGGACGCCGCCGATCGCCGAGTCGATCGCGATGCACCGCGCGCGCCGACCGCCCAGAGGCCGACGTACAGGAGGATGAACGCCGCGATCGCGCGCAGCGTGCGCTCGTCGACCGGCGCGCCGTTGAGGCGGATCGGCAGGACCACCTCGGGGCTCACGGTCTGGTCGAGCTCGCGCCGGAGCACCTTGCCGAGGAGCAGGTGGCGCACGACCTTGATCGAGCCCGTCGTCGATCCCGCGGAGCCGCCCGACGAACATCAGCGCGAAGAGCGTCAGCAGCGAGATGACGGGCCAGAGCGCGAAGTCGGTCGTCGCGAACCCGGTCGTCGTGATGATCGAGATCGCCTGGAAGACCGCCGTGCCGGACCGCCTCCTCGCCCTCGGCGATCCGTACGCCCAGAGCTGGACGAGCAGCGCTACCGAGGCGACGAGCGACGAGCGCCAGGTACAGCCGGAGCTCCTCGTCGCGCACGAGCACGCCGCGGTCGCCGCCGGAAGACGCCGCGGTACAGGAGCACGAAGTTCACGCCCGCGAGGAGCATGAAGAGCGGCGATGATCCACTGCGCCGCCGGCGAGAACTCCTCGACCGAGTCCGGCTGCGTCGAGAACCCGCCGGTCGGCATCGTCGAGAACGCGTGGGCGAGCGCCTGTACGGCGTCATCGCGTCGTCGATGCCCGAGCCAGCCGAGCGAGCGAGCAGGAGCGTCTGCACGCACGGTCAGGCCGATGTAGAGGACCCAGAGCATCCGCGCGTCGCGCGGATCCGCTCGGCGAGCGCGGCGATCTCCGGGCCCGGGAGCTCGGACTCCATGATCTGCCGGCCGCCGACGCGCAGGCGCGGCAGGACGGCGACGCGAGGACGATGATCCCCATGCCGCCGAGCCACTGCGTGAACTGGCGCCACATGCGCAGCGAGCGGTTGAGCGCCGTGAAGTCCGTCACGACGCTCGCGCCGGTCGTCGTGAACCGCCGACATGCCCTCGAAGTAGGCGTCGACCGGGTGGTCAGCTGCTCGCCGCCGGCGAACAGGTACGGGAGCGACGCGAACGCCGCCGCGAGCAGCCAGGTCGCCGACACGACGAGGAACCCCTCGCGGACGCCGACGTGCGTCGCCGTCCGGCAGTCGAGCCGCTCGAGCGCGAGGCCGACGCCGCTCGTGATCGCGCCGGCCACGAGGAACGGCCACACGGGCTCGCCGTACCAGAGCGCGACCGCCGATCGGGAAGAGCGCAGCGAGGCCGAGGTACTTCGCGAGCGTCCCGACGAGGTTCGCGGCCGCGCGCGACGTCGATCGCGAGCCGCCGCGGGCGGCCGATCCGCGCGGGCCGCGCTCTGGGTCAAGCTCAGAGCGCCTCGACGACCCAGGGGCGTTCGCCGCCTCGGTGAAGATGATCACGCGGTCCCCGGACTGGAGGACGTCGTCGCCGTGCGGGAAGATCGCCGCCCCGTTGCGGACGATCGCGCCGATGATCGAGCCGTGGACCGGCATGTCGCGGAACTCCATGCCGATGTAGCGGCTCGTCTCGCGCGTCGTGACGTCGAGCACCTCGTAGCGGTTCCCCTCGAGCATCGCGACCTGCTGCGTGCGCGGATCGTGGGCGAAGCGGACGATCTCCTCCGCGGTGACGGCGCGCGGGTTGACCGAGACGTCGATCCCCGCCTGCTCGAACGCGCCGACCGAGACCGCCTCGTGGGCGATGGCGATCGTGAACGGGATGCCGTGGACCTGGGCGAGCGACGCCGCGTACTGGTTCTTCGCGTCGTCGCGCATCGCGAAGATCGCCGGCCTGCGCCTGCCCGATGCGCTCGCGCTCGAGGAAGTCGGGGTCGAAGCCCGTCGCGTTGAAGACGCGCGCCTTCGGGAGCGCCTCCGCGGCCCGCAGCGCCTGCTCCCTCGACGCCTCGACCATGCGGACGCTGATCCCCTGCGCGAGCAGCACGCGCGCGATCGCCGCGCCGACGCGGCCGGCGCCGAAGATGACGACGTCGCGCACGGCGCCTCCCTCGGGCCAGAGGAGCGCGCTCCACTCCTTCGCCGGCCCGCGGCGAGCCGATGACGACGATCCGGTCGCCGGCGCGGATCTCGTCGTCGCCGCCGGGGAGCATCGTCTCGTCGCCGCGGATGATCGCGGCGACCTTCGAGTCCGCGGGGATCGGCGCGTCGCGGAGCGGGACGCCGACGACCTCGGTCGACGCGTCCTCCTCGACGTCGAACTCGCCGATCTGCACCTGGCCGTCCGCGAAGACGTCCGTCTGTCGCGCGGCCGGGACGCCGATGATGCGGCTGATCGCGTACGCCGTCTCGAGCTCGGACCAGACGACGAAGTCGACGTCGAGCTGGCCCTCGCGCCAGAGGTCGACGTACTCGGTGCTCGAGGTGCGGATCACCGTCGTCGCGCCTTCGCGCCTCGCGCCGCGCGAACATCCCGGCGACGAGGTTGACCTCGTCGCGCGACGTGCAGGCGATGACGAGGTCGGCGTCCTTGATCCCGGCCGCCGCGAGGTCCTGCGGCTCGTGCCGTCGCCCTCGAAGACCGCGACGTCGTAGCGGGCGGCGATCGCCTGCAGGCGCGACGCCTCGGTGTCGAGGACGGTGATCTCGTGATCGTCGTGGAGGGCCTCGACGATGGTCGACCCGACCTGGCCGGCGCCGATGAGGAAGACCCGCACGAGCCGCGTAGCGTACTTCGGCTCACGGCTCGCTGACACTCGTCGGCTACCGTGGCGCGTGCGCCTCGCGCCCGCCGCCGCCGCAGCGCTCTGCGTCGTCGTCGCTCGCCTCGGTGTCCGGATCGGCCCTCGGCGCCGAGAGGCGCGTTCCGGAGGGTCGTCGTCGCGCGCGGGCTCGACGAGCCGGTGCAGGTCACTGCACCGCGCAGCGAGGCGCGCCGGCTCTACGTCGTCGAGCAGCGCGGGACGATCCGTGTCATCGAGCGCGGAAAGCTCCGCTCCGGGTTCTTCCTCGACGTCGAGGAAACGCGTCGACGGCCGGCGGCGAGCAGGGCCTCCTCGGCCTCGCGTTCGACCCGCAGTACGGGACGAATCGCTTCATCTACGTGAACTACACGGACACGAACGGCGACACGCGCGTCGTCCGCTACCGGACGAACGGCGCGCGCGCGCATGCCGTCGACCGCGCGCGTCCTCCTCGCGATCGACCAGCCGTACGCGAACCACAACGGCGGCGGCCTCGCATTCGGCCCGGACGGCGGTCTCTACGTCGGGACGGGCGACGGCGGCTCCGGCGGCGACCCCGAGAACCGGGCGCAGAGCATGGACAGCCTGCTCGGCAAGATGCTGCGCCTCGACGTGCGGCGTCCCGGCTCGGCGCCGGAGATCGTCGCGCTCGGCCTGCGCAACCCCTGGCGCTACTCCTTCGACCGGCTCACGGGCGACCTCTACATCGGCGACGTCGGCCAGGGAGACGATCGAGGAGGTCGACTACACGCCGCGCGACGAGCCCGGGGCTCGAGAACTACGGCTGGGACGTGTACGAGGGCTCGAGCCGCTTCGAGGAGAAGGCGCGCCGGTCCCGGCGAGCTCGTGTTCCCGATCTACGAGTACTCCCACGACCGCGGCTGCACCGTCGTCGGCGGGTACGTCTACCGCGGCGCGGCGCGCACGGCCGAGCGCGGCCGCTACACGTCGGCGACTACTGCTAGCGGGACGGTCTGGAGCCTCCGCGTGACCGGCGGCAAGGCGACCGGCGTGCGCGGTCGAGCCGTTCCGGATCCCGAGCCTGACCTCGTTCGGCGAGAACGCCGCGGGCGAGCTCTTCGCGACGTCACACGAGGGCGTCGTCTACCGGCTGAGTTAGTACGCAGGCCGGGATTCGCCGACGCGCGAATCCCGGCCGCGCGACAGGTCTCTGTTGGCGGCCGCCTCGCGAGCCGCTGTCCTGGCCGCTAGCTCGCGCGGCGGCGGACGCGCGGCGGAGCCTGGCCGAGCGCCGCGTAGGCGAGCGCGTTCAGCGACTCCTGCAGGTCGTGCAGCTCGCGGGCGACGAGCTGGAACCCCTCCTGCCGCTCGGTCGTGCGGTTCAGGCGCTCGAGCTCGCTCGCGATCCGGTCGAGGCGCTCGAGCAGCGCGTCGAGCTGGCGATCTCCGACGTCGTGCTGGTCCACGCGCTCGATTCTACGGACGTCTCAGGAGGTCGTTGCGGGTACGGACGACGATCGTCGTCGGGGCCGAGCGCGGCGACGACCCGGTCGAGCGCGCCGCTTCCCGCCTCGACGACGGACGCGCGGCGTTCCGCCCCGAGCTGCGCCACCGCCACTCGCGTGAGCGGCTCCGGCGCATCGCTGAAGACGCCGATCGCGACGCCCCTGTGACGCGAGCGACCGGAGCGCCGCGCTCGTCGCGGCGTCGCGGCGGAGATAGGCCGGAGCATGGTCCTCGGCGAAGCGCTCGAGCAGCGTCCGCCAGTTTCCGGCCCCGCCGGCGTCGAGCGCCGCGGCCGCTTCGCCGCGGTCCTGCGGCAGCGTCGCCGGCTCGATGGCGAGCACGCCGCTGACCGACTCGAGCCAGGCCGACCACAGCGGATGCGTGTCGCCGATCGCGTCGAGGTCGATCGCGAGCGGCGCGGTGTCCGTCACGCGAGGCGCCGCGTCCGCGCGGACTGCCAGAGGGCGATGCCGACCGCGACGCCGACGGCGTCGATGGCGACGTCGAGCGGCGCACCGTGGCGTCCCGGCACGAAGACCTGGTGGATCTCGTCGCTGACCGCGTACAGAACGCCGAGCCCGAACGCGAGTCCCGGCCGTCCGGTCGCCCGGACGAGCAGCGCTCCGAGGATGGCGTACTCGGTCGCGTGCGCCAGCTTCCGCAGCACGAGATCCCAGCCGCCGAGGCCCGTTCCGAGGTCCGGCACGGACGAGAACGCGAAGATCACGCGCCGCCCAGGCGACGACGGGCAGCCAGTTTCGGACGACGGAGCCGCGCACCGTCCGATGATAGGCTCGCCGCAACCACGGAGCACGGTGAGGGAACCCGGTGCGAGTCCGGGACGGTCCCGCCGCTGTAAGGGGAGTTGCTCCCCCGCCACGAAGCCACTGGCGCAAGCCGGGAAGGCGGCGAGGGAGGGAGCCCCGAGTCAGAAGACCTGTCGTGCTCCCCATAACCCAGATCCCCTCGCGGAAGGGAGGATTCAGGTGCTTCGCTCGTTTCTCGTCCTCGCCGGTGCGGCGGTGGCTGCCCTGGCGCTCGCGGTCGCCGGCGCGTCGGGTGGGCCGGCTGCGCCCGGCCAGTTCCCGGTCACGGTCATCGCCTCGAGCGGAAAGGTCACGGTCACGAAGCGGCCGACCCGCATCGTCTCGCTGTCGCCGACGGCGACCGAGACGCTCTTCGCGATCGGAGCGGGGCCGCAGGTGGTCGCCGTCGACGACCAGTCCGACTACCCGAAGAGCGCGCCGAAGACGGCGCTTTCGGGCTTCACGCCGAACGTCGAGGCGATCGCCGCGTATCGCCCCGACCTCGTCGTCATCGTCTACGACCCGAAGGGGCTCTCCGACGCGCTCGGTCGGCTCGGCATCACCGTCCTCCACCAGGACGGCGCGAAGAGCATCAAGGGCGCGTACCAGCAGATCCGTCAGCTCGGGATGGTCACCGGGCGAACGGCCGCGGCCGCGAAGCTCGTCGCCCGCATGAAGTCGAAGATCGCGACGGTCGTCGCCGATGCGAAGAAGGGGCGGCAGGGCCTCTCGGTCTACCACGAGCTCGACCCGACCCTCTTCTCCGGCGACGTCGAAGACGTTCATCGGGCAGGTGTACACGCGCGCTCGGCCTGAAGAACATCGCGGACGCCGCCGACTCGGCCGGCTTCGGCTACCCGCAGCTCTCCGCCGAGTACGTCGTCTCGGCGAGCCCGGACATCATCGTGCTCGCCGACACGGTCTGCTGCGGCCAGAAGGCGTCGACCGTCGCGTCGCGGCCCGGGTGGGATCGCATCAGCGCCGTCCGCACGGGCTCGATCGTGCGTATCCACGACTCGATCGCGTCGCGCTGGGGTCCTCGGCTCGTCGACTTCTTCCGCGCGATGTCGTCGGCGCTCGCCCGCCTTCGCCAGTAGCGCATGACCTCGGTCGCGGAGCGCGCCCCCGACGTCCGCGCACGCGGGCTGACGCCGGTCTGGGCGTGCTCCGCGGTCGCGTTCCTGCGTCGTCTCGCTGGCGATCGGCGTCCTCGCCGGCCCGGTCGACCTCGGCGTCGGATCCGTGCTCGAGTCGGCGGGGGCGCGGCTCCATCTCCCCGGCGTCTCGACGTCGCTGTCGCCCACCGAGGAGGCGATCCTCTGGGAGATCCGCGTGCCGCGGGTGATGCTCGCGGCGCTCGTCGGCGCGATGCTCGCCGTCGCCGGGGCGACGTACCAGGGCGTGTTCCGCAATCCGCTCGCCGACCCGTACCTGCTCGGCGTCGCCGCAGGTGCCGGGCTCGGGGCGACGATCGCGATCGCGTACCTCCCCGACGGGCTTCGGGGCCAACGGATGCTCCCGGTCGCGGCCTTCGTCGGCGGGTCCGTCGCCGTCTTCCTGACCTATGCGGTCGGCCGCTCCGCGCGGCGCGAGCGCGACGCCGCAACGCTCGTCCTCGCCGGCGTGACCGTGACCGCGTTCTTCACCGCCTGGCAGACCTTCGTCCAGCAGCAGAACTCCGAGACGCTGCAGGAGGTCTACTCGTGGATCCTCGGGAACATCCCGAGCACGGGCTGGCCGGACGTCGTCCTCGTCCTCCCGTACATCGGCGTCGCGGTCGTCGTGATCCTCGCGCTCCGACGCGTCGTGGACGTCCTCAACCTCGGCGACGACGAGGCGGCGAGTCTCGGCGTCGACGTGCGGCGCGTACGGCTCGCGCTGATCGTGGCGGCGACGCTCGGGACCGCGGCGGCAGTCGCCGTCACCGGCCTCATCGGGTTCGTCGGGATCATCGTCCCGCACACGATCCGGCTCCTCACCGGTGTCGGCTACCGGGCGCTGCTCCCGCTCTCGGTGCTGGTGGGTGCGGGCTTCCTCGTGCTCGCCGACGTCGTCGCGCGGACGGTGCTCGCGCCGGCGGAGATCCCGCTCGGCGTCGTCACGGCGTTCTTCGGAGCGCCGTTCTTCGCGCTCGTCCTGCGCACGACCAGGGGCGGAACGTCGTGATCGGGCTCGCGGCGTCACCGTCGAGCTCGGCGGCCGGGCCGTCGTCGACGGCGTCGACGCGGTCGTCGCGCGAGGGGAGTGGCTCGCGCTGATCGGGCCGAACGGCGCGGGGAAGACGACGCTCCTGCGCGCGATCGCGCGGCTCGTCCCGTTACGGCGGCGAGATCTCGCTCGACGGCCGCCCGCGCTCGAGCTCACGCGCTCCGAGCTCGGACGCCTCGTCGCCGTCGTCCCGCAGGAGCCGTCGACGCCGCCGTGGATGACGGTGGCCGAGTACGTCCTCCTCGGTCGCACGCCGCACCTCGGCCCGCTCGCGAAGGAGGGCGCCCGCGACCGCGACGCCGCGGCGCGCGCGCTCGCGCGGCTCGACCTCCTCCAGTTCGTCGACCGGCGGCTCGGGACGCTCTCGGGAGGCGAGAAGCAGCGCGTCGTCGTGGCCCGGGCGCTCGCGCAGGAGGCGTCGATCGTCCTGCTCGACGAGCCGACCGCCGCGCTCGACATCGGGCACCAGCAGCAGGCGCTCGATCTCCTCGACGTGCTTCGCGCAGGAGTCCGGGCCTCACGCTCGTCGCGGCGATGCACGACCTCACGCTCGCCGCGCAGTACGCCGACCGCATGCTCCTGCTCGACGGCGGACGTGTCGTCGCCGACGGCGTCGCCCGTCGACGTGCTCACGGAGGCCACGATTGCGGAGCACTACGGCGCCGCGATCGACGTGGTCGACGTCGGAGGGCGGATCGCGGTGATTCCGCGGCGGCCCGGCTAGTCTTCCGCGCGTGAGCGACGAGCGCCGGGTCCGACGCGCGTGCTACCGCCCGATCGGCATCACGTACGACGAGCCGACCCGCCGCGTGTGGGTCGCGTGCTACATGGGCTCGACCCGCGTCTACGACGACCGCTAGTGAGTCCCTACCATGCCGGCGTGCGCGCGCTTCTCGCCGTCGTCTCGATCGCACTCGTCGTGCCGGCTGTCGCGATCGCGAAGAGCCAGGTGTTCTTCGAGGACACGATCCCGAGCGGGTCGTCGTCCTCCGTCACGTTCACGACGCACAAGGCCGCGTCGTTCCGCATCCGGCTTCGCGTGCCGACGGCGGGACGGGCGAAGCTCTCGCTCCTCGGCAAGATACGCGCCCAAGGGGATCAACCCCCTCATCGCGACGAGCAATACGTCCGGCCAGACCGGCCAATGCCAGGGCGCGGCCGGGTCGTTCTACTGCACGGCGTCGTACGAGCCGCTCCCGAAGGGGACGTATACCTGGCGCATCACCTGGGTCAGCGTTGCGCAGACTGGCCCGAAGATGCCGGCGCACGTCGAGCTGACCGTTCGCTGGTAAGCGACGGCCATTCCGTCACCTAGAGTCGGACGGTGGCCGTCGCAACGCCCGAGACGCTACCTCGCGGACCTCAACGAGGCACAGCGCGAGGCCGTCCTCGCCACCGAGGGACCGCTCCTCGTCGTCGCCGGCGCCGGGCTCCGGCAAGACGCGCGTGCTCACGTATCGCGTCTCCCATCTGATCCGCGCGTGCGGTGTGAAGCCGAACGAGATCCTCGCGATCACGTTCACGAACAAGGCGGCCGGGGAGATGCGCGAGCGCCTCGAGCGGATGCTCGGACAGACGGCGCGCGCGATCTGGATCCTCACCTTCCACGCCGCCTGCGGCCGGATGCTCCGCCGCGAGGCCGAGCGCCTCGGCTACCGCTCGACGTTCACGATCTACGACGACCAGGACCAGGTGCGCCTCGTGAAGGCGTGCCTCGAGGAGCTCGGCAAGGACCCGAAGCGCTTCTCTCCCGCGCGGCATCCACGCGCAGATCTCGCGCGCCAAGAACGAGCTCGTCTCGCCGGATGAGTACGCGGCGCGGGTCGCGTCCTTCTGGGATCAGACCGTCGCCGAGGCGTACGAGCTCTACCAGCGCCGCCTGCACGCCTCGAACGCCGTCGACTTCGACGACCTGCTGATGCTCACGGTGCAGGTCTTCGAGCGCTTCCCGGAGGCGCTCGCGCGCTGGCGGAAGTCGTTCCGCTACGTCCTCGTCGACGAGTACCAGGACACGAACCACGCGCAGTACCGCCTCCTCCAGCTCCTCGGCGGCGAGCACGGGAACGTCTGCGCGGTCGGCGACCCGGACCAGTCGATCTACGCGTTCCGCGGCGCGGACATCCGCAACATCATGGAGTTCGAGCACGACTTCCCCGGCACGCAGGTCATCGCCCTCGAGCAGAACTACCGCTCGACGAACAACGTGCTCCGCTCGGCGAACTCGCTCATCGAGCAGAACACCGAGCGCAAGCCGAAGCGGCTCTTCTCCGAGCTCGGCGAGGGCGAGCCCGTCCGCGCGATCGAGGTCGAGGACGAGCACTCGGAAGCGCGGTTCGTCGCGGCGGAGATCGCGGCGCTGATCGAGGGCGGGTACTCGGCCAGCGAGATCGCGGTCTTCTACCGGATGAACGCGCAGTCGCGAGTGCTCGAGGACGTGCTCGTCCGGCAGGACGTCCCGTACCAGGTCATCGGCGGGCCGCGCTTCTACGAGCGCGCGGAGATCCGCGACGCGACCGCATACCTGAGCGTGCTCGTGAACCCGCAGGACGCGACGTCGCTGCTGCGGATCGCGAACCGACCCCGGCGAGGGATCGGCGACACGTCGATCCAGCGTCTCGTCGCGCATGCCGAGAACACGGGGCGCACGCTGTTCGAGGCGATGGCGGATCCCGAGCCCGCCGGCGTCGCGGCGGCGTCGTGCCGCGCGATCCGGGCGTTCCACTCGACCATGGAAGAGCTGATGGCGCTCTCGCACGACCTCCACGTGGACGAGCTGCTCGAGCGCGTCCTCGAGAAGTCCGGCACGCTCGACGCGCTCGAAGCCGAGCGGACGATCGAGGCGCGCGGGCGGATCGAGAACCTCCAGGAGCTCGTCGGCGTTGCGCGCGAGCACCGGCAGACGGCCGAGGAGGCATCGCTCGCGGGATTCCTCCAGGACATCTCACTCGTCTCCGACCAGGACACGATCCGCGACGAGCGCGGTCTCGTCACGCTCATGACCCTGCACAACGCGAAGGGTCTCGAGTTCCGGTGCCGTCTTCATGATCGGGATGGAGGAGGGGATCTTCCCGCACTCGCGCTCGATCGAGGAGCAGGGCGTCGAGGAGGAGCGGAGGCTCTGCTACGTCGGGATGACGCGGGCGATGGAACGGCTGACGCTCACGCACACCATGGCGCGATCGCTCTTCGGACGGCGTGAGTACAACCTCGCGTCCCGCTTCCTCGACGAGCTGCCTGCGGAGGTCGAGCGGGAGCGGCTGCGGCCGTCCTCGTGGAGCGGCTATGGCTCCCCTGCCGCCGCGGCGGTCGCTCCACGCCCCGGAATCGCCCTTTCCACGGGCGACGCCGTCCGCCACGGCTCGCTCGGCGAGGGCATCGTCACCGGCATCGAGCCGGGCGGAGTCGTTACGGTGCGCTTCGCAGGTGACGGAACCGAGCGGCGGCTGATGGTCGAGTACGCACCCCTGGAGAAGATCGCGTGAGCTTCGAGGTCGCGCCCTGCGCGAACCTCGAGGAGTTCGGGCAGGCGGTCTTCGCGATCGGCCAGTACTTCGGGATGGAGCCGACCGAGGAGCGCATGGAGCGCTTCGCGAAGAACCTCCCGATCGAGCGCATGCACGCGTGCTCGCGAGAACGGCACCACCGTCGGCGGGGCGGGCGCGTTCCCGTTCGAGCTCACCGTTCCCGGAGCCATCGTCCCGACGGCCGGTGTCACCGTGGTCGGTACGTTCCCGACGCATCGCAGGCGCGGGGTCCTCCGCGCGATGATGCGTGCGCAGCTCGACGACGTCCACGCGCGCGGCGAGCCACTCGCCCTCCTCTGGGCTTCGGAGGACACGATCTACGGGCGCTTCGGCTACGGCATGGCCTCGCAGTGCACGGAGATCTCGATTCCTCGGCAGCACTCGGCGTTCGCACGGCCGCACGAGCGCGAAGGAAGCGTGAGGCTCGTCGACGCCGACGAGGCGCTCGAGCTCTTCCCGCGCGTGTGGAACGCCGTCCGACGAAAGACGCCGGGGATGCTCGGACGGACGCGCAACTGGTGGGATCTCCGCATCCTCTTCGAGGCGCCGGGCGGGGGCGAGGGCGCAGGCCCGAAGCGCTTCGTCATCCTCGAGCGAGACGGGCGCCCGGAGGGCTACGCCATCTACCGGCACAAGCCGAAGTGGACCGAAGGGATCGCGGACTCCGACCTCCAGGTCGTCGAGGCGGTCGCGCTCGACGGCAGGCCGACGGCGGAGATCTGGCGCTACCTCCTCGACATCGACTGGGCGGCACGGACGACGGCGAGCCTGCTGCCTCTCGACCACCCGCTGTGGTGGCTGCTCGCCACGCCGCGGAACATGCGGGCTCGCGTGGGCGACGGGCTGTGGGTGCGCCTGGTCGACGTCGGCGAGGCGCTGTCCGCGCGCGCCTACGGCGCCGACGGCACGGTCGTCTTCGACGTCGTCGACGAGTTCTGCCCCTGGAACGCCGGCCGCTGGAGACTCTCGGGCGGGCGGGCGAAGCGGACCACCGCCGCGCCCCAGCTCCGCCTCGATGTGAACGCCCTCGGCTGCGCCTACCTCGGAGGTTTCACGTTCTCGGGGCTCGTGCGTGGAGGCCGGGTCGAGGAGCTGCGCCGAGGTGCCGCCGCGCGCGCGGACGCGATGTTCGCGGCCGAGCGAGCGCCGTGGTGCCCCGAAATCTTCTGATGCCCGAGGTCGATGCGACGGCCCGGCGCACGCGGGCGGTTACCTCCCGCGACATCGAGCTCTACTGGCGCTTCCTCGCTCCCGTGCGTCCCGGCGACGAGATCACAGCCGAGGTCGAGGTGCTCGAGGCTCGCGAGGACAAGCCGATCACAAGCTCCGGACGACGATCACAGCGGCGACGGCGTGACCGTCCTCGACGGTCACGCCGTTGTCTGGAGCGAGCCGCTATAGCCGTCGCTACGAGGGCCGCGTGCCGAGCATCACCTGCGCGGTGTGCGAGTCGCCGCCGCGCGTGTAGGTGACCGTCACTTCGTCGCCGGGGCTCTTCGTCGAGACGGCGGCCGTCAGCGCGTCCGCGCTTTCGATCGTGTCTCCCGTCGAAGGCTGTGATCAGGTCGCCGGCCTCGAGCCCTGCCTTCGCTGCCGGCGAGCCGTCGCTGACGGACGCGACCTGCGCACCGCTCTCGCCCGTGGTCTCCTGGAGCCTCACTCCGAGGTAGGCGTGCTCGACCTCGTGGCCGGCGATGAGCTGGTCGACGACCGGGCGCACGGTGTTCGACGGGATCGCGAACCCGACCCCGGTGTTCCCGCCGGACTCGCTCTCGATCTGGCTGGTCACGCCGATGACCTTGCCGCTCAGTTCCAGGAGCGGGCCACCCGAGTTTCCGTGGTTGATCGCCGCGTCGGTCTGGATCGTGCCCGGGATCGAGTAGCCGTTCGTCGATTCGATCGTGCGACCGAGCGCGCTGACAATGCCGCTCGTGACGGTCTCCTCGAGGCCGTACGGGCTGCCGATCGCGACGACGCCGTCGCCGACGGCGACATCGCTCGAGTCTGCAAGCGCGAGCGGGTGCAGCTTGGAGGTCGGGGCCTCGACCTCGAGGACCGCGAGGTCGGTCGACGGATCGGTCCCGACGACGGTGGCGTCGTACGTCGAGCCGTCCGCGAGCGTCACCTCGAGCGAGGTCGCTCCCTGGACGACGTGGTAGTTCGTGATCACGTGTCCGGCCGTGTCGTAGACGAAGCCGGATCCCTGCGCCTGCTGGGTGCCGCCCTGCTGCTCGCCGAACGGGAACGTCGAGTCGCCCTGTGCGGCGTTCGACGTCGCCGTTATCTCGACGACGCCGGTGTTGGCCTTCTGGTAGATCGCGCCGACGCTCAGACGGGACGACGCCGTGGATACGGCGGACGCCGTGCTGTCGACGGGCGAGGCGCTGTTGCCGTCCGCGACGGCGGCATAGCCGCCCGCGCCGGCGACGACGCCGGCCGCGAGGGCGACCGTTCCGACGACGGCGGCTGTGCGATTGCGGAGCATCCTGGTTCCTTTCGTGGCAGATGTGTTGGGACTCGCCACGATGTGACCACCGCTCGCTGAGAGGTCCTTGAGAGACGTGTGAGAGAAGGCTGAGAACGGCCCGTTCTTCGCGAACGCTTAACCGTTGCGGCGTCGCCGGGCGCGGCCGTGGGCCGGCCGTCCAGCGAGCGCCATTCGGCTACAGTCCATGCCCCGAGGGGCGGTTAGCTCAGTTGGGAGAGCACCAGCTCGACAAGCTGGGGGTCACTGGTTCGAGCCCAGTACCGCCCACCTTCTAAAGCCCCGCAAACGCGGGGGTTTTGTTTACAGGGGCGGTAACGCTCGCTGCGTGCGTAGGAACAAAATGGGAACACCCGTGCAAAGCGAACACGTACGGGCGGCGGTGTGGTGTGTTCACCGTTCCCGATCCAACCTCATTGACCCCACGCTCGGAGAGCTACACAGAGCGAGCCAGAGGCTCGGTGTCGTGGCAGGCACTCCGCGCTAGCCTGCATTGACAAGTTCCGAATCGCAGGAGGCGAACCATGGACGCAAGCGTGGGAGACCGGATCGTCGTCGAGTCGGAGCGGGCTACTCAGTCGGGGCAGGCGGGCGTCATCGAGGAGGTTCTGTCTGAGGATCCGCCGCGCTTCCGTGTCCTGTGGGACGACGAACACACGAGCATCTTCGCTCCCTCGGCTGGTGTCGCGAGGATCGAGCGGCGCAAGAGAGCGCGCGTAAAGGCCCCAACGCGGAAATAGGGCCGGACGCTGGGGGAGGGACTGAGGCGGGTCGATACACCCCTCGGGATCGCCGCCTGGGGGTCGCCACGTCCGACCCGATCGCTGAGCATGGGGAGTTCGCATCCGAAAAGGAAGCTGGCAGAAGCGACTTCCGAAAATCCGGTGTGGTCAGCGCAACGTGGCTACCGCCGCCAACGCTCTCGCGGACACTCGTGTCAGGCCCGTCAGGCACATCAAGAGAGCCACTCTGTTCCGGCAGCTGATCGGCCGCTGGACGGTAAGGAACGGTCGCATGTGACGGAACCCAGCGATAACGAGAGATTGCTCCCTCCGGAACTGTTGACGACGGTGCATTTAGGGGAGTACGTTCGGGCTGGCGCTGACACGGCGTCGGCTACAGAGGGGAGAGGAAATGGGCAAGAAGCGATTCCTCGCGGTCGTCGGAGCCGCGACCTTCGCGCTTACGGCAACCTTCGCGCTTACGGCAACCGCATCGGGCAAAGGAAACAGCCCGGCTCAGCTCCAACGGGCCGGCTGGGACTGCCTCAATCCGGTGGGAGCCTTCCCGGCGAACAATAATGTCCACTGTTTCCCGCCCGGCCAACTAGAGGCAGTGGTCGCGGGGACGGCCGTGAGCGCACTGCTCAAGGCGTTTGCAACTCCGGACGTGAACGCGGAAGAGGCTCCCTTCCTCGGCACCGAGCACATGATTCGGGCCGACCACTTCCACAACCAGCCCTGTCCGACCGACCCGCCCGGAGGCCCGCCCGGCGAGACAAGCAGTCCGCCGCTCTACGAGTGGAGCTACCTCGGCCCACGGTTCGGCTGGGATTACTGGATCTGCCACCACTTCGACAGCCCCTGGTAACGCCAGAACGCGACCGGCGCCGGACGAGTTTCGGCGCCGGTCAGCGTACTCGGGATCGGCTTGAACAGAGCAGCCGACGATGGGTAGAGAACCAGCGGTCGATCAGCCGGGACGGTTGACCGCATGTTTCCATGGGAGTACGGTTGTGCCCGCCAGACGCTAGGGGAGCGTCTACAAACGAAGGGGGTCAGGTATGCGGCGACTGTTCATCGTGGCGGCTTCTATTGCCGTGCTCGTAGGTGCTGCAGCGAGCGGAGCGTTCGCGGGCGAGGTGAAGGGTCCTCCGGGCACGCCGTGCGGCGGGGATACAGGCGTCGTTTGCGAACACAGCGACAACGACACCAACGCTCCGACCAATGCCAGCTCGAACTGCGCCTACAGCGGATTGAATGACATGGATCCGGCGGAGGGTCAGACTTCGAGCATCACTCAGACACCCCACGACGTGCCTATTCCTGGCATCGCGGGACACGGAGCATGCGCTGGCGGCACGAACGAAAGCCGCGAGGAGAAGGGCAACAGACCCACTCCATAGTTCTCCATGGTTGGCCCCGGCAATAGCGTCGGGGCCAACCAATCCTTCTAGGCACCAATCGGGATGTTGGATCGGGTGGTAATCATGCGCGCGGTTCGCATCAACCTCGATGCCATCGCCAGGGTTGCGGGAGGCGAGGAGTTCAAGGGCGGAACCGGGGCATTCTTCGTTGGCGTTGCCCGTGCCGAGGGGGATGGCCGCAGCCAGCTCTTCCAACCTCGTGGGTACGGCACCACCCTAAGCGCAGAGCGGGAGACCCAGGGGCTCGCCTCTAGGTTGTTCGGTGACCCACCGAAAGGAGCAGCGCGATGGCTGACCAGGTCAGTGACCAGGTGTACGCGTTCGGCGTACCCACCGGGCGCAAGCTGGACTGACCCGAGGACCGCGAGTTCGTGTTCGAGGTCGGCGGGCTGGTGCGTGCGGACGAGCACCGGGTGAAGACCGCACGGCGGTACTTCACCGAGGTGGACCCGCAGGCCGTCACCGCCGGTGACAAGTTCGCCACGCACAACACCACCGGCGAGCGGTACCGCATCGCGCCCTTCCAGACGGATCGGCACGCCTGGCGCACCGCTCCGTCCCGTCAGCTAGCGCTCATCCCGTCGACGTCGCGCCATGGGATGCTTGCCCACGCTATCTGCTCCGAGGAGGTACTGGTGGAACGCTTCAGCTTTACGCCAGCCGCGGCGTTCGTGCCGCACGGCGATCTACTCGATCATGTTTCGATGGCTCCGCTGACACAGCCGTTCGAGGAAGGGGCGCTCGTCCAAGCGGCGATCTTTCGATTCGGGCCGGGCGGTCGGATCAGGCGGCATCCCGGGACGTACCCGCAGATCATCGCCGTACTCGAGGGATCAGGAGAAGTGAGCGGGGCGAATGGTGTCGATGAGCCGATCGGCGCAGGCGAAGCGGTCTTCTTGCACGAGGGTGAAGACCACGAAATGAAGTCCGAGGCTGGGCTAACAGCGCTCATCCTCGAGGGCGAGAGTCTCGATCGGTTTCGAGGTCGCCCGACAGCCCTCTCTGCACCTGAGTAGCCGAGCAGCTAGTTCAGCCCGCCCACCTTTGAGGCCAGGCCGACTGGGTTACGCAGACGTCCGATTGGAAGGTGAACGTTGCCGATATGTCCCACACCCGCGAACGACTGCGCCGCTTCCTGATTCGTGCCATGTCGCGCACGCACGGCGGCGTCTACCGTGCCAGCGGAGGCCGCCTCCTGGGCCGCGTGGCCGGGATGCCGGTGCTCCTCCTGACGACGACCGGGCGGGGGTCAGGCAAACCGCGAACGGCCGCGCTCACGTACTTCCGCGACGGCGCAGACCTCGTCGTGATCGGCTCCTTCGGCGGCTCCGACCTGCCGCCCGCCTGGTGGCTCAACCTTCAGCGCGATCCCCGGGCAAGCGTGCTGATCGGTGGGACGACCTCGAGGGTAACGGCGAGGGCCGCGACCGCCGAGGAGCATGACCGGCTCTGGCCCCTCGTGACGACGACCCACCCTGGGTACGCCCGCTACCAGGAGCGCACGGCGAGACTGATTCCTATCGTGATGTTGACGCCGGAGAAGGAGTGAGCGCGGTTACGCCGATGCGCCCGACCACCGTGGTCTTCGACCTCGGGCGGCGTCCTCATCGATTGGGACCCGCGCTACCTCTACCGGCAGCTGTTTGATGACCCGGACGAGATGGAGTCGTTCCTCGCCGAGGTGACCACGGCGGAATGGAACGCATGCCAAGACGCGGGGCGACCATGGGCCGAGGGCGTCGACACTCCTGGTCGCCGAGCATCCGCAGCGGCGAGAACTCATCGAGGCGTTCCACCGGCGATGGCCCGAGATGTTGGCCGGGGAGATCCCGGGAACGGTCGACGTACTTGCCGATCTGCGGGCTGCGGGCGTCCGACTGGTCGCGCTCAGCAACTGGTCGGCGGAGATGTTCCCGGTTGCCCGAGAGCGGTTCGACTTCCTGGCATGGTTCGAGGGAATCGTGATCTCGGGCGACGTCGGAGTGAACAAGCCCGACCGGCGGATCTTCGACCACCTCGCAGAGCAGTTCGGCATCGAGCCCGAGGCGGCGCTCTTCATCGACGACTCGTCGGCGAACGTCGACGCAGCGAAGGCACTTGGGTTCCGCGCGATCAGTTCACCGACGCTACGGCGTTGCGGCGCGAACTGGTGCGACTCGGGCTCCTTCCTGATACCCAGGCCGTGTCGCCTCCGGGATAGCGACCTCACAGCGAGCGGCTCCTCGCGCGCGCGCTTGTTCAGCTGACGCTCCCCTCAGTGCTCCCCTGGAGCCGCAGAAGCAGGCGAAGTGCAGGGCTGTCCGGGGTCAGTACCGCCCACTCCCGGAAGCCCCGCTAACGCGCGGTCTTGGTTTACAGGGGCGGTGACGCTCTCTGTGTGCGTGGAAACAAAATGGGAACACCCTGCCACCGTCACCTCAGTGCGTGTACGTGAACCCCGGGGGCGGTGGGCGAGCGAATGGGCACGCCCATCGTTTGATTGCACGGGTCTGCGGTTCGCGCCGATCCCCGTAGCGGTGGAGGCAAGTGGGCTTGGTTGACGAGGTCCCGCAGGTTTCGGAGATGATGCGCCCGGGCTTGACTTAGGTCAGTACGAAAGGGAGAGGGGGAGAGATATTGAAGCTGCTACTTCTGCTCTGCTCGGGCATCTTGCTCGCGCTGGGTATTACTGGGTCGTCTGCGTTCGCGGCGAAGCCGGGTGTAGGCACGTGCTCAGGCGGGACACCGGGTTTCAATAACGCCGAAGCCATCCCGGCGGGCACATACGCCGGATTCACCGTTACGGGCTTCTGCGTCTTCGGCGAAGGGACGATGACGATCAACGGCAACCTGACCGTCGCCGACGGCGCCCGCTCAACGACCATGCCAGCGGCATGGCAGAGTCAGTGCACGTCACTGGGAACGTCAAGGTCGGCAAGGGAGCCGTTCTCGGACTAGGGCGACTACAACCCAGTCCCACCACATACCAGTGCGATCGTGGATGGGAACGTCGTCGCGAACGATCCGGCGACGCTGTATCTCGGTGGAATGACCATCCACGGGAATCTCATCTCGAACGGAGGAAGCGGTCCGGGTCGCAACTTCCCGATCAAGGACAACACGATCGGCGGAAACCTGGACGTTCAGGGCTGGAGTGGTATGTGGATTGGCGCGATTCGCAACCAAGTCGGCGGGAACGTCAACTTCTCGAAGAACACCGCGTTGGATACGTCCGTGGTCCCGGGGAGTGACTCGAGCGAAGTGCAGACGAATGTCATCGCGGGGAACCTGATCTGCCATGGCAACACGCCCACCGCTCAGGTCAACATGTTCGACGGAGGGGAACCAAACGTTGTTGGTGGCAACTCGGTTGACGAGTGCCCCCCGCGGATTGTCGACAATCCGACTGACTGATCGCCCCAAGTTCTCGGGGCCGACGTACAACGGACCTGGGAAGGCCCGCCACTCGGCGGGCCTTCCGGTTTCCGGCGTCGTGCTGCTGAGAGTCGGGCACCGTCTGCCTTGAGGCAGAGCGCAATGTCATGCCCGAGTGTGCTCTCCCTTGATCAGTCCGGAGCCACGCTTCTCCCTCAACCCGCGACTCTGCAGAGCTGAGCTGAAGAGCACTTACGTTGGATGGACGGCACTGAATCCTGCTTCAGGCTGATTAGGCACTGTTGGCAAGACCTGCCTGGAGCATCTGTGCTGCAGGCCCCCAGATCGCGCGAGCCATCGCCGCGACTCCGGAGCGCTGAAGCGTTCGAGTCACCACGCGTAGTAGGCCGGCTGGGTAC
>CAWDSX010000039.1:0-34184 GCA_963805135.1 uncultured Gaiellaceae bacterium | reverse complement strand
ACCTCGGCTCCCTCGGACAGGAGCCGGCCGGCGAGCACGAGACCGCGCCTCGCGCATGTCGTCCGTGCCCGGGCTTGAATGCGAGGCCGAGCAGCGCGATGCGCTTGCCGCGCAGTGAGCCGATACGCCGCTCGAGCTTGCCGATCACACGTCGCTTTTGGAGCTCGTTCACCTCGATCACGGCGTTCAGGAGCTGGAAGTTGTAGCCGGAGTTCGCTGCCAGCTGCTTCAGCGCGAGCGAGTCCTTCGGGAAGCACGGCCGCCGTAGCCGATCCCGGCACGGAGGAAGGACGGCCCGATTCGGCGGTCGAGACCAATGCCTTCGCGCCACCGTCGTCACGTCCGCGCCCGTCGCCTCGCAGACGTTTGCGATCTCGTTGATGAAGGAGATGCGGGTGACGAGCGCCGCGTTCGCGGCGAGCTTGACCATCTCGGCGGACGGCACGTCGCAGCGCACGATCGGGGCGTCGATCCCGTCGTGCAGCTTCCGACACGTCGCCGTCGGCCTCCTCGAAGGCGCCGATGACGATCCGGTCGGGCTCCATGAATCGCGGACCGCCGTCCCCTCCGCGGTGAACTCGGGGTTCGAGACGTAGCCGACGTTTCGAGCCCCGTCGTCGAGCCGGTGCCGGACGGCGCGCCCCGTGCCGACCGGGACGGTGCTCTTCATCGCGACGACGATCCGGCGATCGACCTCGGCAGCTCGTCGACGACCGTCCAGACCGCGGAGAGGTCGGCGTCGCCCGAGTACGTCGGCGGCGTCCCGACGGCGATGTAGACGACCTCCGCCCCCTCGACCGCCTCGGCGACGTCCATCGTGAAGCGCAGGCGCTCGCGGTTTCGCTCGAGCATCTCGTCGAGTCCCGGCTCGTGGATCGGGACGCGCCCGTCGCGGAGCGCGTCGATCTTCGCCTCGACGACGTCCCGGACGACGACGTCGTGGCCGAGCTCGGCGAAGCACGCGCCGGTGACGAGGCCGACGTACCCCGCGCCGAAGACGGCGACCTTCACGTGCTACTTCGCTCTTCACGGAGCCGAGCGGCCTCAAGCCCTTGGCGATCGCGAGCATCGTCTCGTTCGAGAGGCGGTCGAGCAGCGTGTTGATCACCCAGTAGTTCGCCTTCGGCGTTCGCAGCACGACCATGTGCAGCTTCGGTCCGTTGTAGTAGAGGTCGTAGATTCGGCCGCCGATGCGGCGCGTCAGGCTCTTGTCGGCGAGCACCGGCGCATCGTCCCAGTCGCGTCATCCTCGACACCCCAGTACTCGTTCGAGCCCATGCGGTAGACGAGGCGGACGGCCTTGTGCTTCTCGTCCGGGTCGATCCAGTACATCCGCGCCGGCATCGTCGAGTCCGTCCACGAGCTGCGCTCGATGACGGTCGGGACCATCAGCGGGAACGGGATGCGCTTGCGGCGCTCGCGCAGCTCGTCGATCGACGCGTTCGGGCCCGTACGTGATGTTCGGCCGCTCGCGCTTCGGCGTCTGCGTCGATCGGCGCCGAGGCGAGGCTCCCGTGGAACGTCTGCCCGACGACGACCGTCGAGCATCGCGCCGTTCGCGAGCTGCGAGATCGGCCGCGGGAGCGGCTCGAGCTCGGCCGAGGCGAAGAGGTTCGCGACCTTCTTGCCGGCCGCCTCGGCGCCGCGCCGCGACTTGTCGAAGTAGACCTTCGTCCGGAAGTAGTCGAAGGATGGCGCGTTCGCCGGCAGGCCGTTCGGCGGAGTGAGCACCTGGTACGAGCGCGTGACCGAGCTGATAGCCGGCGGTCGACGCGGAGCCCGCGACGCCGTTCCCGTTCAGCACGGTGATCGTCGTCGCACTCGGCGCCGGCGTGCGGCTCTTGACCTTCTCGCCGAGCGCGACCGCGGTCGCCTTCTCGGACGACTCGACGTCCGGATGCGTGAACGTCGTTCACGGCCTTCGTGATGTTCTCCGAGTCCGTCGTCAGCTCGGCGAAGCCCTCGAGCCCCTCGATCCGCGTCTGGAAGACGCGGCCCTGCGGGAGGCCGTACGCGAAGAGCGCGTACGAGAGGACGGTGCTCGCCGCTGACGTCGCGGCCCCCGCCCTGGGCGACCTCGACGTTGTTCGTGACCGCATTGACGACCTTCGGCAGGGCGAGCGGCGCGAAGCTCTCCTGGACCTGGCCCTTGAACGCCTTCACGAACTGCTGCTGGCGCGCGACGCGGTAGAGGTCCGAGTCCGTGTGCCGGAAGCGGACGTAGTCGAGCGTCTGCCGTCCCGTGAGCTGCTGGTAGCCGGGCCGCAGGTTGATCTTCGCGTAGCCGTACGGGCCGCCGCTGTCGTTGAAGTAGCGGCGGTCGACGTCGATCCACGCGCCACCGAGGCGGTCGACGATCTGGCGGAAGCCCCGGAAGTTCACGGTGATCAGGTAGTTGATCTGCACGCCGGTCAGCGCCCGCACCGTCTGCAGCGAGCCCTGCGGGCCGCACGTCGAATACGCCGCGTTGATCTTGTCGAAGAACGGCGTGCGGCCGGGACAGCGGATCTCGACGCGCATGTCGCGCGGGAACGACAGGAGCGAGATCGAGTCGGACGACGGATCGGCGCGCACGAGCATGAGCGTGTCCGAGCGGCCGGAGGCGTTCGTGCCGTCCTCCTTGCGGTGGTCGTAGCCGATCACGAGCGCGACGGCAGGCTGGCCCGGAAGTGCGGCATCGAGCTGCTTGGCCGCCTTGCGCACCTCGGGCGTCTTGGCCGCGACGGCGGCGACGGACTCGTGGAAGTACAGGTACGCGCCCCCGGCCGTGCCGGTCGCGATCACGAGGCATGCGATCCCGAGCCAGAGCGCGACCCGTCCGACGAGCCCCAACGCGCGAGCGGCCGGGCCGCTCCGGCTGCCGGTAGAAGCTGACGGGTGAGCTCGAGCCCGGGCGGCAGCACCGCCTTTCCGTTTCCGTTCGGAGCGGCTCCGCGCCCCAGTCCTCGTTTCAGGGTGGTTCGCATGAAGAGAGTCCGGTTTACGACGACGAGCGCCTCGACGGGCGCCCGCCGGCGGAGGATAGCCGAGGGTCAGGCCGAGATTCGCGCTTCGCGCCCGGGATCCCTACGAACCTCCACCGAGACGTAACGTGAACCTCACCTCGCCGCGCCGACGGGCAGCTCGATCGCGGCGAGCGCCTCGCCGAGGAACGCGACCTCCTCGGGCGTTCCGGCGGTGATCCGGAGCGCGTCGGGCGCCCCGAACGAGCGCATCGGCCGCACGATGACGCCGCGCCGGAGGAGCGCGTCGTTCAGCCCGTCGGCGTCTCCGACCCTGACGAAGAGGAAGTTCGCGACGGCCGGTCCGGCGGGCTCGAAGCGGTGCTCGCGAAGCACGTCGAGCAGGAGCGCCATGGCCTCCTTGTTCACCGCACGGCGCCGCGCGATCTCGGCGTCGTCGTCGAGACTCGCGAGGGCCGCCTCCTGCCCCGACGGACGTCACGTCGAAGGCGCGCCGGACCTTCCCGATCGCCGTGATCACGTCGGCAGGGCCGATGCCGTAGCCGACACGCAGCCCGGCGAGGCCGAAGATCTTCGAGAACGTGCGCAGAACGAGAACGCGATGCCCGCGCGCGAGGTACTCGGTCACGCCGTCGGGATAGTCGGGCTCGTCGAGGTACTCGAAGTACGCCTGGTCGAGCACCGTCAGGACGTGCGGAGGAACGTGCTCGAAGTACGCGTCGAGCTCCGCGCGCGTGTTCGTCGTGCCGGTCGGGTTGTTCGGCGCGGCGATGAAGACGAGCTTCGTCCGCGGCGTGATCGCCGCGAGCACCGCCTCGAGGTCGATCCGCTCGTCGACGAGCGGGACGCGAACCGGGACGGCGCCGAGCTTCAGCGGATCGATGACGTAGCTCGCGAACGACGGCCAGCCCGTGACGGCTTCGTCGCCCGGGTCGAGCGTCGCCAGGCAGACGTAGCCCACGACCGCGTCCGCGCCGGCGCAGACGGTCACCTGGTCGAAGCCGACCCCGTGCCGCTCGGCGAGCTCGCTCCGAAGCCGCCACGCCCCGCCGTCGGGGTAGCGGTTGAGCTCGAGCGTCGCGCGGGCGATCGCCTCCTGGGCGGCCGGGAACGGCCCGTACGGGCCCTTCGTTCGACGCGAGCTTGACGACGCGTTCGAGCCCGAGCTCGCGCTGGACCTCCTCCACGGGCTTCCCGGGCTCGTACGGAACGAGCCCGTCGAGAGCCGGGCGGATCGGCGATCCGCCGGCCCCGGCCGTGATCCGAGCTCACGTCGCCGGAACGGGTTCCGGTGCGGTCACGTACTCGCCGACGATCTCGCTCTCGGCGTCGCTCTCGAGCGTCGGCGCTCCTCGATCTCGCCCGAGCGGCGCTTGAGCGCGACCGCGAGCACGGCGGCGAGGATCCCGGCCGAGACGAGCCCGAGCCCGACGTAGGCGGCGACCTTGAGGCCGCTGCGACGCTTGCGCTTCCTGTTCACCGCAGCGCTGGATCGCCTTCAGCGTGAGGTAGCCGACCGCGGCGTTCCTCGTGTGTAGATCTTCATCCGCGCGCAGGGTAACCGAGGGACCGTCGACCGCTGCTCTGCGCGCGCGGCGGCAAGGTCGATCGCGCGGCCGAGCGCGACCTGGCCCGCGATCTTGAGGCCCTCGCCGAGCGTCGGATGCGGCGGCCATCCCGTCGGCGACCGTCTCGATCGTCGACTCGGCGTCGAGTGCGACGACGGCGGCCTCGATGAGGTCGGTCGCGTGCGGGCCGACGATGACGACGCCGACGAGCTCGCCGTAGCTCGACTCGTGAATCGTCTTGACCCAGCCTGCGGCCTCGCCGGACATGACGGCGCGGGCGTTCGCGACCCACGGGAACCGGCCCGTCGACGACGTTCTCGGCGCCGTACCGCTCGACCGCCTGCGCCTCCGTGAGCCCGACGCCGGCGATCTCGGGATCGGTGTAGATCGGGCGCGGAACGGCCGGTGAGTCCGGCATCTGCGCCTCGTGCCCCGTCGCGTTCTCCGCGGCGACCTCGCCCTCGCGGAACGCCGTGTGCGCGAGCTGCCAGTAGCCGGCGACGTCGCCGGCCGCGTAGATGTGCGGAACCGACGTTCGGCGATGGGCGTCCGTCTCGATGCCCGCGCGCGGGTCGAACGCGACACCCGCCGCCTCGAGACCGATGCCCTCGACGAGCGGCGCGCGGCCGACGGAGACGAGCATCAGGTCGCACTCGATCGTCTCGCCCTCGCCGAAGTGGACGACGAGCCCGGCGCCCGTGTCCTCGACCTTGCGTGCACTGCTTGCCGAGGTGGACGACGATCCCACGCCGCGCGAACGACTTCCGGAGCTCGCTCGTCGCGTCGTCGTCCTCCTGCGGGATGAGCGACTCGAGCATCTCGATCATCGTCACCTCGGTCCCGAAGCGCTCGAAGATCGACGCGAACTCGCAGCCGATGATCCCGCCGCCGAGCACGACGAGGCGTCGCGGCACCTCGGTCTGCGCGAGGAGCCCCGTCGAGTCGACGCAGCGCGGCGACTCGAGGCCGGGGATCGGCGGCCTGATCGGATACGAGCCGGTCGCGACGATCGCGCTCTTGAAGCTGACGCCGAGCTCGCCCTTGTCGAAGACGATCGACCGGGCATCCTCGAAGCGCGCCGCTGCCCTCGAGCCACTGTGACGTTGTTCGCCTTGAAGAGCGACGCGACGCCGCCCGTCATCTGCTTCACGACCTGCGCCTTCCACTCGTTCGCCGTCGCGAAGTCGAGCTCTGGCTCGCCCGTGACGACGCCGAGCTTCGGGTCGATCTCGCGGGCAGCGTGGAGCGCGTGCGCGGTCGAGACCCACGCCTTCGTCGGGATGCAGCCCGACGCGAAGGCACGTTCCGCCGAGCTCGGCCTCGCGCTCGATGCAGGCGACGCGTGCGCCGAGCTGCGCCGCCCGGATCGCAGCCGTGTACCCCGCAGGGCCGCCACCCAGGACGGCGACGTCGAAGTCCATGCGCGCGATCCTAGCGGCGGAGACGCTCAGAGCTCCCGCCGCATGGTGAGGCTGTGCTCGTCGCCGTTCTCGAGCACGGCGAAGCCGTGCGCCTCGTAGAACGAGACGAGCGCCGGGTTGTCCCGCCCGACGCTGAGGCTCAAGGCGCCGTACCCGTCGGCACGCGCGCGCTCGCACAGCGCCTCGATGAGCGCGTCGCCGATGCCGCGGCCGCGGCGGCTCGGGACGACGGCGATGGCGAGCTCGGGCGTCTCCTCGTCGACGAAGCCGTACCCGGGTGCGTCGCGCCGGAACAGCCGGTACCAGGCCGCCCCGACCGGGAAGCCGTCGTCGATCGCGATGAGCACCGTGTCTCCCGGCCGCCCCAGGCCCTTGATGTAGCGCGCCGCCGGCCCCGGGCCGTCGGTGGGACTCCGCTCGCGCCAGTAGTAGGCGTGGTGGAGCATGTCGCGGAGGAACCTGACGTCCTGCCGACCGCCCCGGCGGATGACCATGCGCCTGAGGCTACAACGCCAGCGCCGGCGTCTCGACGAGCTGCTTGACCGTCCGGAGGAACTCGGCGCCCTCGGAACCGTCGATCGCGCGGTGGTCGCACGTGAGCGTCATCGTCATCGTCGGGACGACGTCGAGCTCGCCGTCGATCACCGCCGCGCGGTCCTCGATCGAGCCGACCGCGAGGATCGCCACCTGCGGCGGGTTGAGGACGGCGACGAACTGCTCGATGCCGTACATCCCGAGATTCGAGATCGTGAACGTCCCGCCCTCGAGGTCCGCGAGCTGAAGCTTCCCGTCGCGCGCGCGGGACACGACGTCTGCGCGATCGGCCGCGATCTGCTGCACCGACTTGCGGTCGGCGTCGCGGATGACGGGGACGACGAGGCCGCTCGGAGCCGCGACGGCGAGGCCGACGTTCGCGGCGGCGAACCGGTGGATCTTCCCCTCGACGAAGTTGGCGTTCACCGGAGGGTGGCGCACGAGCGCCGACGCGACGATGCGGGTCAGGACGTCCGAGACCGTCGGCTTCGTCTCGCCCTCGCGCAGGAGCTCGACCATGCGCTCGCGCGTCGCGACCAGCTCGGAGGCGTCCGCGCTGACGGTGAGCTGGAAGACCGGCGCCTCCCAGGCCTCGGTGAGCCGTCGCGCGATCGTCTTGCGGGTCGACGTGAGCTCGACGACCTCGAACTCCGGTTGCGCGCCCGGCGCCGGCGCCGCAGCCGGCCGGATCGCGGCCTTCTCGACGTCCTCGGCGATGACGCGCCCCTCGGGCCCCGTGCCGACGACCTGCGCGAGCTCGACACCGCGCTCACGGGCGATCCGCCGCGCGAGCGGGCTCGCCTTGACGCGCTCGCCCTCGGCACGAACCGGCGCCTGCGGCTGCTCCTGAGGCTCCTGCGCCTCCGGCTGCTGCTCCGCGACCGGCTCGCTCGGAGCCTCGGCGGCCTCGGCGGCCTGCTCGGCCTGGCGCAGGGCGCGGGGGCGCCGCCGTTGTCACCCTGCGCCTCCGCGAGGATCGCCGTGACGTCCTCGTCCTGCGCGCCGATGATCCCGACCGTCGTGCCGACGTCGACCTCGCCGTCGGCGATGACGATCTTGAGGAGCACGCCGTCGGACTCCGCTTCGACCTCCTGGGTCACCTTGTCCGTGTCGAGCTCGTAGAGCGGCTCGCCCTTGGTAACGGCGTCTCCCTCGGTCTTCAGCCAGCGGACGATCGTCCCGGACTCCATGCCCTGGCCGAGGCGCGGGAGCTTGACCTCGGTCGCCATCTCTAGCTGCGCGCCACCGTCCGGCGGATCGCGGCGAGCACGTCGGCGGCGTGCGGGACGCTCGCCTGCTCGAGCACCGGCGCGAACGCGAGCGGTGCGAACTTCGCCCCCACACGCTCGATCGGCGCGTCGAGCCAGTCGAAGGCGCCGTGCTGGATCACGGCCGCCAGCTCCGCCCCGAAGCCGCCGCGCGTCACGGCCTCGTGCGCCGTCACGCAGCGCGTCGTCTTCTTGACCGAGGCGACGATCGTCTCCTCGTCGAGCGGCAGGAGCGTCCGCGGATCGACCACCTCGACCGAGATCCCGTCCTTCTCGGCCTCCTCTGCCGCCGTCGAGCGACTCGTGGACGAGCCGGCCGGTCGCGACCACGGTCACGTCCGTGCCCTCGCGATGGACGCGCGCCTTCCCGAGCGGGATCGGCTCGAGCTCGTCGGGTACCTCGCCCTTGATCGGGTACAGCGTCCGGTGCTCGAAGA
The DNA here is from genome assembly GCA_963805135.1 of uncultured Gaiellaceae bacterium. Lineage (GTDB taxonomy): Bacteria > Actinomycetota > Thermoleophilia > Gaiellales > Gaiellaceae > GMQP-bins7. The sequence goes on along the minus strand of CAWDSX010000039.1, from coordinate 25,993 downwards.
ACACGACCGGGTTGTCGTCGTAGATCGACGACCAGAGCAGGCCGCGGACGTCCTCGGGCGTCGACGCGAACACGACCTTCAGACCGGGCACGTGGACGAACCATGCCTCGAGCTGCTGCGCGTGCTGCGCCCCCGGCGACCAGCCCGCGCCGCCCTGCGTCCGGATCGTGAGCGGGACGGACACCTGGCCGCCCGACATCGTCCGGTGCTTCGCGGCCTGGTTCACGAGCTGCTCCATCGAGATCGTGAGGAAGTCCTCGTACATGATCTCGACGATCGGTCGCATGCCCTGGATCGCGGCGCCGATGCCGCTTCCGAGGATCGCCATCTCCGAGATCGGCGTGTTGCGGACGCGCCCGGGGCCGAACTCGTCGAGCAGCCCCTGCGTCACGGCCATCGAGCCGCCCATCTCGGCGATGTCCTCGCCCATGATGAAGACGCGGTCGTCCTCGCGCAGCGCCCGCGCGAGCGCGTCGCGAACGGCCTCGCGGTAGGTCGAGCTCAGGCATAGACGTACTTGAGCGCGTCTTCCGGTGCGGGGTCGGTGCCCGCCTTCGCGAACTCGACCGACGCCTCGACCTCGGCCGTCACCTCGGCGTCGATCGCCGCGAACTCCTCGTCGGAGAGCTCGAGGCGGGCGCCCAGGAGGCGGATCGGGTCCTTCGTCTCCCGCTCCTCCTTGAGCGCGTCCTTGTCGCGGTAGACCTGCGGGTCGCCGACGAAGTGCCCGGTCAGGCGGTGCGTCCGCAGGTGGAGCAGCACCGGGCCCTTCCCGGAGAGCGCGTGCTCGCGCGCGGCGAGCGTGGCGAGGTACACGGCCTCGACGTCCTGACCGTCGGCCTCGATCAGCTTCATGCCGTACGCCGCTGCGCGCTTGCCGAGCTCGTCGACGGGTAGCGGCAGCTGCTGGCTCGCGGGCGTCGACTCGGCCCAGCCGTTGTTCTCGAGGCAGAAGATCGCCGGCACCTTCCAGAGCTGCCCGAGGTTCATGCGACTCGTGGAACGCGCCCGTGTTCGTCGCGCCGTCGCCGAAGAACGCGACGGCGACGCGCTTCTCGCCGCGCATCTGGAAGGCGAGCGCGGCGCCGACGATTCCCGGCAGCCCGCCGCCGACGACGGCGTTCGCGCCGAGATTGCCGACCTCGACGTCGTACAGATGCATCGAGCCGCCGTAGCCCCCGCTGCAGCCTTCGACCTTGCCGTACAGCTCGGCCATGATCCGCTCGACGGGCGTTCCCTTCGCGATCGCGTGACCGTGCGCGCGATGCGTCGACGCGATGACGTCCTCGCGCGTGAGCGCGGCACAGACCCCGGTCGCGGTCGCCTCCTGGCCGATCGCGACGTGCAGGAACCCCGGCAACTCGCCCGCGCGGAACCGATCCTCGACCTTCTCCTCGAAGCGACGGATCAGGAGCATCTCGCGGAAGAATCCGCGCAGAACCTCCCCGGATACGCCAGGCCCCCCGGACTCGGCGCGCTCTTCGACGGTCGTCATCGAGCGGCCATTATGCTGATCCGCCGATGCGGGCTGCCGACCAGTGGGACCAGATCGAGGCGGGGCTCGAGGCCGACTGGGCGGAAGTCCAGCTCTCGTTCGCCCCGGAAGGATCGGTCGCGGACGCGGCCGCCGTGCTCGGTCCTCTGCAGCCAGGCCGTGGTCGGCAACGAGCTTCGGCTGCACATCCAGCGCGTCGAGGGAGGCGTCGAGCGCGCGCGCAACGTCTTCCGTCGGCTCGACCAGCGCCGGATCTGGGGGATCCTCTCGGTCGTCGGGGTGGTCCACGACGTCGCCCCGGCCACGCCTCGGGCGCCGATCGAGACGACGCGCTCGCTCGCGGCGCAGTGGGACGAGGCGCTGGCCGAGCTCCCGCCCGACTGGAGCGACATCCTCTGCGTCCTCGAGCTGGACTCGACCGACCACCTGCCGCGGGCTGCGCTGCTCGGAGCGCCACTGAACCCGTCGCGGGTACCCGGCGAGATCGCCTTGCGCTTTCGCGCGTCGGGAAAGCAGGGCTACGGCGTGTCGCCGCAGATGGCGCGCCGCTGCCTCGAGCGCATGGACGCCGAGGGGATCACCGGCTCGGCGAGCGTGCTCTACGGCTTGTCGGACACCGAGAACGCCGTGACGCAAGGCCCTGTCTGGCGTCTGGCCGGCCGCTCCGTCTGAGTCGTCGATACGACCGCGGCCGCGAAGCGGCCGCCTTCAGGGGTGTTCGCGCGACCGGGATCCGCGAGCGCGGATTCCGGTCTTGCGCCCATTACCGGACGATCTTCGCCGAGCCCTTCATGCCCGCGAGGGCATGCGGGTCGCAGAGGAACCGGAGCGTGCCGGTTCGCGCGAGCTTGACCTTCCAGGTCTGCGTCCCCGTGTAGGTGAGCGGCCAGGTTCGTCGGTTGAAGCCCGGCGCGACGACGTGCGCGTTGTGGATGCGCGACCGGTCGCGAACGACAACCCGTGTATGTGCCCCGCTTCATCGACTTGACGGTCTTCCCGGTGGCGGTCTTGAGCGTGATCTTGAAGCCCGGCCCCGAGGTGAGGAGGAGCTTCGTCTTCGGCGTCACCGCCCCGCCCGCCGGCGGCGTCGGCGGAGGCGGCGGCGTCGGGACGTTCCCGACCGCGAAAGACCCGTTCATCGTCCCCTGGTGCGGATCGCACTGGTAGGTGTACGTCCCGTCGCGCAGGGTCACCGTCCACGTCACGGTGCCGGAACTGCCGATCTCTGTTGCCTTGTCGACGCCCGGCCCGAGCAGGTGGAAGTTGTGCTCGTCGGAGAGATCCTGGACCTCGATGTCGTACGTTCCGGGATCGAGCTTCGTGACGCGCGCGCCGGACTCGTTCGTCAGCGAGATCGTGAACCCCGGGCCGACCCGCCCGTGCAGCGTCGTGCTCTGGCCGGGGGTCGCCTGCCCACCCGACGCGAGGAGGAGCGCGATGACGACGAGAGCGAGTGCGAGCCCGGGGAACCGAGTCATCTGCACGTCTCTACGCGCCGGTGGCCGGTTCGGATTGCGCTAGCCGCGCAGCTCGGCTCCGAAGCGCTTCGGTGAGAGCGTCGACGATGACGTCTCGCGCCGCGGTCGCCTCCTCCTCGGTGAGCGTCCGCTCGCGCGACTGGAACGCGAGGTGGACCGCGACCGACTTGCGCCCCGCCCCGACCTGGTCGCCGCGGTAGACGTCGAAGACGCGCGCCTCGCGGAGCAGATCGCCGGCTGCCTCGTGCGCGGCGTCGACGAGGGCTCCGACCTCGACGTCCTCGTCGACGGCGAGGGCGACGTCCTGCAGCGTCGCCGGGTAGGTGAGGACGTCCTCGTAGACGACGAGGTCCGGTACTGCGGCGAAGAGCGTCTCGAGATCGAGCTCGAACGCTCCCCACGTTCCTTCGAGCAGCGTCGGGTGGAGCTCGCCGAGCCAGCCGGCTTCGGTGACGGCGGCCTTCCCAGGATGAAGCAGCTCGTTCGATCCGCGCTCGACGCGGAGCTCGAGCCCGAGCGCGCCGTACAGCGTTTCGACGACGCCCTTCACGACGTCGTAGCCGCCCTGCGCGACACCGGCGACGCGCCAGTGCTCGTCGGGGAGCTGCTCTCCGGAAGGAAGGTAGACGCGGGCGATCTCGAACAGCGCGACGTGCTCGGCCCCGGCGTCGACGCCAGTGCGCGCCGCGTCGACGAGCCCCGGGACGATCGTCGTGCGCAGGATCGCCTGGTCGGAGGTCATCGGGCTCGGAAGGCGGATCGCGTCGGATCTCGGATCCAAGCCGACGAGGCTCCAGGTGTACGCCTCCGAGAGGCCGACGCCGACGAGCGCGTCCTCCACCACCCGACGCAGGCGCTGTTCCTTCGACAGCCGGCCCCGGACGTGACGGCGGAGCGGCAACGTGAGCGGGATGCGGTCGAGCACCGGGCGGGCGACCTCCTCGACCAGGTCGATCTCGCGGGAGACATCGCGAGCGCGCCAGGTCGGAACCGTCACGTTCCAGTCGTCCGCGACATCGAACCCGAGCCCGGCCAGGGTCGCGCGCTGCTCGTCGGGTGCGATCTCGAGGCCGATGACCTTCGATGCGCGCTCGGGACGGAAGTGGACGACCGGACGCTCGGGCAGGCCTGCATGCATGTCGGCATGGCCGGTCATGCGCGCTCCGGCGAGGTCGACGAGCATGCGGCTCGCGAGGACGGCGGCGGGCTGCGCGAGGTACGGATCGACCCCCTTCTCCCAGCGATTGGATCCAGCCGTGCGCAACGCGAGCCGCTCCGAGGAGCGGAGGATCCCGAGCGGCTCGAAGTTCGCGGCCTCGAGGAGCACCTCCGTCGTCGACTCCGTGACCTCGCTGTCCTCGCCGCCCATGATCGCGGCGAGCGCGACCGCACGCTCCCCGTCCGTGATGAGGAGGTCGTCGGTCTCGAGTCTGCGGAGCGTGCCGTCGAGCGTTCGCACCTCCTCGCCGGCGCGTGCGTGGCGCACGGCGATGCGTCCGCCCGCGAGCTTCGTGCGGTCGAAGGCGTGGAGCGGGCTTCCCCAGACGTGCATGACGTAGTTGGTGACGTCGACGACGTTCGAGATCGAGCGCATGCCCGCGAGATGGAGGCGCGACCGCAGCCACTGCGGGGACGGGCCGATCGCGACGTCGTGGAAGACGCGCGCGATGTAGCGCGGACACGCCGCGAAGTCGTCGATGGTGACGTCGACGTCCTCGGGCTCGACGACCGGCGGATCGTCGGGGTCGGGCGGGTGCAGCTCGCCGCCGAGCAGGGCCGCGACCTCGCGCGCCAGCCCGACCATCGAGAGCAGGTCGACGCGGTTGACGGTCGGCGTCACGTCGAGCACCTGATCGCGGATGGGAAGGACGTCGGCGAGCGGCCTCCCGGGCTCGAGGCCGTCGGGCAGCAGCATGATCCCCGCGTGGTCGTCTCCGAGGCCGACCTCGTCCTCGGCGAGGATCATCCCGCGCGACGCCTGGCCGCGCAGCTCGCGCTCGTCGAGCGGCTGGTCGAAGATCGGGAGGTACGCCCCTGGCACCGCGACCGCGACCGTCGCACCCGCTTCGAAGTTCCACGCCCCGCACACGATCTGGCGCGCGTCGCCCTCCCCGACGTCGACCTGGCAGACGCGCAGCCGGTCGGCGTTCGGGTGCGCTGCGACCTCGAGCACCCGCCCGACGAGGAAGCGTCCGACGTTCCCGTCGACATCCGGCACTCCGACAACGGTCACCTCGTCAACTTGGAGCGCCGAAGTGAAGAGCCGGTCTGCGATCTCCTCGACCGTCGCGTCGACCGTGACGTACTCACGGAGCCAGGAGAGCGGCGCCTTCATCGGAACTGTCCGAGCAGTCGGGGGTCGTTGCGCCAGAGCTCGCGGAGATCGGGAATCCCGTGCCGGAGCACGGCGATCCGCTCGAGCCCCCATCCGAACGCGAAGCCCGTGTAGCGCTCCGGGTCGTAGCCGACGAACTCGAACAGGTTCGGGTCGACCATCCCCGACCCGCCGACCTCGATCCAGCCCGAGTGCCGGCAAACCGGGCACCCGGAGCCGTCGCAGATGTGGCACGAGACGAGCGCCTCCACCGACGGCTCGGTGAACGGGAAGTGGTGCGTCACGAACCGGCTGCGCCGGCTCTCGCCGAACAGCGCCTTCAAGAGGTAGTCGAGCGTCCCCTCGAGATCGCCGAGCGTGATTCCCTCGTCCACGACCAACCCTTCGACCTGATGGAACGTCGGCGTGTGCGTCGCGTCGGGCGTGTCGCGGCGATAGACGCGTCCGAGCGAGACGATGTAGACGGGCGGATCCTGAGCCTCCATCGTCCGGATCTGCGACGGCGAGGTCTCCGTGCGGAGCACGGTCTCGTCGTCGAGGAAGAGGGTCTGTAGCGGCGACCGCGTCGGATGGCCGGGCGGGAAGTTGAGCGCGTCGAAGTTGTATGTCGTCGTCTCGACCTCGCGGCCGTCGACGACCGTGTACCCGAGCCCGAGGAAGATGTCCTCGACCTCGCGGCGGATCTGCGTGATGAGGTGGAGGTATCCACGCCGGATCGGCGTGCCGGGCATCGTCACGTCGACCTTCTCCTCGGTCAGCCTGCGATCGAGCTCGGCCCGCTCGAGCGCCTGCTGCCGCGCATCGACGGCCGTCTCGAGCTTCTCGCGCAGGGCGTTGAGCGCCATGCCGGTCTCGCGGTCACGCACCTCGCGGAGCGCGAGCTTCAGCTCGCTCTTGCGCCCGAGGTACTCGACGCGGACCTGCTCGATCTCGTCGACCGTCGCGGCCGCCTCGGCAGCTGCGAGCGCGGCGTTCTCGAGTGCCTGGGCGTCCACGGGAGCGCCGAGGTTACCAACGTGCTCGCGACTGCTTGAATCGCTGCGATGAGCGGCTACGAGGGCTTCGCGCCCGTCTACGACGCGTGGGCGGCCGACATGACCGAGGACGTCGACTTCTACGTCGAGCTTGCACGTGAAGCCGAGGGTCCCGATCGTCGAGCTCGCCGTCGGGACAGGACGGATCTCCGTCCCGATCGCGGAGCGCACGGGGAAGGCCGTGATCGGGATCGACCTCTCGCCGGCGATGCTCGCGCTCGCCCGCAAGCACGCGGAAGAGGCAGGTGTCGAGCTCGACCTGCGCGTGGGCGACATGCGCGATCTCGACCTCGTCGAGGCGACGGACCTCGTCATCTGCCCGTATCGCGCGCTCCTCCACCTGCCGACGTGGGCGGACCGGCGGCGCGTGTTCGAACGCGTCGGCCCGGGCTCTCCGCCCCGGCGGCCGCTTCGCCTGGAACACGTTCGTCTTCGACCACCGCTACGCGTGCGAGTACGACGGGAAGTGGCAGGACGAGCCGCGACGCCATCTGACCGAGTACTCACCCGGGGACAATCGCGTCGACATCACGCTCGAAGACGGCCCGACGCTCTCGCTCTGGTGGGTCGCGCGTTCCGAGTGGGAGGGGCTCCTGGACGTCTCCGGGCTCGAGACGCGAGGCGCTGTACGGGTGGTTCGATCGACGCCCGTTCGACGACGCGAGCCGCGAGTTCGTGTGGATCGCGCGGAAGCCGGCATGACGCTGTACGACTCGATCGCGTCGCTCTACGACCCGTGGAGCCGATCGGTCACGGAGGACGTCGACTTCTACGTCGAGCATGCGCTCGCGTCGGGCGGTCCAGTCGTCGAGCTCGCAGTCGGAACGGGGCGGATTGCGATTCCGGTCGCGCGCGCCGGAATCGACGTCATCGGCGTCGACTCGTCTCCGGGCATGCTCGCGGTCGCTCGCGCGGCGGCGGAGGAGGCCGGCGTCGCCGATCGGCTAGACCTCCGCGTCGGAGACCTCCGCGAGCCTCCCGTCTCCGAGCGCGTTCCACTCGTCCTCTGCCCTTTCCGCTCGCTGCTGCACATGGAGACCGAGGACGAGAAGCTCCGCGCGCTGAGCGCGGCGCGGGCTCTCCTCGAGCCGGGAGGAAGCTTCGTCTTCGACGTCTTCGCCCCGAGCCGCGAGGACATCGAGGAGACGGACGGGCTCTGGCTCGAGCGCGAACCGGGCATTTTCGAGCGAGCGGACTGGGACGAGGCGTCGCGGACGCTCTCGCTGTCCGTGCGCTCCGACGACGGGTCGGCGATCACCTTCGGGCTCCACTGGCTCTCGGCTCCCGAATGGGCTCGCCTGCTCGGCGAGGCCGGGCTCGAGGTCGAGGCGGTCTACGGCTGGTTCGACGGCCGGCCACAGGGCGGCGAGGAGGACATGGTCTTCGTCACGCGACGTAGCTAGAGTCGGCGCGATGGTCTGGGTCATCGTGCTCGTCGTCGTGCTCGTCCTCATCGCCCTGCTGCTGGTCGTGCTCTACAACCGGCTCGTCCGGTTGCGGAACCGCGTCGACAACGCGTGGGCCCAGGTCGAGGTCCAGCTCAAGCGGCGCTGGGACCTGATCCCGAACCTCGTGGAGACGGTCAAGGGCTACGCGGCGCACGAGCGCGAGACGTTCGAGGCGGTGACGAACGCGCGCGCGGCGGCGCAGAACGCGCAGGGGCCGGCGGAGGCCGCGCAGGCAGAAGGCATCCTCAGCCAGGCGCTCGGCCGGCTCTTCGCCGTTGCCGAGGCATACCCCGAGCTTCGCGCGACCGAGAACTTCCAGCAGCTTCAGGCGCAGCTCTCGGAGACCGAGGACAAGGTCGCCGTCAGCCGCCAGGTCTACAACGACACCGTGCTCACGTACCACAACGCGATCCAGACCTTCCCGGGCGCGCTCTTCGCGGGACCGTTCGGCTTCACCATGCGCGAGTTCTTCGAGGTCGAGGACGAGGCACAACGGGACGCGCCGGTCGTCGACTTCTAGCGGTCGCGGCTCTCGCCGCGGCGGCAGCCCTCACCGTTCCGGCCGCAGCTTCGGCTGACAGTTACTCGCTGCTTTCCGCCGACGTCGGCGTCCAGGTGCAGACGGACGGCTCGGTCGGCGTGAGCGAGCAGCTCGAGGTCGCGTTCTCGGGCGACTTCCACTTCGGCTACCGCGACATCCCGCTCCGCAAAGGCGAGTCGCTCCTCAACCCACTCGTCGTCGAGCGCGGCGTCGCGTACACGCGGGGCAACAACACGGCGCTCGAGGAGGGGCGGCCGGGGACGTTCGGCGTCGAGCGGCGCGGCGACACCGTGCGCATCGTCTGGTACTTCGACGCCCGCGACCAGACGCGCGCGTTCACCGTCTCGTACACGCTGCGCGGCCTCGCGGTGGCGTACGACGACGTCGTCGACGTCAACCTCAAGGTCTGGGGCGACCAGTGGGCCGAGCCGCTTGACCGCCTCGTCGCGGTCGAGACGGCGCCCGGAAAGATCCTGCGCGCGTGGGGCCATCCGGTGTGGGTTCGCGGCGACGTCGAGCTGACCGGCACACGCGCGACGCTTCGCGCCGTCGCGGTTCCCGCCCACCAGTTCGTCGAGCTCCGGTCGCTCGTGCCCCGCTCGGCGTTCTCGTCGACGACCGGCATGCGCGTCGAGCGCGGGAACGGGTTCGCGAAGATCGTCGAGGAGGAGCTCGCCGACGCGAAGAGCTTCGAGAAGGACCACGAGCGGATCGACTCGCTGAAGGCGCACCCCATCCGTACGGGCCTCGCGCTGCTCGGCCTCGCGACGATCCCCGCGCTTCTCGTCATCTCTGGCGTGTTCTGGCTCATGGGGCGCGAGCGCAAGACGGATTACGACCGCGAGTACGAGCAGGAGCCCCCGACCGACACCGAGCCCGCTCTCGTCCCGACGCTCCTGCGGCAGGGCGGCGACGCCGGCTCGTACGAGTTCACGGCAACGCTGTTCGACCTCGTGAGGCGAGGCGTCTACAAGGCGGTGCCGACGACGACAAGGCGGTCGATGTGGGGCGGCCTGCGCCACGAGACCGTCTCCGATCTCGAGATCTCAGCCGGCGAGGACCGCGAGCTCCGGGCCTGGGAGCGCGACGTCGCGAACGTCGTCGACGGCGTGCTCGACGGCGGCAGCGAAGCGCTCTCGCGCTTCCGGGACAAGATCGAGGACGAGCGGGAGTCGATGCACCCCCGGTTCTCGTCGTTCAAGGAGCACGTCGCCGACGAAGCCGCGCGGCTCAAGTGGTTCCGGTCGACCGGCGCGATCCCGCTCGTCGCTGCGACCGTGGTCTTCGGCCTGGTCGGAGCGCTCCTCGTGTACCTCGCAGTCCGGGACTGGCGACCCGTCTACCCGCGCTACTCGGACGTCGTGCTCGTCGGGCTCGGCGCGTGCCTCGTCGCGAACGGCGCGCTCTGCCTCGGCACGCTCTTCTTCAACCGGCGCGCGTGGAAGCGGCGAAGCCCGGCGGGCGAGGAGGAGGCCGAACGGTGGGAAGCGTTCCGTCGCTACCTCTCCGACTTCCCGCGTCTCCAGGAGGCGCCGCCCGCGACGCTCGAGCTGTGGGAGCGCTACCTCGTCTACGGCATCACGTTCGGGATCGCCGAGCGTGTCCTCCAGGGTGCGCAGCTGCACATGCCCGAGGCGCTCCACGAGGCGAGCGCGATCTACTGGATCTCGCCGCACGGAGACCTCGGCTCAGGTGCGTCGAGCCTCTCGATCGGAGACCTTGCGTCCGGCTTCGGCAGCTCGCTCGCTCCTCCGAACTCGGGCTCGGGCGGATTCGGCGGCGGCTTCTCGGGGGGCGGGGGCGGCGGCGGGGGCGGGGGCGGCGGCGGGTTCGGCTGATCGTTCCGCAGATCGAAATCCTGCGCGCAGGATTCCGATCGCGAGAGTCAAGGACGCTCGTGACGGTTGTCCGTTCACATCGGCCGACCAGACACGTCTCGAAGAGCCATCTGGTGCCACGCCCGACGACCTGGCACGCTGAGCCGCACGAGCTCGAGCGCCTGATCGACACGTAGCGCTGCGCGCCGCAGGCGCGCCCGAGCGCAGAAAGCGGGCTACCGGATCCCCCGTACGGGGGTGTCAGACGAGTGCCTGCCGTCGAACCTGAGCAAGACAGGCACCTTCCCCCCGAAAGGACTTGCGGCATGTTCACCAAGGGAAATACGCGCTACATCGTCGTCTCGCTGACAGCGCTTGCCGGCATCCTCGCCAGCCTTGGCGGGGGCTGGTTCGACGGCAGCTAGCGACACTCGCTCGAGTCATACGCACGGCCGGTCTCCCGTCGCGACGCGTCGGGGGGTCGTTTCCGTGCTCGTGACGTCTAGAGCTCCGACTCCTGGAGCACGCGGGCGGCGCGGCGATAGAGCCCTGCTGCAACCTCGTCGTTGCCCCGCATGCCTCGACGTCGCCACGGGCGAGCCAGGCGAAGCTGCGATGACTCGCGGAGCTCGCACGCTCGGACGTCTCCTCCGCACGGACGATCCAGCGCTCGGCGTCGTCGAGGCGGCCTTGCGCCGCCAGCGACCGGCCGAGAGCGAGCTCCGCGGTCCCGACCTCCTGCAGGTGGTCGGCACGATCGCCGAGCAGGTCGAGCGCCTTGCGCGCCTGAGTCTCAGCGAGCTCGGCGTCGCCCAGGTCGAGCCGGATCTCGGCTAGCGACGAGCAGACGTAGCCCGCGTCGACGGGCAAGTCGAGCTCGACGAAGGCCTCGAATGCCTCCTCGAGCAGCGCGACCGACCGGTCGGGGCTCCCGAGGAGGTGGTTGAGCCCGGCGAGGTTGTTCAGGAGGCGCGCCGCGGTCGCGTCGTCCCCGAGCTGCTCGAAGAGCTGGCGCGAGCGCTCGGCGTAGCTCCGCGCAAGCACCCAGCGGCCTTGGCGCTGGGCGACGAGCGACGCCTGGAAGAGTGCATCGGCGATGCGTCGCGGGTCGGTGCTCGCCTCGGCAAGCTCGAGAGCGCGCTCGATGTCCTCCTCGGCTGCCACCCAGTCGCGCTGCCGCCGGTGACAGCGCGCCCGCCAATGGAAGATGTCCGAGCGCAGGCGATCGGAGCGTTCCTCGGAGCCCTCGGCAAGGAGGAGAGCCTGGCCGAGAAGCACGATCGCCTCGTCGATGCTCGACTGGTGGTAGCGGACGACGCCGACGAGGTACACGACCTCCGCTCGGTCGGCGTCGGTGAAGCCCGGAGACAGAGCCACCGACGCGGCTTCCTCGAGGACCGACAACGCCTCGTCGAGCCGGCCCGTCCGCAGGAGCGCCCACGCCTCGCCACGGAGGAGGCGGAGCATGAGCGTGGGCGCAGCGGCGGCGCCCAGACGAGCACTGCGAAACGCCCTGAGCGCCTCGTCGTACCGGTGAGTCTCGAGGAGGAGCTCCGCAGCGTCGGCCTCGGCCTCGACGCGCTTGGCCTCCGCCTGGCCGACGCCGTGCTCGAGGAACTCGCGATCGGTGTCGAGCCGTTCGGCCAGCCACTCGAGCGTCTCGCGAGTCGGCCGCGTCTTGCCCCGCTCGATCTGGCTGACGTACTCCTTCGAGAACCGCCCGGCTGCAAGCTCGGACTGGCTCAGGCCGGCCGAACGGCGCAGGAGACGGACGCGCTCGCCGAGCGCGGGCGTGCCTCCGTCGAGCGGCGACTCCCAGTCCTCCCTCGCCACGCGTCACATGGTGGCACGCTCGGCGGCGCCTGACGAGTCTGCAGCTACGAACGCCGCGAGAGCTCGTAGAGCGCGATCGCGCCGGCGGCGGCCACGTTGAGCGACTCGGCAGCTCCGGGAGTCGGGATCGACGCCTTCCGAGAACGCGCGACGAGGTCCTCGGGAAGCCCTTCGCGCTCCGAGCCGAGGAGAAACGTGAGCGGCGGCTCGAGCGGGATGTCGGCAAGCGCGACGCCGTCGTGTGCGACGAGCGCGACCTTCGGCTCCGGCATGTCGTCCCATGCACTGAGCGGGACGCGGAAGATCGCACCGGCCGATGCCCGCAGCGCGCGCGGTCCCGTCGGGTCCGCGCACTCGGGCGACAGCGACACGCCTGCCGCGTACGCGTCCGCCGTGCGCAGGAGCGTCCCGACGTTCCCCGGGTCCGAGACCTTCCAGAGCGCGAGCACGACGTCGCGCGTGCCGACGGGCAGGTCGGCGCGGCGGTAGACGCCGACGACGCGCGGCGCGTGTCCGAGCGTCGAGACCTCGGCGAGCAGCTCCGGCAGGACGTCCTCACCGGCGACGAGCAGCTCGACGGGCTCGATCCCCGCCCCGGCGGCCGCCTCGACGAGGTCCTCGCTCTCGACCGCGAAGAGTCCCGTCTCGTCGCGATGCTTCCGCGCAGAGAGAAGCTTCCGGACGAGCCGGAGCTTCTCGTTCTGACGCGATTCGATCAGGCCGCCGCTTCGGCCGCCCCGAGCGCAGCCTTCGCGCGCTCGGCGACGGCGGCGAACGCCTGCGGGTCGCTCACTGCGATGTCCGCGAGCGACTTGCGGTCGAGCTCGATCCCGGCCTTCCGCACGCCCTCCATGAAGCGGTTGTACGAGAGGCCGTTCTCGCGCGCCGCAGCGTTGATGCGGATGATCCAGAGGGATCGGAACGTCCGCTTCTTCGCCTTGCGGTCGCGGTACGCGTAGACGAGCGAGTGCTCGACCTGCTCCTTCGCGAAGCGGTAGCTCGACTTCTTGCGCCCGTAGTAGCCCTTCGCCTGCTCGAGCACCTTGGCGCGCTTCTTGCGCGCGTGGACGGCACGCTTGACCCTGGGCATCTCAACCGCCTCTCAGGAGCTTCTTGACACTCTTGACGTCGCTCCCGGCGACGTCGTCCATCTTCCGGAAGCCGCGCCTACGCTTCGACGACTTCTTCTCGAGGTTGTGGCTCCTCATCCCGTGCCGGCGCAGGAGCTTCCCCGTCCCCGTCACCTTGAAGCGCTTCTTCGCGCCCTTCGCTGTCTTCATCTTTGGCATCCGTCTTCACTCCTACGTTCTTGTTCGGCGCGAGCACCATGACCATGTTGCGACCGTCGAGAAGGGGCTGCTGCTCGATCGAGCCGAGCTCCTTCACGTCCTCGGCGAGTCGCATCAGAAGGTCCCGCCCGCGATCCGGGTGGAGCGTCTCGCGCCCCCGGAACATGATCGTGACCTTGACCTTGGCTCGCTGGCCGAGAAAGCGCACGACGTGCCCCTTCTTGGTCTCGTAGTCGTGGATCCCGATCTTCGGTCTGAGCTTGATCTCCTTGATGTGGATCTGCTGCTGGTGCTTCCGGGCCTGCTTGGCGCGCTGATCCTGCTCGTAGCGGTACTTCGAGTAGTCCATGACCCGCGCGACGGGCGGATCCGCGCCGGCCGCGACCTCCACGAGGTCGAGCCCCTTGCCGTACGCGAACTCGAGTGCTTCCTTCGTCGTGAGGATCCCCACCTGGCCGCCCTCCTCGTCCACGAGCCGGACGCGCTGGGCGCGGATTTCCTCGTTGATTCGCTCGTCCCGCTTGCGCGGTACCTGCCGGTCGAGATCCGGCCTACGGCGGCGAGGTCTCAAAAGCCCTTCATCAAGCTCTCAGCTTCCTCCTTGTACACGACAAAAACCGCTGCAAGCAGCGGCTCATTACCTCGTCCAACCGGCTCGGTTGAACCTCCGCGAGTCAAGCCCGGGAGGTGAGGAAGCGATGAGCTCCTGCTTGCAGGCCGGGGATGCTAGCACCTGGACTCGGTGCGCAGCGGCGACTCAACGCGGTGGCGGATCTGCCTCGGACGCGAGCCCGCGGAACCGGTCGAGCAGATCTTCGAGCGAGAGCGTCGACTGCTCTCCCCCACGCTCGCGCACGGCGAGCGCGTCGTCCGACTCGCGGTCGCCGTAGACGACGACGAACGGCACCTTCTCGAGCTCGGCGTCGCGGATCCGCTTGCCGAGCGTCTCGTCGCGCTCGTCCACGTCGACGCGGAATCCCTCGCCGGCGAGGCGGTCCCGGAGCGCCCGCGACGCGTCGCGGTGATCCTCGCCGACCGGGATCACGCGCGCCTGCACCGGCGCGAGCCAGAACGGGAACGCGCCGCCGTAGTGCTCGATGAGGATGCCCATGAAGCGCTCGAGCGATCCGAGCAGCGCGCGGTGGATGACGACCGGCGAATGCTCGCGGTTGTCGGCGCCCATGTAGGTGAGGCCGAACTGGACGGGCATCTGGTAGTCGAGCTGGATCGTCCCCATCTGCCAGCTCCGGCCCAGGACGTCCGTCATGTGGAGGTCGATCTTCGGCCCGTAGAACGTCCCCTCGCCGGGCGAGACGACGTAGTCGAGGCCGTGGCGCTGGAGCGCCGCCTCGAGCGCACCCTCGGCGCGATCCCACTGCTCGTCGGTGCCGAGCCGGTTCTCCGGCCGCGTCGAGAGCTCGGCGCGCGGCGTCACGCCGAAGCGGTCGTAGAGGTAGTTGACGAAGTCGATCATCCCGTCGATCTCGTCCTGGATCTGGTCCTCCGTGACGAAGACGTGCGCGTCGTCCTGCGTGATGTGCTTCACGCGCAGGAGCCCGTGCAGCGTCCCGCCGCGCTCGTCGCGGTGGAGCGTCGAGGACTCCGCGTAGCGGATCGGCAGGTCGCGGTACGAGCGGAGCTGCGAGCCGAAGAGGAGCATGTGCCCGGGGCAGTTCATCGGCTTCAGCGCGAGCGGCTCCTCACCCTCGTGCGGCTGCACGAAGAACATGTTCTCCCGGTAGTTCTCGTAGTGACCGGACGTGATGTACGTCTGGATGTCGTAGAGCAGCGGCGTCTTGACCTCGAGGTAGCCGCGCCGGCGGTTCTCCCGGCGCCGGAGGTCCTCGAGGCTGTTCCACAGCACCATCCCCTTGGGGTGCCAGAACGGCGACCCCGGCGAGTGGTCGGAGAGGTGGAACAGGTCGAGCTGCGTGCCGAGCCGGCGGTGGTCGCGCGCGCGCGCCTGCTCGAGCCGCTCGAGATGCGCGTCGAGGTCCGCCTGGGAGTAGAACGCCGTGCCGTAGATCCGGGTGAGCTGGGTGTTGTGCTCGTCGCCGCGCCAGTAGGCGCCGGCGAGGCTCGTGAGCTTCACCGCCTTGATGGGCGCCGCGTTCTGGAGGTGCGGCCCGCGGCAGAGGTCGGTGAACGCGCCCTGCGTGTAGAGCGAGATCGCCCCCTCTGCATCCTGCGCGAGCTCGACCTTGTACGGCTGGCCTTCCGCCTCGAACCTCGCGACCGCGTCCTCGCGGGAGAGCTCCTCGCGCGTCCACGCGCGCCCCTCGGCGATCTCGCGCCCGATCTCTTCCTCGATCGCCTCGAGGTCGGACTCGGAGATGGGCTCGGAGAACTCGAAGTCGTAGTAGAAGCCGTCCGCGATCGGCGGCCCGATCGCGATCTTCACGCCCGGATGGAGCCGCATGACGGCCTCGGCCAGCAGGTGCGCGGTCGAGTGCCGGAGGACGGAGAGCGCGTCGGGGTCGTTCGTGTCGCGGGTTGTGAGGAACTGGACGCTCTCGCCGTCGGCGAGCGGCGAGACGCAGGTCCCGCGTCTCCCCGTCGACCCTCGCGAGCACAGCCTGCTCGGCGAGCTTCGGCCCGATCGCGCGCGCGGCGTCGAGCCCGGAGGCGCCGTCGGGCAGCTCGAGCTCGGAGGAGTCGGGGAGGACGACCTTCATCGGCGGAGCTGAGGATAGACAGGGGTCGGGGATACTTGAGCGGCATGCGTCCGGGCACCGTGGTCGCCGTCGCCGTCGCGCCGCTCCTGCTGCTCGCCGTCCTCCTCGCGCGGCCTGCGATCGACGGCGACTGGGAGAACCACCCGGCCCACTTCTGGCTCGTCCTCGGCGCGGCGATCGCAGCGACCGCGCTCGGGTTCAGCGTGACCACCGCCGCACGTCGACGGCGCGACGCTCGACTCCTGCTCATCTCGTTCGCGTTCATCGTCAGCGCAGCGTTCCTCGGCCTGCACGCGCTCGCGACGCCGGGAGTCCTGCTCGGGTCGAACGCCGGGTTCGAGCTGGCGACGCCGGTCGGCCTCGTGCTCGCGGCGTTCTTCGCAGCGGCGGCGTCACTCGAGCTGGGCAGCGCGCGGGCGGACTCCGTCCTGCGGGCGGCGCCACGTGCTCATCGGCATGCTCGCCGCGCTCGTCGCGGGCTGGGCCGTCGTCTCGCTCGCCGAGCTCCCGCCGCTCGACGACCCCCTCGCTCGCCGAGCAGCTCGACGGCTGGCAGCTCGTCCTCGCCGCGCTCGGCTGCGCGCTCTACGGGCTCGCCGCGTTCGGGTTCCTCCGCCTCCACCGGCGCCGTCAGGAGCGCTTCGTGCTCGCCTTCGCCTTCGCGTTCGTCCTGCTGGCCGAGGCGATGGTCGTGATCGCCTGGGCGCGGAACTGGCAGGTCTCCTGGTGGGAGTGGCACATCCTCATGCTCACGTCGTTCCTGCTCATCGCGTTCCTCGCGCGCGCCGAGTGGCACGAGGAGCGGTTCAGCTCCCTGTACCTCGACGAGACGCTCGCCGGCGCGCGCGAGGTGAGCGTCGTCATCGCCGACCTCGCGGGCTACACGGCGTTCACGGAACGGCATGCCGCCGACGACGTCGCGGCCATGCTGAACGCGTACTTCGGACCGATCATCCCGCTCATGGAGCGCGCCGGAGGCGAGGTGCACCAGATCGTCGGCGACGAGCTGATGGTGATCTTCGGTAAGGACGCCGCTGTCGGCGACCACGCGTACCGCGCCGCACGCGCGGCGCTGCGTTCTCCAGCGCGTCGCGCAGCGACGTCGCCGAGGGCGAGGACGCTGGCCGCGCTTCCGTGTCGGCGTCTCGAGCGGCGAGGTGCACGCCGGGCTCGTCGGCGCGACCCGCGGCCACCGCAAGCACGGCGTGGTCGGAGACGTCGTGAACCTCGCGGCACGCCTTCAGGCGGCCGCGCCGGTGGACGGTGTCCTCATCGCCGAGACGACGTTCCGCGGAGCTCGGCTCGACCGCCGTCGTCGAGGCCGTTCCGCCGTTGCAGGTGAAGGGCAAGCGCGAGCCCGTGACCGCCTACCTCCTGCACCGGCCTCGTCGAGGGCGGCGAGCGCCGCCGTACACTCAGACGGATGAGTGACGGCGCCGCCGAGCCCTCGGGCAAGGTCGAGCGACTCGCGCGGAGGCCGCTCGAGCACCTCGGCGGTGTCGTGCGCGGCATCGTGCGCGCGCTGCCGCAGGCGATCGAGGACATGTTCGCCGACCGCTGCACGCAGTACGCCGCGGCGATCGCCTATCGGGTGCTCTTCTCGCTCTTCCCGCTGACGATCGCGCTCGTCTCGATCTTCGGGCTCGTGCTCCAGGACGACGAGCTCCGGCAGAAGGTGATCAACGAGATCACCGACTTCCTGCCCGTGTCCGAGTCCGGCCAGGGCAACATCCAGACCTCCATCGAGCAGATCGCGACGCCGCTGTCGGCGATCGGCCTCATCTCGCTCGTCGCGCTGCTCTGGGGCGCGTCCGGGATGATGGCGTCGATCCGGCTCGGGCTCGAGACGGCCATGAAGGTCGATCGCGGACGGCCGGCCGCCCGCGCGAAGCTCGTCGACTTCGTCCTCGTCGCGGCCGCCGGGGTCCTCGTGATCGTCATCGTCGGGCTGTCGGCGTTCGGCGCCTTCTTCAGCAAGCTCGTCGACCGCTTCACGGAGTGGGCCGGCGTCGCGACGCCGTCCGGGCTGCTCCTGCGCGACGGCGTCCAGCTCGTCGCGATCGCCATCACCGTGCTGCTCCTCTACCGCTTCGTCCCCGCGCGGCGGATCCGCCGCCGAGGAGCGATCGCGGGCGCCGTCCTCACCGCGGTCGGCGTCTGGGGAGCGACGAAGGTCCTCGCGATCGTCTTCTCCGACTTCTCGCGCTACAACCTCATCTACGGCTCGCTCGCCGGAGTGATGACGTTCCTCTTCTTCGTCTACGTCGTCGCCTGGATCCTGCTCCTCGGCGCCGAGTTCGCCTACGCGTGGTCACAACCTCCGGGTCCGCCCGGACCGCCGATCCGCGACGCGGGTCATCGGGGTCGTGCGCGGCCTCTTCGTCCACCACGAAGACGGCGAGAAGCCGACTAGCGAAGAGCAGGCTCGTCGACCGTAAGGGTCTTCGCATCGGCGTCGAGCGTGCACGTGACGCCGAGTGGAAGCGCCGCGAGGTGCTTCGTGTGCCCGAGCGGGAGGCCGTAGATCGCGGGACGCCGAGCGGCACGAGCCGCTCCTCGAGGACGTCCTCGATCGTCCGCGAGCGCGCCCAGTCGGAGACGGGACGGAGGTCGCCGTAGTCCGACTTCTCCATCTGGCCGACGACGACTCCGGCGACCTGCTCGAGTTTGCCGGCGTGCGCGAGCTGCACGAGGTGGCCGTCGAGGTAGTAGGGCGGCGTGTGCGTGTCCTCGAAGAAGAGAATCGCGCCTTCGAGCTCGATCTCCCACGGCGTCCCCATCGTCTGCATGAGCAGCCAGAGGCACCCCCCGACGAGCGGCGCCGTGACCCGGCCGCCGTGGAGCGTGCGCACCCACGGATCGTCGGGGTCGTGTGGCACCTCGCCCGTGCCGCCGGCGCCGAGCACGTCGAGGAGACGCTCCTTCGAGAACGCGGACGTGTCGGTCGCGCCGACGCCCAAGAGGCCGTAGCCGTAGATCGTCGCGATGCCCGGACGCTGCCGGATCGCGACGTGGAGAGCCGTCAGGTCCGAGTAGCCGACGAGCGGCTTCGGGTTGTCCGCGATCAGGTCGAAGTCGAGGAACGGGATCGCCTGTGCAGACCCGAACCCGCCCTGCAGTGCCTGGACGACGTCGACCTCCGGATCGGCGTAGAGCGCGTTCAGGTCCTCCGCGCGGCGCCGCGCGTCACCCGCGACGTAGTCGTCGCGCTCCCAGACGCCCCCGGCGAGCTTGACCGTGTAGCCGCGAGCCTCCCACCACTCGATCCCGCGGAGGACGTCGGAACGGCTGTCGTAGGGGCTCGCCGCCGCGGCCACGCCGATCGTGCCGCCTGGTGGAAGCGGCTTCCCGAACCGTGTCGCTGCGATCACTTGCAGATGCGGACGGTCTGGCTCGCCTCCGCCTCGCGCCCGCGGACGTCCGAGGCGACGGCCGTGAGCACATGCGCGCCCTTGCGCTTTCCACCCGTCCGCCACGTCATCTCGTAGAGGCCGGCGACGTTCTTCTGCACGCGCCCGATCTGTCGCCGGCCGTCGAAGAAGCCGACCGAGGAGATCTGGACGCCGTCGTTCGCGACCACGAGGAGCTTTTGCTTCCTCGAGACGCAGCGGCCCTGCTCGGGGGTGACCCACGTAACGGTCGGTCGCGGCACCGCTTCGGCGCGGAACCCCTGGAAGCGCGTGTTCGGGAGCGGGCTGCCGGACTCCGTGTTGATGTTCTTCGACTCCTGGAAGTCGGACGCGACGACCACCATGAACTGCGGGCCGGGGAAGAGCCGGGGTGCATTTCTCGGTATGGAGAACGCCGCAATCCCGGTCGAAGGGTCGAATAGCGTCGCGGGGACCGACGTTCGGCCCGACGACGGGCCGTAGAAGAACTGGAGTGAGTGAGCATCGACGCCGGATTTTGCGTCGGTGATTTTCGCGACGATGGTCGGTCGGCCGCTGGAGAGCGTCTTCGTGAGGATGTGGACCGTCGGTGGCTTGACGTCGTTGATCCACGACCGGAGCGTGTACCTGCCTGCGAGCGAACGCCCCGTGAAGAGGTCGCGTCCCGAGTCGACCGATACGTAGTACTTCCCGGGCGGTAGGAACACACCGCCGGCGGAGCCGATCGAGTACAGGAAGTCAGGGAGCTGCCCGTTGACGTTGACGGGGATTCCGGCGTAGCCGAGGACGTCGTTCTCGTCGAGCGAGCCCATGAACCACGGATGAATGGGCTGGTTCGAGCTCAGCAGCGCCGTGATCGGCGCGTCGAGCTTCGGCACAGGCTTCACGACGACGACACCCGCGTTGACGGCCTGCTTCGTGATCGTCAGTGTGTAGATCTTCTCCTTGCCGTCATCGTTCACGGACGGGTCGACGCCGAAGATCCCCAGTACCGAGAAAGGCGAGGTAGGCCAGCGGTACACGCTCGCTCGATCCTCACCGGCCCGCGTATCACCTGACTGCATCGTCTTGAGCGGCGTGACGGGCGCGGCGGTGAGCGACGACCGCGAGACCGAGAATGCGTACGGGATTCGTCGCGCGTCGCTGCCTCTCCGGAGGACGAGGAAGCCGAAGTTGTCCCCCTGCACCGCTCCTGCAGACGCGCGGGCCGTGACCTGCATGACGGCGGTTCCACCGGGCGCGAGCGTGACGGGTGCCGCATCGACCGTTGCCCCGGACGACGCGACCTGCGGAAGCACCTCCGCGATCCACGTCCCGGCGCCGTCACCCGCATCGGAGATCGAAACGGAGATCGATCGCGAGTTCGCGCCGGCGCCGGCAACGAGGTAGCCGAACGACAGCGACTGCGGATCGGTGAAAACGAGCGGCTTGTCCGCAGAGCCGACGTTCACGAGCCCTGCTCCCTCGACCAGCACCGACGCTTCCTCCGTCAGAGACGTGGTCGCCCAGGCAGGACCGGCGGTCGACATGAGCGCCGACTTCATCTGCTGCGGGGTCCACGAGGGATGGCGCTGCGTCAGGAGAGCGGCGACGCCGGAGACGTGGGGCGCGGAGAAGCTCGTGCCGTCGAGGACTGCGTACTGGTCACCCGCGAACTCCGGAAGCGTCGACGACAGGACTTGTGCACCGGGCGCGGTCACGTCCGGCTTCAGCGAGTGCCCGAAGGGAGTAAGACCCGACGACGTGAAGCTCGTCGGCACGCCGGCCCAGGTCGTCGGGACCTCGGTGATGTCGCGCGTGAACCGGACCTGGACGGCACCGCCGTTGCCGGCCGCCGCGGCGCGAATCCTCGAGCCGTCGAGATCGGAGATCGTGCCCCCCGACAACGCCGTGACGAACGCGAACGTCGGGTCGCCCGGACGATTCTCCGCGATGACGATTCCTGTTGCGCCTGCCGCACGTGCGCGCGCGGCCTTCACACTGTATGGGCAGCCGCCACGACTCACGAGCGCGATCGCTCCGCTCAGCGACCCTCCCGGCGCGGCGGCGCAGAGCTGGCGATTCACGCCCGCGATCGACCCGACGTCGACAAGCCGCTGATTCGCCGAGATCCAGGACGGCGGGATCGTGTCGGTGGGCGCGAAAGGCATGCGCGGGAGCCCACTCGGCGAGACGACCTGTAGCGAGGGGCCGAAGACGTGGGCGTTCGCGACGGCCCCGACGCTGATCGCGTCCGGCGCGGTTGCGGGCGATCCCGCGGTGCCAAGACCGAAGAAGTCGCGGTCGTTCCCTGCGGAGATCACCGGGACGACGCCTGCACGGACGACGTTGGTGACGGCAGGGATGAGGATATCCGTGCGGGGATCGGCCTGTGGCCCGCCGCCCGAGAAGTTGATGACGTCCATCCCGTCACGCACGGCGGCCTCGAATGCAGCCACGATCTCCGGGCTGTTCGCCGAGCAGCACCCGCCGAGCGGCGACGGCTCCGGTACGTTGAAGACGCGGTAGTTCCCGATGTAGGCGCGGGGAGCCACACCCTCGATCCCTTTCACGGCGGGGTGACACCCGCCGTTGGACTCCGCGCAGGATCCGATCCTGCCTGCCGCGACGTCGGTCTTCACACCGGCGATCACGCCGGCAACGAAGGTCCCGTGGAACGACTGGTCACGGTCGAGCGGAGAGCTGTTCGCACCCGGCCCCGCGAAGCCTCGCGCGACGATCACCTTTGGCGTCGTTGCACCGGACGATCCCTTCGGGAAGCCCGGCGGGTACGAGAACCCCGTCGGATCGAGGAACGGATGCTCGTGATCGACCCCATCGTCGACGACGGCGACCTTCACCCCGTCGCCGCGCGCGCCCGTGAGGGCGGAAAACTGCGGCGCGCCGACCACCGACGGCCCACGGTTGAGATCGAGGTGGTACGAGAGGCTCGGGTACACCCGCGAGGCGATGCCACTGTTCACGAGCTCCGGGAGCCGGCTGTACGGAACGCTGACCGCGAAGCCGTTGACGAGGATCTGGTAGCGGCGCGAGACGACGGCGGAGGGAACGAGGTCGTGGACGCGCGCGATCGCTCTGGCCTGCTCGGCTTGCAGCGTGCTCACATACGAGCGCGCGAAGGACGTGTGCGTGTTCAGCTTGCTCTTCGCACCGAGGCCCGCGAAGCCACGCGCGTAGGTCGCAGCGGCGAGCGGCGGGTCGGCGAGCGCCATGATGACCCGCACCCGATTCCCGCCGTCGTGTTCGGTCGCCGACAGGTCCGGCGCCGGACGAACCTTCATGAGCGCCTGCTCGACGACGCTGCGCGGCGTGCGATCGACGGAGCCGGCGGCCGTCCCGGTGGACGTGACGACGGCGACAAGTGAGACGAGGAGCGCTAGGCGGCGCACCGGCGGCGGAGCTAACGGACCTTCCCCGTGTAGCTCTGCGACGCCTTCAGGCCCTCGAAGGCGACCGTCACCGTCCCTCGGAAGGTCTTGCCCCTCGCGGTGGCCGGAAGGTTCCACGTGCAGGTCGCCGCCCCGCCCTGCACCCGCTGAACCGCGGCCTTGAGCCGCGCACTCCCGAGCCGCCCGACGCACGTCACGCGCCCGTTCTGCACCGCCGCCCCGGTGTCCGAGCGCGCCGCGACCAGCCGAAGCGTGAACGGACGGCTGGCAACGGGCTTGGCCGGCGTCGGCTTCAGGCTCTTCACGACGAGCGTCGGCTTCGTGAGCTGGAGCTGGTACGGGTACAGACCGATCAGGGGCGCAGAGTCACGCTTGCAGTTGGTGCAATCGATCGCCCCCGTGGTCTGGTCGAACACGACACCGGAGACGACGAGCGCATCGAACGCGAAACGACGCGTGTTGTTCAAGTCTGACGCGTTGATCTTGAAGGTCGGGCCGCTCGACCACGAGCTGCTCAGCGACGACTGTGTCGCGCTGAGCGTGTAGTCGGAGCCGTTCCACTTGAAGAGGATGGCCTCTCCCAGGATGTACTGGAGGATGAAGTCCGCCCCGAAGTTGTCCGGATCGCCCGTGCCCTGGTTCGCATCGCTGTCGATGTCGAGGATCGTGACCAGGTCTTGCGTCAGCTGCTGCCTGTTCGGGACGTTGATCCGAAACGTGATCGTTCCGGCGTCGTCGTTCGACGTGACGATCGTCGTGATGTCCGGCGCCGCCGGATCCTCGCCGACCGAGTCCTGGTACGTCGTCGAGTTGGCCACGGGAGCCGCTGGCCCGGAGAGCGCTCCGGAGGCCGCGGTGGGAAGAGCAACGACGGCGACCGCGATCGCGAGGACGAGCCATGAGCGTGTCAGCGGCCGCACGTGGGCGTCAGGGTAATGACGGCTCGCGCGCGTCGCAACTAGGAACCGAGGACGATGACGCTGCGGATCCCGTTCTGCGCCTCCATCAGCTCGAAGCCGCGGTTCACCTCGTCGAGCGTGAGCCGGTGGCTCAGCAGAGACTCGACGTCGATCTCCCCGGCGAGCCAGCGGTCGACGAGCTGCGGCACCTGCGTGCGGCCCTTGACGCCCCCGAACGACGAGCCGGTCACACGGCGGCCGGTGATGAGCAGGCGCGGGACGATGTCGAGCGTCTCCCCCTTGCCCGCCACGCCGACCATCGTCGCGAGCCCCCACGCCTCGCGCGCCGCCTCGACGGCCTGCCGCATGACGTGCACGTTCCCGGTCGCCTCGAAGGTGTAGTCGGCGCCGAAGCCGCCGGTCTCGCCTCGGATCCAGTCGACCACGTCCTCTCCGGCGATGCGCGTGTCGGTCGCGCCGTGGTGGCGGGCGCTCGCGAGCCGGTCCTCGGACAGGTCGATCGCAATGATCCGCTCGGCGCCTGCGAGCCGGCAGCCGATGACCGCGCCCAGGCCGACGAGGCCGCAGCCGAAGACCGCGCACGTCGAACCCTCCTCGACGCCGGCCGTGTACAGCGCGGCGCCGATCCCGGTCGCGAGCCCGCACGCGAACGGCGCGCAGCCCTCGAGCGACGCCTCGGGAGAGACCTTCGCGAGCGCGATCTCGGGCATCACCGTGTACTCGGCGAACGTCGACGTGCCCATGAAGTGCCGCATCGGCTCGCCTCCGCGCGAGAGTCGCGTCGTGCCGTCCGGCAGGAAGCCCAGCCCCTGTTGATCGCGGATCGCGGTGCACCGATTCGTCCGTCCGCTGCGGCAGTGGACGCACTCGCCGCACTCCGGCGCGAAGAGCGTGATGACGTGGTCTCCGGGCGAGACGAGCGTCACGTCCGCGCCGACGCGTTCGACGACGCCCGCGCCTTCGTGCCCCAGGACGCACGGCGCGTAGCCGGTCGGATCGGCGCCCGACGCGGTGTACAGATCCGTGTGACAGACGCCGCACGCGGCGAGCCGCACGAGCACCTCGCCCGCCTTCGGCTCGGCGAGGTCGAGCTCCTGGACGACGAGCGGCTGGCCGAACTCCTCGAGGACCGCGGCGCGGATCTTCACGCGGCCGAGGGCGTGTCCGGACGCTTCATGTAGACCTCGGCGAACTCGCGGCACCGACCCTCGTCGTCGAACGTGAGGAAGAAGACGTTGTAGTACTCGCTCTCAACGGAGCCGTCGGCCGCGAGGTACCGCGACGACCCGACCGCGACGGCCCGGTCGTCGTGCACGAGCGACGGGCGGTACTCGGCCGCCCATGACCCAGGCGCGTCCTCGTGCTCGAGCCAGCTCGCGACAATCGCGTCCCGTCCGCGGACGTGACTCGGCGTCGGCTCGTCCCACGGGTGGTAGCGGTAGAGCGCGTCCTCGGCGAAGAGCGCGCCGATCGCGTCAGGGTCGTACGACCTCCACGCCTCGACGTAGTCGGCGAGCCAGCGGGCGACTCCGGCCTCGTCCATGGCGGCAACCTACCGACCCGACAGAGCACGACGCCTTCGCGGCGCGTCGAGATGCGACGCAAACCAAACCCATGAGATCACGGGGACGATGGAGCTGATCATTCGATTCGGAGTATCGCTGGACGAGCCACGCCGCTCACGGTCCGGTGCGGATGGGCGGTACTGATCTAGAACGTCCCTGCAAACGAGCCATTTCGACCTCCGGCGTGTGCGCTGGGGTGTGCACCACCCGCCTTCGCGCCGCTCTCAGCCCACGTCTCTGCCCTCGTGATGCCGGAGTGAGATTCGCTGGTGCTCGGATTTCGAACCGAAGAGCGAGCCGACCTACGAGCCCGCGAGTTCGCGGCCGGTCTCGCCCAGGAAGGCAAATTCGATCCGCGAAACTATGGCCCTTCGCTGTTTCGGCGTGGCCTGGCGTGAGAGCGCCCTGCGCAGGATCGCAACGTCGCAGCGATGGGCCTTGAACTCGAAGAACTGGAGGCGCGCGATCACCAGGTGGGTGTCGGAGTCCGATGGGAAGGGGGCGAGAAACGCGACCGCCTCCCGCGAGAAGACATTCGCCTCGTGCCGGCATCGTGCCGGCGCGCCCGTCGTAACGGGGATGGTGATCGCGGGATATCCGTTGTAGGCGGGAGCGGTTATCTGCTTCTCCGCGTCGCCGTCACCAGACGACCCACCGCATCCTCCGAGCAGAAGGGCAGATAGAAGCCAGGCTGCCGAGGATCGGCTCACAGTGGAGGAGGGTAAACGTTGCCACCCTCCACACCCGATCAAGTCGCTGCCCGGCCTGCCGCCGAGGCGAGGTTG
>CAWDSX010000038.1:0-49962 GCA_963805135.1 uncultured Gaiellaceae bacterium | reverse complement strand
AAGGAACCAAAGGCCAACCGTCGCCACGGCATACAGGGTTACCACGGGTCCTGCGAGAAAGGTGACCGGGTCCTCGAGCCAGTCGCGCATGACGACGCCCGAGTTGATCGCGTGCAAGAGAGCCCAGTCCAAGCGTGGAACCGTAGCGGTTAGCCTCGGCAGCGCAGAGGAGTGCCTCCCCGCCCTAGCGAGCCATCACTTGCCGGAGCTGCGAGCGCACTGGGTGCGACCGATTTCGCGGGGTCGTTCGCAGCGAGCGCTGGCGACGAAGTGGTCGACCAAGTGTCGACCTCGGCGCTGACGCGTCATGGCTCCACTCCCATGCCGGGACGGGTTCAAGCCATGTTTGGCACTGCCTGGCGAGGGATGGCGCTCTCAGACTCGAACGAGATGAAACGGGACGATCTCCCCGTTTCGGGGGAGCCTCCACCGACTAGGCGTGCGCACACTCGATGGTGTGTTGTGGCGGCGGCTGACGAAATCCCACGCCAGGGAGGCGGAAACAGGGCTGGACAGCACCGCCGACGAATGGCGACGCGAGGCGGCGATCCAGGAGCTCGAGAGCGTCATGTGGCGCGTCGGAGTCCTGACAGCGACCGCGCACGAGCTGGTCGAGGACATGGAGGAACCGGGAAGTGAGCCGTCGCCTCGGCCCGCCGTGCTCTCTGATGCGCGCGAGCTGGTCAAGGTCATCGACGTGCACGAGCGCGAGCGCGAACTGTGGCCTCCGCATGCCTGGCTCTCCGCCGCGCAGGTCTGCGGCGTCCTGCTAGGCCTATACGCGATCTTCTTCGACAGGCTGACGAACGTCGCGCTTCTCGTCGCCGCAGTGGGGCTTCTCTTCATCCGACGCGCTTGGGTTTGCCTGGCCGGTATCGGCTGGTCGCCTACCTCGTGGGTGTCGCTTCGATGGGGGTGATTGCCCAGGGCGCCGTTGGCGGCGCGCTTCACGACATGGTGTGGAACACCCTGGAGCGCACGGCCCCGGGCGAGGCGCGGATTGTCACGGAGACGGAAACGGTCAGGGGAGTGACGGTGACGCGCGCAGGCGCTCCCGGCGAGACCGCGCCCGCGCCAGCCACGACGAAGTTCATCACCGTTCCAGGCCCTACGACGACGACCACCGTGCTCGGTCCGGCTGTGACCACCACCGTCTCCGGCAAGTCAGAGACCGTGCCTGCGCCCGGCTCCACGGTCACCACAACCGTGCCCGGGCCAGCGACCACGACGACGGTGCCAGGCCCAGCAACCACGATGACGGTGCAGGGGCCCGTGGTGACGACCACCGTGCCGGGACCGACGGAGACGGTGACCGTGACGGTGACAGAGGCCTGCGATCCTCCGCCGAAGAAGCCTTCGAATCCCCCGTGTCCTCCCCATAAATAGGCGTGGCAGGTGGTCCGGCGGTTCAGTCCGTCTGCGGGCTGCGCGGGATCCCGCCTGGTTCATGGCATTGTGGGATCGGCGGTCGTGGGGCGAGGAAGCTCGTGTGGGCCAGCGTTCGGGACTGACCCCTAAGGGGCTCTCCCGTCGCAAAAAGCTCAACCCGCTAGCCGATCTGCTCGGCCAGCCCGATGAGAATTCCTTCGGGGCCTCGGATGTAGCAGAGCCGATACTCGTCCTCGTACTGGACCACTTCACCGACGAGTTGCGCGCCGTGCTTGCGTAGCCGGGCGAGCGTTTCGTCGAGGTCGTCCACGGCGAACATGACTCGTAGGTAGCCGAGTGCGTTCACCGGGGCGTTCCGGTGATCGGCGACTACGGGCGGCGTGAGAAATCGCGAGATCTCGAGCCGGCTGTGGCCGTCCGGCGTACGCATCATGGCGATCTCGACGCGCTGGTCGCGCAGTCCAGTGACGCGCCCTGCCCAGTCTCCTTCGACCATGGCTCGCCCTTCGAGTTCGAGGCCCAGCTCGGCGAAAAAAGAGATAGCGGCATCGAGGGATTCCACCACGATGCCGACGTTGTCCATCCGCTGAAGTGTCATGCTGCCCCCTAGTCCTGCCGTCCCTCCGACACGCCCACCGGACGAGCGCACCGGCTGACGGTTGCGCCGTCGGCCCGATCGCTTCGCGGTTCGTTCCCCTCCCCCTGACGTGTCTCGAGGATCCTCTCGCTCGAACCCAGTCGTAGCGGACCATCCCGTGCTCTCCGTCCTCGTCGCGGCGACCGGGTTGGAGCATCGTTGTCGACGTGAGCGACGAGACGGAGCTCCGTGTGCACCGGGAGCAGCGCGTCAGCTGCGGAGGACGCTCAGCCTCTTCGGATGGTTCGGAGAGAGGCTACCGATGGGCTACGAGCGCATAGTCCTGAGGGCCGAAGACCACCTGATTGAGGCGGGCGACATTAGCTGCAAGGGCCACGCGCGCATCGTCGAAGGCGGGATCGGGCGGCAGCTCGACCGGCCGCAGACGCTCTTCCGGGCGGGCTCGTTCAGGAACCGCAACTCGGTGCGCGCAAACCCCGCCTGCCGAGCGAGCAGCGCGAGGGTTTCCGGCACGAGTGGCTGCGCGTGCGTCAGATCCGCGAAGTAGTTCTTCAACGCGCCGAGCGAGAGCGGATTCGGAGTCTCCGCGATGAACA
Source organism: uncultured Gaiellaceae bacterium (assembly GCA_963805135.1). Lineage (GTDB taxonomy): Bacteria > Actinomycetota > Thermoleophilia > Gaiellales > Gaiellaceae > GMQP-bins7. Next base: position 47,379 of record CAWDSX010000038.1, on the reverse strand, counting down.
CTCCTCCAGGTCGAAGCTTCGACCGCGACGAGCGTCGAGCAGATGCGAACGAGCAGGGCTGGCCGCAGGTGCTCGAGGACATGCGCAGCGAAGACGCCGCCGAGCGATTCATCCACGAGCTGCGCAAGGTAGGTGCCCGCATCACCATGCTCGACCGCGAACCCTTCCGAACGGCAGAGCTCGACCATGTCGGCGTCGCTATCGACACCTGCAGTGTCGATTCCCGCTTCACGTAGCAGCGAGAGAAATTCGCCACGTCCGCAGCCAACATCGAGAACGCGACCGGCACCGCGGAAATCCTCGACGTAGACCTGCTGACGGCGACGAACCTCCTCGCTGCGAACCGCGCATTCGTGCTTCGAATGTGACGTAGTCGAACGCAGCCGAGTCCGCAGGCGCCGCGTTGCGATATCCATCGCTGCGCCGGCACCGGCGCCGGCGAACCCGGGTACGTCCGACCCGCTCGAGCCGGAACACGCGTTCCTCGAGCTCCTCGAGCAGGCGATCGTCCGACCTCGAGTCGAGCTGGCGATGGAGATCGTCGATGAGCTTGAGGGTCACGTCGTTGAAATCGCGCTGTGCGTCGACGACCGGGGCTACGTACCACCTCAAGAAGGGGCGAAGCAGGGCCTCTGACGGGCGCTGCGACCGTGCCTCGAAGCCCTTCCCGTCGCTGCGGGACGTGATCGACGCTGACCGGCCAGAGGCGTTCCGCGCGGTCGCGCAAGGCCTGCGTCGACTCCGTGTTCGGCACTCCGAGTCCTCAGAGTCGCGGCCTGTCGCCATCGCGCGATTCTACGGCGGCTCGGTCAACGCTCGACTCTTGGAGACGCGCCAACGCATGCGCGGTGACCGGCGCGGAGCGCTCATGCCGTTCGTTCCTCGCGAGCTCCTTTCTGTCAGCTCGGGACGGCCGACTGTGACGCGGACGCATCTCGTCGGATAATGGCCCGATGCTGAACGGGGACCGTTTCGGTGCCCGAGTCGATCGAGCTGGCGACGATTCTGGTGACCGACCTCGTCGGTTCGACGCGGTTGGCGACGTCGGTCGGCCCCGTTCGCGCGGACGAGTTGCGGGACGAGCACTTCGCGGTGCTGCGCGAGGCGATCCGCGCGACGGGCGGACGCGAGTTCAGGAACACCGGCGACGGGCTGATGGTCGCCTTCAGCTCTGCATCGGCGGCGGTGCGGTGTGCGGTGTCGATGCAGCAGCTGATCGAGCGCCGCTATCGGCGAGCCGAGGAGAAGCTGCAGGTGCGAATCGGTCTGGGGGCGGGCGAGTCGACCGTCAAGGACGGCGACTACTTCGGGATGCCGTCGATCGAGGCGGCGCGGCTTTGCGACAAGGCGCCGGCGGAGGGAATCCTGGCATCGCCCGCGGTGCGGATCCTGGCCACCCGGCTCGAGGGCATCGGTTTCGACTCCGTGGGCGAGGTCGAGCTGAAGGGGTTCCCCGAGCCGATCGAGGCCTTCGCCGTTCCGTGGACGAGGCTCGCAGACGAGGCGGCCGGTGTCGGCGGCTGGCCGGTGCCGGCGCCGTTGCGATCGATGCCGAGGACGTCCTTCGTGGGTCGCGACGCGGCGCGAGTAGTGATGGAGCGCTCGCGGAGCCAGGCGCGTGCAGGGCCGCGGCAAGTGGTGTTCGTCTCCGGCGAGCCGGGGATCGGCAAGAGCCGACTGGCGTCGTTCTCCGCGCATGGCGCGCACGGCGAAGGGTTTGCCGTGTTGTGGGGGGCGTGCTCCGAGGAGCTTGCGGTGCCGTACGAGCCGTGGATCTCGGTGTGCTCGCAGCTGGTCGAGCACGCACCTTCGGACCTGCTCGAGCGGCACATCGAGCGTCATGGCGGCGAGCTTGGGCGACTGGCACGCCACCTGCCGCAACGGTTGCGCGACGTACCGGAGCCGGAGAGCTCCGATCCGGAGACCGAGCGCTTCCTGCTCTTCTCAGCCGTCGCCGGGGCGCTCGTGGAGCTGGCGTCGTCGGTGCCTGTGTGCCTCGTGCTCGACGATCTGCACTGGGCAGACGGCCAGTCGGTGGCGCTGCTCAAGCACGTGGCGTCGGCCGCCGAGGCCTCCGCGCTCCAGGTGATCGTCGCCTTCCGTGATTCCGATCTGGGCAAGGATCATCCCCTGAGCGCGGTGCTGGTGGACCTGCGGCGAATCGAGGGTGTCGAGCGGATCGCGCTGGAGGGCCTCGGGGCGGCGGAGGTGTCCGAGGTGATGGCGGCGGCCGCCGGGCACGAGCTGGATGCGGATGCGCTGGTACTCGCAGGGGAGATCGCGAGCGAGACCGACGGCAACCCGTTCTTCGTCGGCGAGGTGCTGCGCAGCCTGGTCGAGTCCGGCGGCTGCTGTACGACCCGACGACCGAGCGGTGGAGCGTCGATCGCTCGGCACCGCTGGGCTTGCCGGAGAGCGTGCGCGACGTGATCGCCCGTCGCGTCGAGCGGCTCGGGGACGAGGCGCGTGAGGTGTTGACGCTCGCGGCCGTGATCGGCCGCTCGTTCGAGCTCGAGCTCCTCGTGCGGCTGGTGGATCGACCGAGAGCAAGCTGCTCGATCGGCTCGAGGCTGCGGTGGCGGCGTCGCTGCTGGACGAGTCGACCGAGCGAGTCGGCCGCTTCCGGTTCGTGCACGCGCTGATCAACCAGACGCTGTACGAGGGGCTTGGCGCGACTCGGCGCTCGAGCATGCACCACCGGGTCGCGCTCGCGCTCGAGGAGCTGTACGGGCACGATCCGGGCGAGCACGTCGCGGAGCTGGCGTTGCACTGGCGGTTGGCGGCGGTCGACCGGTCGAAGGCCGCTCACTACGTGGCGCGCGCGGGGCGGCGCGCGCTCGACAGCCTCGCCCCGGCGGAGGCGGCGACGCTGTTCGCCGACGCGCTCGAACTGCTCGGCCCGGTCGAGGACGCGGAACGCTGCCGGGCGTTGATCGGCCTCGGCGAGGCGCAGCAGCTGACCGGCGATCCCGCATACCGCACGACGCTGTTGCACGCTGCGCGGATCGCTTCGGCGCTCGACGACGCCGATCTGGCTGCCGCCGCAGCGCTCGCGAACACCCGCGGTTTCACGAGCCTCATCGGCGACCTCGACGACGAGCGGGTCGAAGCGATCGAGCGCGCGTCGAGCTCGACGACCGCTCCGATGCCGGCCGGCGCGCGCAGCTGCTGGCCTTGCAGTCGCAGGAGCTGCTCTACGAGCACGACCCCACGCGGCGGCAGGCCCTCGCCACCGAGGCGATCGAGCTCGCGGGCGACATCGGCGATCCGAGAGTCCGGGCGCGCGTGCTGCAGCACGTGTTCTACGGCCTCTGGAGCCCCGACATGCTCGCCGTGAGAGCGTCCCTGGCGAACGATCTGCTCGCGAGCGCGCAGGCCGCGGAGGATCGTGCGCTCGAGTTCTGGGCCAACCTGCTCGTCATGCACGTCAGCTTCGAGACGTGCGATTTCGCGCGGGCGCAGATCGCGCGAGACCGCCAGCAGGAGCTCGCGGCGGCTCTCGCTCAGCCCACGCTGAGCTGGGTCGCGCAGGTCGAGGTCGCGGCGTGGGCGGTGCTCGAAGGCGACTTCGTGGCCGGGGAGCGACTCGCCAGGCAGGCGCGTCGAGCTCGGCAAGCTGGCGGGCCAGCCCGACGCGCTCCAGATCTTCGGCGAGCACCGTGCGCTCGTGCGGACCTATCAGGGCCGCGGTGACGAGCAGCTCATCGCGTTGAGCCGACAAGCCGCCGACGTCCACCCGCGGATGGCGGTTTGGTCGGCATCGACGGCTATGTACGAAGCCCACTTCGGCAGCCAGGAGGCGGCGCGCGCGCTCCTTCGGGACGCCGTCGAGAGCGGCCTGGAGCGAGTCGGCTGGGACACGCTTCGGCTCGTGACGCTCGCTTCTACACCGAGGCCGCGTCACGTCTGCGGCGCCCGCGACGCCGCGGCGCTCGTCCACGAGCAGATGGCGCCCTGGCAGGACCACTTCGTCTTGAGCGGCGCGCTCGGCTACGGCCATGTACGCCTCTGGCTCGGAGTGGCAGCCGCGACGCTCGCGGCGGGACGACGAGGCCGACGAGCACTTCGCCTTCGCGTGCCGCTTCCACGACGACAACGGCCTGAGGTTGTGGTCGGCCCGATCTCATCTCGGCTGGGCGGAGGCGCTCGTCGCCAGAGGCGAGCGTGCGCAAGCGCAGGAGCACGCGCAGCGCGCGCTCGAGCTCTCCCGCACGTACGGCTACGGCCTGATCGAGGCGCTGGCCGCGCCGATCGTCGGCGTCGGAGCAGTTGCGCGCAGCTGACATGAAGTTGAGAATCGGCGGCCATGACTGGGATCCTCAGGTGGATCGAGAAGAGAGCTGGAAGAGCTCGCGGGGGACGTCGCCGCTCGCGAGTTCGTCGACGGCCCGATCCAGCAAGCAGTCGTTTCTGAAGAAGCTCCCACTACGCGACTGGGGGTTCGAGCACTGCCCGGCGATCCCGTACTGGGCCGACGCGTACGGGGATCCCGATCTGAAACGCGTCATCGCGGAGGTGCTGAAGCTGAACGGCCGCGGGCAGGACGGCTCCTCCGCGTACGAGGGGCTGTCCACCGTCTACACCATCGACGGCGAGACGACCACCGCCTACGAATTCCTCTACGGCAAGCCGCTTCCGACGGCTCCGACGGCCACGAGCCTCCGGCAGGATCGCCGGCGCCGACCGAGCTGGCACTCGACGGGCGGACGAGTTCACCCTGTCCTGGACCACGTACCAGGACATGCGCAAAGACTCGCAGGACCTCGTCCCCGCGTTCGTGACACGCTGACGGAGCACGACGCCGCGACGCGGAGCTTCTGGCCCACGATCGCGAACTTCGGCCTGGGATACAACCTCCTCGTCCTCTCGAAGGTCGGTGAGGAACGAGCCGCGACGCTCGAAGCGGAGCTCGGCGAAGCCTGGGTCATCGAGGACATGAGCGCCCTGCAGGCGGAGGGCCTCCTCTACGAGATCGACATGCGCATCCTCGAGTCGGTCGGGTCGAGCAAGCCTCTCGACGGCACCGTCCGCTTCGTCCCCGCCACCGTCACGGTGCTGAAGCAGGACCCCGAGTCCAAGGCGCTCACGCCGATCGCGATCCGGGTGTGGACGGGCGACCAGCCCCCGCGCATCTACACCGGGGGCGACAACGCGTGGCTCTACGCGCTTCAGGCCGCGAAGACCTCGATCACGGTTTGGGGCATCTGGCTGGGGCACGTCTACCACTGGCACATCGTCACGGCCGCGATGCAGATGACGATGTACAAGATCTCCCGAAGGGGCATCGCCTCTTATCAGCTCCTGCAGCCGCAGTCCCAGTCGCTCATCGACTTCAACTCGTCCTCCTCACGCACCTGTGGAGCCAGATCTCGCCGCCGACGCCGCTGTCCGGCTACATGCCGCTTCTGAGGCTGCTCGACCGATTCGCCGAAGGCCGCACGTTCTTCCACGACGACCCGCTGAACGAGCTGAGACACCGTGGGCTCGACGTGAACGACTTCACGGTGGTGACGGAGTGGGACGCGTATCCGGTGGTGGGTTACCTGCTCGACATCTGGGACATCACCGGCGACTACGTGACCGGGGTCGTCAACGACCTCTACGCGAGTGACGAAGAGGTCGCGCGAGACGAGCATCTGCGCGTTTGGATGGAGGCAAGCGGCGATCCGGAGCACGGCAATGTCCGAGGGCTCCCCGACGTCGACACGCGTGCGGAGCTCGCCAAGGTGCTCACGAGCATGGTGTATCGGGTCACCGCCATGGGGCCGGAAGCCTGAGTCCGTCGGTCAACCCGGTGCTGTCGTTCGTCGCGAACTTCCCTCCGTGTCATCAGAGCACGGACGTCCCGAGCCGCACGATCACGTGAGCCCGGCAAGGCTGCTCGAGCTCCTGCCGGAGACGGGGACGATCGGCGGGATGACGACGTTCTACTTCACGTTCGTCTACTCGAAGCCGTACGAGCCGCTCATCCCGAAGGACGGCCCGAGGGCGCGATCAGTACTTCGACCAGCAGAACTGCAACGACGCGCTGGTCGCCTACAGAGAGCGGATCGGCGAGTTCACCGGCGCGTACGCGAAGGCGTGGAACGAGGAGCTCGCGCGGATACGCGGGACGGCCGCGGGACCGCTGCCGTCGTACGCCGACGAAGCAAGCCGAGCAGTGGCCTCTGAGCATCGAGATCTGAACCGCTCTGTCAGGTGCCGGAGTTAGCTCACTGCTTTCTTCACGAGCGCGGCGATCTTCGCCTCGTCGGCGGCGGTCAGCTTCTTCAGCGCGAAGGCGGTTGGCCACATGGCGCCCTTGTCGAGGTTCGCCGCTTCCTCGAAGCCGATCGTCGCGTACCTCGAGTTGAACTTCTCCGCGTTCTTGAAGAAGCACACGACCTTGCCGTCCTTGGCATACGCGGGCATGCCGTACCAGGTCTTCGGCCAGAGGTCCGGTGCGCTGGCCGTGACGATGGCGTGGAACCGCTCGGCCATGGAGCGGTCCGGTTCCTTCATCGCGGCGATCGCCGCCAGCAGGTCGCGCTCCCCGTCCGCCCTGTTCTTGTTGGCGCGCGCCTCTGCCTTGAGCTCTTTGGCGCGCGCCTTCATCGCGGCTTGTTCCTCGGCCGTGAATCCCTTGGACTCCTTTGCGGTGTTTTTCAGCCATTGCGAAGCACCTCCTGTGGACGGCTCAGCGCAGCTCTTGGATGCGGATCAGGTTGCCCGCGGGATCGCGGACGGAGCAGTCGCGAATCCCGTAGGGCTGCTCGGTCGGCTCCTGGACGACCTCGGCGTCGCCGGCCTGCACGCGCTCGAACGTACCGTCGAGGTCGGGGGTGGCCAGGTTGATACTGGCGAAGGTGCCCTTGGCCATCATCTCGGCGATCGTGCTGCGCTCGTCGTCGGTGATGCCGGGGGTGGCGGACGACGGATACAGGACGATGGCCGTGTCAGGTTGGTCGGCGGGGCCGACCGTGATCCAGTGCAGCCCGCCGTATTCGACGTCGTTGCGCACCTCGAAGCCGAGGGTGTCGCGATAGAAGGCCAGTGAGGCCTCTGGGTCGTTGTGCGGCAGCATGCTCGCGTGAATGGTGATGTTCATGCCGGTGACGCTAGTTGAGGCCAGTGACCTGCGCTTCTCGATTCCTGATCGGTCTGGTCACCTGTTTGACGACGCACGGCGGCATCCCCGCCATAGCGCCCGCGGCATCGCGGCGGTAGGTGCTGGGCGGCACACCCACGAGCTCGGTGAAGCGAGTGCTGAAGGTCCCGAGCGACGAGCAGCCGACCTCGAAGCAGACCTCGGTGACGCTCAGGCCGCCACGGCGCAGCAGCGCCATGGCGCGCTCGATGCGCCGCGTCATGAGGTAGCTGTACGGCGACTCGCCATACGCGCGCCGGAACTCGCGGCTGAAGTGCCCGGCCGACATGTGCGCGTCGCGGGCGAGCGCCTCGACGTCCAACGGCTGCGCGTACTCCCGGTCGATCCGGTCGCGGACGCGGCGCAGCCGTGCCAGGTCCTCCAGACGCTGCTCCGTGGCGGGTCCGCCGGCCATCGCGAGATCGTGCCAGGCCGCTACGGCCGGAGGTCGAGCGCGCGCCTGCCGCCTACCGGCGTCGGATCACAGAGGGAGCTCGGAGAGTCCGAGTACCTCGCCCCGCGGCGTCTCGTCTGCCAGGCGACGCACCAGATCGAGCGTCGATACGATGCCGACGGGTCGGTGCCGGACGTCGTCCACGACGACGAGGTGCGAGATTCCGTGTGCCGTCATCCGCTGCGCGGCGGTCTCGAGCGACTCGTGTGGAAACGCCGTGATCGCAGGCGTCATCGCGGTGCCGCCGGCTCGCTGGTCGTCGAGCGAGCGGACCGTCGCTGCCGCGACGAGGTCGAGATCGGAGACGACCCCCCACAGCGACCGGTGGTCGCCCGGAGCATCGATGACGACGACGCAGTGCACGACAGCGTCGACCATGAGGGTCGCGACGTCACGCAGGGTCGCGTCGGGCCCGCAGTGGACCAGTCCCCAATGCATGGCGTCGGAGACCCTCGGCCCCAAGGGTGCGTAACCGAAAGACGGGCCGGCGAACTGCTCCATGGCAAAAGAGTCGCCGCCCGTGATCGCAGCGGCATCGGCGGTCACCACGAGCCCGTTTGCGGAGAAGTACTGCCCCTTGCCCCACCGCAGTCGCCCCCTCCTATACCGCACATCGACGCCACGATCGCTCTAGGCTCATGGGAGATTCCATGACCCAGCAAACTGCGCCCGACCGCCTCCGTGTTCTCGTCGATGCCGGCATCGCTCTCAGCTCGGAGCTCTCGCTGGACGCGCTCCTGCAGCAGCTCGTCGAGACCGCCGCACAGCTCACCGGCGCGCGCTACGCAGCGCTGGGCGTGATCGACCAGACGGGTGCGGGCCTCGAGCGCTTCCTGACGCACGGCATCGACGCCGAGACCCACGCCGCGATCGGCGACCTGCCCCGCGGACGGGGAATCCTCGGCGTGCTGATCCGCGACGCGAAGCCGCTACGACTCGAGGACCTCGGCGACGATCCTCGCTCGGTCGGGTTCCCCGAGCACCACCCGCCCATGCGCACATTCCTCGGCGTGCCGATCATCCTGCGCGGGGTCGCCTACGGGAACCTCTACCTCACGGAGAAGGTCGGCGGCATGTTCACCGACGAGGACGAGGAGCTCACGCAACTGCTCGCCGCGCAGGCCGCCGTTGCCATCGAGAACACGCGACTCTACGAGTCCTCCACGCGGTGGCTGCGCCATCTGGAATCCCTCGGTGATATCGGTGACGCTCTCGCGGGCGAGATCGAGCTCGAGCCTCTTCTTGCGCTCGTCGCACGACGGCTCCGCGAGCTCGTCACCGCTCGCCTCGTAGTGATCGCGCTACCCGAGGGAGGACGCGACCGCCTGAGGATCGCCGCGGCCGACGGCGAGGGCGCCGATGCCTACGGTCTGGTGGGGGTCGAGCTCGCGCTCGGGGGCTCCAAGACGGGACGCGTGCTGCAGCGCGGGAGGAGCGAGCGCGTCGATTCCGTGCTGGACGATCCCGAGCTCGACCAGCAGGTCGCTCGGCGCATGGGCGTTCGGTCGGCGCTGTACGTCCCGCTCATCGTTGAAGGACGCTCTATCGGCGTCGTGGTCGCGCACGACAAGCTCGGCCCCACGTCCAGCTTTACCGACGAGGACGTCAGACTCGCCGAGTCCCTCGCAACACGGGCTGCGATCGCGGTGGAGCTCTCCGAGCGAGTCAGCCGCGACACCGTTCGCCGCGTCGTCGGGGCGCAGGAGCTCGAGCGCTCGCGCCTCGCCCGCGAGCTCCACGACGAGACCGGGCAAGCGCTGACGTCGATCCTCCTCGGCCTCAAATCACTCGACGACCGTGCCGTCGTCGACGAGGATCACGCCGCGGTGGCCGAACTGCGGGAGCTCGTCGTATCGACCCTGCAAGACGTCAGACGACTCGCCGTCGAGCTTCGACCCGCGGCACTCGACGACTTCGGGCTCGTCCCCGCGATCGAGCGACTTCGCGACATCGTCGAGGAGCAGAGTGGGCTCTCCGTGGACGTCCAGTCGGACCTGGCCGAGCCGCGTCTCCCGCCCGAGTCGGAGACAGCCCTCTATCGGATCGTCCAGGAGGCGTTCACGAACGTCCAGAAGCATGCGACCGCTTCGCGCGTCTCGCTGCGCCTGCACCAAGACGGTGCCTCGGTGACGCTCACTATTCATGACGACGGAAGAGGGTTCGATCCGGAGAAGGTGCGAGACGGCAGCCTCGGTCTGGTCGGCATGCGTGAGCGCGTTGCATTGCTCGGAGGCCGCCTTACGATCGAGTCGAGCGAAGATGCCGGGACCATGCTCAAGGCGGAGGTCCCACTCCGATGATCCGGGTACTGATCGTCGACGACCATGCGGTGGTGCGGTCCGGGTTGCGCCGGCTCCTCGACTCGGAGTCCGACATCGAGACGGTCGCGGAGGCGTCCAACGCCGACCGTGCCGTCTTCGAGGCGATCGAAGCAAAGCCCGACGTTGTGCTCATGGACCTGGTCATGCCAGAGAAGGGCGGAATAGAAGGGATGCCAGCGGTGCTGCAAGCAGTCCCCGGGGCGCGCGTGCTGGTGCTCTCGATGCAGGACGACCCGCGGTACGTCCGCGCGGCGTTCGAGGCGGGAGCGAGCGGATACGTGCTCAAGGAGGCGGCCGACACGGAAGTGGTGTCGGCGATACGAGCGGTCGCGGCCGGAGAGCGTTACGTGCATCCCGCACTCGGCGCAAAGCTCATCGCGGCTGACGCCGAAGACAGGCGCCGAGCCGAGCAGGATCCGCTCTCGGAGCGCGAGCGTGAGGTCCTGCGGCTGCTTGCGCTCGGTCATACGAACCAGGAGATCGCCCAACAGCTGTTCATCTCCGTCCGCACGGCGGAGACCCACCGGGCGCACATCATGCAGAAGCTGAGCCTCTCGAGCCGTGCAGACCTCGTCCGGTATGCGATCTCGGAGGGGCTGCTCCACCCCGAGTAGGTGCGGGCGAGCCGACGACCGCGCGACGGCGCGGTCTCGGACAGTCGACGCCTACCTCTATGAGGTCAAGTGGAGCCGCTCGAGCTCTCGTCGTGCGCGGGTCCGATCGTCGACCCGCCAGCCGACCTCGGCATGAACCGAGACGACGCCGGGTACGCGAGCGACGAGCTTCTCCAGGAGAGCCGCATCGGTTGCCGTCTCCACCTGACCGCTCAGGCGAACCGCGCCGCGCTCGACGTGGACCTGAACGGCATCTGGCACCTCGAGCCAGAACGTCCGCAGGAGCAGGTCCTCCCTGATCTCGCGCCGAATCTCGGCGTCGGAGCGGACAAACGCCCGGACGAGGTCCGTGCGCGAGACGATGCCCACGAGCTTGCGGTTCTGCACGACGGGAAGGCGCTTGATGCCGAGATCCGACATACGCCTCGCCGCCTCGGCGACCGACGCGTGCGGCGAGATCGTCACGGCCGGACTGGTCATTGCCTCCCGCACCTTGACCGCGCGAGTCTTCCGCACGTTCTTCGACGCCGTTCCGCTGAGTCGGCCGAGAAACCCGCGGTCCTGCGTTCTCGGCCCGCCCTCCTTCACCAGAATGTCGCCCTCCGAGACGATTCCCAGAAGCTCGCGCTGCGCTCCGCAGACGGGCAGACCGGAGATGCCGTTGTCGACGAGGACCTTGGCGACGTCGCGCAATTCTGCCTCCGGGCCGACGGTCACCACCTCGCGCGTCATGATCTCTCGAACCTTCATCTCACTCCTCCTTCGTCACGCGGGGCTCGGAAACGAGAGGGCGGCCGGAGCCGCCCTCTCTGTGCTCCGGGAGGGGGAGCCACTGTGCGATCCGGTGCCTCCCGTCGTCATCCCCGGATCAACTCGTCACCGGTCGAGCCGCAAGAGGCGCGCCCTGCGTCTGGAGGTTGGGCGCGCGGCCGAAGACCACGAAGGCCAGGATCACGAGCCCGACACCCGTCAGCAGGAGTGCGATTCCGACGACGAGGCCGAAGATCGAGAGCTGCTCGGCCATGTAGCTCATGTTCAGAGCCGTCGTCAGAGCCGTCTCCGTGACCCAGATGTTCCGGGCGCCGTTCGCGACGGGCTGGCCGTTCTCGTCTTTCAGCGCAGCCGCTTCGTCGCTCGTCCCGGCCGGATCGTCCGGCTTTGCTGACGACAGGAAGCGGCCCATCTCCGCGTACGTGAGGCCGCCGGTGCTCTCGAGCGTGTGCGTGCGCATGACCTTCGCGAACGCACGTGCCTGATCGCCGGTCGTGACCTGCTCGCCGGCCCACTTCTCCGCGTACTTCGCGACAGCGGGATCATCGGCCGAGCCGAACGCGATCCCCTCTGCCTTGATGGCGTCGCGGGTCGTGTTGTAGCCGCTGACGCCCATGAAGATTGCGACCACGCCGAAGAGAATCAGCAAGCCGCCGGCGAGGAATCCGCCGATCTCCCAAATCCTTCTGCGCTTCATCGCTCCACCTCCCGGGTGAGCACTTCATTTCTTGGACGCCCGGAGTCTCGGGCCGGACGGCCTCGCGGACATCGGCAGATTGGCGCCGCGCTCGTGCAGTTCGACCGCGTTCGGCGCCGCGGGGAACTACGTAGCGGTCGAGCGGCGGTCGATCTCGGCGCGGGTTCGGGCTACCAGCTCTTCGGCGAGCGCGTTGACCACCGGGCGTGCGACCCGCACCCGCGCGTCGACTGCGACACAGCCGGTCTGGCAGGCCGAGAACCGGGTTGAGATCGAGCTCGGCGACCTCCGGGATGCTCCAGTCCGAGTCGCGACAGCCGGTGGACGAGATCCGCGAGCGCCGCGACGTCGGACGGCGGGGCTCCGCGAAATCCGCGAACGAGGCGCCCCGCCTTTCCTGCGGCGACGAGCTCCTCGGCGTCCACGTCGGTCAGCGGCGCGATCCTGAACGAGGCCTGTCCGATCAGCTCGGCGAGAACCCCTCCAGGCCCGAACCCCACCAGTGGACCGAACACCGGGTCTTGAACCAGCCCGGCGAGAAGCTCCGTGCCGCCCGGGATCATCGACTGGACGACGACGGGGCTCCCGATCCGCTCGACGGCGGACCGGACGGCGTCCTCGCTCGCCGAGATCGAGCGCGATCCCGCCCGTCTCCGTCTTGTGCGCGCCGGCGGCGGCGGTCTTGACGACGACCGGGAACCCGATCGCCCGTGCGCGACGACGGCTTCGTCGGCGGACGACGCGACGCGCTCCGGCACGAGCGGGATTCCGTACGCCAGCAGGAGCTCCCGCGTTTCCGCCGGCTCGAGCCACGGCGTCCCCCCGGCCGCGAGCGCCCTCTCCACCACCTCGGAGGCGGCTTCCCGGTCGACGCCGTCGACGTCCGGGATCGTGCCCAGCGGGCGGCGGAGCCAGTCGGCGCGCTCCGCGGCCCGGCCAAGTGCTCGCGCCGCCGACTCCGGATACGTGAACGCGGCAACGGCGCTCTCGGCGCGCACCCCTTCCGGAATGCCTTCGGCGCTCATGACCACCGCGAGGACGGGCTTCTCGGCGCCGGCGGCGGCGCTCGCCTCCGCGATCGCCTCCGCCACTGCGTCCGCGGTCGCACTCACGGCAGGGACGAAGAGCGCGATGACCGCGTCGATCGCCGGGTCGGCCAGCAGCAGCGGCAGGGCAGCTCGATACGAATCGTCGGACGCCGAGCCGAGCATGTCGACGGGATTCGCGACGCTGGCCTCCGCCGGAAGGATCGCCTCGAGCTGGCGAACCGTCTCGTCGCCGAGACTCGGCAGCTCGAGCCCTGCGGCGTCGCAGGCGTCGGCACACAGGATTCCCAGGCCGCCGGCATTGGTGACGATGGCAACTCGTCGTCCACGCGGGAGCGGCTGCGTCGACAGCAACGCCGCGACGTCGATCAGCTCCTCGAGCGACCCCGCCCGGATGACGCCCGCCTGGCGAAAGAGCGCATCGACCGCGGCCTCCGAGCCGGCGAGCGCAGCGGTGTGCGAGCTCGCTGCACGTGCGCCGGCGCCGGTTGTTCCGCTCTTGACGGCGAGGATCGGCTTCGAACGGGCGACCCGCCGAGCAAGCGTTCCGAACCGCCGCGGATTGCCGAACGACTCGAGGTAGAGCAGCACGACGTCGGTCGTGGGATCGTCCTCCCACCACTCGAGCAGGTCGTTCGACGAGACGTCCGCCTTGTTGCCGATCGAGACGAAGGCCGAGAGCCCCAGGCCGCGGGACTCGCACGCTTCGAGCAAGGCGAGCCCGAGCGCTCCGCTCTGCGACGAGAAGCCGATGTTGCCCGGCGGCGCCGAGCGGGAAGCGAAGGTCGCGTTCAGCCGAACCGCGGCCGAGGAGATGCCGAGGCAGTTCGGGCCCAGGAGCCGAGCCCCGTGGGCGCGGATCATCGCGAGCAACGCCCGCTGGCGCTCGACGCCCTCGGAGCCGATCTCCGCGAACCCGGCCGAGATCACGCAGACGGCCTTGACGCCTGCGTCCAGAGCGGACTTCACGGCGTCGAGGACGGCGGCTGCCGGGACGCAGACGACGGCGAGATCCACTCGATCCGGGATCTCGGAGATCGAGCGCATACCCCCGGACACCTGCCACCGGCTCGCCGTTGCGATTGACCGGATACGCAGCCCCGGCGTACTCGCCCTCGAGGACGTTCCGGAAGAGCTCGCCTCCGATCGTGCCCCTCCGTGACGACGCTCCGACGACCGCGACCGTCCGGGCTTCGAAGTACGGACGCAGGGAGGCAACGACCGCGGTGTGGTCGCGCGCTTCGACGTGGGAGACGTAGTCCGCGGTGACTGCGATGGGAAACGTCATCTCCACCTCGCCGCCCTCGAGCGTTCTCGAGACCTCGAATCCGACCCCCTCGAAGACGCCGATCATTGCCGCGTTGTCGGCCATCACCTCGCCGATGAATCGTTCGATTCCGCGAGGGCCTGCAAGCGCGGCGAGTCGTTCCAGCATCCTCGTCGCGATCCCTCGCCCCTGATAGTCGTCGGCGACGGCGAAGGCGACTTCCGCGCTCCTCGGATCGCGCAGCCGCACGTAGTTCGCGAGCGCCACGATGCGGTCCTCGCCGTCCTCGGTCACCGAGGCGAGGAGCGCTCCGCGCTCGACCCAATCGGGCTCGAGCACCGGCTCGACGAGGTGCGCGTCCACCCGAGGAGTCCCGTGGAATCGGAGGTACAGGCTGCGCGCGGACAGAGCCTCGAAGAAGCGGACGAGCCCGTCGCGATCGGCCTCGCCCGGCTCGCGCAGGCGAAGGGTGCTCCCGTCGCGGAGGATGACGTCGACCGCCTCGTGCCGGGTCACGATCATCGGCGGGATTCGTCACCGGGGCAGTGTGCCCGCGAATCCGTTGTCGCGCGGAGGACGGTGCGGATTATCCGCAGAGCACGGCGGCGCTCACGACGTCGCGTCGCGACCGCCGGAGGTACACGAACCAGTACACGGCTCCGACCATGATCGCCCCGCCGACGATGTTCCCGATCGTGACGGGCAGCAGGTTGTCGAAGAGGAAGCTTCCCCACGTCAGCCCGCCCACGTCCGGCACCCCGGTTGTCGTGTCCATCCACGAGTCGTTCGTCTTGATGAGCAGCGCGACCGGGATGAAGTACATGTTCGCAACCGAGTGCTCGAAGCCGAGCGCGACGAATGCGGCGATCGGAGGGATGACCGCGAGGATCTTGTCCGTCGTCGTATGGGCGCCGTAGGTCAGCCACACGGCCAGGCACACGAGCGCGTTGCAGAGGAGGCCGAGCACGATCGCCTGCCCGAAGCCGAGGCTCGTCTTC
Source organism: uncultured Gaiellaceae bacterium (assembly GCA_963805135.1). Lineage (GTDB taxonomy): Bacteria > Actinomycetota > Thermoleophilia > Gaiellales > Gaiellaceae > GMQP-bins7. The sequence goes on along the minus strand of CAWDSX010000038.1, from coordinate 32,085 downwards.
GTCGACGCGATCGTGAGCGCGGTGACACCGACCTGCCCGCCTCCGAACGTGTACTGCTTCGAGAGGAACACCAGGAGCGCGGTCGCGAACGCGCCGACGAAGTTGCCGGCGTAGACGAGACCCCAGTTCCGGAGCAGGCTGGCGCTGCTCACGCGTCTGCCCGCCCAGGCCATCACGATGAGGTTGTTCCCGGTGAAGAGCTCCGCGCCGGCGACGATCACGAGGATCAGGCCGAGCGTGAACGCGAGCCCGACGAGCAGCCGAAGGACGCCGTAGGGGACGTCGGCGCCGCCGCTCCCGACGGTCGTCGCGAAGGCTGCCCCGAGCCCGATGAAGGCACCGGCGAGAACGGCGAGCACGAAGACGTCGAGCGAGGACATGCCCGCCTTCGCGACCCCCACCGATTCCGCCTTCTGGGCCACCGCAGCCGGCGGGAGCGCATCGAGCCCGGTCGGCGTGAACGGCGCGTCGGCAGCCGTGGGCGTGCGCGTGACGTTCATGCCGGAAGCAGCATGTCGTGCGACCCGGTCGGCACGGCCTCTCCGAGTGACATGTGGAGAAGTACGCGGGCGTCGATCCCGAGCTCGTGGTCAGATTGCGGGTGATGGACGTCCTCGCCGTCTTCGTGGTGGCGCTGGGAACCGCCCTTGCCACCGGCCTGGGCGCGCTGCCGTTCGTCTTCGCGCGCCAGCCCGATCGCACGTGGCTCGGGACCGCGAACAGCCTGGCCGCCGGACTGATGCTCGGCGCGAGCGCGGGCCTGCTCTACGAGGGAGCGGGCCATGGAGTCGAGCGCACCGCACTCGGCGCGGTGGCAGGCGGCGTCTTCATCTTCGTCTCGCAACGCCTCATCGACTCGCACGAGGCGCTGCACCTCGGCTCGCTGGAGGGAGCGGACGCGACGAAGGCGCTGCTGATCGTCGGGATCATGACCATCCACTCCTTCGCGGAGGGCGTCGGAGTCGGTGTCGCGTTCGGCGTCGAGGAGAGCCTCGGGATCCTGATCGGGCTCGCAATCGCCGTGCACAACATCCCGGAGGGCCTCGCGATCAGCCTCGTTCTCGTCCCGCGCGGGACGTCGCCGCGAACGGCCGCCGCATGGAGCGTCTTCTCGAGCCTTCCCCAGCCCCTCATGGCGGTTCCCGCGTTCCTGTTCGTCGAGGAGTTCTCCGCATTCCTTCCCATCGGTCTCGGATTCGCCGCCGGAGCGATGATCTGGCTCGTGGCGGTCGATCTCGTGCCGGAGGCGCTCGAGGCGTCGAAGCCGCTCGCGGTCGCATGCACCGTGACCGCTTCCGCCGCCGCGATGCTCGTCTTCGTTCTCCTCCTCCTCTAGCAGCTCGCACCGCGGAGCGGAGAGCGACGATCGGCAAGCGGTGCCTCGGCCGGAGCTAGGGACGATCCGAGAACGCGCGGACATCTCGATACGCAAGAACCCGGATGCCGCGCCGCGTGAATCGGGCCGATGCTGGCGATGGATCAGAGCAGAGGAGACGGCTTACGCCGACCACAAGTGCACCTGTCGCAAGCGCGAGGGACAAGGCGCGCTTCGGGCCGAGCAAGCATGCGACTCGCACGGCAGCGGTCTTCGCCGCCGGTGGCTTTCTCGGCCTTGCCCTCTTCCAGATGGTGCTCGCCGCTGGCGCAGAGTGGGGCCACGCAGCGTGGGGCGGCGCGAACGCCGAGCTGTCGAGCGCCCAGCGGATCGGCAGCGCCATCGCAGTTCTCATCTGGACGGCAGCCGCACTCGTCGTCCTCGGTCGCGCGGGACTCGTCCGGAGCGGTGGGCGCCTCGCACGTGTCTACCTGTGGGGGACATGGGTCGCCGCTGCAGGAACAGCCCTCGGCTCGCTCGCGAACTTCGCGTCGCAGAGTCGATACGAGAACGTGATCCTCGGCCCTCTGGCCCTGACGCTCGCGATCCTGTGCTTCGTCGTCGCACGCAGTCGGTCGGATAACCCTGAACAGGCTTCGGCGCGCGCCGTCGAGCCCGCCGACCCGAAGAGCCACGGCGAGCCGGCGGCTCGGTAGTTCGCCGTACTCGAGATGGGGCTCGCCGCGGATGGCCGTCGCGGCCTGAGCGGCAAGCATGCACCCAGGTACCACGACTTCGGGAGGTCGGATGTTCCAGGTGCGAATTCACGGGCGCGGCGGTCAGGGCGTCGTCACCGCCGCCGAGCTGCTGTCGGTAGCCGCGTTCCTCGAGGACAAGCACTCGCAGGCCTTCCCCATGTTCGGGTCGGAACGGACCGGCGCGCCGGTGGTGGCGTTCTGCCGCTTCTCCGACCAACCGATTCGCCTTCGCGAGCCGATCGTCGAGCCCGATGCCCTCATCGTCCAGGATCCGACCCTGCTCCATCAGGTCGACCTGTTCGCCGGCGTCGGCCACGACAGCTACGTCCTGATCAATACGTCCCGCAGCCTCGAGGAGCTCGGAATCGACGAGTTCCTCGGCACGTTCCGAGCCGAGCGCGTGCTCACCGTCCCGGCGAGCGAGCTTGCACGGGAGCACGTCGGCCGGCCGCTTCCGAATGCAGCGCTGCTCGGTGCGTTCGCCGCCCTTTCAGGCGTCCTTTCGATCGACTCCGTGACGGCCGCGATCCGCGACCGCTTCTCGGGCAGGATCGCCGAGGCGAACGTCGCCGCAGCGCACGCGGCTCACGAGCTCGCTGCCGCGCGCAGCGATCAGGTGCCAGTCCATGCGTAGTCAGCTCGAGGGCTCGCTCGCCGTCGCGAAGGCGGTCGCGCTGTGCCGGCCTGAGGTGGTCTCGGCCTATCCGATCTCGCCTCAGACGCACATCGTCGAGGCGCTCTCGGACCTCGTCCGCACCGGCGAGCTCGCGCCCTGCGAGTACCTGATGGTCGAGTCCGAGTTCGCGGCCATGTCCGCTGCCATCGGTGCCTCTGCCGCGGGCGCGCGGGCGTACACGGCGACCGCGAGCCAGGGCCTGCTCTACATGGCCGAGGCGCTGTACAACGCATCGGGCCTCGGGCTTCCCATCGTGATGACGGTCGCGAACCGAGCGATCGGCGCGCCTATCAACATCTGGAACGACCACTCGGACGCGATGTCGCAGCGCGACTGCGGGTGGATCCAGCTCTACGCCGAGTCGAACCAGGAGGCGATCGACCTGCACATCCAGGCCTTCAGGCTCGCGGAGGAGCTGTCCGTACCCGTCATGGTGTGCATGGACGGATTCGTGCTCACCCATGCGATCGAGCGGGTCGAGCTCCCGACGCAGGAGGAGGTCGACGCGTTCCTGCCGACGTTCCACCCGCGGCAGGTACTCGATCCCGAGGATCCGGTGACGATCGGTGCGATGGTCGGCCCCGAGGCGTTCGCAGAGGTCAAGTACCTGATGCACGCGAAGCAGATGCAGGCGCTCGATCTCCTTCCCGAGATCTCGGGGGCCTTCTCGCAGGCGTTCGGACGAACCTCCGGCGGGCTCGTGCGCGCATATCGAAGCGCCGACGCCGAGACGATCGTCGTCGCGCTCGGCTCCGTGCTGGGGACGATCGAAGAGGTCGTGGACGAGCTGCGCGCGGACGGCGTGCGGATCGGCGCCGTCGGCGTGACGTGCTTCCGGCCCTATCCGGCCGAGGAGATCCGGGCGGCCCTCCAAGGCGCGCAGAGGGTCGTCGTGCTCGAGAAGGCGTTCGCCGTCGGCCTCGGCGGCATCGTCGGGCAGAACGTGAGGCTCGCGCTGTCGGGACTCCCGATCCCGGTCTACGACACGGTCGCGGGTCTCGGTGGCCGCCCGATCACACGGCGAACGTTGCGCACGCTGGTGGCGGACGTCCTCGAGGAACGGCTGGAGCCGGGCAGGCTCGCCTTCCTCGACCTCGACTGGAAGCTCGTCGAGCGCGAGCTGCAGCGCGTGTCCGACAGCCGACGCTCGGGGCCACACGCCGAGAACATCCTCCGCGACGTGGGGGCCGTGGCCGCCTCGGCACACGGAGGCCCGCGATGAGCGCAGAGAAGCTCAAGCTCTATCAGGTCGGAACGTTCGCGGTCGGGAACAGGCTGCTCGACCCCGAGCGGCGCACCGTGCAGGCCCGTACCGAGCGCTCGAACACGCTGACGTCCGGACACCGGGCCTGTCAGGGCTGCGGCGAGGCGCTCGGCGCGCGGTACGCGCTCGACGCGGCCATGCGCGCGACGCAAGGCCGGCTCATCGCGGCGAACGCGACCGGATGCCTCGAGGTCTTCTCGACCCCGTATCCGGAGTCGTCGTGGCAGCTGCCCTGGCTCCACTCCCTGTTCGGAAACGCACCCGCGGTCGCGAGCGGCATCGCGGCCGCGCTGAAGGTCAAGGGCCGGACCGACATCCGGGTGATCGGCCAGGGCGGGGACGGCGGAACACTCGACATCGGGTTCGCGTGCCTCTCGGGCATGTTCGAGCGAAACGACGACGTGCTCTACGTCTGCTACGACAACGAGGCGTACATGAACACCGGGGTGCAACGCTCGAGCGCCACGCCGCCGGCAGCGCGCACGGCGAACACCAAGCCGGTCGGAGACGAGCCGGGGAACGTCTTCGGACAGGGAAAGAGCGCTCCGCTGATCGCAATGGCGCACGAGATCCCCTATGTCGCGACGGCGACGGTGGCCGATCTCCACGACCTCGAGGCCAAGATCGAGCGGGCAATGGATTTCCATGGCGCGCGCTACGTCCACATCCTCGTCCCCTGCCCGCTCGGATGGGGCTCCGAGGCGAGCGAGACCATCAGGATCGCGAGACTCGCGCAGGAGACCGGACTCTTCCCCGTCTTCGAGGCGGAGGCGGGCGAGGTCGTCGCCGTGTCGAAGATCCGACGGCCTGTGCCGGTCGAGGAATACCTGCGTGCACAGCGCCGGTTCGCGCATCTGTTCGGCGATCCGCCGCGGACGGACGTGATCGCACAGCTCCAGACGCGCGCGGACCGCAACATCAGCCGCTTCGGCTTGCTGGAGGAGGAGGCGGCCTGATGGAGCGACCGTTCGCCATCACCCTCGACGTCGGCTCCAGCCGCGCGAACAAGACCGGGAGCTGGCGGACCGAGCGTCCGGTGTACGTCCACCGGCTCCCGCCGTGCTCGAGCGCCTGCCCGGCCGGCGAGGACGTGCAGCAGTGGCTGTACGAGGCGGAAGACGGCGACGGCGGCTACGAGCGGGCCTGGCGTCGGATCATGGAGGACAATCCGTTTCCCGCGGTCATGGGGCGCGTCTGCTACCACCCCTGCGAGACGAAGTGCAACCGGGCTCAGCTCGACGAGGCCGTCGGCATCAACTCCGTCGAGCGCTTCCTCGGCGACGAGGGGATCGCCAGGGGCTGGCGTGTCGACGTCACTGCGCCGCCCTCCGGGAAGCGAGTCCTGGTCGTCGGTGCGGGACCGTCCGGACTTTCCGCCGCGTACCACCTTGCCCGTCTCGGGCACTCGGTGACGATCCACGACGCCGGTCCGCGGCCCGGCGGGATGATGCGGTTCGGCATCCCCACATACCGCCTGCCGCGCGACGTCCTCGACGCGGAGATCCAGCGGATCCTCGATCTCGGAGTCGCGCTCGAGCTCGACCGGACGGTGACGAGCGTCCTCGACGAGATGACCGAGGGCGGTTTCGACGCGGTCTTCCTCGCTGTCGGAGCGCATCTCGGGAAGCGCGCCTACATTCCGGCCGGCTCCGCCGCGAAGGTGCTCGATGCGGTGTCGCTCCTGCGCAGCATGGACGGCGAGGAGGCGCCGCAGCTCGGACGCCGGGTCGTCGTCTACGGCGGCGGGAACACTGCGATCGACGCCGCACGGACCGCGAAGCGGCTCGGCGCGGAGGAGGCGATCATCGTCTACCGGAGGACGCGTGAGCGCATGCCGGCCCACGACTTCGAGGTCGAGGAGGCACTCGACGAGGGCGTCTTGATGAAGTGGCTCTCCACCATCAAGCACGTCGACAGCGGGAAGCTCGTCGTCGAGCGGATGGAGCTGGACGAGACGGGCTTTCCCCAGCCCACCGGGGAGCTCGAGGAGCTCGAGGCGGACTCGCTCGTGCTCGCGCTGGGCCAGGAGACCGACCTCTCACTCGTCGATGGCATCCCCGGCCTCGAGGTCGAGGACGGCGTCGTCTCGGTCGACCCGATGATGATGACGGGGTATTCCGGTGTCTTTGCCGGCGGCGACATGGTTCCCGCCGAGCGCACCGTGACGGTGGCGGTCGGGCACGGCAAGCAGGCAGCGCGCAACATCGACGCCTGGCTCCGCGGAACCGAGCACGCGCCGCCTCCGGATCGCGCGCCCGCCGACTTCGAGCAGCTGAACACCTGGTACTACACGGACGCGCCCCGCTCGGTCCGGCCGCAGCTCGAGCTGGCCCGGCGGCAGTCGACGTTCGACGAGGTCGTCGGCGGGCTCGGCGAGTCGACGGCGCTCTACGAGGCGCGCCGCTGCCTCTCCTGCGGCAACTGCTTCTCGTGCGACAACTGCTACGGCGTCTGCCCCGACAATGCCGTCATCAAGCTCGGCGGGCGCGACGAGCCGTACGCTTTCGACTACGACTACTGCAAGGGATGCGGGATCTGCGCCGCGGAGTGTCCGTGCGGCGCGATCGAGATGGTGCCCGAGGAGATCTGAGTGTCGAGACCAGCCGCGCTCGAGACGGCCGGACTGACGAAGTTCTACAGCAGGACACGCGGGATCGAGGATCTCGATCTGCGGGTGGAAGAGGGCGAAGTGTTCGGCTACCTCGGTCCCAACGGCGCCGGGAAGACGACGACGATCCGCCTCCTGCTCGACCTCATCCGACCGACTCGCGGCTCGGCCCGCATCGCGGGACGCGACACCCGGACCGAGAGCCTTGAGGTCCGCAGGCTGATCGGTTACCTCCCGGGCGAGCTGAAGTTGCCGACCCGCGGCACCGCGCTCCACTACCTCTCGTTCCTGGGCGGCCTGCGCGGAGGCGTCGACGAGCGCGTCGTACGTGAGTTGGCGGCGCGCCTCGAGCTCGACCTCGAACGACGGCTGGGCGACCTCTCGAAGGGCAACAAGCAGAAGGTCGGCGTCATCGCGGCGTTCATGCACGACCCGCTCGTGCTCATCCTCGACGAGCCGACCTCCGGGCTCGATCCACTCCGCCAGCAGGACATCCTCGACCTGGTGAGGGAGCGCGCCGCGGCCGGACGAACGGTCTTCCTCTCGTCGCACGAGCTCGACCAGGTCGAGCACGTCGCCGACAGGGTCGCGATCGTGCGCGACGGTCGCCTGGTCGACGTCGAGACGATCGCCGGACTCAAGGAGCGCGCCGTTCGCCGGATCGAGGTGCGCTTCGCCGGCACTCCAACCGGGTGGGAGACCATGCGCCGCCTCCCGGGAGTCCGAGACGCCTCGCTCGACGATGGCGTGCTCCGGCTCACAGTCGAGGGCGCCATGGACGCCGTCGTCAAGGAGCTCGCGCGGTTCCCGATCCAGACGCTGACCAGCGAGCCGCCGGAGCTCGAGGAGATCTTCCTCTCCTACTACGGGAGCACCGATGCGGACTGAGGTTCTCCTCGAGTCGCTCCGAGAGCGCAGCCGCTCGATCGTCTGGTGGATTCTGGGGCTCGTCCTCCTGGTCGGCGTGAACATCGCCTTCTATCCGTCGGTTCGCGACGACGAGGCTCTCAGCGACTATGCGAAGGACTTGCCCGAGTCCCTGCGGGCCCTCTTCGCCGGAGGTGAGCTCGACCTCGCGAGCCCCGTCGGGTACCTCAACAGCCAGGTCTTCGCGCTGACTGCTCCGCTGGTCCTCTTCATCTTCGCCATCGGTGCGGGCTCGGGCGCGGTTGCCGGCGACGAGGAGAAGGGCACGCTCGACCTCCTGCTCGCCCATCCGTTGCGGCGCCGTGACTACGTCGTCCAGCGATTCCTCGCGTTGGCGGTTCTCGTCGCCGTCCTGGGGATCGTCCTCCTCGCGGCCGTCGCGCTCGGGTCCTCCGCCGTGAACCTCGAGATCGCGTTCGACCGGCTGGTCGCCGCGACCGTGAGCGTCGCGTTGGTGGCGCTGTTCGCAGGATCGCTCGCGCTCGCGGTCGGCGCGGTCGTTTCAGGCCGTGCCCGGGCGATCGCGATCGCAGCTGGCGTCGTCGTCCTGGCCTGGCTCCTCGACGGGCTCGGACAAGCGGTCGCGGTGCTCGAGCCGTGGCGGCCGCTGTCGCCCTACTACCAGGCTCTCGGTCAGAACCCATTGCGGAACGGGGCTCCGTGGGGTGGCTGGGTGATCCTCGCGCTCGCGACCGTTGCCGTGACCGTGATGGGAGCGATCGGACTCGAGCGGCGAGACGTTCGCCAGTAGTCCATCGTCAGTAATTGGATGCACCGGGCTGCGGCTCTCTCCGATGTGCCGTTCATCGGATCGCATCACTCTTAGGTGTGAAGAGACCGAGAGGAGGCCGTCATGAACGAATGGCTCCAAGGTCAGGGCTGGAGCGAAGAGCTCTGGGTCGCGGTGCTCGTCATCGGCGTCGTCGTCTTCAACATCCTCGACTGGGTGTACGACAACCACATCAAGCACTAGTGCTGCTCCGGGCCCCCGAGCCGGCCCCGGGCAGCGGTCTCAGAAGCCGAGCCCCACCGGCATGACGGCCGGGACTTCCTCGTCGAGGTACAGCAGGCCGACGGGTCGATCGCCGTGCTCTACGAGCGGAAGATGGCGGATGCGGTACGCGCGCATCAGCCGAGCGGCGGACGCCCGACTCGATGGCGCGTCGAGCGTGATCGGCTCTGCGGTCATCCATTGCCGGGCTCTCGCCTCGCTCGGATGGGCACGCGCCGCGAACGCGCCGATCAGGTCGTGCGTCGTCAGGATGCCGATCAGCCTGCCGGACTCGCAGACGAGGGCCGCGGAGAGGTCGTCACGCAGCATGCGCTCGGCGATCTCGCCCAGCGTGTCCTCGGGAGCGACCTCGCACACGCCCATCGACGAGACCGCGCTGAGCTCGGCTTCGCCGTTCGGCGCGTCGTCCCCGGTCGGGAACCGACCGAGGTCCAGGTGCTCGAGAACATCGTGCTCGAGAGGCACCTGAACCACGAGCGCCTCATCCGGTGGTTCGACGTGCGGCTCGGACTGGCCCGCGAAGGTCGCGAGGAAGGGCCCGAGATGCCGGCCCGCGATCTTGGCCGGTGGCCACCAGAGTGCCTCGCTGGCAGCCACCGGCTCGTTCTCGGCGGTCCCGTGCAGCTCCCTGCGAAAGAAGCGAGGCTCGGAACCGGTCACGAGGAGTCCGTGGACGACCGGTCGGAACGGTTGCGGCTCGACGTCGGCACCGACGTTTGCAGCGATCATCTCCGCGGCCGCGAGCGCCTGCTGTGTCGCGAGCCCGCCGTGCTTGACCGGAAAGCTCGTGATGTCTCCGGCGGCGTAGACGTCAGCGACGCCGTGCACGCGACCGTGGTCGTCGACGGGGACGAACCCGTCGATCGTCTGCGGAATGCCGTCGATCGGCGCCCCCGCAAGTCGTGGAAGCGCAATGACCCGGTCGACGTCGAGCGGCTCGTCCGGTACGAGCTCGAGCCGCCCGTCCACGAACCTCACCGCATAGGCGTCCGTCCGCAGTCGCACGCCCCCCGCGGCGAGAAGCTCCCGTATCGTCGCGCTCGCTGGTCGACCAAAGAGCTGGAGGGGCTCCTTCTCCGGAGTCACGACCCAGAGCTCGCCGCGCCGTGCCAACTTCGAGCCGGCGAGCAGTGCCAACTCGTACGCGGGAAGCGGCCAGGCCGGACCCCACGGCACGACGAATGCAACGCTGCGCACGACGTCGCGAGCGACCTCGTCGAGCACATGGCGGACGAGGTCTGCATCCGACGGCCCGCGGAACGTGAGAGCACCCTCGATCGAGGGGATAGGCAGCGCGCCGCAGGCGACGAGCAGGACGTCGTAGCCAACGTCGCGGTTCGTCGACGTATGAGCCACGTGTCTCCAGGCGTCGATGCCGGTCAATGCGCCATGGGTGACCGTCGCCCCCACTGCATCGGCCAGCTGTGAGAACGGGAAGCGCACGGCAACGGTCTCGTCGAACGGCAGGGTGACAGCGAGCGGACGGTAGGTGAAGTACTCGTCAGGCGAGAGGAGCTCGATGTCGATCAGCTCGGCTGCCAACTCGCGCAGCGCGATCGCCGCTTCGAGCGCGGCGACGCCGCCACCGGCGATGAGAACGTGGGTCTTCTCGCGATTCATCGACCCCTCCATGTCAGCACTAAGGGAAATGGTCGCCTCTGGTCGGGCTGCCGCAAACGGGGAATGCCGGGATCGGGCGCGCGGCTTTCTACCGACGGACACGGGAAAGCCGCACGAACGCTACGGCTGCGCGCTGATGCGGAGCCGCGCCCACGGGTCGACAGTGCAGCCATGTACGCACGCGCTCTCCAGGAGGCTGAGGCGCACCTTGTCGAGGTCCGCCACGACGAGATGCACCGCTTGGGACTCAGCGGTCTCGCTCTGGGTGCTTCCCTGACGGCGACCGTGGCCTTCCCACCACTCGCCTTGCCGCTCTTCGTGGGTGGGGTCACGATCGGCGCCCTCGGCATCCGCTCACTCTGGCGGCACTGGGATCTCGTCGATCGGCTTGCGGACGACCGTGACGCGTATCTCATCCCCGAAGTGCGGGCCTACGCAGCACGCGACGCCCGAATGGACCGCCGTCTGGGCCATGCCGCGCACATCCGCAGCTGGATCGAGCAGGCGTCCCTTCCGGCCGATCTGCGCATCGCGGAGTTCGCCGCCGAGCTCGAAGAGCTCGCCTGCGCGCTCGAAGATCGAGATCTCGAGCTCGACCCGGCGAGCGCCGTCGCTTGTCGGCGACTGGTCAGCGATCCGACGGTGAGCCCGCTCCTCAACAGCGCACTCCCGCGGGACGGCGTCCACTCCTCCATCGCCCGGATTCGTTCGGGCTTCGTGCGGACGTGACGAGAGCCGCCTTGCGGCGGCTCTCGAGGGGAAGCACGGTTCTCGTTCAGTGAGTCATCGTGCCCGGCGGGTTGCCGACCTTGAGCAGTCCGACCTGGCCGAGGTCGACGTGGGCGAACGCGTGGCTCACGAAGGGATACAGCCCTTCCTTGTCGATCTTCACGTCGAATACGGCTCCTCCACCGGCGGGGACACCGACCGTCTGCACGCCTCTCTGGAACTGCGACATGTCGCCGTTCACCCATGCCCGGTCGAGGATCGTCCCGACGACGTGGAAGTTCGTGTCGAGGGTCGGGCCGGCCGCGACCACGTAGAAGCGGACGGTGTCGCCCGGATCGGACGTCAGCGGATGCGTGACGTACTGGTTCGCGTAGCCGTTGAACGTCGTCCAGTCCGGCTGCATCTCACGCGCCTTGGCCAGGTCCAGCGAAGCCGGCTGGGAGACGCCGTCACCGCTCAGGTACCACTCGCTGGCGACGAGGACGTACTCCTGGTCGGCCTTCGGCAAGGGCGTCGCGGGATCGACCACGATCGCGCCGTACATGCCGTTCGCGATGTGCGCGAGGACGGGCTTCGTCCCGCAGTGGTACATGAACACGCCAGGATCACCCGCCTCGAAGCGGAAGGTGAACGACTCTCCCGGCTGGACGTCTCTGAACGCGACGTTCGGCGCGATACGTGCGGCGTGGAAGTCGATCGAGTGCGGGATGGCACCCCCGTTGGTCAGTGTCATCTCGACGGTCTGCCCCTGGCGAACGTGGACGATCGGGCCAGGAGCTCCGTGCCCGTCGAAGGCCCACGTGTTGTACTTCACGCCCGGCGCGATCTCCACGACCATGTCCTTGAGCGTCATGTGAACCTTGACGAAGTCGCCCGCGGGAACAGCCGGAAGCGCTGCGTCGGTTGCCGCATGCGCCTTGGCCAGCGCCTCTGCGTTCTCGCCCGTGACGCCTGCGTAGCTCTGCAGCGGCAGGCTCACGGCACCGGAGCCCTGTGCCGAATGATCGTGCGTGACCGGCGCTGCCGTCGCCGTTGCGTCGACGTCGTCGCGCGCATCGTCGGCGATCTTGATGAGCACGGCAGCGGCGATCACGAGGACGCCGACGGCGATCCCGAGAAAGAGCGCGAGTACCTTCACGCCCGCACCGGAGCCGCCGTCGTGGCGCTTGTATGACGTCCGGCCGGTTGCTGGATAGGTAGCCATCGAGGTTCGTCCTCCTTCGGAGCGGTTTCGCGCACCGTAGAGCCTGGCCGAACAGGGCGGATCGGCAATAAGCGCGGATGCTCTCGCGGCTTATCCGCAACGCCGGGAAGCGTGCAGCCGAGGGCTGAAATCCTCGATGCGGGCCGCCGGCCAGGTCATCGCGCGGCGGTCGCGCAGCCGGAGAGGGCGCGAACCCCGCGCCCTCCCGTGGCACCCCAGGGGCTAGGTGAAGACGATCTGCCCACCGGCCGCCTTCTCGTAGAACTCGCCGACGCTGATGATCTCCTCGACCTGGGGGACGAAGTCCTCGAGCGTCAGGCCGAACATGTCGACCGTCGCCTTGCACGCGAAGAGGCGCGCGCCGGAGTCGCCGATCAGCTCGATGAACTCGGGGATCGGCGGAATGTCGATCGTCTCCAGTTGCCGCTTCATCATCTTCGTCACGAGCCACGAGAAGCCCGGAATCGCCCCGACGAGTGTGGGCATGTGGAGGCCCGGGTTCCCGACCGTCGCGACCTTGATGCTCTCGTTGCGATCCTTCCGGATCGCGTCCAGGCCGAAGAAGGTGAAGAAGACGTCGGCCTCGATGCCCTCCATGCGTGCGCCGTTGGCCATGATCAGTCCGGGGTAGATGCCCTCGAGCGAGCCTTTGGAGATCACGATCGAGACCTTCTCGATCGTGGCCGGCTCGGTGGCCACGGCGTCTGGATGTGCGAGCAGCTGCGTCATCGTGCGCTCCTTTCTAAATGCAGCCCTTCGGCTTGGGGATGCCGCCGATCTTGGCTGCTAGCTTCGCGGGGCCTTTGGGGAAGAGCTGGTACAGCTCCTTGATCGGGACGCCCGACTCCTTGCCGAGCGACCGGATCGACGGAGCGGTGCCCGTCTCCAGGTAGCGCTCGCGCATGAAGCGGACGACGAGCCAGTGCCGGTCGGTCAACTCGAGGATGCCGTTCTCCCGCGCGATCGCTTCGGCGATGGTCTCGTTCCACTGCTCCGGATGGACGAGGAACCCCTCGGGGTCGATGTCGACCGGAGCGTCTGCGATCAGGGTCATGGTCATCGTCGTTCCTCCTTCACGTGTTGACGGATTCGATCTTCTTGCCCGCGGTCGGCATGACAGGACCGATGCCCGGGATGTCGCGACCGGGCAGCAGGGCGTGCCAGTAGACCCACTGGAACATGAGCTTTCCGAGATGGTTGAGCCGCGACTCGCGCAGAAGCGGCAGACCGACCGCACCCGGGAAGTGACCCGGCAGCGGCTCGGTCTCGTAGTTGAAGTCGATCAGGAGCGCCTTGTGGAAGCCGGTCTCGATGAAGCAGTTCGCATGCCCGTCGTACCCCGCGTCGAGCTCTTCGCCGGCGAGGAAGCGCCCGACGTTCTCGGTCAGGACCTCGCCTTCGAAGTGCGTGACCGAGCCGGCCTTCGAGGTCGGGAGGTCGGTCGCGTCCCCGAGGGCGAACACGTTCGGCTTTGCGTGGGCCTGCAGCGTCCGCTTGTCCGTCGGGACGAAGCCGAGCGCGTCGCCGAGCCCGGGTGAGCGCTCGACGTACGCAGCACCGCCGTGGAGCGGGATCGTGACGAGCAGGTCGAAGTCGAGCTCTCGGCCGTCGTACGAGACGAGCTTGCCCCCGACGCCGTCGACCTCTCCGGCGTTGAACTCGGTGACCAGCTCCACCTCCTTCTCGGCGAGCAGCCCGGCAAGTCGCTCGGACGCCACCGGCTTCGTGAAGGCGCCGTCGAGCGGCGTCGAGTACACGAGCTCGACCTTGTCGCGAATCTTGCGCTCGCGGAAGTACCAGTCGGCGAGGAAGGCGAACTCGAGCGGTGCGACCGGGCACTTGATGGGCATGTCCACGAGGTTCACGACGACGCGCCCGCCCTTGAACGAGTCGAACGCCCCCTGCAGCTGCTCCGCCCCATCGGGGGTGTAGAAGGTGAAGGCTCGCTCGTTCCATCCGGGTCCCGTCAGGCCCTCCGTCTCCTCCGGGAGCAGGCGGACCCCTGTGGCGACCACCAGCACGTCGTACGGAAGGATGCGGCCGTCGTCGAGGAGCACCTCGTCGCGCTCGACCCAGACCGACTCGACCTCGTTGCGGTGAAAGACGATGCCGTTTCGCAGCTGCCGCTGACGGGGACGCACGATCTCGTCGATCTCTGCCAACCCGAACGGGACGAAGAGCAGACCCGGCTGGTAGACGTGGCGGTCGTCGCGGTCGACGACGTGGATCTCGGCCTCGTCGGCTTCGAAGCGTCGGCGCAACCGGTTGGCGGCCATCGTCCCGCCCGTTCCGCCGCCAAGGATCACGATCTGCTTCTTCATCTCGTTCCTCCTGGTGTCCCCCGAAGGGTCGCGTCCCGCAGCTCGCAGCGGAACCGCGCGTTCGCGGAAGGAAGCTGCGGACAAGTACTCGGTTGAGTGGTTGCGTAGTTGTCCGCACCGGCGATCCGACCGCCCCCGGATGGCCGCGTGAGTCCGAGGCGAGAGCATGCGCGAGACAAGAGGAGGTGCAGAATGAATCGCAAGCTGCTGTGGGCCGTGTTCGCAATCGGCCTGGTGCTCGTGATTGCGCCCTTCGCGCTGCTGCTCCCGACGAAGGCGAGCGCCGGCGAGGACATGCTCAACTGGTTCCAGCCGAGGGACGGGTCGCACGGAGGCGACTCAGGTGGCGCGTCACGCCCGGCCGACGCCGGCGCAAGCGCGAGGCCGAGGACGCCGAGATGACCGTCGAGCATCCACTTCCCGAGGATCTCGTCGAGCTGATCGCCGAGCGCTTCCGGGCGCTCGCCGAGCCAACGCGAATCAAGCTTCTCGACCGGCTCCGTGACGGCGAAGCCACCGTGCAGGAGCTGACCGAGGTCATTGGCTCGACGCAGCAGAACGTCTCCAAGCATCTCGGCGTCCTCCGCCAGTCCGGGATCGTCCGACGACGGAGAGCCGGGAACTACGTCCACTACTCGATCGCCGACGAGGGCGTCTTCGCGCTGTGCGAGGACGTGTGCGGAAGCCTCAGGCGTCAGCTCGAGGACCTGCACACCGTCGTCGGTGCAGGAAGGTGGTGACCACCGTGCTCCAGCTGTTCCAAACCGAGTGGTGCAGCGCGTCGCACCGCGTGCGCGAGCGACTCACCGAGCTCGGCATCGACTACGTCGTCCGCCAGGTGCCGGCCGACAAGAGAAAGCGGTCCGATCTTCTCGCGGAGACCGGGAGCAACACTGTCCCGGTGCTCGTCATCGACGACGGCACGGTCCTGGACGGCGAGGATCGGATCATGGCGTACCTCGGCGAGCACTACCTCGAACCGCGGGGCGCGTGGATGCATCGCGCCCGGGCCGAGAAGTCGCGACGCCACCACTTGGAGGAGGAGTGCCGATGCTCGCCACTGCTTACACGCTGAGCGAGACGACGACCGCCCCGTTCGCGGAGACCCTCGCCAGCGTTCGCAGCGAACTCGCTGCCGAGGGGTTCGGAGTCCTGAGCGAGATCGACGTGCAGGCGACGCTCGGAGCGAAGCTCGGTGTCGAGGTCGAGCCCTACGTCATCCTCGGCGCCTGCAACCCGCAGCTTGCGCATCAGGCCCTCGACGCAGAGCCGGCACTCGGCGTCCTACTGCCCTGCAACGTCGTCGTGTACGAACGCGACGGACTCACCCATGTGTCCGCGATCGATCCGGAGCGGATGCTCTCGATCGTCGACAACGACGAGCTCGCGCCCATCGCCGCAAAGGTGAAGGCGCGCCTTGCGAGCGTCGTGAGTCGCGCTGCCGCCTGAGTGCCTTGTGGCTTTCCCGCAGCCGGCTCGGCAGGGTCACCGATGGCCGGTGCCCGATCGCGCCGGAGGATGGGTTCGAAAGGAGGAGATGATGAGCACGCATGCGTTCGGCTCGCGGAGCGAGCGGCGCAGTGTTGTCGCGCGATTCGCGATCTCGCCCCACTGGCTGTGGCTCGTGGGCGGGCTCGGGCTCGCGTTCGTCGTGCCGTACCTGCTGACGGACATCCTGGCGGTGAACCGTGACGTGTTCTATGGCCTCTACGCGCTGGCCGTCGTCGCGCTGTTCGCTGCGTGGTCGCGCTCGACCGGCTACGACCTGGCCGCTGCCGTCAAGCGGCGCTGGCTCGCCGCAGTCCTGCTCGGACTCGCCGTCGCCGTCGTCCTGACCGCGATGGTCCTGCGGACGGAGGATGCAACCTCTCGACCCGACGGCCTCGAGCTGGCCGCAGCAGTCGCCTGGCGTGGAATCCTCTACGGGATCACGGACGGGCTGCTCCTGTCCGTCTTCCCGATCCTGGCCGTCTTTGCCGCCCTGGCCGGAACGAGGCTCGATCGCCGATTCGCCGGCAAGGCTGCGATCGGGGTGATCGCCCTGACTGCCTCGCTTGCCATGACCGCGGTCTACCACGCCGGTTACAGCGACTTCCGTTCGGAGAAGATGAGCAAGCCGCTGACGGGTGACGTCGTCTGGAGCCTGCCGACGCTGCTGACGCTGAACCCGATCGGCTCGCCGATCGCGCACGCAGGCCTGCACACGACGGCTGTCCTGCACAGCTACGAGACCGACACGTTCCTGCCGCCGCACGAGTAGTCCGGCGCCCGAGCGCACTCGAGCGAGAGACCCCTTGGCAGGGGCCTCTCGCGTTGTCGGGCCGGCGCTTCAGTCCGTGTGACTCGCCCGGTGTCCCAGGCCGTACCTCGCGACGAACCACGTTCCGATCGTGGCGAACATCGCGACGGCTATCCCTGAGGGGATCGTCGTGGTGTTCGTGCCGGACCCGCTGGTCGACACGAAGTCGGGACCCCATACCGCGGCGACTGCCACGGCCATCCACATCGCGAAAATGGCGAGCGAGGCCCACGTCTCGGTGACGAGGACTCGCTCGGTCCAGTGACGCTCGTCGGACGAGATCTCGGTCGGCGGATGCGAAATCGTCGACATCGCACACCTCCTTCCTGTCGAGCGTCCCTCGAATCGACACTTCGAGCATCGGTGGGAAACGCGGACCGCGTACCCGAAACTACTGCTCGCCGTCGAAGGCCGCTGTCAGCCGCGGGTCGAGAAGCGCACCCAGCGCGGGGACGACACGGTCGGCGCCGAACTCTTCGAGGGTCTCGCACCGACCGGCGTCGCCGACCGCGACGGTCAACATCTCCGCTCGACGTCCGGCTACGACGCCGGCAGGGCTGCTGGTGAAGGTGACCGTGTGTGCCGCCACCACGTCGAGATGACGGCAGGCGGTAAGCAGAAGATCCGGAGCAGGGCGCGAGCGCAGGCCCTCTGCGCTGATCACCGCGGCATCTATGCGCGCGTCGATCAAGGACGCAAGCCCGGCCTGCTCGAGCACCGGCAGCGTGCTTGCGCTCTCGTAGACGACGGCGCGCATGACGCCGGCCCGACGTGCTGCCTCCAGGTAGCGTCGCGCGCCGGGAAGCGCCGTCACGCCGTGCTCGTGCAAGCGCCGCTCGAGCAGCTCCCCCTTTCGTCTCGCGAGACCGTGAGCGGAGTCTGCGTCACTCGGATCTTCGGGGCGCCCTTCGCGAACCTGAATTCCACGGCTGCGGAGGAACGCATGGACTCCCTCGAGCCTGGAGCGCCCCTCGACGTACGCGCGATAGTCCGCAACGCGGTCGAATGGGACGAGGTGCCAACCCGTCGTCTCGCCGAGACGCGACAGGAAATCGTCGAACACTTCGCCCCAGGCCCAGGCGTGCAGGCGGGAGCTGTCGGTGAGAACCCCCTCCACGTCGAAGAGGCAGGCGCGCACGGCGGCGGGGAGGCCGAGCATCCTGTTCGTGATCGGAGTCGGAGACAGCCAGGGTGCCGGCTGTCGTCCACCGTGTGCGAGCTCGCGGAGCGCCGTTGCAGTCGTCTCCGTCTCGCGAGCGAGAGCGGCCCGTCGGTCTCGAAGCTCCCACGCCGAGAGCGAGTCACCGGCCGCCCGGAGAGCGCTTGCCGCCGCGTCGAGCGCTCGCTGCCAGTGGGCACTGAGCGACTCGAGGTCCAGAGGCTGACGATCCTCCGACGGCTCGGATCGCTCGCGGTGTGACACAAGACGAGGACGGGCCGGGACGACCGCAGCGGGTCCGCGGCTGCGAACACTCGTGCGACCCGGGGCTGCGGTAGTCGTCATCGTCCGTCCTCCCGGAGCTTCCGTGCTCCTCGTTCAGGCCGCCAGCGGAACTGGCACGAGGATCCGCTGCGCCAGCTCCACAAGCCTGTTCGAGTAGCCCCACTCGTTGTCGTACCAGGCGATGACCTTCACCTGCGTCCCGTCGACGACGGTCGTCAGCGGCGCGTCGAAGATCGACGAGTATGGCGACTTGACGACGTCCGATGAGACAAGCGGCTCCTCGCTGTACTTCAGGATCCCTTCGAGCTCGCCCTGGTCGGCACGGTTCTCGAAGAGTGCGTTGATCTCCTCGACCGACGTTGGTCGCTTGCTCTCGATCGTGAGGTCCACGAGCGACCCCGTCGGCACTGGGACACGCACCGCGAGGCCGTGGAGCTTGCCCGCGAGCTCCGGCACGACGAGGCCGATCGCCTTCGCAGCTCCAGTGGACGTCGGCACGAGATTGGCTGCAGCCGCACGTGCGCGCCGGAGGTCCTTGTGCGGACCGTCGAGAAGCATCTGATCGCCCGTGTACGCGTGCACCGTCGTCATGACGCCGTGGCGGATGCCGACCGACTCGTGGAGCAGCTTCGCAACGGGCGCCAGGCAGTTCGTCGTGCACGACGCGTTCGAGACGATGTGGTGCTGCTCGGGGTCGTAGTCCTCGAAGTTGACGCCGAGTGCCACGGTGACGTCGGGCTCCTTCGCAGGAGCCGAGATGATCACCTTTCGCGCCCCGGCTTCGAGGTGCTTCGCCGCGTCGGCGCGACTCCGGAAGCGGCCGGTCGACTCGATCACGACATCGACGTCGAGGTCGTCCCACGGCAGCTCGGCCGGGTCGCTCTTCGTCGGAGTCGCGATCTCCTTGCCGTCGACGACGATACCTCCCTCGACTGCGTCGACGGTGCCGTCGAAGCGCCCGTAGACGGTGTCGTACGTCAGCATGTGGGCGAGCATCGCCGGGTCGGCGACGTCGTTGATCGCGACCCACTCGATGTCCGCTCCTGATTCTGATGCCGCGCGGAACGCAGCGCGGCCCGTGCGGCCGAAGCCGTTTATCGCCACCCGGATGCTCATGTTCTCTCCTCTCTGAGAAGTCACTCTTGACGCTAGAGGGAGTCCGCGAGCCCGCCATCGCGGATCGGGCGCAGGCGGCTGCGGTGTTCCCGCAGACGCGTGCGATCGCGCGTGTCCGTATCCCGGCTCGGTAGTTCGCCGAAGCGAAGGCGCGGATCCACGCCGATGCCTGCGCGTTCGCCCCGCGGGACGCTGTGGAGAGCGAACAAGGAGGAAACGATGGCCACGACGGCCCTCGAGCGCCGACGCAGGGCGCTCACAACCACGAAGCCAACGGCTGCGGAGACGATGTGCGCAGCTGTCGTGCACGACTTCGACCGCCCGCTGGTGCTCGAAGAGGTGGCGATGCCGGTTGCCGGCCCTGGTGAGATCGTCGTTCGCATCGAAGCTTCGGGCCTCTGCCACACCGACATCCATGCCGCGCACGGTGACTGGCCGATCAAGCCAAAGCCACCGTTCACGCCGGGACACGAGGGCGTGGGAATCGTCGAGCAGGTCGGGCCCGGCGTGACCGAGGTCGTCCTCGGGGATCGCGTCGCCGTCCCGTGGCTCGGGTATGCGTGCGGTACCTGCGAGTACTGCGTGACCGGATGGGAGACCCTCTGCCTCGAGCAGAAGAACATGGGCTACTCCCTCGATGGGTCGTTCGCCGACTTCGTCAAGGCGTACGGGCGGTATGTGGTCAAGGTGCCGGACGGGGTCGATCCCGTGGACGCGGCTCCGCTCACCTGCGCCGGCGTCACGACCTACAAGGCGATCAAGGTCGCCGGAACCAGGCCATCGGATCTCGTCGCAGTCTTCGGCGTGGGCGGCCTCGGCCACCTGGCGATCCAGTACGCCGCAATCGCGGGCGGAAGGGTCATCGCGGTCGACGTCGTCGACGAGAAGCTCGAGCTCGCGCGAGAGCTCGGCGCCGAGTTCACGGTGAACGCTGCGGAGCAGGATCCAGCCGAGTTCATCAGGGAGCTGGGAGGAGCCGACCAGGCGATCGCGCTGGCGGTCAGCCCCACCTCCTTCGAGCAGGCATACCGCTCACTGCGCCGCGGAGGAACGCTCGTCCTCGTCGCGCTACCCGCGGAGAATCACATCGAGCTACCGATCTTCGAGACCGTCCTGAACGCCATCACCGTGGTCGGCTCGATCGTCGGAACGCGCGTCGATCTTCGCGAGGTCTTCGAGCTGCACGCAGCGGGGAAGACGCGCGTGATCCGGGAGACCCGGTCCTTCGCAGAGGTCAACGAGGCGATCGCCGAGGTCGAGGCGGGCAGGGTGCCGGCCCGAATCGTGTTCACGCCGGACTCGGTCTCGGACTAGATCCGAGCTGCCAGAGGGACGCGCTCTCGCGCGTCCCTCTGGTGCGCCGCCCCCAAGGTCAGCTCACGAGATCGTGAGCGGGACGGCGCGGATCTGCCCGCGGATCTCGCCGCCCGGGTTCTTCGGCGTATGGATGTTCACGTAGCCACGTCCTGCCTGGAGCGCCGCCAGCGTCGCCGCCGTCAGGTTTGCAGTGCCGCGCTGTCCGCTCCGGCAGGGACCGCACAGGGCCACCGCGACCGGTCCGGCTCTGCCGACGCGCCCGATGTGGATGTGTGCTGCGATCGCCCGACCGGTCAGTCTCGAGAACCGCAGTCGCCACGCGAGCGTCCCCGTCGTCCCGACCTTCGCAAGTGTGGCCGTGAAGCTGCCGGTTGCGCGCTTGACGTTACCCTTCGGCTTCGGGACCTCCTGTCGCGACGAGAGGGCCGTCGAGATGGTCGCGGTCGTCGCCAGCTGGCCTCGGATCTCGCCCGCGGCGTTCGTCGGCGTGTGCACGTTCACGTACGCCGTGCCGGCCTGGATCGCATCGAGCGTAGCCTGGGTCAGAGCGCCGGAGCCGCTGGCCGGGCTCGAGCAGGGGCCACACAGCGCCAGCACCACCGGGCCGGGCGACCCGACCGCGCCGGTGTGGATGTGAGCGGCGATCGCGTTCGCGGTGAGGCCGCTGAACGACAGCTGCCACGAGATCGACGCCCCCGTGTCCGACTTCGTGATCGTCGCCGAGAACGTTCCCCCCGCGTTCGACACCGCGCCGGTCGGCGACGGCACCTCCTGGGCGGCGTTCATCGCAGTCCGGATCTGGATGCTCGTCGCCTGCGTCCTCGCGGACGCGCCAACAGTGGCGATGAGAGCGGTAGCGAGCGCGAGAGCCGGGATCAGTGCACGAGGTCTCATGAGACTCCTCCTTCCGAGTGTCTGTAACTCCTCTCGAGGAAGTCGTACGCGAGTGCGTGCGCGCCGGATTGATGCGGCGGTGTACCGGGCTACGCGAGTTCGAGGGTCATCCCCTCGCACGCCGCGATCGGAGCGTCTCCCGACTCGTCGCGCCACAGCTCCCGGGCGCGCTCGACGATTCGATCCACGCCGTCGTCCGAGCGGTCCGGATCGTGGTGGAACAGCACCAGCTGGCCTACGTCCGCGCGCTCCGCGAACTCGACGGCATGCGCGACGCTCGAGTGCCCCCAGCCGACCCTCGACGGGTACTCCGTCTCGCTGAACTGGCAGTCGTGGAAGAGGAGGTCGACGTTCTCGGCGAGCGCGTGCCCCGAGATCCACTCGGACTCGAGCTCCGCGAGCTCGACGCCGAGGACGGGCTCGTGGTCGGGGATGTACGCCACGGCGGTCCCGTTGGTCGACAGCCGGTAGCCGAGCGTCGGTCCAGGATGCGACACCGTCTGCGCCTCGATCCGGACGCCGTCGATCTCCCACGGCTCGTGGGGCACGTCGTGAAAGGTCACGTTCGCCGGGGTTTCCGAGAGCTCGATCGGGAAGAGCGGCGGCGAGAACGCCCTCGTGATGCGCTCCTCGAGGGTGTGCACCGGCGAGGGCGGGCCCCAGATGTGCAGCTCCCGGTCCGCGTGCCAGAACGGCTCGAAGAACCTCAGCCCCTCGACGTGGTCGAGATGCAGATGTGTGACGAGGACGTGCAGCGGCCCGTCCTCGTCGAGCTGTGCGCCGAGTCGGCGGAGCCCGGTGCCCGCGTCCAGGATGAGCAGTCCTCCGTCACCGGTTCGAACCTCGACGCACGGCGTGTTGCCGCCGAAGCGCACGGTCGCCTCGCCGGGCGTGGGTATCGATCCTCTGCATCCCCAGACCTTCAGCCGAAGGGACACGTCAAGCGTCGTCCGGGCTCGACTGCCAGAAGAGCGCGATCATCCCCACGAACTCGGTCGCGGACGCGAACAGCGGGACGGCCGTGACGGACAGCAGCTTCCGCTCGCCGTCGAGGCCCGTCATCCAGAGCTTGCCGTGGGCCGGCCGCTGCTCGAGGAGGGCGATGCCTGCAGGCATGCGGTCCAGCGGCAGGGGAGCCCCGTCGACGTCCTCGAGGAGGAACTGGGATGCCCATCCCTCCGCGGACATCGTCCCGGCCTCGGCGAACGTGCGACCCAGGATCGTCTCGGCAGCCTCGTTGTAGAAGACGAGATTCCCCTCCGCGTCGGCTATGAACGTCGCCGTTGCGATCTGCGACGCGAGCTCCCGCGCGATGATGAGAGCGAGGTGCTTCTGCGCCCGACCTTCCATCGCCCGGAACCCTAGTACGACCGCGGCGCTGCGCCCACAACTGCTGCTCGTGGGCGACGGCGCCGGCGATGCTCGACGGGCACGCGGCCCACGCGGTCGTAGTGGCCGGAAGCTCTATCCTCGCCCTCGGCGGCCGGGAGGAACGGCACCCGGTCAACTCCGGAGGCGGCCGACGCTGGCGGCTCGAGACACGGCTGCGGTCTCGGGCGGGCTCAATGCGACGGCCGCGGCCGAGCGGTCACCTATCGCGACGCGGTGTACGTCGTCGGAGGCAGCCGCGTCACGGCCTCGAGCCACGGGGCGCCCGGGCTCCGCGTCGTCGAACGGCTGAAGCCGCCCTGGCCCTACAACAGCGGCGAGATCGCGGCGAACGCGGTCGTGCGCGCGCGGTCCCGGAGGCCGGACACCGCGCGACCCGGAGCAGACACGGCCGCAGCTGGTCCCGAGAAGCGCTCCTCGAACTGCGCTGCGAGCGCGGTCGAGCGGACGAGGACGTCGATCTCGAAGAAGCGGCGGAGGCTCCATGCCTCGAGGTTGCACGTCCCGATGAGGACGTCCTCGCCGTCGCGGACGAAGGCCTTCGCGTGCAGCATCGTCGGGTACTCGAGGATCTCCACCCCGGCGTCGAGGAGGCCGCGGTGGTGGAATCGTTGCGCCGCGGCGCAGGCCCAGTTGTTGGCGTCCGCCGGGACGAACAGCCGAACTCGAACACCGCGACGCGCAGCGCTCTTCATCCGGCCGACCATGCCCCGATCCGTGACGTAGGGATTCACGACGTCGAGCGTCCGCGACGCACCGTCCAGCGCACTGGCGATCGCGTCGGTGATCGGTCGGTACCTCCCGGGAGCGTTGTGCAGCACGACTGCGGGCACGTCCTGGCCGGTCGCGGGGTGCTCGGGAAAGAGCACGCCCAGTTCATCGGCGTCCACGTTGCCGCCGAGCCAACGCACCGTCGCGACGAAGACCAGCTGCAGCTGCGAGGCGATGGGACCTTCGAGACGCAGGAACAGGTCGTGGAAGCGGCCGTCCTGGAAGTGGTCCTCGATGCCCGCACCGCCGACCCATCCGGTTCGCCCGTCGACGATGACGACCTTCCGGTGGTCGATGTGCCCGAGTTGGTCGAGGTTCCAGCGGGTCTCGCCGCCGGAGCCGAGACGGCCGTACGGCCCGCGGACTTGCGCCGCCCGTACGACGTAGATCTCGATCCCGCCGGCCGTCAGACGGTCGTAGAGAGCACGGCTCGATCGGTCGGGATCCGACCCCTGCCGGTCGACGACCATCCGCACGCGAACGCCTTCGGCCGCCTTCGCGAGCAGCGCCGACGCGAATGCCTCGCCGATCTCTCCCGGTCTGAATCCGAACTGGTTGATGTGGATCGAGCTCGACGCAGACGCGATGTCGTGCAGCATCGGCGGGTAGAAGTTCCGCCCCTCGACGTGCACGTTCGCCGACGACGCCGTCGTCTCCGGGAACGCCAGCGCGACCGCCGAGCGCGGCACCGGCGCCGACAGGAGACGCGCGGCGTGGGCCGCAGGATCGACGATCGCCGTGGGAACGCTCGAACTCATCGGGCGCCCTGGTCGCCGCTACCCCGCAGCCGCCGCCTCCGACCTCACGTACTCGATGTAGCCACGGACGTCTGCGACAGGCTCGGAGTATGCGTCCCCGAGCGCGCCTTCCATGCGCTCGAGGTACTCGTCGGCCCAGGCCGGGAAGTCGTAGTCGATGGCACGGAGGAACTCGAGCGTGGCCGCCCAGCGGATGTCCGCGATGGACGGCTGGTCGCCCCCGACGAACGGCTTGCCCGCGAGGAAGAACGCGTTGAACGCCTCGAGGGGCGTGGCGAGGGCCGTCTCGGCGTCCTTCCGAGCCTGCTCCTTCAGCTCGTCGGAGACGTCTGCCGTCGCGACCTCGCCCGCGTACTGTCCGAAGCGCAGCGCCGGATAGGTCGCGCGCGCCAGCAGCGGGTAGAAGGTGCCGATCAAGTAGAACATCGCGCTGTCGACCATCGCCCGCTCGCCCGGATCGGTCGAGTAGAAGCGGACGAGGCCGTGCTTGTTGCAGAGGTACTGCATGATCGCGCAGCTCTCCCAGAGGGAGCCTTTCGGCAAGTCCTCCTCCTCCAGCAGCGGCGTCAGGTCGGCCGGGTCCTTCGCGAGGAAGTCCGGCGTCGACTTCTTCCCCCAGACGTCGATCTCCTCGAAGTCGAGCCCCGCCGCGCGGACGAAGATGCGGACGGTCAGGTTGTTCACGCTCGGCTTGAGGATGCTCAGGGTGTGCGTTGCCATCACTCCTCCTTTAATCCGTACGGGTTCTTGGGTGCGCGGTCGTCCGAGAGCGACGCCTGCGAGCGCGTGACGAGGCGCTCGATCGCGTCGGCGAGGTGGACGCGGTCGATGTTGGGATCCCCTCGCTCGACACGCAGCATGTGCGCCTCGAGCAGGACGTCGGTGTGCGTGTGCCCGTGCGGCGGCTCGAATCGATAGGACGCGAGCTCCACGAGCAGCCCCAGAGGGTCCTCGAAGTAGATCGAGTCCATGAAGCCTCGATCCTTCACGCCCGAGTGCTGGATGCCGCGCTCGTCGAGACGGCCCACCGCCTGCGCGAACGTCGCCTGCGAGAGTGCGAACGCGAGGTGGTGCACGATCCCCGGCTCGCGCGGCGCCGACTTCTGCTCCGGCGCCCGCTCCTCGTTCGTGAAGACCGTGATGAGGCGACCGTCGCCGGGGTCGAAGTAGAGGTGGCTCTCGGCGGCGTTGTCGAGGTTCGGCTGCTCGAACACGAACGGCATTCCGAGCACGCCCTCCCAGAAGTCGATCGACGTCTGGCGGTTCGCGCCGTTGATCGTGATGTGGTGGACGCCCTGGGTCTGGATCTTTCGCATCGCTACCGCTCGACGAGCTGGCCCTTGTACTCGGATCGCTCGAGGCTCCCCCACGGCACGAGCTCCACCCGCGTCTGCACCACGAGCACGGCGCGGATTCTCTCACGGATCGTCTCGGCGAGATCCTCGTCCGCCTCGACGCCCTCGGCGAGCTCGACGGCGACGGGAAGCGGCGGCTCCTGCTTGACGCCCTCGGCGGCGGGCCGGATCCGCATCTGGCCGCTGACGCGGGGGGCGAACCCGTCGACGACGTCGCGGACCGCGCTCGGGAAGACGTTGACGCCGCGCACGATCAGCATGTCGTCGGTGCGGCCGACGCAGCGCACGCGCGGCCCGGTGCGCCCGCACGGGCACGTGCTCGTCCGCACGTGGACGTGGTCCCGGGTCCGAAAGCGGAGGAGCGGCGCCGACTGGTGCCGGAGATGGGTAAGCACGAGCTCGCCCGAGGCGCCGTCCTCCAGCGCGATGCTCTCGTCCGTCGCCGGGTCGATGAGCTCCGGGTGGACGAACCCGCGCGCGCCGAGGTGCATTCCATCCTGCTCCTCGCACTCGCCCCAGAGGGAGATCCCGATGTCGCCGATCCCCATCGCCTCGGTGACCCGCGCGCCCCAGCCCTCCTCGAGCCTCGCCCGGAACGCCGGCTCACCTCCGCCCGGCTCGCCGGCGACGAGGACTCGCTCGACACTCGAGCTGCGCAGGGCGAACCCGCGGGCGGACGTCCACTCGAGGAGATGCGCCGCGTACGACGGGGTGAGCACCGCCGCCTCGGGTCGTAGGAGCTCGATCGCACGGATGAGCCGCTCGGTGTTCCCCGTGCCGACCGGAATGTGGCAGAGGCCCATCAGGTCGAACGACGCCAGCGCCGCACCGGCGACGAACGGCCCGGCGTTGTACGTCGAGACGATGCGCTGTCCGGACGAGACCCCGGACGCCGCGTAGCTCCGCGCGGAGCCGGTGACCCAGTCGTCGAGGTCGCGCGCGGTCAGCGGGATGTAGCTCGGGGTCCCGGTGGTGCCGCTCGTCGAGTAGATGCGGACGACTCCGAGCGATCGACGCACAGGTGCGCGCCGACCGGGTTCTCCTCGCTCGCGGTCGCCTTCAGCTCGGGCTTCTCGGTGAGCGGAAGCGCGGCGATCTCGGCGAGCCCGCCCGCCTCGTCCGCGGACGAGAGGCCGAGCTTCGTCCCGGTAGAAGGGCGAACGCTCGAGGAGGTAGGCGAGCTGCGCGCGGTAGGCCTCGTCGTCGAGTGCGAGCTGCTCGTCCCACGGACGCCCCTCGACGTCAGGGTCGCAGCATCAACCGGCGGCTGGGGGCTCGTAGGCGACGGCCTCCGCGGCCTTCCCGGCGAGGAGAAACCCGATCGGGTTCTCCTGCTCCTCGGCGAGGTGCGCCAGCAGCCCCGCCGTCCGCGCGAGGATCGGGACCGCCTTGACGGTCGAGACGCGCGTAGCCGAGGTCGAGCAGCACCGCTGCGATCGGAAGCGAGACGTTCATCGGCAGCGGCTTGCCCCACTCCGTCGCGACCGCGTCGCGGAGGAGACGCGCGAGCGCGACGATGCTCGCCGCTGACGCCGCGCTCGTCGGCGAGCTCGAGGATCCGCTCCGCCCGCGGATCGACCGGCCGGTGCACCGGGTGGCCGAAGCCGGGCACCTTCGCGCCGGCGTCGTGCGCGGTCCGCGCGACGTCGGCGATCACATCCTCTGCACCCTCGCCCGCCGCGACGCGTCGACGCGCGTCCACGAGGAGGAGCGCGCACTCCTCCGACGTCCCGAGGACGACCGGACCTGCACCGAGGATGCCCGCCGCGACCGCACCCTGCAGGGCGGTCGGGTCGGCCGCGAGCGTCATCCGCGCGGCGACGTTCGTGGGCATCATCCCGTGCTCGGCGATCGAGACGAGCAGCAGGTCGAGGAAGAAGCGCTGGTCGTCGGTCGACTCGTCGCCGGTCAGCAACAGGTGCACGTACTCGGTGAAGGTCAGACGGCCCATGAGGTCGCCCGTGAGGTCACGGCCCCGCACCTCGACTCGATCGGGATAGGCCTGGCCGATCCCCGTCACCGGCCGGCCGGGCGTTGCCGATGGTCACAAGCCGAGCTCCTCACGGACGAGCCTCGCACCGGCGACCATCGCCTCCAGCTTGCGGTAGGCGAGGTCGCGCGGCAGGTACTTCATCCCGCAGTCCGGGGCAACGACCAGTCGCTCGGGCGGAAGCACCGTGAGGGCCCGCCGGATTCGTCCCGCGACCACTTCGGGCGTTTCCGCCTCGGGGTCGCCGAGGTCGAGGACGCCGAGCACGATCACCTTGTCCGGAACGTCGAGCAGCACCTGCGGGTCGAGATCCGGCTGCGCCGCTTCGAGCGAGAGATGCGTGGCGATGCAGCCCTGGAGCTCGTGGAGGAACGGGTAGCCGGGCAGGCGGTCGTGGACGATGTGCGCGTAGCCGAAGCACGTATGGAGGACGGTCTCGCCATCGACGCCGTCGAGCGCGCGGTTGATCGCCTCGATCGCGTACTCGCGGGCCTGCTCGGGTCGGGCCTGCAGGTAGGGCTCGTCGATCTGGACGACGTCCGCGCCTGCCGCCTTGAGGTCGCGGAGCTCTTCGTTGACCGCCTCGGCGTAGCCGAGTGCAAGCGTCCGGGCATCGGCGTAGTGGTCGTTCTGCGCCTGCTGCGCCATCGTGAACGGCCCGGGCACCGTGATCTTGATCCGCCGGTCCGTGATCGACCGCAGGAACTCGACGTCCCGCACCTCGACCGGGCCTATGCGGTGGATCGGGCCGACGACCCGAGGCACGGGGTTCGGGTGACCGGTTCGATCGAGCGCGACGCCCGGGGTATCGAGGTCGACACCGTCGAGCGCCGTCGCGAATCGGTTCGAGTAGCTCTCGCGCCGCATCTCGCCGTCGGTGACGATGTCGACGCCCGCACGCTCCATGTCGGAGACGGCAAGCCGGGTCGCGTCGTCCTGCGCCGCTTCGAGATACGGCTCGGCGATGCGCCAGAGCTCGCGGGCTCTCACCCTCGGCGGCAGCCGCGACCCAAGCCGCTCCCGATCGATCAGCCACTCCGGCTGCGGGTAGCTCCCGACAACGGTGGTCACGAGTACCTCGGCCATCGTGTGGGAACATATCGCCGCGCCGTGAAGAGTCGTGGGCTCACCGCTCGAGCGAGGAGGCGATGACGGAGACGCCGCAATCGGAATCGGGCGCCGACTGGGGTCGGCGCCTCCTTTGGGCCGGCGGCCTGCTGATCGTGCTCGCCCTCGCGGTGCTCGTCGCCTCGGCGACGGTGCCGCGCTGGTGGGCGCACCGTGTTGGGGACCAGGTGGACGGCAGCATCACGCAGGGAACGACGCTCGGGCTCGTCTACGGCTTCGTGTTCACGCTCCTGCCGATCGTCGCGATCGTCCTCATCCTCCGGTGGCGACGGACGTGGAAGACGATCGTCGCGGCGATCCTCATCGGCGTCCTACTTGCGCTCCCGAACCTGATGACGCTGAGCATCGTCGTCGGGCGCGGGAACGCGGCGCATGCCGGAGACCGCACGCTGGACGTCGATGCGCCGGCGTTCCGCGGCGCGTCGCTCGTCGGCGCGATCGTCGCGGGGCTACTGCTCGTCTTCGTCGGCTGGCTCATGGTCTCGCGCGATCGCGCGCACTCGAACGCGCGCCGTGCACGCAAGGAGCTCGAGGACGCGACAACTGCGCCCGTCGAGCAGCCGCCCGCGCGCGGACTAGACCCGGCCCTGGAACGTGTCGCAGCTCTGCGGGCCGGTGCCCTCGATGCCGCGGACGAACCAGCTCTGCCGCTGCTCCGACGTTCCGTGCGTGAACGACTCCGGGACGACGCGGCCCTGCGTGCGCTCCTGGATGCGGTCGTCGCCGACGGCCGCGGCCGCGTCGAGCGCGTCGGCGACGTCCTGGCGCGTGATGTCCTCGACGAAGCCCGTGTCGAGGGCATGCCCGACCCAGAGCCCGGCGTAGCAGTCGGCCTGCAACTCCACGCGCACCTGCCCGCCCTGCGGTCCGGTGTCCCGGTCGGCGTTCCGGAGCACGCCGGTGAGGTCCTGGACGTGGTGGCCGTACTCGTGCGCGAGGACGTAGGCCTCCGCAAGCGGCCCGCCCCGGGCGCCGAGCTGCGACTGGAGCTGGTCGAAGAACCCGAGGTCGATGTACACGTAGCGATCCTGCGGGCAGTAGAACGGGCCGGTGGCCGACGACGCCGGGCCGCAGCCGGTCTGGATCCCGTCGTCGAAGAAGCGTGTTCTCGCCGGCTCGTAGTTGCGCAGCGTGCGGTCCCAGTAGGTCTGGACGCTGTTGATCACCGCGACCGTCCGGCAGTCGTCGCGCTCGTTCGCGTCCGCCCCCGTCTGACAGTTCTGCGCGATCTCGCCGGACGGCTGGCCGGTCGGGCCGACGGTCTGGCCGGCCAGCGAGCCGAGATCCCCGAGGCCGCCGCCACCGCTCAGGAAGATGAACGCGAGGAGCACGATGATGCCGATGACCCCGCCGCCGCCGCCGAGCGTGACGGGCAGCCCGCCCGGCAGCCCCCCCGTCCGCTGACCGCGGTAGTCCTCGACCTGCGAGGTGTCGAGCCTCGCGTCCTTGCGGAATCGCATGCGCGGAACGTACCCACGCAAGCCGTATCCGGAACCCGCCTGGACGGGCGGGCTCCGGATACGAGTGACACGAGCTGTCTAGGCCGTCGCCTCGAGCGCCGGCTCGGCCCTATGCGCCTCCTGGTGCTGCAGGTCGCGACCGCGGACGAGGAAGATCGACACGAGTAGTCCTGCGAACGAAATGGCCGCGCCCGCCCAGAACGCCGCAGCGAATCCGTCGGTCAGGGCGACCGGCGTCTGCGCGCCCGTCGCGAACGCGTGATCCGTATGCGAAACGGCGATCGTCGTGAGGATCGCGATCCCCACCGCGCCGCCGATCTGCTGCGACGTGTTGATGAGACCCGAGGCGAGACCCGCCTCGTGCGGCTTCGTGCCCGCGACGGCAGCGATCGTGACCGCCACGTAGGCGAACGGCATCCCGAGGCCGATGATCAGGAACCCGGGAAAGAGGTCGCTCCAGTACGAGCCGTCCGGCGACACCTGCGTGAAGTAGAGGAGCCCGACCGTGAACAGCGCCATGCCGAACACGAGCGCAGGCTTGACGCCGACCCGCGTGACCGCGGCGGCGGCGACGTTCGCCCAGATGATCGCCGTCCCCGCAACCGCCAGGTAGCCGACGCCGGTCTGTAGCGGCGAGAGGTCGAGGACCTGTTGCATGTAGAGCGAGAGCATCAGGAACATCGAGAAGAGCGCAGTCCCCAGGATGAACATGACGATGTTCGCCGCCGTCAGCGTCTGAAGCCTGAAGATCGAAAACGGCACGAGCGGGTGCTGCACGCGGCTCTCCCAGGCGATGAAGCCGAGGAGCAGTACCGCGGCGAGCACGAACGCGCCGATCGTCTTCCCCGACCCCCAGCCCCAGCCGTGCCCCTGCGTGATGCCGAGGACGAAGATCGAGAGACCCGACGTCACGAGCACCGCGCCGGGGATGTCGAACCCTTGGCCGTGCTTGTCGAGGCTCTCGGAGAGGAGGAACGGGGTCAGGATCAGCGCGGCGATTCCGACCGGGACGTTCACGAAGAAGATCCACGGCCACGACAGGAAGTCGACGAGGATGCCTCCGAAGAGCACGCCGAACGCGGCGCCCACTCCGCCGACCGCGCCCCAACCACCGAGTGCGATGTTGCGCTCGCGACCTTCCTTGAAGGTCGCGACGAGGATGGAGAGCGCTGCGGGCGTGATGGTTGCGGCCCCGAGCCCCTGGAACGCGCGGAAGGCGATCAGAGACTCCTCGCTCCAGGCGAACCCGCAGAGGAGCGAGCCGAGCGTGAAGACGAAGGTCCCGAAGATGAAGACGCGCCGGCGCCCGAGTAGGTCGGCGGAGCGTCCGCCGAGCAACAGGAAGCCGCCGAAGACGAGCGCGTACGCGCTGATGATCCACTGCAGGTTCTCCTGGGAGAATCCGAGATCGAGCTGAATGGAAGACAACGCGACGTTGACTATCGCGATGTCGAGGATGGTCATGAACTGCACTGCGAGGATGAGCCCGAGCGCAAACCACTTTCTGTTCTCACCTGAAACCACTGGGGTACCCCCCCGTTTCGAGTTTTCGTCTCGTAGACGAACGGGACACTACAGAAATCGACTTGCGAAACGCAAGTAAAATCTTCCATTTTGGAAGTTAAGCCGCTACACTCCCCTCGTGGCCAAGTGCTACGACCAGTACTGCCCTGTCGCCCACGCCCTCGACCTCGTCGGCGAGCGCTGGTCGCTGCTCGTCGTCCGCGAGC
>CAWDSX010000037.1:0-31517 GCA_963805135.1 uncultured Gaiellaceae bacterium | reverse complement strand
GCGACGCGTTCGTGTCCATGAGCGCCTCGCCGACGTAGTCCTGGATCGTCGGGTAGTCGGCGACGCGGAGGCCGACGTTGACGTGGCGCTTGCGCGTGGTCTGCCGCTTCGCGATGTCGATCGTGCCGAGCGCGATGCCGTTCCACACGGAGGACGAGCCGATGAGGAACCACGGGTCGACCGATTCGTCGTTCGACGCGGCGCCGTCGCCGACCGGGCCGACGATCTGGTCGCCGGGAATCTCGACGTCCGGGACCTCGAGCGGTCCAGACTGGTTGCCGCGCAGTCCGAGGGCGTCCCAGAGCGACGGCTGCGCCTGCGCGGACTCGCCGTCGATGACGAAGACCGAGAGGTCGTCGTAGCCCGAGAAGTCCGGGCTCGTCGTCTGCACGACATAGAAGTCGGCGAATCCGGCGGAGGTCGTCCACGACGCCTTCTTGCGCACCTTGAACCCGCCGTTCACGCGCTCCGCGCCGGACGAGATCGGATACCAGAAGTGCGAGCCGGTCTCCGGGTCGGAGTACGAGAGCGTGCCGATCTTCCCCGAGTTGAGCGGCCGGATGTACCTGTCGATCAGCTCGTCGGTGGGGCGGAGCATGATCGCGTTCACCGCGCCGACGTGCATGACGTAACACATCGCCGTCGACGCGCAGCCGTAGCGCGCGATCGTCTCGCACGTCATCGAGTACGCGACGTGGTTCTCGCCGAGGCCGCCGAACTCCTCGGGGACGGTGAGCGCGAGGAAGCCGTGCTCGCCGAGCAGCTCGAGGTTGCGTCGCGGGAAGAGCAGCTCGTCGTCCGAGCGCTTCGCGTTCGCCCGCATCTCCTTCTCGCAGAGCTCGATGAGCGTCGCGCGGAGCTCCTTCTGGCGGTCGGTCAAGACCCAATCGGGATCCCACTCGTAGCCGAGCCCCCAGAACGGCTCGCCTCCCCACATCTTCTCGGACATTCCGGCCTCCACGTCGATGGCGTTCTCTGCGCCATCGTAAGCCGCGCCGACGGCGCGGGGCAAACGGGAGCCGGCCTACGCCGTCGCCGCCAGAACGGCGAGCAGGTCGTTGCCGTAGCGCTCGAGTTTCACGGGGCCGAAGCCCTTCACGCCCGCGAGCTCGTCCAGCGTCTGCGGCCGGAGCGAGGCGAGCTCGCGGAGCGTCGCGTCGTGGAGGACGACGTACGCCGGGACCGCGTCCTCCTGCGAGCGCTCGAGCCGCCAGCTGCGAAGCCGGACGACGAGCTCCTCGTCGACGGTCGCGTCGCCGCCTGTTCGGATCCGCGGCGGCGGGGCCGAGCGGTCGACCTGCAGGACACGGAATCCGTCCGGGCGTCGTCACCTCGACGAGGGCGCCCGAGCGCTCGACGAGCTGCACCCAGCGGCGGACGTCGGCGTCGGTCGCCGCCGCAAGGAGCCGGTAGGCGCTCGAGCGGCGAGCGGAAGGCGGCGCCTTCAAGGAGCCGCGGAGCGTCGCGATCAGACTGCGCCGACCGAGCGGCCACGTGAGCGCCGCGACCGCGTCGACGATCGCCTCGCCGATGTCCTCCGGGAGCGGAGGCGGCGGGCTCGAGATCGACGCGGATCCGCGCGTCGACGGCGCGCAGACGTCGCACGCGCCGCACGGCCCGGCGAATCGCTCGCCGAAGTGAGCGGCCACCTGCTCGTGACGGCACGTCCTCGTCTCCGCGAAGGCGACGATCCGGTCGGCGCGCGACTCGGCGACGAGTCGTGCCCGGTCGAGGAGCTGTTCGACGCGCTCGCGCGCATCGGCCGGAGCGGCGGTGACCTCGATCCGCATCAGCCTCCCCTCGTCGAAGTCGCGACGGACGAGTCCGGCCTGCTCGAGCATCCCGACGAGGACGCGCACGTCACGTTCGGGTACGAGCAGCGACAGGTCGTCCGGATCGACGAGCCCGTCCGCGTCCCTGAGCCCGCGGTAGACCGAGCGGAGCTCGGACGCGGTGGGCACGTCGGAGACCGCGAATCGTCTCAGGCGGTGGCATCGCTCGGGCTCGCCAGCAGAAGCGTCTCGCTCGGCTCGCCGTCGCGCCCTGCGCGACCCACCATCTGCACGTACCCCTCGAGCGAGTCCGGGTAGTTCGACGAGGCAGACGAGCCGCACGTCGGGCTTGTCGATGCCCATGCCGAATGCGGTCGTGGCGACGACCGCCTGCATGGCGCCCGACACGAAGTCGTCCTGCACGCGCGTGCGTTCCTGTGCCTCGAGCCCGGCGTGGTAGTGCTCCGCCCGAACGCCGTGACCGCGGAGGACGCGCGCGAGCTCCTCGGTCGAGCGGCGCGATCGCGCGTACACGATCGCCGAGCCGCCGCGTAGCAGGCGGAGCCGCTCGACGAGGATCTCGAGCCGGTCCTCGGCGTTCGCGACCTCCTGCACGTCGTAGCGGAGGTTCGGGCGCATCACGCTCGTGTGGACGACCTCGAGCGGGCGCCCGAGCGCCTGGCCGATGTCGCGGGCCGTCTCCGGCGTCGCCGTCGCGGTCATGCCGAGGAGCGTCGGTCGACCGAGGGCCTCGAGGCCGCGACGGATGAAGAGGTAGTCGGGCCGGAAGTCGTGGCCCCACATGCTCACGCAGTGCACCTCGTCCACGACCACGAGCCCGATGCCGACTGTCGCGAGGAGCTCGACGAACCGCGACTGTCTCAGGCGCTCGGGCGCCGCGTAGACGAGACGCGTGTCCCCGGCGGAGACGGCTGCGAGCCGGTCGGCCGTCTCTTCCGCGCTCAGTGACGAGTTGACGAACGTCGCGGTCGCCGCGATGCCCGGCGGGAGCTTGTCCACCTGGTCCTTCATCAGCGCGATCAGGGGAGACAGGACGAGCGTCGGCTCCGGTCTGAGCATCGCCGCGAGCTGATACGTGAGCGACTTGCCCGAGCCGGTCGGCATGAGCGCGAGCGTGTCGCGTCCTGCGATCGCCGCGCGCACGACGTCCTCCTGCCCGGGACGGAAGGCCTCGAAGCCGAAGAGCTCTCGGAGGGGTGTGACGAGGTCGGTCAGGCGGGCGAGTATAGGAACGGCTTCGGGTGACGCCAGTGCCGAGTTCGCAACAACTCAGGTCCAGCGGATCTCGAACGCCCCCGTCTCGGGATCCCGTGGAAGCCCGTCTTCGTGGAGCGCGGCCCAGTCCACTGCCTGATGGGTATAGATGTGAGCGGCGACGCGCAGGCCCGGTGGGAGCGTCGAGCGTGCCCGCGGCGATGCCGGTCCGCTCGAGCTCGGGAGCCTTCCAGAACAGACTCGTCCCGCAGTCGGCGCAGAATCCGCGACGTGCGTTGCGTCTGGAGTCGGGGCTCTCGATCCATCGCAGGGCGTCCCCCGTGATCACCAGGTCGCCGTCGTGCGCGGCGGCGAACGCTCCCGCTCCGGCGCCGCTCCAGCGCCGGCACTCGATGCAGTGGCAGAGGACGATGTCGCGCAACGGGCCGCGCACCTCGTACGTGACGGCGCCGCACAGGCAGCGTCCCGTCGCGCGCGGCTCGAGCGTGCTCCACGGGCGGATCGTAGAATCGCCGGATGCCGCTCGTCTCGGAGCACATGACCGCGAGCCTCCTGACGATCTCCGCCGGGGCGACCGTCGGCGAAGCCGCGGCCGCGATGGCAGAGCGCGGGGTCGGGGCGGTCGTCGTGCTCGAGGGTGACGCGATCGCAGCGATCCTGACGGAGCGCGACGTCCTGAGGGCGGTCGCCGCGGGACACGACGGGAGCGCGCCGGTCGCCGACTGGATGACGCGTCATCCGGAGACGATCGAGCCCGAGGACACGACGGACCATGCCGCGACTCTCATGATCCACGGCGGCTTCAGGCATCTCCCCGTAGTGCTCGGCGGCAAGGTCGTCGGGATCGTCTCGATCCGCGACCTGATGAAGGTCGCGCTCGACGACCGCTCGCCGCGCGGGGTCTAGCGATCGACGAGCGGGTCGACGTCGACCGTCTGTACGGCGCGCGCGACCTCGACGAACTGCGAGCCGAGGACGAGCGCATCGCGTCGGTCTACGACCACGACCTCGCAGGCCCCGGAGGACTATGTCTCGCCGGGCGCGGTCGCCGCGCTCTGCGCTCGCCTCGTCGAGCGCGACGCACGGATCCTCGACGCGGGAGCGGGAACCGGCCTGCTCGAACGTCAGCTAGCGACGCGGTCGAGCCAGCGCTCGAACAACGCACGTCCGGCCACGCGCATCTCGTCTGCGCCCTTCTCGATCGCGGCGAGGAACGCGGGTGCTCCATCGGCACCGAGCGTCCGCTCGAGCGACGCGACGTACTCGGGCACCTCGGCCCACTCGCGCGCCATCTCGGCGGAGACCTCGAGGTGGAACTGCACGCCGTACGCGCGCTCGAAGCGGAACGCCTGGTTCGGGTACGCGGGTGAGCTGGCGAGACGCACCGCACCGTCCGGGAGGTCGAACGTGTCTCCGTGCCACTGGAGCGTCACGAGCTCGTGCGGCGCCTCGCTGAAGACCGGGTCGGAGCGGGCCTCGCCCGTCATGCTCACCGGCAGCAGGCCGACCTCGGGCTCCGTGCCGGCGTAGACCCTCGCTCCGAGCGACGCCGCGAGCAGCTGCACGCCGAGGCAGACGCCCCAGTACGGCGTGCCTGCTCGAACGGCCTCCCCGATCAGCGCGCTTCTCCTCGACGAGCCAGGGCAACGCGCTGTCGTCGTTGACGGACATCGGCCCGCCCATGGCGACGATCGCGTCGAACTCGCCCCAGTCGGGGAGCGGCTCGCCCTCGTCGAGTTCGACGCGGTGCAGCTCGACGCCGCGCTCGTCGAGCACGTCCTCGAACACACCGGGCGGCTCGCAGGCGATGTGCTGGAGGACGAGCGCGCGCACGCGCTTAGTGGCCGGCGGGCTTCTCCCAGCCCTCGAGGACCGGCGGTGAGTAGTCGGTTCCGACCGTCTTCGAATCCTCGACCCAGGGGCCGAGCTCGGGCTGCGGGAACTTCGTGTGCATCTCCTTGAGCTGGATGCCGTACGAGTTGCCCGACTGCAGGTGCTTGACGAGCACCTTGCGTGCGATCTCGTCGTCGCGCCCCTCGGGGATCGGGAAGTAGATCTTCAGGAACGCGTTCGAGTAGCGGTCGAACACCGCCGGCATCCCGTCCTCCTCGAGGAGCGCGACGTCCTCGAGCCAGTTGATGTCCTCGCCCGGAGTCGCGGCCACGAGGTCGACGTCCTCGACGAGCGACATGTCCTCCTGGTACGGGAAGCGGTGCCCCGCAAGGAACTCGGCGTCGATCGACTTGATCTTCTCGGGCTCGGCGTAGGCGAGATCGTGCGAGCTCATGACTCCACCGAGTGCAGGTCGGTGACCTGCGCCGTCGGGTTCGCAATGAGCTCCTCCTCGGCCTTGATCGCGAGGAGACGCTGCACCTCGGCGAGGATCTCGCGCTCGGTCTGCCCAACCGTGTAGGTCGTGCCGGCGAGGGGGACGCGTGCCATCGCGGACGCCTCGACCGTGAGCGCAGCAAGGTCTTCCGGCTCGAGCGAGTGCACGTTCGTCTTTCCGCACGCGCGCGCGAGCATCTGCAGCTCCATTGTCATCGCCGTCAGGAAGTTGTAGACCCGCTCCGAGGCTTCCTCGACGACGAGGCGCTTGCGCAGCTCGGGGTCCTGCGTCGTGATTCCGACAGGACAGCGGCCGGTGTGACAGTGGTAGCACTGGCCGGCCGGGACGCCCACCGTGCCCTCGTAGTCCGTGACGCCCGGGATCTCCTTGTTGCAGTTGAGCGCCATGAGAGCGGAGTGACCGATGGCGACGGCCTTCGCGCCGAGCGCGAGGCACTTCGCGACGTCGGCGCCGTTGCGAATCCCGCCGGCGACGACGAGGTCGATCTCGTCGGCGAGGCCGACGTCCTCGAGCGCGCGGCGCGCCTCGGGGATCGCGGCCATCAGCGGGATGCCGGTCTCCTCGGTCGCGATGTGCGGGCCTGCTCCCGTCGAGCCCTCTGCACCGTCGAGGTAGATGATGTCCGGGCCGCACTTCGCCGCCATGCGGACGTCGTCGTAGACGCGCGACGCGCCGAGCTTCAGCTGGATCGGGATGCGGTAGTCGGTGGCCTCACGGATCTCCTGCACCTTCAGCGACAGATCGTCGGGACCGAGCCAGTCGGGATGTCGCGCGGGCGAGCGCTGGTCGATCCCGGCCGGGAGCGAGCGCATCTCGGCGACCTGCTCGGTCACCTTCTGACCCATGAGGTGCCCGCCGAGTCCGACCTTGCAGCCCTGCCCGATGAAGAACTCGCACGCGTCGGCGAGCATCAGGTGGTGCGGGTTGAACCCGTACCGCGACTGGATGCACTGGTAGTACCACTTCGTCGAGTAGTCGCGCTCCGGCGGGATCATCCCGCCCTCGCCCGAGCAGGTCGCCGTCCCCGCCATTGACGCTCCCTTGGCGAGGGCCATCTTCGCCTCGAGCGACAGCGCGCCGAACGACATGCCCGTGATGTAGATCGGGATGTCGAGCTCGAGCGGGTTCTTCGCGAAGCGCGCGCCGAGGACCGTCGTCGTGTCGCACTTCTCGCGGTAGCCCTCGATGACGAAGCGCGTGAGCGTCCCAGGGAGGAAGACGAGCTCGTCCCAGTGCGGTATGGGCTTGAAGATCGAGAAGCCGCGCATGCGGTAGCGGCCGAGCTCGGCCTTGATGTGGATGTCGTTGACGACCTCGGGCGTGAAGATGCGGCTGCGGCCGAGGACGTCCTTTTGGGACGGGCCGTTCTCAGTGCTCACCTAGATCACCAGCTTCTTCTCGGAGGGCTCGAGGGAGTCGTAGTTGTAGAGGACTTTGCCGCAGACGAACTTCTGGAACTCGGGCGGCGAGCCGAGCCCGTAGATCCGGAACTTGCGCTCGATGAGCTCCGTGTCCGCGTCGGTCCAGTCGCCGGGCACGCAGTCGATGCCGAGCGACTTCACCTTGCCGGCGACGTAGATCGTTCCGTCGTACATCGAGTCGCCGAGGCCCTGCGCCGGCGTCGCCGCAGATGATCTGGCGGCCGCGCTGCATCATGAACGCGGTCATCGACCCGACCGAGCCCTGCACGATGATCGTGCCGCCCTTCTGGTCGATCCCGGTGCGCGCGCCGACGCGGCCCTTGACGACGAGGTCGCCGCCGCGCATCGCCGCGCCGGTGAGCGAGCCTCCGTTCCCGTCGACGACGACGACGCCGGACATCATGTTCTCGCAGGCCGACCAGCCCACGCGGCCGGTGATGTGGATCTCCGGCCCGTCGATCAGGCCGCAGGCGAAGTAGCCGAGCGAGCCCTCGAAGCGGATCTTGCAGCGGCGCAGGATGCCGACGCCGAGCGAGTGACGTCCCTGCGGGTTCTCGATGACGACCTCGTCGATACCGTCCTCGTAGAGGAGCCGTCGGAGTTCGAGGTTGATCGTGCGCGTGGTCAGCTCGCGCGCGTCGAACGTCGCGACCCCGTCCTCGACGACCGCCGTCCGCGGCGCTTCCGCGACGGGCTCGGCGAGCCCGCGGGCGTCGTACGAGATCTGCCTCTCGCCTACCGGCGCCACACCAGCACCTCGCGCTCGTACGGGTCGTAGGTGTCGATCTCGTGGTCGACGATCTGGCGGATCGCGATCTCCTCCGACGCGAGCGCCACGAGATCGTCCGATTCGTAGAGGACGAGGGGCTTTGCGGCGAGCTCGTCCTTCGCGACGCCGAGCTCGTCCTTCGTCACCGCGATGTACGTGAAGACGCCGTCGAGCTCGTCGAGCGACCGGTGCATCGCCTCCTCGAAGGTCGAGCCCTTCGACATCTCCTCCGCGAGGTACACGGCGATGATCTCCGAGTCGCACTCGGACATGAACCGGCGGCCGGCGCGCTCGAGGCGGCGGCGCCACATGAAGTAGTTCGTGAGCTGGCCGTTGTGGACGACCGCGACGTCGGAGTACGGATACGCCCAGTAGGGATGCGCGCCCGCGATGTCGACCTCGGACTCGGTCGCCATGCGTACGTGCCCGATCGCGTGGGTGCCGGTGAAATCGGCGAGCCCGTAGGTGTCGTGGACGCTCTCGGCATCCCCGAGGTCCTTGACGATCTCGAGCGAGTGCCCCAGCGACAGCACTTCTGCGTCGGGGATGTCCTCGACGAAGTCGGCGAGGAGCTTCAGGTCGCCGTCGTAGTGGAACGCGACCCGGAAGGCGTACGGTGTCTCCTCGCCGACCTCGGTGATGCTGGCGCCGAGCGACGAGAGCCGTGCTTCCACCTCCGTGCGGTGGCGGCGCAGGCGCTCCTGGAAGTCGAAGTCCCGCGGCGTGTTGGCGTCCGCGAGCTTGTAGCGCATCACGAGATTCCCGTTCTCCGGCGACCCGTAGAGCGCGTAGCCCGTGGAATCGGGGCCGCGATGCTTCATCGCCTGGAGCATTCGCGTCATCTCGTCGCCGATGGCGTGCTCCGACCCGTCCCGGTAGATGATCCCCGCGATCCCGCACATTCGTCTTCGGCCTCCGCTACGGCAGAACGTCCAGGTACTCCGTCACGTCCCAATCCGTGACGGTCGCACAGTACCTCTCCCACTCGTCCCGCTTGTAGTGCATGAAGACGGTGTACATCTCGCCCGGCAGCGCGCTCTTCACGACCTCGTCGGCCTCGAGCGCGTCCAGCGCGTCGCCGAAGGTCATCGGGATTCGCTCGACCTCCTTGCCGGCCTCCATCGCCTCGTAGATGTTGCGCTCCTCGGGCTCGCCCGGATCGAGCTTGCGCTCGATGCCGTCCCGCATCGCGGCGATCAGCGCCGCCATCGAGAGATACGGGTTCACCGCCGAGTCGACGGAGCGGTACTCGAAGCGCCCCGGCGCGGAGACGCGCAGTGCGGTCGTCCGGTTCTGGTAGCCCCAGTCGGCGAAGACCGGCGCCCAGAAACCCGTGTCCCACAGCCGGCGGTAGGAGTTGACCGTCGATGCCGTGACCGCGGTGAGCGCGCCGAGATGCTCGAGGATCCCGCCGATGGCGTAGAGACCGATCTGGCTCGGCTTCTGCTGGTCGTCGGTCTCGGGCATGAACGCGTTCTCATCGCCCTTCCACAGGGAGATGTTGTGGTGGCAGCCGTTCGCCGAGACGCCCATGAACGGCTTCGGCATGAAGCACGGGAACGCACCGAGCTCGCGTCCCACGGCCTTGCAGATCTGCCGGAAGGTCGAGAGGTTGTCGGCCGTCTTCTCGGCGCGGTCGAAGCCGAAGTTCAGCTCGATCTGGCCAGGCGCGTCCTCGTGGTCGCCCTGGATCATGTCGAGCCCCATCGCCTGGCCGTACTCGATGACCCTGTGGATGATCGGCTGGAGCTCGGAGAACTGGTCGATGTGGTAGCAGTAGGGCTTCGTCTTGCCCGTGACCGCGGGGGTGCCGTCCTCGTTGAGCTCGAGCCACATCATCTCCGGCTCGGTTCCGGCGCGAAGGTGCAGGCCGGTCGCCTCCTCGAACTCCGCCTGCAGGCGCTTGAGGTTGCCGCGGCAGTCGGAGGTCAGGAACGCGGCGGGATCCTCGCGCTCTTCGCGGTTGCGGAAGCAGACGCACCAGACGCGCGCGACCTTCGTGTCCCACGGGAGCGGCTGGAAGGTCTCGGGCTCCGGCAGTCCGACGAGCTCGGCGGCCTCGGGTCCGTATCCGATGTAGTTGCCGTGGCGGTCGGTGAAGAGGTTCGCCGTTGCCCCGTACACGAGCTGGAAGCCCTTCTCGGCGATCGTCTCCCAGTGCTGCGCGGGAACGCCCTTGCCCATGATGCGGCCGGTCACCGAGGGGAACTGGTAGTAGATGTAGGTGATCCCCTCGGCGTCGATGCGCCGACGGACCTCCTTCACGAGATCCGCACGTCCCTCAGCTCCGACGAAGCGCTCCAGGTCGGTCGCCACCTGTCTCCTCCTTTGCTCCCGCGATGTCGTGTGCGGGAGCGTAATGAAGTCGCGGTGGCGGGGTCAGGCCCTCGGCCTGACCCCCTGTCAACCTCTGCCCGGCCCTCCCGAACGCGCGGGCGGCCTTCAACGGACGCGTCTAGGCTCTGGTCGATGGGCGAGCCGAGGACCGAGTACCTGACCGCCGAGCAGCGCGCCGCCCTCGAGGCCGAGCTCGCCGAACTCGAAGGCCCGAAGCGCAAGGCGGCGGTGCAAGCGATCAAGACGGCGCGCGAGTTCGGCGACCTCTCGGAGAACTTCGAGTACCACGCGGCCAAGAACGAGCAGGGGCTCCTCGAGGCGCGGATCCGCGCGCTCCGCGCGCGTCTCAACCTCGCCGTCACGGTCGAGCACGACACGGACGAGCACATCGGCGTCGGGTCGATCGTGGAGATCGCCGACGAGGACGACGAGGCCATGGAGGTCGAGATCTCGGCGGTCGGTGGCGTGTCGCCGGACTCGCCGCTCGGGTCGGCGCTCATGGGCGCGGGCGTCGGCGACGTCGTCGAGGTCGCGGCGCCGAGCGGCTCGTGGAAGGCGCGCGTGCTCGCCATCCGCCGCTCGTAGTGGCGGGGCTTGCCGGGCTGCAGGCGCGCGAGGAGGCGCGCTTCGAGGTCTTCCGCGAGGCGGTCACGGAGCTCGCCGCACGTACCTGACGAACGCGAACGGGGTTCCGTCCTCCGCGACGCGCTCGTGACGCTCGATTTCCTCGAACTCATCGCGATTCCAGGACGGGAACGTCGCGTCACCCTCGATGTCGGCGTCGATCTCCGTGAGAACGAGCTCGTCCGCGAACGGCAGTGCCGCCGCGTAGACCTCGCCGCCGCCGATGACGAACACCTGCGACTCCGACTCGAGGAGGTCGAATGCCTCCTCTATCGATCCGGCGCGGTCGGCGCCCTGGGCGCTCCAGTCGGGGTTGCGGGTCACGACGACGTTGCCGCGTCCCGGAAGCGGTCGAAACTGGTCGGGCAGCGACTCCCAGGTGTGTCGCCCCATGACGACCGGATGGCCCATCGTGAGCGAACGGAACCGCTCCATGTCCTCCGGGAGCCGCCACGGGATGCCGCCGTCTCGGCCGATCACGCCGCCGCGGGTGACGGCGGCGATCAGCGTGATCGTCACACGGCGACCGGGGCGCGGATCGCCGGATGGTGCTCGTAGCCGACGACTTCGAAGTCCTCGTAGGCGTAGTCGAAGATCGTGGGCGGTCGGCGCAGCAGTCGCAGCGACGGATACGGGAACGGGGCGCGGCAGATGAGCGTCTCGACCTGCTCGCGATGGTTGTCGTAGATGTGGCAGTCGCCGCCCGTCCACACGAGGTCGCCGACCTCGAGATCGCACTGTTGCGCGAGCATGTGGGTCAGCAGGGCGTAGCTCGCGATGTTGAACGGGACGCCGAGGAAGACGTCCGCGGAACGCTGATAGATCTGGCACGAGAGCCGCTCTCCACCGGCGACGTGGAACTGGAAGAAGGCATGGCACGGGGCGAGCGCCATCCGCGGGATGTCCGCGACGTTCCACGCGCTCACGACGATCCGCCGCGAGTCGGGGTCCTCGCGGAGCAGGCGGACGACTTCCGCGATCTGGTCGACGTGGCCGCCGGTCCGGTGTCGGCCAGCTCCGCCACTGCACGCCGTAGACGGGACCGAGCTCGCCGTCCGCGTCGGCCCACTCGTCCCAGATCGTGACGCCGTGATCCTGGAGCCAGCGGACGTTCGAGTCGCCACGGAGGAACCAGAGGAGCTCGACCGCGACCGACCTGAAGTGCACCTTCTTGGTCGTCACGAGCGGAAAACCCTCGGAGAGGTCGAAGCGCATCTGGTAGCCGAACACGCTCACCGTGCCCGTCCCGGTGCGGTCGCCCTTCGGCCGGCCGTTGGCGACCACGTGGCGGACGAAGTCTTCGTACTGCGCCATGCTCCGACGATAGCGCCCGGTCAGGTCGTGAGGAGCGGCGTCTCCGACCCCTCCGCGACGACGACCCAACCGTCGAAATCGTCGAAGTTGTACGGCGCGTTCATCGGCACCGCCGCGGCCCCGCTGTCGGACGTGAGGAACGAGCCGCAGAGGGCCTCGAGCCTGCCGCCGCGGGTGAGCCACAGCTCGAACGGTCGGCCGCTCGACGCGGGCTGCAGCCCGTTGACGCGGAGCTCCATCGGCCAGTTGCCCGCATCGTCGAGCTCGTAGACGACGAGTGATCCCGATGCGTGTGACGCCGCAGTCGTCCCTGCCATCGCCTGCTCGAAGGCGACGCTTCGCCCCGCGGAACCGTCGACGGCGGCCGCGCCGAGCGCGAAGGCGGTGACGGCGATGGCCGCGGCAAGGGCGAGCAGCACGCCGCGCCGGCGCCGCTGTGCCAGCCGGACGACCTTCGGCTCGAGGAGGTCCGGCGGAGGGCCGGCGGCGATGAGGAGCCCATGGACGCGCTCCAGGCGCTCGCGCTCTCCCGGCTCGAGGTCGGTTCCGACCAGCTCGTCGAAGTCCGGGGTCATCCGAGCTCCTCCTCGAGGGCGTCGGCGAGCCTCGCGAGAGCGCTCCGTGTACGCGTCTTCACCGTGCCGAGAGGGATACCAAGGCGTTCGGCGATCTCGCTCTGGGACAGGCCGCTCCAGTACGCGAGGTCGATCACCGGCCGCTCGTGCTCGGGCAGGATCTCGAGCGCGCGGTGCACGCGCCACGCGGTCCACGACGCCTCCGCCTCGTCGGCCGGATCGGGCTCGCGTCCTGGACCGTCCTCGAGCTCGCCGACGGGCTCGGGCGTGCGCCGGAGGCCGTCGGTGATCGCGTTACGGGCGACGGCGTAGAGCCACGGCGCGCCGGCGCCGCGATCCGGCTTGTACGTCCTC
This sequence comes from uncultured Gaiellaceae bacterium, assembly GCA_963805135.1. Classification (GTDB taxonomy): domain Bacteria; phylum Actinomycetota; class Thermoleophilia; order Gaiellales; family Gaiellaceae; genus GMQP-bins7. The sequence continues at coordinate 18,765 of CAWDSX010000037.1, read as the reverse complement.
GCCGAGCGCCAGATCGCGACGAAGGCGTCCTGGGTCGCGTCTTCGGCGCGTCCCCGGTCGCCGATCCGTCGGAGAGCGAGGCCGAGCACGGCGCGCCCGTACCGGCCGTAGAGCTCGTCGAACGCTCCGCGGTCGCCGCGCGAGATGCGCACGATGAGCTGGCTGTCCGTCGGTTGTGGAAGCTCCACGCGGTTCATGGTCGTGGGTACCCAGTGGGATCCGACCCGGATCGCGAGCGACACAGCCATGTGGTGGTTGCTACGCGCTCGCGAGTCCGGCGGATTTCGGTGCCTAGCCGCGCGCCGCCGCGAACCTCGCCGCGACCGCGTCCCAGTTCACGACGTTCCACCACGCCTCGAGGTAGTCGGGGCGCCGGTTCTGGTAGTTGAGGTAGTACGCGTGCTCCCAGACGTCGATGCCGAGAAGCGGCTCGTCGCCGTCCATCACCGGCGTGTCCTGGTTGGGCGTGGACTTCACGGCCAGGCCGGTCCCGTCCCAGATGAGCCACGTCCAGCCCGAGCCGAACCGCTTGACGCCGGCATCGTTCACGGCCGCCTTGAGCTCCGCGAAACCGCCGAAGGCCTCTGCGATCGCGTCGCCGAGGTCGCCGGACGGATCGCCGCCGCCGTTCGGGCCCATGATCTCCCAGAACAGCGTGTGGTTCGCGTGTCCGCCGCCGTTGTTGCGGACAGCCATGCGCTTGTCCTCGGGGATCGAGTCGATGCTCGTGAGCACGTTCTCGAGCGACTGCTCGGCGAATTCCGTGCCTTCGAGGGCGGCGTTGAGGTTCGTCACGTACGCCGCGTGGTGCTTGTCGTGGTGGATCTCCATCGTCCGCGCGTCGATGTGCGGCTCGAGTGCATCGAATGCGTAGCTGAGGTCGGGAACGCTGAACGCCATGCCTGCTCTCCTCTCGGTACGGATGCGGTCGGGGCAAGGATATGCTCCGCGCGTTCCCGCCCCGCCGCTGGAGGAAACGATGTCCAACTTCGTCGAGATCAGGCCCCGCGAGCTGAAGCCGGCGCTCCTGGAGCTCGACGGCATCTCGCGCACGACGATCGAGGCGCACTACCGTCTCTACCAGGGGTACGTCGCAAAGAGGAACGAGATCCTCGGGCGCCTCGCGACGGTCGACCTCGGCTCGGCGAACCAGGTGTACTCGGAGGTGAGGTCGCTCAAGGTCGATCTCACGTTCGCCGTCGGCGGGATCAAGAACCACGAGGTCTACTTCGAGCATCTCGGCGGCGAGGGCGGCGACCCGGACGGCGCGATCGGCGCGCTCATCGAGCGCGACTTCGGCTCGGCGGACGCGTGGCGCGCCGACCTCCGCGCGACGGGCATGGCCGGGCGAGGCTGGGCGTGGACCGCGTTCGACTGGGACGAAGCCAGGCTCTTCAACTACGTCGGCGACGCCCAGAACACGTTCCCGGTGTGGAACGCCACCCCGCTCGTCGCGCTCGACGTCTACGAGCACGCCTACTTCCTCGACTACCAGACCGACCGCGCGGCCTACATCGAGGCGTTCCTCCGGAACCTCGACTGGGGCGTCGTGAACCACTGGGTCGGCTCCTACTCGATCCCGACCGAGTAGCCCCGTGACCGACGCGCTCGCCATTCTCGGCGGGTACCTCCTCGGGTCGCTGCCGTTCGGGTACTGGGTGCCGCGGCTCGTCCGCGGCGAGGACATCCGGACGAAGGGGAGCGGGAACGTCGGCGCGTCGAACGTCTTCCGCGTCTACGGGCGCTCGCTCGGGCTTCCGGTCGCTTTGCTCGACATCGCGAAGGGCTTCGCGGCCGCCGGTCTTGGGTTGTTGGTCGGCGGAGCGCTCATCGGTGTCCTCGCGGCTGCGGCTGCGATGGCCGGCCACGCGCGGCCCGTGTTCCTGCGGTTCCAGAAGGGCGGGAAGATGGCCGCCACGGCCGGGGGCGCGACGTTCGCGCTCGCCCCGCTCGTTGCGGTCCTGTGTGTCGCGACCTGGCTCGTCGTCTTCGCTCTCACGCGCTTCGCCTCGGTCGCGACGATCGTGACCGCGATCGCGCTCGGCGTCCTCGTGATCGTGCTCGACTACCCGTGGCCGATCGTGGCGTTCGGCGTCGGCGGGGCGGTGGCGGTGATCGCCCTGCACCACCAGAACATTCGCCGGCTCGTCGCCGGAACGGAGCACCGGTTCGAGCTACGGCGCCCGCGTCGCGCTAGCGGCTGAGCCAGGCGGCGAGGGTCGTCTGCTGCGGGCTCGGTGCACCGGTCGCGAGCTCGCCCCGGAGCTCACCGACCGTCCCGAACCGTTCGGCGACGACGTCGTGCACGTGGATCGTCTCGAAGTTGACCTGCTTCGAGAGGAGGAAGTCGGCGTCGTCGAGCTGGGGAAGCGTGTCGAGCGCGTCGCGTAGGGCGTGGCGCACCGAGTCCTCGACGAAGCGCGGCTGCAGGTGCGCGTGCTCCACCACGTACAGCTCGTCGGGCCGCTTCAGCAGGTCGTGGATCGGCGCGCTCATCGAGCGCTCGGCGATGTCGACGAGGACCTCGGCGTCGAGGTCCTGCTCCGTTCCGACGAAGAGCGTCTGGCGGCCGCGCTGGTTGTGCGTCGCGATCGGGACGAGCTCGAGGATGCGCTCGACGTCACCGGTGTCGAAACCAGCCTCGGCGAGGCGCTCGGAAGCACGACCGCGAACGAGGCCCTGGGCGCAGGGGCAGGCGTTGATCCCGGTCGCCTCGACGCCCACCGCGCGACGCGTCCCGGACTCCGACGCAGCTGCGATCCCGCACAGGGTCACCATCTCCTGCGTCGCGAGATTCGTGACGGGCGTGCGCCGGTGGATCGGCCACTGGGCGCGGATCCAGACCTCGGCTCGGAGCGCCCCCTGGCGCTCGACGACGTTCGACGCGATGTGCTCGGCCAGGACTTCGACGAGCATCGCCTCTCGTTCGACCACGATTTCGATCGCGTCCTCGAAGAGCTCGGGGAACCGCGACATGTGCACGCCCTTCTGGTTCGCCGCGAGGTCGACGGTGCAGTCGATGACCGCCGCCATGACGGTCTCGGCGTCGCCTCGGCGAATGCGCACGGCCTTCTGGACGCCCGAGACGCCGGCCCGCGAGAGCGCGAGGGCGATCTCCGGCGCTGACGCCTGGAGGTCTTCCTCGAGCCTGACGACGTCGGTCACGTCGGTCACCGTAGCAACGCCTCCTAGCGCAACAGGCGCGAGAGCCGCCGATCTTTCAGCAGTCGCCCACCGGTCTGGCAGCTCGGGCAGTAGTAGATGGTGTGCTCCTCGAAGTCGACACGTGCGATGGGCGTCCCGCATTGCGGGCAATCCTCGCCGAGCCGGTCGTGGACGACGTACACGTCCCGGTCTCCCTTTCCCCGTTCGCGCATCTCCAAAGCGCGGGTCAGGTCGTCGTGGATCGCCTCGGCAAGGCGCTCGACCTCCTCGTCCGAGAGGTCCGTCGACGCCTTGAAGGGCGACAGGCGTGCGCGGAGCAGGATCTCGTTGGCGTGTGCGCGCCCGATGCCTGCTACCGCGCGCTGGTCGCGAAGGAGCGGATGGAGCTGCCGGCGCTCGCCTCGGAGGATCGCGCCGAGCGACGTCGGGCCGAGCGACAGCGCATCCGGCCCGAGGTGCGCGAGGTCGGCAGTCGAGCTGCTCCTCCGTCACGAGCCAGACGCCGGCGCGTTTCTTCTTGCCGGCCTCGGTGAGGACGAGCTCGCCGCCCCCGCTGAACCTGACGCGGAACATCGGCGTCTTCGGCCCCTTCGCGCCGGGCTCGAGGTAGCGCAGCCTGCCCGCGCTCATGAGGTGAACCCGGAGGACGAGATCGTCGCCCTCGACGGGGAACAGGAGGTTCTTCCCGCGCCGGCGCGAGCCCTCGAAGCGTCGTCCGTCGAGTGCCGCGAGCGGCGGCGCGAACGTCTTCAGCGTCGCGACGTGCGCAGGGCCGGCTTTCTCGATCGGTGCGCGCGAGACGAGAGGGTCGAGCTCCCGCACCCACGCCTCGACCTCGGGTAGCTCAGGCACCCAGTGACGGTACCGCTTCCTCGAGTGCCGTTTCGGTCGCGAGGTGGTCGTCGACCGGCTTGGGCATCTCGCGGAGGTGACGCTGTGGGGAAAGCAGGAGCCAGAGGAACGCGAGGCCGCCACCGATCGCTCCGATGACGATCGTCTCGCGGAGTCCCACCCAGGTGGCGAGCGCGCCTCCCAGCAGTCCACCGATCGGGATCGTTCCCCAGACCATGAACCGCATCACGGAATTCATTCGCCCTTGGAGACGCGGCGGACAGATCGCCTGCCGGTAGCTCACCTGGACGATGTTGTAGACGACGACCGTGTATCCGAAGATCAGCTGCGAGACGACGAGTATCGGAATCGCGGCGTCGCCCGCGGGCGCGAATGCGACGAGAAGCGTCGCCGGGCCAAAGAGCGCTGTGGCGACGATCGACGTCGGGCCGATGCCGAAGCGGGCGGAGACGCGGGTCGCCGTGAAGGCTGCGGCCAGCGAGCCCGCGGCTCCGAGGGAGAACACGATCCCGATCGCTCCCGCCGAGAGCCCCAGTTCGCGCACCGCGAACACGAGCAGGGTCGCGAATGCGACATTCGCGAAGAAGTTCGATGTGCCGGTGCAGCCAGCCTGCGCACGAAGGTTGGGATTGCCCAGCACGAAGCGCAACCCCTCCTTGAGGTCGGTCCACAGGCTCGGCTTCTGCCCATTGGCATCGGCGACCGTGCGGGGTTCCTCGGCCTTGCGGATCCGGAGCAGGAAGAGACCCGAGCCAAGGAAGCTGACGGCGTCGAGGAGCACCGCGTACGGTGCCGTGAAGAGCTGCACGAGCACACCCCCCAGGCCGGGGCCGCCCACCTGCGCTGCCGAGCGGCTGATCTCGAGCTTCGAGTTGCCGTCGATGATCTGCTCGCGCTCGACGAGCGATGGCAGGTACGACTGGTACGCGACGTCGAAGAAGACCTGAAGCGTGCCGACGAGGAACGCGACCACGAACAACTGAGCCAGCGTCAGCGCGTCTGCGAGGTATGCGATCGGGACGGTCGCGAGGAGTGCCGCGCGGCCGAAGTCGCCGACGATCAGGATCGGCCGGCGGGGCAGGCGGTCGACCCACACGCCTGCCGGCAGCGTGAAGAAGATGAACGGAAGGAACAGCACAACGCCGAGCGCGGCGACCTCGAAGGCGGTGGCGTCGAGGACGAGGATCGCCACGAGAGGCATCGCGAGCTGACCGACCTGGGAGCCGAAGACGCTGACCGTCTCGGCCGACCAGAGCTTCAGGAAGTCGCCGTGGCGCCACAGCCCGCCCTGCGGCCAGAGGCTACGCATGGTCGACCGGAGGCGGAGGGAGCGGGGTCGGCGCCCGGAAGAGCGCGTACGCGAGGGCGTGGCTCGCTCCCTCCGGGTCGTCCGCGCGCTGGAGGTCCGCGACGAGGCGGTTCATCCGCTTCTCGAACCGGCGCTGCACGTCGGGCGTAAGCCGCACGTGGACGAGCGCCGACGTGTCCTTCTCGTCGCCTGCGGCGATGAGCTCGTCAGCGGCCTGTCGCAGCATCATGGCGGCGAGCGCGCCGCCACGCAGCTCGTCGGGCATCGACTCGTCCCCCTTCAGCACGAATAGCCGCGCGACGCGCCCGTAGTACTTCTCCGTCAGCGCGCGCACCTTTCGCGTGCGGACGACGCGAATGAGGCCGGCCGTCTCGAGCACCTTCAGGTGATGGCCGACCGTGCCCTTCGGGGTTGCCAGTGCGGTGGCGAGCTCGCTCGTGCTGGCCGCGCGCTCGCGCAGCATCATCACGATTCGCGCGCGGAACGTGTCCCCAAGCGCGCGAAGCTGCTTCGGGTCATCGACGACGAGGACGTCGTCGAGCTCGTAGTCGGGATAACGGGCGATGATCCCGAAACATACGGGAAATCCCGACCATTCGTCAAGCCAAGGTGCCCGGGCGGCGGGCGAAACTCCCTCTCCGTAGGCTGCGCGCGTGGATGCGATCACGGTCGACGTACAGCGCGGGGGCGCCGTCGAAGCGCGCCACCGCGTGCACGCCGTCGCGGTCTCGGACGGAGCGATCGTCGCCTCGCGCGGAGACGCGAGACTGGAGACGCTGTTCCGAAGCTCCGCGAAGCCGCTCCAAGCGCTACCGATCGTTCGTGCGCGACCCGATCTCGACGACGCGGAGATCGCGATCGCCTCTGCCTCTCATCTCCATCGGCCCGATCAGCTCGAGCCAGTCCGCAGCCTGCTCGCGAAGGCGCATGCCACCGAGGACGACCTGGAGTGCGGCCCCGAGCCGACGAGGATCGAGCACAACTGCTCGGGGAAGCACGCCGCGATGCTGCTCCTGTGTCGCGAACGAGGCTGGCCGATCGATGGCTACCGGCTCGCGTCGCACTCGTGTCAGCAGGAGCTGCTCGCCGAGGTCGCGGCGGTCGCGGAGGTCGACCCGGCGTCGATGCCGACCGCCGTCGACGGCTGCGGTGTCGTGACGTACGGCTTCACGCTCGAGCGAATGGCCCATGCCTTCCTCAGGCTCGAGCAGCTGGACGGAGGGACGCGGGTTGCCGATGCGATGCGGGGCCGGCCCGAGCTCGTGCGTGGGGACGGCGCACCGGACACGGAGCTCATGCGGCTCGGCGGTTGGGTGTCGAAGGGCGGGGCGGAGGGGCTGCTCTGCGCGGCTCGCGACGGTCTCGGCATCGCGCTCAAGGTCGAGGACGGCGGGCAGCGCCCTCTCGGCCCGGCCCTCGCGGCATTTCTCGATCAGCTCGGGCTCGAGTCAGGCGCCCTCGCCGATGCTCCGATCGAGAACTCGCGCGGCGAGGAGGTGGGCGCGCTCCACGTCACCGGATAGCGACCGCGCGTTAACAAAGTGGTCCTCTTCCACAATTGTCCTTTCCGGACTAGTATCCGCGCGCTTTGGTGGTGGAGCCGGGGCGGCAGGCGGGCCGGCTCAGTGCAGTGCGGAAAGGCCAGTACCCGTTCGAGCGCGAGAGGAGAAAGCCAGCCGATGCTGTCCGTCGATATCGCCCTCCCCGAGGTCGAGGAGCTCCAGCGCCTGGTCGAGCAGGGGCTCGAGAAGGGGTTCCTCACGTACGACGAGATCGTCGCCGGGCTCGACGACGTCGAGCTCACGAAGGAGCAGGTCGAGGACTTCTACGCCTACCTGATCGACCACGCGATCGAGCTCCACGAGGGCGCCGAGCACAAGGACCTCCCCACGCGGAGCCCGTGCCCGTCGAGGAGGAGAAGGTCGAGCCGAAGCTCGATCTCTCGGTCGAGCCGTCACTCGACTCGCTGCGGCTGTACCTGCGCGAGATCGGGAAGGTGCCCCTCCTGACGGCCGACCAGGAGGTCTCGCTGGCGAAGCTCATCGAACGCGGTGACATGGCGGCGAAGCAGCACATGATCGAGGCGAACCTGCGGCTCGTGGTCTCGATCGCAAAGGGGTATCTCGGTCGCGGCCTCTCCTTCCTCGACCTCATCCAGGAAGGCTCGCTCGGTCTCATCCGCGCGGTCGAGAAGTTCGACTACCGCCGCGGCTTCAAGTTCTCGACGTACGCCACCTGGTGGATCCGGCAGGCGGTTACGCGGGCGATCGCGGACAAGGCACGCACGATCCGGATCCCGGTCCACATGGTCGAGAAGCTCAACAAGGTCGTGCACATCGAACGCCAGCTCGTGCAGCGCCTCGGCCGCGAGCCGCTCCCGGAGGAGATCGCCGAGGAGCTCGAGATCGACGTCGAGGAGGTGCGCGAGATCCTGCGCATGTCGCAGCTCCCCATCTCGCTCGAGAAGCCCATCGGCGAAGAGGAGGACTCGTCGCTCGGGGACTTCGTCCCGGACGATGCGGCCGAATCGCCATTCGACACGGCGTCGCTGTCCTTGCGCAAGGAGGACGTCGAGTTCGCGCTGTCCGCTCTCCCCGAGCGCGAGCGTCGCGTGATCGAGCTCCGGTATGGGCTCGACGGCTCGCAGCCGTGCACGCTCGAGGAGGTCGGGCAGGCGTTCGGCGTGACCCGCGAGCGCATCCGCCAGATCGAGAACAACACGCTCAAGAAGCTCGAGTCGCTTCCAGAGGCCCAGGGGCTCAGAGACTGCGTGTAACGCTTCCTGCTTGGCCCGAATCGAGTATGTAGGTCATGCCACGGTCTTCGTCGACCTCGACGGCGTCCGTCTGCTGACCGACCCCCTGCTCCGCAGCCGCGTCGCACACCTGCGGCGCACGCGTGCGGTATCCGCCCGTTCCCAACGCGGCGTCGACGCTGTGCTCATCTCGCACGGCCACTACGACCACCTCGACCTTCCGTCGCTCGAGCGGCTCGGAAAGAAGCTCCCGATCGTGGTCCCGCGCGGGCTCGGAGGGCTCCTCCGCAAACGGCGCTTCGAGTCGGTCCTCGAGGTCGAGCAGGGAGAGACGCTCGCGATCGGCGATCTCCAGATCAGGGCCGTACCGGCCGAGCACGACCGCAGCCGCGCGCCGTTCGGCGCGTCGGCCGACCCTGTGGGCTATGTGGTCTCCGGGTCGAAGTCCGTCTACTTCGCCGGGGACACCGACCTCTTCCAGGGTATGACCGACATCGGGCCGGTCGACGTCGGGCTCATCCCGATCTGGGGGTGGGGGCCTGGGCTCGGCGGCGGCGGTCATCTCGATCCGACTCGAGCGGCGGAGGCGGTCGCGCTCGTCCGACCGAGCATGGTGATCCCGATCCACTGGGGCACGTACTTCCCGATCCACCTCGGCCTCGCCGGGAAGCCGGCGTTCGTCGACCTCCCGCCGGCCAAGTTCGCGGCTGCTCTGACGGAGCATGCGCCGGGCGTCGAGCTGCGTGTTCTCAGGCCGGGCGAGGCTCTCGAGCTCGACTGAACCCGACGAACGAGGGTCGGCATACCCGTACGGGGGCGCAGCCGCGGCCGACCTGCCCGCCCGACGAATCGAGCCAACAGGCGGAAAGGACACGAGCCCGCCGCAGACGTTCACGATCACGATGCGTGAATCGGCCGGCGGTCTCCTGTGACCTAGGCCGGGAGGAGTTCGGCGGCGCCGAGTGCCGCCACCGCCTGCTCGCGCAGCTCGCTCGCGACCTGCGACACGTCCGCGCCGAAGGGCGCGTATGCGACGACGTTGAGCCACGCCGTCTTCTCGGTGAGCGAGCCGACCTGCACGTAGATCGCGAGGCTCTCGCCCTGTGGAGCGCCGGCCGCCGCCTCCATCACCACGCGGCGGGCCTCGTCGAGGGGGGCGTCGAGCCGGACGGGCAGCTCGACCGTGACGAGGCGTCGCGGATCGTCGACCGAGCGATTGACGATCGTAGTCGAGACCATGCGCGAGTTCGGGACGAAGATCCGCCGTCCCTCGTCGGTCGTAAGCGCCGTGTAGCTCAGCGAGATCTCGTCGACGATGCCCGTGTGGTCGTCGACGGTGACGCGGTCGCCGAGTCGCACGGGCTGCGTGAATGCGAGCATGACCCCCGAGCCGAGGTTGCCGAGCGGCGTCGTCAGCGCGAGACCGGCGATGACGGCGAGGACGGCGCTCGAGGCGAGGAAGGCGCTTGCGACCTGCTGGGTCGCGGAGAACTTCGAGAGCACGCTCCAGGCGCCGATCAGTCCGACGAGCGCGATGACGACGCGGAGCAGGAAGCTGAAGGTCGTCCGCCGGCGGGCGGCTACGGCCGGGTCACGCTCCGCGAGTCGCCTCTCGTAGCGATCGAACGCGTGGCGTAGCGAGCCAGCGAACTGCGACGAGGACGACGAGCCAGATCGCCGCGAGGAGCAGGGCCTTCGCGAGGTTCGAGTCCACGCCGGGATGTTCGGCGCGGACGGCGGCGAGCCTGCCTCAGTTACCTGCGAGGACCTGCGCCTTGGCGGCTGCGTACTCCTCGTCCGTGAGCTCGCCTCGCGCATGGAGGTCGGCGAGGGACGCGAGCCGCGACGAGACGTCGCCAGCGGGAGCCGCGGCGGCCGGCGACTCGCCGGGCTCCCGCCTCGACTCCCACCAGTTCGTCATCCGTGCACGCGTGTCCGCGACGAGCGTCGAGCCTTCCGCATCGGGGAACTCCGCGAGCGTCTGCCTCCGGGTCAGCTCGATCCAGACGGCGCCGAGCGCGGTCAGGAGGATCACGACGAGGAGGCGGGTGAAGTCCACGACCTCGGCCCTGTAGAGCATCAGCAGGACGACGACCGCGAGGACGACGTACGCCCATACGCGGTTCTGCATCGCGGGTGCGAGCCAGCCGCGGGCGGTGACGCGCGCGTCGCCCGGGGCCGGCGAGCCACGCGGCGACGACGAAGAGGATTCCGACGACGATCATCAGCCGGAACGAGCCGCGCATGAGGTCGGTGAGGATGTCCCAGGCGTTGTTCGCCGCCTGGCGATCGTCCTCGCGCGCGACGAGTGAGTCGACCACGTAGTTCCGCGTGAGATTCGCGGCCAGTAGACCGAGGATGCCGACGACGACGAGCACCCAGCCCGTCCCGCGAACGGCACGGCGACGATCGCCGGACAGCCAGACGGCGAGCGCGAACGCCACGAGCGTCAGCAGGGGAAGCACCCAGGCAAGCGTCTTCAGGAGCTGGAACACGTTCTGCGCGGTGTCGAGCTCGTCGGCGCGGAGAATGACGATGCGGCCCGCGTCCGCCGGGATCTTGTCGGCGACCTGCTGCCCGATCCCGATCCGGTCGGCTGCCTCCTCGATGATCGCGCGCAGGTTGAGAATCACCTCGCCGTTCTCCGTGGAGACGCGGACTCCGCCGCCCTCGAGCACCTCGACGAGCGTCCGGTGCGTCTCCTCGAGCGTCACCTTGAACAGCTGCTGGAACGCCGGCTGCTCGAGCGCGCGGTCGACGATCTGGTACGAGGCCTGGCGCAGTCCGGCCGTCGCGGGGCCGGCCAGGCCCTGGTAGTCGGCCGGCAGCTGCTTCTCGACTTCGGCCTGCACGTCGACGTTCGCGAACAGCTCGTCGACCGCGCGATTCGCGACCGCGCTGCGGATCGCCGGGTCGTCGAGGAGCGAGCTCGACGTGTCCGTGAAGACGCCGGTGTTGAGCGCCACGCGGTTGATCCAGATCGCGAACGACGAGAGGAGGAGCAGGAGGCCGGCGAGCACGAGCACGATCCAGACGCCGACCGAACGCCCGCGGGCTCTGCCGGCGGGTCGGCTGCGGAGCTTGGGTGGCGTCGCTCTGGCCGCTCACGCTCGCGCCGGAGCCTGCTCCGCGCCGAGTGCGAACGCCTCGTGGAGGACTCTGACCGCGCGCTCGACGTCGACGCGAGGAATGAGGCACGACACCTTGATCGGCGAGGTCGAGATCAGGCGGAGGTTGATGCCCTCGTCGGCGAGCGTTCGGAACATCTTGCGACGCCACCCCCGGGTGCGAGCGCATGCCGGCGCCGACGAGCGAGACCTTTCCGAGATCCGTGATCTCGGCGGTCTCGAGCGAGCCGATGGCCGCCTCCGCGCGAGCGAGCGCCCGCCGCGTCGCGGGCACGTCGTCCTTCGGGACCGAGAACGAGAGCGCTGCGAGGCCGTGCGCCACGTTCTGGAGGATCGTGTCGACGTTGACGTGCTCCGTCGCGACGGCGTCGAAGATCGCCGCGGCGATGCCCGGCTCGTCGGGGAGCCCGGTCACGTCGAAGACGACCTCGTCCTCGGAGTGCGTGACCGCCGAGACGATCGGCTGCTCGAGCCCTGCCCCGTCCTCGATCCACGTCCCGGCTCGGTCGAGAACGTCGAGCGGGCGTGGATGCGGACGCCCTGGCCGCGCGCGAGCTCGACGGCGCGCAGCATGAGCACCTTCGCGCCCGACGAGGCCATCTCGAGCATCTCCTCGTACGAGACCCGGTCGAGCTTGCGCGCGTTCGGGACGATGCGGGGGTCGGCCGTGAAGACGCCGAGGACGTCCGAGTAGATCTCGCACGATGCACCGAGCGCGGCGGCGAGCGCGACCGCGGTCGCATCCGTTCCGCCGCGGCCGAGCGTGGTCACGTCCATCGTGTCGCGCGAGAAACCCTGGTAGCCGGCGACGAGGACGATCCGCCCGCGATCGAGCGCCTCGACGACGCGGACGGGCGTGATCTCGCGGATCTTCGCCTTCGTGTGGACGGGATCGGTGATGATCCCCGCCTGCGAGCCGGTGAACGAGACGGCCTCGTAGCCGAGGTCGTGAACCGCCATCGCGACGAGAGCGCAGGCGATCCGCTCGCCGGTGGAGAGCAGCATGTCGAGCTCGCGCGGGTGCGGGTTCGGAGACACGTCGTGGGCCAGCGCGAGGAGCCCGTCGGTCGCGTCGCCCATCGCCGACACCGTCGCGACGACGCGGGCGCCGCGCTCGCGGGCCTCGACGAGCCGCGCAGCGACGTCCTTGATCTTCTCCGGGTCGGCGACCGACGAGCCGCCGAACTTCATGACGACGGTCTCGCTGCTCGGGTTGGGGCGCGCGCTCATGTCCAGGATTGTGGCGTCTTCGCGGCACGGACCGCGATCGGCGCTGCACGAGCGCCAGAGCGTTGCCCCGGGGATCGAGGATCCCCGGGGCAAGTGATCACGTCAGGTCCGGCTAGCTGCCGGCAAATGCGCCGCTATGGCCGTTGCACGCTTGGCCGGGAACACCGCCAGGAGGCGCCGCCCCAGCGTGCACCGCCTTCTGGACATCTTGTCCCCAAGACTGCGTGCGACCCCCGGCACCCGGCTCGTCGGGATCGTCGTTCTGGCCCGAGAACGAGCAGATCGAGGCCGCATGTGGATCGTTGTCAGGCGCTGCTCCAATCGGAGTCTGCTTGCCGTTGCCGGTGACCTCACCGGCAAACGCCGAACCGGCACTCACGGCCGCGAAGACACCCGCACATAGCGCTGTGACGAGCAATGACTTCTTGCTCATTTGTTCCCCCTCTCCCAGTTTGACGGGCGCACCCTAATACCGGCCGACAGCGTCCGGTCAATGGCTGGCCACCCGGACGTGCAGTACGTCAAATCGGCGAGTCGCCGGCCGTCGCGGGCTACGCTCCGCCCGTGCCGCGGAAAGTCATGATGGTCGGGCTCGACTGCGCCGAGCCGTCGCTCGTCCTCGAGCGCTGGCGGGACGAGCTTCCGACGATCTCGGGGCTGATGGAGCGCGGGACGTACGGCCGCCTGACCTCCGTCATCCCGCCGATCACCGTTCCCGCCTGGTCTTGCATGATGTCCTCGAAGACACCGGGCGATCTCGGCGTCTACGGCTTCCGCAACCGCTCGGACCACACGTACGACGGCGCGTTCATCGCTATGTCGACGGCGATCAAGGAGCCGCGGCTGTGGGACTACGTGACGCGTGCGGGTGGCTCGTCGATCGTGCTCTCGGTGCCCGGCTGCTACCCGCCGAAGCCCCTGAACGGCGTGATGGTCGGGTGCTTCCTGACGCCGTCGGTCGACTCGAAGTACACCTACCCGGCTGCCCTGAAGGACGAGATCGAGAACGTCGTCGGCGAGTACCTCTTCGACACGAAGGACTTCCGCACGGACGACAAGGAGTACCTCCTGCGCCAGGTCTACGAGATGACCGACCGCCGGTTCGCGCTCGCAGAGCACCTGCTTGCGACGAAGCCGTGGTCGCTGTTCGCGATGGTCGAGATGGGGCCGGACCGGATGCACCACGGGTTCTGGAAGTACATGGATCCCGAGCACCGCAAGCACGACCCGGGCAATGCGTACGAGACCGCGATCCTCGACTACCACCGCCACGTCGACGGACTGCTCGGGAAGCTGCTCGAGCACGCGGACGAGGACACGGTCGTGTTCGTGCTCTCGGACCACGGCGCGAAGCGGCTCGACGGCGGGATCCGCATCAACGAGTGGCTCCGTCGAGAAGGGCTGCTCGCGACGCTCGCCGAGCCCGACGGCGTCTCGTCGCTTCGAGACGTCGGCGTCGACTGGCCGAAGACGACCGCGTGGGGGGAGGGCGGCTACTACGCGCGGGTCTTCCTGAACGTCGCCGGGCGCGAGCCCGAGGGGACGATCGCGCCGGAGGACTACGAGGCCGTCCGCGACGACCTCGCGCGGCGGATCGCCGCCATCCCGGACGACGCGGGCAACCCGATCCCGACCGCCGTGTACAAGCCGGAGGAGCTCTACGGCGAGCCGAAGGGGGTCGCCCCGGACCTCATCGTCGTCTTCGGCGACCTCTACTGGCGGTCCGTCGGGACGATCGGCGGCGACGAAGGCGTGCAGACGCTCGAGAACGACACCGGCCCGGACGACGCGAACCACGCGCAGGACGGGCTCTACGTCGTGGCCGGGCCGGGGATCGACGCGACCGGGCGCGCCGACGCACATCTGCTCGACATCGCGCCGACCGTGCTCGAGATCCTCGGCATCGACGAGCCGGCCGGGCTACGCGGACGAAGCCTGCTCTCCGCTCTCGCTCCCAGCTGAGCGCTGTGAGTCCATCTCGCGGAACGTCCGGTTGAAGAAGCCGTAACAGACGACGACCGCGAGCGAGACGCCCATCACGAGGAAGGTCGCGGGTGCGCCGATGGCCGCGACCGCGACCCCGCCGAGCAGGATCCCGAGTGGGATCGAGGCCCAGGCGCCGGCGCGAATCGCGCCGAAGACCCGTCCACGGAGCTCGGCCGGGACGATCTCGGTCTGGACGGTGAAAAGGAGTGGATTGATCGGACCTGCGACGAACCCGGACAGCGCCAACGCCGCGAGCGCGACGGGGAGTGAGGGCTGGGCAGCGAGGACGAGGTAGCCGATCGGTACGCCCGAGAAGCACACGAGGAACGTCCGCCGCCGCGGCAGCCGGTGCCCGATCGCGCTGTATCCGAGAGCGCCGGCCAGCGCGGCGCCGCCGAGGACGCCGACGAGGATGCCGAAGTCCGCCGCGCTGCCGTACTCCTCCCGGGCGAAGACGGCGAGCACGACCGACAGCGGCGCCTCGATGAGGTTCGAGAGCAGCACCATGGCGACAACGGCGCGCACGAGGGGCTTGCGCCAGATGAATCGGAGCCCGTCGGCGAGCTCTGCGAGGAAGCGGACCGCGCGCCTCGCTCGAGGCGTCGCGGTGCGGGCGCGGTACCAGGAGGAGGACGAGACCGGCAGAGACGAGGAAGCTCGCGGCGTCGATCCAGAGTGCCGCCGTCGCGCCGAGCGCGGCCACGAGGATGCCGCCTAGGGGCGCCCCGACGAGTTGGGCTCCTTGCTGGATGCCGGCGCGAATGCCGGCGGCGCGCTCCATCCGAAGACCGGCGAGTTCGACGACGTCAGGGAAGAGGGCCGCCCGTGCTGTCGCGCCCGGGGCGTCGAGCAGCGCACCGACGAAGACGAGCACCATCAGCTGCCAGATCTCGATCCCGACCGTCGAAGCGAGCAGCGGTATCGCTGCGACTGCCGCCGAGCTCGCGAGGTCGGCAACGATGCTCGATGCCCGGAACCCGAGGCGATCCACGACGACGCCGCCGAAGAACGCCGCCAGCACGATCGGGAGGAAGTTGAAGAAGACGACGAGGGCGGTGAGCGTCGCGCTTCCCGTCGTCGTCAGCACGTACCACGGGATCGCGATCTGGGCGACGGCGTTGCCGGCGAGCGAGATCGTGTCCGCGGCGTAGAGCGCGTACAGAGGGGCCCGCCTGCGCACGGGCGGCACGCGTAGACCGTCACTACAATCCGCCGCGCTGTGAACGTCGTCGTCTACGTCTCCGACGCCCTGCGCACGGACCATCTCGGCTGCTACGGCGCCCGCTACGTCAACACGCGGACGATCGACGAGCTCGCCGCGGGCGGCGTCCGCTACGCGCAGGCGATCTCGGCGGCGCCGTGGACGGCGCCTTCGACGACGTCGATCGTGACGGGCGTCTACGCCCATCACCACGGCTACCTCCACTGGGACGCGACCCTCGACCCGTCGGTCGAGACGATCTTCCGCGCGTTCTCCGCTCACGAGTACGAGGTCGGGAGCTTCGTCTTCGACACGAACTACCTCTTCAAGGACCTGCCCGAGGCGAACGTCCTCGGCACCTCGGAGACCCTCGACGGCGCGGTCGGGTTCCTGCGCGCGAACCGTGAGAAGCCGTTCCTCCTGTACGTCCACAACTGGGCGACGCACATGCCCTACGACATCGTCCACGCCGATCGGAAGAACTGGCTGGCCGCGAAGGAGGAGGTCATCGCTGGGATCCAGTCGGACTCGGCGTCGGCCCTCGAGTCGATGCGCGAGCGCTACCGCAAGGCGGTCGAGCGCCAGTCGGAGGTGCTGGTCGCCTCGTTCCTCGAGGAGCTCGAGTCGCTCGGTCTCCGCGAGTCGACGACGTTTGCGTTCCTCTCCGACCACGGCGAGTCGTGGGGCGAGCGCTTCGCCGAGAAGTCGGACGTAAGAGGCGTGTACCACATGCACGGCGCGACGCTCGGCGACGAGATCGTCCAGGTGCCCCTCATCCTCTCGGCACCGGGTCGGATCGAACCGGCGGTGGTGGAGTCGCAGGTGCGCTCGGTCGATCTCGTCCCGACGCTCCTCGAGCTCGCCGGGCTGCCCGCCCGCGAGACGGACGGCGAGTCGCTGCTGCGACGTCGACGGCGACCGGCCGGCCGTCATCGCCGGGACCGACATGGGAGCGCTGACGAAGCTCGCCGTGCGGGTGCCGCCGTGGAAGCTGATCCTCGACGTGGAGAGCGGGGAGGAGGAGGCATACCGGCTCGATACGGATCCGCGCGAGCTCGACAGCCGCCCGGCGGACGTGTCGCCCGAGCTCCGCGACCTCGTCTTCCGCGAGCTCGAGAGCGCCGACCGCCACGAGCTGACGGAGGAGGAAGAGGCCACCGTCGCGAAGCGGCTCTCGGATCTCGGATACCTCTAGTGACCCAGCTCGCGACCTTCTACGAGCGGATGTTCTTCATCCGCCGCTTCGAGGAGACGCTCCTCGACCTCTTCTCGCTCGGAAAGCTCGTCGGGACGACCCACACGTACATCGGCCAGGAGGCGAATGCCGTCGGCCTGATCCACCACCTCGACCCCGAAGTCGACACGATCTTCTCCAACCACCGCTGTCACGGGCACTACCTTGCGTTCACGGACGACGCGTTCGGGCTCCTGTGCGAGGTGATGGGGAAGGCGCCGGGCGTCTGCGGCGGCAAGGGCGGCAGCCAGCACCTGTGCAAGGGCAACTTCTACTCGAACGGCGTCCTCGGCAGCATCGTCCCGGTTGCGACAGGTATCGCCCTGGCCGAGAAGCGCAAGGGGACGGGCGCCGTGTCCACGGTCTTCCTCGGGGACGGCACGCTGGGTGAGGGCGTCACGTACGAGTCGCTCAACATCGCCTCGCTGTGGCAGCTCCCGGTGCTCTTCGTCGTCGAGAACAACCACTACGCGCAGTCGACGCCGGTCGCGCTCGAGCTTGCGGGCTCGATCGCGGCGCGCGGCGCGGCGTTCGGCGTCGAGGTGGACGAGCTCGACACGACCGACGTCGAGGTGGTCGACGACGCGGCGGGCCGCGCGGTGGCGCGCATCCGCGAGACCGGCGCGCCGTACTTCCTCGTGCTCAACACGTATCGCTTCAGCCCGCACTCGAAGTCGGACGATCAGCGCGACCCGGCCGAGATCGAGGAGCGCCGCACGCGCGACCCGCTCCTCGTCGCGGGCGCGCGGCTCTCCGACGACGAGCGCGCCGCGATCGAGGAGCGGTGCGAGGAGCGGCTCGCCGAGACGGTCGAGGCCGCGGACGCGGCTCCGGCCGCGACGCCCGGAGTCGCGGCGTGAGCAGCGTCGCGTCCGGCAAGCGCGGCGTCCAGGCGCTCAACGAGTCGCTGCACGCGATCTTCGCCGAGCGCGACGACGTCGTCCTCTTCGGGGAGGACGTCCTCGATCCCTACGGCGGCGCGTTCAAGGTCACGGCGGGTCTCTCCGACGCCTATCCGGAGCGGGTCCTGACGACCCCATCAGCGAGGCGTCGCTCTTCGGCGTCGCCGCCGGCATGGCGCTGCGGGGACAGCGGCCGATCCTCGAGATCATGTTCGGCGACTTCGTCGCCCTCGGCCTCGACCAGATCGTGAACGGGATCTCGAAGTTCCGCGAGATGTACGACGACCAGGTGACGGTGCCGCTCGTCGTGCGTGCGCCCATGGGGGCGCGGCGGGGCTACGGCCCGACGCACTCGCAGTCGCTCGAGAAGCTCCTCCTCGGCATCCCGAACATCGTCGTCGTCGCCGCGAGCGAGTGCCACGACGTCGGCTCGCTGCTCGCAGCCGCGGTCGAGGACGAGCGGCCGGTGTTCTTCATCGAGAACAAGCTGCTCTATGGACGCACGATCCGCCGTCCCGAGGACGGGCACATCGGCGAGCTCGCGGTGCGTGAGTCGAGCGACGCGTATCCCACGCTGACGTTCTCGGCGACCGACTTCACCGAGGGCTCGGCGACGGTCGTCACGTACGGCGGGATGCTCCCGCTCGTGCTCGACGCGGTGACGGAGCTCGTCCTCGAGCACGAGATCTTCTGCGAGGTGGTCGCGCTCTCACAGCTCGTCCCGATGGAGCTCGACGCGGTGCTCGAGTCCGTCGCGCGGACCGGCGCGCTGGTGACCGCGGAGGAAGGAACCCTGACCGGTGGATTCGGCGCCGAGATCGCCGCCCGCGTCCAGGAGGCGGCATGGAATGACCTGCGCGCGCCGGTCCAGCGGGTCGCCGCGCGCGACGCGATCATCCCCTCTGCGCGGCCGCTCGAGGACGCGATGCTCCCGAGCGTCGAGGACGTCGTCGACGCGGTGATGTCGCTCGAGGGCGCGCGGTAGTGCTCGAGATCGTCCTCA
>CAWDSX010000036.1:0-6385 GCA_963805135.1 uncultured Gaiellaceae bacterium | reverse complement strand
CTTTGCGCAAAGAGCGACAATTTTCCCGGAAGAGGTTTAGGCCCGCGTGGGTTCGGCCACAACACGCTTGCCCTCATAGGGTCGACGCCGCAGTTGACCCAACGACCCGGTCCAGCCGCCCCGGTCGTTTCCCGCGCTAAGTGGGGAATGAACGGGGCGGCCCCCATTTCGGGTCGGTTTCGAAGGGCGGTCTCGGCTCGAAGGCGGACGGTTAGCATCGCCGGTGATGGCGCAGACACTCCAGCGCACGCCGCTCTTCGAGCGCCACGTCGCGCTCGGCGCGCGAATGGTCCCCTTCGCCGGGTGGGAGATGCCCGTGCAGTACGACGGCGTGATTCCGGAGCATCGCGCCGTCCGGGCGGACTCCGGCGTGTTCGACGTCTCGCACATGGGCGAGCTGGAGGTCGAGGGCATGCACGCGGCAGAGCTGCTCCAGTCGCTCCTGTCGAACGACGTCGCGAAGCTCGACGTCGGCGGCGCGCAGTACACGCTGCTGACGAACGAGCGCGGCGGGATCGTCGACGACCTCATCGTCTACCGCACCGACGAGTACCGCTACCTCTTGATCGTCAACGCGTCGAACCGGGACGCCGACTTCCGCTGGATCAAGGAGCGCGAGATTCCCGGCTCCGACGTTCGCGACGTCTCCGACGAGTTCGCATTGCTCGCGGTTCAGGGGCCGCGTTCGCTCGAACGGCTCGGCCTCTCGGACGGCAAGCCGTTCACGTGGGAGATGGGCGAGCTCGACGGCGTCGAGGTGATGGTCAACCGCACGGGCTACACCGGCGAGCGCGGAGTCGAGCTGATGACGCCGGCCGAGGACGGGCCGGCACTCTGGGACGCGGTCGTGGCGCGGGGTGCGAAGCCGTGCGGGCTCGGCGCGCGTGACACCCTGCGCCTCGAGGTCTGCTATCCGCTGCACGGAAACGACATCACGCCGGACACCGACGCCATCTCGGCCGGGCTCGGCTGGACGTGCGCGCTCGACACCGAGTTCACCGGGGTCGACGAGCTGCGGCGAATCAAAGTCGACGGGCCGGAGCAGAAGCTCGTCGCGTTCGTGATGACGGACAAGGCGATCCCGCGGCAGGGAATGCCGATCGACGGCGGCGGCGTCGTCACGTCGGGAAGCCATTCGCCGATGCTCGACGTCGGCATCGGCATGGGTTACGTGGCGCCGGGGCAGGCCGATCCGGAGACCGAGCTGACGATCGACGTGCGCGGTCGATCACGCGGCGCGCGCGTCGTGAAGAAACCGATCTACAAACGAGAGGAGCAGTCCTAGTGGCGGCGCAGGAGTCCTATCCCGACGACCTCAAGTACCACGCCGAGCACGACTGGGCGCGGATCCAGGACGGCGAGGCGACGCTCGGGATCACCTGGTGGGCCCAGGATGCGCTCGGTGAGCTCGTCCACTACGAGGCGCCCGACGAGGGCTCGACGATCTCGAAGGACGAGTCGTACGGCGAGGTCGAGTCGGTGAAGGCCGTGTCGGATCTGATCGCGCCGCTCTCCGGCGAGGTGCTCGAGGTGAACCAGGCGGTCGTCGACGCGCCGGAAACGGTGAACGAGGATCCGTACGGCGCGGGCTGGCTCATTCGCATCCGTGTCGGCGACCCCTCGGAGGTCGACTCGCTGCTCGACGTCTCTGCGTACAAGAAGGTCCTCGAAGACGCGTGAGCTTCCTCTCGCTCACTGACGCCGACCGCGAGGCGATGCTCGCGGAGATCGGCGTCGATTCCGTCGACGAGCTCTTCCGCGACATCCCGGCCGGGATGCGGTTCGATCGCGCACTCGGGCTCGAGCCGCCGCTCAGCGAGCTCGAGCTGCAGAGGCATCTCGAGGAGCTCGCGGCGCGCAACGTCGACACGACGAAGGAGCTTTCGTTTCTCGGCGCGGGGATCTACGACCACTACGTGCCGGCGATCGCCGACGCAGTCCTTCAGCGCGGCGAGTTCCTGACGGCGTACACGCCGTATCAGCCCGAGATGAGCCAGGGCATCTTGCAGGCGATCTTCGAGTACCAGACCGTGATGTGCGAGCTCACGGGGATGGACGTCTCCAACGCCTCCGGGTACGACGGGACGACCGTTGCCGCGGACGCGTGCCTGATCGCGCGAAACGCCACGGGCCGCTCGAAGGTCGTCGTGACCGAGGCGACGAACCCGCAGGTACGGCAGGTCGTGAAGACGTACGCCCGCGGCTTCGGGCTCGAGGTCGTCGAGGCACCGCACCGTGGCGGCGCGACGGATCCCGACGAGCTCGCGGCCGCCTCGCAGGACGCCGCAGCGGTGATCTTCCAGCAGCCGAACTTCTTCGGCGTGCTCGAGCCCGCGCCCGAGCTCGCCTCGGCGGCGAGCGACGCCGGCGCGCTCGCCGTCGCTCACGTCGATCCGATGTCCCTCGGCGTGCTCGAGGCGCCAGGCGCGTACGGCTGTGCGATCGCGATCGGCGAGGGCCAGGGCACGGGCAACTACGCCGCCTACGGTGGCCCGCACTACGGCTTCCTCGCCGCGCGCAGCGAGTTCATCCGCCGCATGCCGGGTCGCATCATCGGCGAGACGACCGACGTCGACGGCGAGCGAGCCTACGTTCTGACGCTACAGACCCGCGAGCAGCACATCCGCCGCGAGAAGGCGACGTCACAACATCACGACGAACCAGACGCTGCTCGCGCTTCAGGGCCTCGTGACGCTCTCGTGGCTCGGACCGCACGGGATCCGCGACGTGGGGGAGACCTGCATGAGCCTCGCCGCGTACGCGCAGGAGCGATTGGGTCGCGAGCTCGTGTTCGCCGATCGGTCGACGTTCAAGGAGTTCGCGGTTCGCATCGGACGAAGCGCGCGCGACGTGATCCGCGACGCCCGCGCGCACGGCGTGCATCCCGGCTACGCGCTCGGGCGCGACTACGAAGGGCTCGACGACGCGCTGCTCGTCTGCGTCACGGAGAAGCGCACGCCCGCGGACGTCGACCGACTCGTCGAGGTACTGGACGAGGTCGGCGCGTGAAGCTGATCTTCGAGCGCTCGCAGGAAGGGCGTCGCGGCGGCGAGGTCCCTCGCTACGAGAACCTCCCTCGCGCCCGACGTGCCGGAAGAGCTGCGCCGCGCGAAGCCGCCTCGCCTGCCGGAGCTGAGCGAGCCGGAGATCCTCCGGCACTTCACCGCGCTCTCGAACCGCAACTTCGGAATCGAGACCGGCTTCTATCCGCTCGGCTCCTGCACGATGAAGTACAACCCGCGGATCAACGAGCGGCTCGTCGGGTTGCCGGGGTTCGCGCATCTCCACCCGCACCAGGACGAGGACGGCGCCCAGGGAGCGCTCGAGCTGATGTGGCGGCTCCAGGAGATCCTCGCGGAGGTAACGGGGCTGCCCGCCGTGTCGCTCCAGCCGGCGGCCGGCTCGCAAGGCGAGATCACGGGCCTGATGCTCATGCGTGCGTACTTCGCGGACCGCGGAGAGGACGAGCAGCGGCGCAAGATCGTCATCCCGGACACGGCGCACGGCACGAACCCCGCGAGCGTGACGATGGCCGGGTACGAGCTCACGCCCGTCAGGACCGATCCGCGCGGCAACATCGACGTCGACGATCTCCGCGGCAAGGTCGACGAGCACACCGCCGGGCTGATGCTCACGAATCCGTCGACGCTCGGCCTCTTCGACGAGAACATCGAGGAGATCGAGGGCATCTTCCACGGGGCGGGCGCGCTCATGTACTACGACGGCGCGAACCTCAACGCCGTCTGCGGCATCTCTCGCCCGGGCGACATGGGCTTCGACGTCGTGCACATCAACCTGCACAAGACGTTCTCGCAGCCGCACGGCGGCGGCGGCCCCGGCGGCGGTCCGATCGCGGTGCGCGACGTCCTCGAGCCGTTCCTGCCCGTGCCCGCCGTCGTGCGCGACGGCGACGCGTTCAAACTCGACCACGACCGGCCGAAGTCGATCGGGAAGGTACGCGGCTTCGGCGGTCCGTTCGGCGTGTTCGTGCGCTCGTACGCGTACATCCGGCGCTACGGGCCGCAGCTGCGCGAGATGTCCGAGGTCGCCGTGCTCAACGCGAACTACCTGCTCGCGCGGCTCAAGGACACGTACGACCTCCCCTTCGACCGCCTCTGCATGCACGAGTTCGTGCTCTCCGCGCGATCGCTGAAGCGCGAGCACGGCGTCACGGCTTCGGACGTCGCCAAGCGGCTGATGGACTACGGCTTCCATCCGCCGACGGTCTACTTCCCGCTCATCGTCCCCGAGGCGCTGATGATCGAGCCGACGGAGACCGAGCCGAAGGAGAACCTCGATGCGTTCGCGGACGCGATGATCGCGATCGCGCGCGAGGCGGCGGAGGAGCCCGAGGTCGTCAAGGCGGCGCCGACGTCGCGGCCGATTCGCCGGGCCGACGAGGTCAAGGCCGCGAAGCAGCCGGTCGTCCGCTACCTCTTCGAGGAGCACCCGACGACCGAGCGCGAGGCCGTAACGATCGAGCCGGTGGGGAGACCGTAGGGCGTGGAGAAAATCAAGAAAACAGAGGAGCAGTGGCGCGCCGAGCTCACGCCCGAGCAGTACCACGTGCTCCGCGAGAAGGGCACCGAACGCCCGTTCACGGGCGAGTACGACCACGTCTTCGATTCCGGGACGTACCACTGCGCCGGTTGCGGCGGCGAGCTCTTCAGCTCAGACGCGAAGTACGACTCCGGATGTGGCTGGCCGGCCTTCTACGCGCCGGCGGCCGAGGACAAGGTCGACGAGGAGACAGACACGACCTTCGGGATGATGCGGACCGAAGTGATGTGCGCCGCATGCGGCGGTCACCTCGGGCACGTGTTCCCCGACGGGCCGCATCCGACGGGCGTTCGCTACTGCATCAATTCCGCAGCACTGAGACTGGAGGAAGAGTGACGAAGAAGGCAACGTTCGGCGCCGGCTGCTTCTGGGGCGTCGAGGCGGCGTTCCGGCAGATCGAAGGCGTCGAGGCCACGCGCGTCGGCTACGCCGGCGGTCGGCTCGACAATCCGACGTACGAGGACGTGTGCTCGCACAGGACCGGCCACGCCGAGGTCGTCGAGGTGACGTACGACCCCGAGCGGGTGTCGTACGAGCAGCTGCTCGACGTCTTCTGGCACAAGCACAATCCGACGCAGCGCAATCGCCAGGGTTGGGACATCGGCGACCAGTACCGCTCCGTGGTGTTCTTCCACGACGAGGAGCAGCGCGAGGCGGCAGAGCGCTCGAAGGAGCGCGAGCAGCCGCGGTACCGCAAGCCGATCGTCACGCTGATCGAGCCCGCGCCGACCTTCTACGAGGCCGAGGACTACCACCAGCAGTACCTCGAGAAGCGTGGCCGCTCGAGCTGCACGCCGGCGCTCGCGCACAGCGCTTGACGGTCGACCACCGGCAACTCGGCGTCGACCTCTTCAACGAGGTGTGGCGCCTGATGGGGACGCGCGAGGACGACGACCGCATGGTTCACGCGGCGCACGCCTCGCGGTATCACTGGGGCGAGGCTCCGGAGTGCAAGCCGGAGAACCTCGCCCGCGGTGAGTGGCAGGTGTCGCGCGTCTACACCGTCGTCGGACTGCACGAGGCGGCGCTGCGCCATGCGCGGCGCTGCCTCGACATCTGCGAGGAGCACGGGCTCGGCGACTGGGATCTCGCCTACGCGTACGAGGCGGTGGCGCGCGGGTACAAGACGGCGGGCGCACTTCCCGAGGCGGAGGCGTACAAGAAGCTCGCGACCGAGGTTCCGATCGCGGACGAAGAGGACCGCGAGCACCTCGACGAGGATCTCGCGACGCTGTAATCGCGGATCCTGTCGTCAGGGCGATCCCTGATCGCCGATCGGGGGCAGTTCCGATGCTCCCCGCTCCTGCGCATCGCACGATCGGCACAGGAGGTGAACGGAATGCTGGAACACCAGGTGGTGACGGCGGCTCCCCGGATCGTGGATCGGCCGCTGCAGCGAATGGCAGTCATCGAGACGGTAGGCGATCCGGACGAGGTCGGCGCCGGCGCAGTCGGCGCGCTGTACGGCGCGATCGCGCAGCTCGGGCTCAAGTCGGGTCATCTATGTGCCCGGTGGCCGAACGCGGCCGAGGCGCCGAAGGAGGAGTGGGTCGCCCGCTGGGCGCTCCCCGTTCCCGACCACACGCCCGACCTCGGCGGCGGGATCGTCCTCGAGACGTGGTACGGCCAGTTGACCGCGGAGATCGTGCACGAGGGCCCGTTCGGCGACACGGAGATCGCGACGGTCAAGCGGCTGCACCGCTTCATCAGCGACTGCGGGTACGAGATCGACGGGCCGCCGGAAGAGGAGTACCTCACGCAGCCCGGCGACGAGCCGAGGCGGACGGCGATCCGCTTCGAGATCCGCCAGTTACCGCAATAGCTT
>CAWDSX010000035.1:0-93466 GCA_963805135.1 uncultured Gaiellaceae bacterium | reverse complement strand
CTAGGTCTCAGCCCAGACCGGGGCGTGAGGGAACGAGCGCATCACGCATCGCAAGTGCGAGACGCCGGGCGTTGCGCCGACGCCACCAACGGCGGAAGCTGCTCATGGACGGTCCGCAGTTCGCGAGCACGTCTCAGGCCTCCTTCCCGCGCGAGAAGGAGTCGCGAAACTGCCGCTCAGTACACTGATCCCATGACTGTCCTCGACGCGAGACGGCATCGCGAAGACCTCGTCGAGGAGCTGATCGCCGAGGTCGAGGCGTACAACCCGGACGTCGACAAGGAGCTTCTGCGCCGCGCTTTCGAGTACGCGGAGCGCGCGCACGCCGGCCAGACGCGGCGCTCGGGCGAGGAGTTCATCCACCATCCGCTCGGTGTCGCGCGCATCTGCGCGGAGCTCCATCTCGACGAGCAGACGATCGCCGCTGCGCTCCTGCACGACGTCATCGAGGACACCGACTCGGACCTCGAGGAGCTCCGCACGGAGTTCGGCACCGACGTCGCCCAGCTCGTCGAGGGCGTCACGAAGCTGACGCGCATCAGCTTCCAGAGCCGCGAGCAGGCGGAGGCCGAGAACTACCGGAAGATGATCGTCGCGATGGCGCAGGACGTCCGCGTCATCCTCATCAAGCTCGCCGACCGCCTCCACAACATGCGGACGATCGAGTACCTCGGCAAGCAGAAGCAGGCGCAGAAGGCGCGCGAGACGCTCGAGGTGTACGCGCCGCTCGCGCACCGGCTCGGCATCCACGCGCTGAAGTGGGAGCTCGAGGATCTCGCGTTCCAGACGCTTGCACCCACGCAAGTACGCCGAGATCAAGGCGATGGTCGCGGACCAGCGCGCCGATCGGGAGGAGCAGGCCGAGAAGGCGGCCGAGATCCTCGGCGAGGAGCTCGACAAGGCAGACGTACCGGCTGACATCACGGGCCGCGCGAAGCACCTCTACTCGATCTACGACAAGATGGCGAAGCGCGGCCGCGAGTTCAACGAGATCTACGACCTGACCGCGCTACGCGTCATCTGCGAGCGCTCCGGCGAGGAAGGGACGCGCGACTGCTACGCGGCGCTCGGTCTCGTCCACTCGCTCTGGAAGCCGATGCCCGGGCGCTTCAAGGACTTCGTCGCGATGCCGAAGCTCAACCGCTACCGCTCGCTGCACACGACCGTGATCGGGCCCGAGGGACGCCCGCTCGAGATCCAGGTGCGGACGCGCGAGATGCACGAGGAGGCCGAGTACGGCGTCGCGGCGCACTGGGTGTACAAGCGCGGGCAGCAAGGCGAAGGCCGACGACGACGAGTGGCTGACCTGGGTCAAGTCCCTGATGGAAGGCCAGCAGGAGGACCAGGACCCGGGCGAGTACATGCGGAGCCTCCGCACCGACCTCTTCGCCGAGGAGGTCTACGTCTTCACGCCGAAGGGCGAGGTGAAGGTGCTCCCCTCGGGGGCGACGCCGATCGACTTCGCCTACGCCGTGCACACGGACGTCGGGCACCGCACGGTCGGCGCCAAGGTGAACGGCCGCATCGTCCCGCTCCACTACCGCTTGCGCAGCGGCGACTTCGTGGAGATCCTGACCTCGAAGTCGGGCCGTGGTCCGTCACGCGACTGGCTCGCGCTCGTCACCTCGTCGCGCGCGCGCAACAAGATCCGCCAGTGGTACCAGCGCGAGACGCGCGGCGAGACCGAGGCGAAGGGCCGCGACCTCCTCGACCAGGCGCTCAAGGCGCAGAAGCTCCCGTACCGGAAGCTCCAGGGCTCGAGCGTGCTTGCGCAGGTCATCCGCGAGACGGGGTTCAAGAAGGCGGAGGACTTCTACGTCGCGCTCGGCGCCGGCAAGCTCTCGCCGACACAGATCGTCAACAAGGTCATCCAGCGGCTGAAGACGGAGGAGGTGGCCGCCGAGCCGCTCGTCACGACGAAGCCGACGCGTGCGAGGAAGGCGGTCTCGAGCGACCGCGTCGGCATCCACGTCATCGGCGTCGAGGACGTGCTCGTGCGGCTCGCGAAGTGCTGTACGCCGGTGCCGGGCGACCAGATCGTCGGCTACATCTCGATGGGTCGAGGCATCACCGTGCACCGCACAGGACTGCCCGAACGTGCGCGCGCTCCAGCGCAACCCCGAGCGCTTCACCGACGTGGAGTGGGAGGGAGGCGCGTCTGCGGGCTTCCTCGTCCAGATCGCGGTCGACGCCTGGGATCGCTCACGCCTCCTCGAGGACGTCGCCCGCACGTTCGCCGAGCACGGCGCGAACATCGTCTCCTACGGCGGCACCGTCGAGGACGGGATGGCGAAGAACTGGTACACGGCCGAGGTGGGCGAGGTGAAGGAGCTGCGGTCGCTCCTCACGGCCCTTCGGAACCTCGACGCCGTGTTCGACGCCTATCGCGTCACACCGAGCTAGAGAGCCGGTCCGCGACTCTCAGCCCCGTTCGCTGCTTGACCGAGACTGGGCGCGCGTACACGAGGTAGCGCTGACTGGCGAAGAAGCGCGGATGGCAGGCCTGCAGCACGAGCTCCTCGTGATGCGGCGACTTCAGGACCGAGACGTCGTTGTCGTCGACGATGCGGTGGCCGGTGACTCGGTACTGCACTGTCGCGTACGGCAGCTCCAGCGGTGATCGGGTCGCCCGAGCGGAGCTCGTTGATGCTGCCGAACGGCGCGCCGTACGTCGTTCGATGCCCGGCGATGTACACGAGCTCGCGCTCACCCGGCATGTAGCTCTCGAGGTGCCTCCCGGGCCCGCGGCGAAGATCGGCGACGCCCGTACCGTTGACGACGACGGCGCTCAACCCGAGTCGTGAAATCTTTAGGCGGGCAATCGCATCACCTTCGTCGCTCGCAAGTCGGAAACGCCGCGCTTCGCGCCGCACGTCGTCGTGCGTTCGCGGCTTCGGCTTCCCGGGGTGGGCGACAACCGGCGTGCGGAGCGGCTCGTAGGCCTCGAACTGCTCGTTCAGCTTCGACTCGAGCCGCCGCTGCTCGTACGCTGTATACGCGGTCGTGAACGGGTCCTTCCAGAAGTACACGGTGGCGGCCCAGGCCAGGATGCCGATGCCGATGACGAGGAGGAACGTCCCGATGCGATGCCCCATGACGGGTCACAGAGTAGGTGGCTGACCGGAGACGTGGCCGTGGCATGACGAGAGCACAACGAACCTATGTGGTCGCGGCGGCCGTAGCCGCGATCGTGACGGCCGCCAACGCCAGCCAGGGCGCCTACTTCTCGCAGTCGTGGGGCTGGGTGGCGCTCGCGTTCCTCGTCCCCACGACCGTGCTGCTGATCCTCGATCGCGTCGACGCCCCGGGGCGCCTGCGGATCGCCTTCGCCGGGTTGATGGTCGCGCTCGCCGCCTGGGTCGCACTGTCGGCGATCTGGTCGATCAGCACTCCTGCAACTCGATCCGCGAGGTCGAGCGGACCCTCGTGTACGTCGCGGTGGCCCTTGCCGTAGCGCTCGTCCTGCGTCGCGGCGACGTGGCGGGTGTGATGCTGGGGATCGTCGTCGGGGTCACGCTGATCTGCACGTACGCGCTGGCCACGCGGCTCTTTCAGGATCGATTCGACACGTACGACGATCGCATCGACGCGTACCGTCTGGCCGCACCTCTCGGGTACTGGAACTCGCTCGGTCTCCTCGCGTCGATCGGAATCATCGCCGCGCTGGACTCGTCGCCCACTCGCGGCGCACGGCTCCCTCCGTCGTGGCCGCCGGCATGGTTCCGGTCGCAGCCACGACGCTGTACTTCACGTTCTCACGTGGGGCATGGGCTGCTCTTGCGATCGGCTTCACGGCGGCGGCTGCGACTCGATCCTCGACGACTCCGTTTCCTGTGGACGTCGTTCGCAGTCGCCGTGCCCTCGGCCGCTTGCCTCGCCTACGCGAGCACGTTCGCCTCGCTCACCGAGCCTGGGTCCGTTCCCGCTGCTGCGAGCCGTGACGGGCATCGCGTCGCAGTGGTCGTCGGCGGTGCCGTCGCCGGTGCGGTTCTGGCAGGGATGCTTGCTCGACTGGTCGCGCGACGCGTTCCGCTGTCGGCGAGACTCCGAACGCGGTCCAACGCCGCCCTCGCAGCGGCCGTCGCGGTGCTCGTGGCCGGGTCGCTGGTCGCGATCGGAGGCCCGGCGGCCGCGGTCGACGGCCTCCAGCGATCGATTCGACGCAGAGGCGAGCGGGGGATCCGATCTGAACGATCGGCTGTTCAGCATCTCGGGCAACGGCAGGGCGGAGCAGCTCCGGGTCGCCTGGGATGCGGGTCGGGACCGACCCGTTCTCGGCAATGGCTCGGGCACGTTCGAGTACCTCTGGTACGAGCGGCGACCGAGTCGACCTCGTCGTGCGTGACGGCCACTCCCTCTACATGGAGACGTTCGCGGAGCTCGGCGTCGTCGGCGTCGCGCTTCTCCTGTCCGCGCTCTGTGCTCCCCGCTCGTCGGAGCGCTCCGTGCGCGTCGCGAGCCGTCTCGTCGCGAGTGCGATCGGTGCGTTCGTCGCCTGGTGCGCCGCTGCGAGCCTCGACTGGCACTGGGAGATGGTGGCGGTGACCATGACGGCTGTCCTCGCCGGCTCTGCGGCCATGCTCGCAGCAGAGCGACGTCCACGCGGCCGCCGCCTTCCGTCTCGGCGCGCAGCGGCCTGATCGCTGCGGGGTCGATCCTGAGCGTCGCCGCGACGTGGAGCCTCGTCGGCAATCAGGCCCTCTTCGCCGCGCGCGACGCGGCAGCGCGCGAGGATTGGACCGCGGCGCGCGAAGCACGCTCGTCGCGCTCACGCTCTCCTCTTCTGGTCGGCCGAGCCCGACCTCGTGCTCGGCGATGCCGCCGCCGGACTCGGAGACCGCGCCGAGGCGCTACGGAACTATCGGACTGCTGCAGAGGCCGATCCGCGCAGCTGGGTCGCATGGCTCCACGTCGCCCAGGTGGCGCGTGGAGCCGAGCGATCCGCCGCCTACCGGCGGGTGCGTGAACTCAACCCACGCGAAGCGGGGTTGCCGGGCAACTGACGCTCCGACTGCCGGACTAGCTCTTGCGCTGCTCGCGCCGCCGCAGGACGAGCCCGCCTGCGACGAGTGCGCCGCCAACGACGACGACACCGAGGAGCGAAAGACCGGTGTTCGGGAGCGCATCCTCGGCAGCAGCGGAGGCGGTATCGCCACCCGCGGTCGCCGAGACCTTCACGCCCTTGACCTTGGTGCCGTATTGATCGGTGGCCGAGGACGGCGACTGCGCGTATGCAGCCCCACCCAACGCCAGGAACAGCCCGACGACCAAAGCGATATATGCAGCCGCGAAGACGAACGCGGACGAACGACTTCTACCCATTCCTCTACCTCCCGCGACTCAGCATACAGACGGATCCGGCGCTGTCGACACTAGCCCAAGGTCTAGGTGTTCCCGGCCTCGGGCCGCTTTCTACGGCCTGCACCCCGAGCGTGACCTCGAGCGTGCGACGGGAGCCGCTCGCGAACGACCGTGATCGGGACCGTGTCGCCCGGCCGGCGCGCGTCGACCGCGCTCTGGAGCGCGACCGCCGAGGTCACCTTCTCGCCGTCGAACTCGACGACGACGTCGCCTCCGGTGGGCTGCTCCTGGCCCGTCGACGATCGTCGTCCCGGTCGCAGGGCGGAGCCCTGCCTCGTCGGCCGGCGTCCCGGGCAGGACCTCGGTCACGGCGACGCCGTCCGGCAACTGCGCCATGCGGATCCCGAGGTACGCGTGCTCGACCTCGCCCGTCGCGATCAGCTGCCGCACGATCGAGCGCACCGTGTTCGACGGGATCGCGAAGCCGACGCCGTCGGACCCGCCGGACTCGCTCTCGATCTGCGCGTTGACGCCGATCACGCGCCCGCGGCGGTCGAGGAGCGGTCCGCCCGAGTTGCCGTGGTTGATGGCCGCATCCGTCTGGATGGTGTTCGTGATCGTGAAGTTGTTCGGGGCGGTCATCTCGCGATGGAGCGCGCTGACGATGCCCGCGGTGACGGTTCCCTCGAGGCCGAACGGGCTGCCGAACGCGAGCACGGGGTCGCCGACCACGACCGCGCTCGAGTCGCCGAGCCGGAGTGGCTCGCAGCAGCGACTTGCGACGCATCGACGCGGATGACGGCGAGATCCGTCGAGGGGTCCGTGCCGACGAGTGTTGCGTCGAGCTCGACGCCGTTCCAGAAGCTCACTGCGATCGACGTCGCGCCCGCGACGACGTGCTGGTTCGTGACGATGTGACCGCTCTCGTCGTAGACGAACCCGGAGCCCTGTGCGCGTCGCCACACCGGACCCGCCGGACCCGCCGGCCGCCGCGATCTCGACCACCGACTTCGATGCGCGCTCGTAGATCTGCGCAGCGGGAAGGTCGCTCTCGGCGACAGGCTGGGAGCCTTCGACCGTGACCTGCCGCACGACGTCGTCGATCCGTCGTCGAGCACCGCGAATGCCGCGGCGCCGAGGCCAGCTCCGAGCACGAGGGCCGACGACGAGTGCGGCGACGAGAAGTGGTGTGCGTGAGCGACGGGCCACGGCGTTCGCCGTCAGTGTGGCGCAACGCGGCCCGCTCGTCGCTGAGACGCCTGTAAGGGCGGGCTAAGAAGTCGCTAAGACGCACGGCCCGAGCGTGTCCGCATGCGCACAATTCGCCCGAGATGAAGATCCTCGTGGTAGACGACGAGCGAGCCGTTCGCGAGTCGCTCCGTCGTGCGCTCGAGCTCGAGGGATACCGTGGTCGAGCTCGCGGAAGACGGCGAGCAGGCGCTCGAGCGGGTCGCGGCCATCGCGGCGCCGGACGCCGTGATCCTCGACGTGCTCATGCCGGGAATCGACGGGCTCGAGGTGTGCCGACGGCTTCGGGCGGAAGCGAACGCCGTGCCCGTGCTCATGCTCACCGCCCGTGCGGAGGTGGACAGCCGGGTCGCCGGCCTCGACGCCGGCGCCGACGACTACCTGCCCAAGCCGTTCGCCCTGGCCGAGCTCCTTGCGCGGCTGCGCGCGCTGCTGCGGCGCGCCGGGAACGGGGACGAGGCCTCCGACGTGCTGCGCTTCTCCGACCTCGAGCTCGACCTCGGGACGCGCGAGGTCCGGCGCGGCGAGGTCGCGATCGACCTCACGCGGACCGAGTTCGCGCTGCTCGAGCTGTTCCTCAGGAACCCGCGCCAGGTGCTGACGCGGTCGATCATCTTCGAGCGCGTGTGGGGATACGACTTCGGCCCGACGTCGAACTCGCTCGACGTCTACATCGGGTACCTCCGCCGCAAGACCGAGGAGGGCGACGCACCGCGGCTCATCCACACGGTGCGCGGCGTCGGCTACGCCCTCCGCGAGGGCTGACGTGAGCTTCCGGGCGCGTATCGCCGTCGGTTCGGCGGCCGCTGTCGCCCTGTCGGTCGTCGCGGCGTCCATCGCCGTTTACCTGATCGCGCGGGAGCAGCTGCGCGCACCCGTGGACGAGGCGCTCGATGCGCGCGCAGCACAGATCGCAGTGCAGCGGCTCGGGGTCATCCCCGGGCAGGGCGGTCAGCGCTATCTTGCGGTGCTGCCCGGAGTTCGGCGAGGCGCGCGGCTACGTGCAGCTCGTCCGGACCAACGGGGAGGTCCTCGTCCCTCCGCGGCAGAACGTCAAGCTTCCGGTCGGCGACGACGTGCTCGGCGTCGCCGGCCAGCGGGGGCGCGGCGTTCTGGGACGACGTCACCGTCGAGGGGACGCACCTCCGGGTACTCACGTTCGCCTACGGCCCGGACGCGGCGATTCAGGTCGCGCGACCGCTCACCGAGGTCGAGCAGTCGCTCAATCGCATCGGCG
Organism: uncultured Gaiellaceae bacterium; assembly: GCA_963805135.1. Classification (GTDB taxonomy): domain Bacteria; phylum Actinomycetota; class Thermoleophilia; order Gaiellales; family Gaiellaceae; genus GMQP-bins7. The sequence continues at coordinate 85,680 of CAWDSX010000035.1, read as the reverse complement.
TGTTCCTCATTCTCGTCGCACTGGGCGGCATCCTCGCGGCGGGCGTCCTCGGCCTGCTCGTCGCGCGCGCGGCGCTCAGTCCCGTCCGCCGGCTGACGTCGACCGTCGAGCGCGTTACCGAGACGCAGGACCTGTCCGAGCGGATCGACGTCGACGGCAAGGACGAGCTGAGCCGCCTCGCGGCGAGCTTCAACACGATGCTGGGGGCGCTCGAGGAGTCGACACGTGCGCAGCGGCAGCTCGTCGCGGACGCGTCGCACGAGCTGCGTACACCGCTGACGAGCGTACGAACGAACATCGAGGTGCTGGCCGGCGATCGAACGCTTCCGCCTGAGGACCGCCGCCGGCTCCTCTCGGACGTCGTCGAGCAGCTCGGCGAGATGACCACGCTCATCTCGGAGCTCATCGAGCTCGCCCGCGCCGAGCAGCACACCGCGGCGCCGGAGGACGTTCGGCTGGACGTGCTCGTAGCGGACGTGGTCGAGCGAGCACGCCGGAACCGGCCCGAGGTCAGCTATTCGGTCACCCTCGAGCCGACGACGGTGCAGGGCGTTCCCGCCACGATCGAGCGCGCGGTCGGCAACCTGCTCGACAACGCTGCGAAGTGGAGCCAGCCGGGCGAGAGTGTCGAGGTCGAGCTTCGCGGCGGCCAGCTGGTCGTCCGCGATCATGGGCCCGGCATTCCCGAGGAGGACCTGCCGTACGTCTTCGACCGTTTCTATCGCGCGCGTGCGGCCCGCGGGATGCCCGGTTCCGGTCTCGGGCTCGCGATCGTGAGGCAGGTCGCCGAGTCGCACGGCGGCGATGTGGTGGCCGAGCGGGCGGAGGGCGGCGGCACGCGGATGGTCCTGACGCTCGGAGCCGAGCAGCCCGTCGCGGCGGGCGTCACTTCTTAGCGACGTCTTAGGGCTCGCTCACGGCCCTCTCAACTTGCGGCGCTTTCGTGCCCGCATGTTCTTCCTCACATACATGCTCTCGGAGCTCCGCCGACGAAGCGGACGCACCGTCCTCACGGCGCTCGGCCTCGGTCTGGGGGTCGGGCTCGTCGTGACCGTCAACGCGCTGTCCACCGGGCTCGATCGAGCTCAAGCGGCGATCCTCGAGCCACTCACAGGCGTCGGCACCGACATGTCGGTGTCGCGCCCGATCGACCTCTCGCCGAACGAGGGCCGCGGATTCCCCGACCTCTCGGACGACGAGCGGAAGCAGCTGGAACAGGAGAACGGAGGCAGCCGCTTCGGCCTCCGCAATCTCGGAAAGCCGGGCTCGCACTTCTCGCGCGACGACTTCGTCTCCACGGCGCAGCTCTCGTTCCCCGCGAGCAACGTGAGCACGATCGCCAAGTTCGACGGTGTCAGTGCTGCGGCGGGCGGGCTCACGCTCAACTCGATCCACGTCGAGGGGACGGTTCCGAAGGAGTCGGAGACACCGACCCAGCCTCGCTCGTTCGAGCAGGACCAGGGCGGCGCCCAGCTCTCCGTCGGCCCGCGGAGCATCGACGCGGACGCCCGGAGCGTCACCGGCGTGGACGAGACCCGGAGGAGCATCGGGGCGATCACGCCCGGGCAGGTGACGGCCGGTCGCTACTTCCGCACGGACGACGCCCGTGAGGCGATCCTGAACGAGAGCTACGCGTCCCGCGAGAACCTCGGGCTGGGAGACGAGCTGACGCTCGGCGGGAAGGCTTTCACCGTCGTCGGCATCGCCGAAACCCCGCTCGGCGGCCATTCCTCGGACGTCTATGTGAAGCTCGACCAGCTGCAGGCGCTCTCCGGCCGGAAGGGACGCGTGAACACGGTCTACGTCCGCGCCGACAGCAGCGACGACGTCGAATCGGTCGCCACTGCGATCGAGGAGACGCTCGACGGTGCGTCGGTGACGACCGCCGCAGACCTCGCCGACCGTGTCTCGGGAACGCTCGTCGACGCGAAGAACCTCGCCGGCTCGCTCGGCAAGGCGCTGATGATCGTCGGACTCCTCGCGGCCTTCCTGATCGCGAGCCTACTCAGTCTGTCGTCGGTGACCAAGCGGATCCGCGAGCTCGGCACACTGAAGGCGATCGGCTGGTCGCAGCGCCTCGTCGTGCGCCAGGTGACGGGCGAATCCCTGATCCAGGGCCTGCTCGGCGGCTTGATCGGAGTCGTCGTGGGCGTCATCGGCGACGCTTGCGATCGGCGCGTTCGGCCCGACGCTCGAGGCGACCGTCAGTGCTGCCACAGAGCAGGGGCCGCAGTTGTTCGGGCCTTTCGGCCAGGGTGCGGTCGAGCCGTCGGCGACCGAGGTGGCGCTCGACGCGCCGATCAGCCCGACGATCGTCCTGTGGGCGGTGAGTCTGGCCCTGCTCGGCGGCCTCGTCGCGGGCGTCGCGGGAAGCCTGCGCGCCTCTCGCTTGCGGCCGGCCGATGCCCTTCGCCACATCGACTGACAGGAGCTTCGATGACCTCTGTGACGACTGGTGACGCCGTATACGACCTGCGCGGGGTCTCCCGCACCTATTCCCTGGGCTCGGCTCGGGTGCACGCGGTATGCGACGTGGACCTCGCGCTTGCAGCCGGTGAGTCCGTCGCGATCGTCGGGCCGAGCGGGTCGGGGAAGACGACTCTGCTCCAGCTCCTCGGCGCTCTCGACCGGCCGACGGCGGGTGAGCTGCGCTTCGAAGGACGCGACATTGCAAGTCTCGGCGATGGTGCGCTTTCGGAGCTGCGGCTCGAGGCGCTCGGGTTCGTGTTCCAGCAGTTCAACCTCATTCCGACGCTCACCGCGGCGCAGAACGTCGAGGTTGCGCTGGCGCCCAGGTCGAAAGCTGGCGCAGAGCGGCGAGACCGCGTCGTCGGCCTCCTCGAGTCGGTCGGGCTCGCGGAGCGCGCGGACCACGTTCCGGGCAAGCTCTCGGGCGGCGAGCAGCAACGCGTCGCAATCGCGAGGGCGCTGGCAAACGATCCTCACGTGCTTCTCGCGGACGAGCCGACCGGCAACCTCGACTCGACGACGGGTGCCGAGATCATGGACCTCCTGCTTTCGCTCTCGGGCGACGAGAAGCGACGGACCGTCGTCGTCGTCACGCACGATGCCGAGGTCGCGGCTCGCGCCGAGCGCATCGTGCGGATGAGGGACGGTCGCATCGTCGACGCGCCCGAACACGTCGAGCTGGCGGGCTCCGGCCACGTCGGATCTTCTTAGCCGCCTTTCAGCGATCTCTTAGGGAGCGGTGGTCAGATGAACGTCGTGACCCGGCGCAGATGGCTCAGCTTCGGCGCAGGCGGTGCAGCCGTCGTCGTGCTCATCGTCGGCCTCGGCGCTGCCGGTGCGGTCGCCGCGTCACGGATCCTGTCGCCGAACGACGAGAGCAAGGCCGTCATCGACGACGCCGCCGCGCAGCTCGGCGTAAAGCCACAAGAGCTGTCGGATGCGCTCAAGCAGGCGCTGAAGAACCGCATCGACGAAGCGGTCGACGCGGGCAGGCTGACCGAGGAGCAGGGCAAGCGCCTCAAGGATCGGATCGACGGCGAGGAGTACCCGCTGCTCCTCGGCCCGGGCCTTCGCGAATTCGGCCCCGGGTTCGATCACCGGGACGGCTTCGGGCTCGGACCCGACATGCATCGCGCATTTGCAGTCCTCGAACCGGCGGCCGCGTACCTCGGGATGAGCGAGGCGGACCTCCGGGAGGCGCTCGAGGACAAGACGCTCGCCGAGATCGCCAAGGAGAAAGGCAAGACCGTCGACGGCCTCGTCCAGGCGATCGTCGCCGCCGAGGAGAAGACGATCGACGAGGCCGTCGCCGACGGTCGGATCACGAAAGCGCAGGCCAGCGAGATCAAGTCGAGGCTCGCGGAGCACGTCAAGGCCCTCGTCGAACGGGGAGCTCCGCAACAGGGAACGCCCGCACCGCCGGTTCTGGCCCGGCTCGGGCTTCCCGCGCGGGCCACCAGGGCTGTTCGGCGGCCCGCGGGCATAAGGGCAGGCGAGACGACGGGGCCGGCGCAGCCGGCCCCGTCGGCGTTCACCGGGTCCCGCCGAACCGGCATCCCTCGATCGAGCGAGCGTCACTCGGTCGAGTGGGGTACCTCGTTCGAGGGATTGCATCCCTCACTCGGGTGAATACAAGGAGATTCGGGGAGAGGGGAAGGGAGCCGCGCGCTCGTCCTGACGGACGAGCGCGCGGTATGAACCCCGACCCCCACCGGTCGGGGACCGCCACTCTCCCCACGTTTCCGCAGATCGGAAACGCCGAGTGGCGTTCCCGATCGCGAGAGTCAAAGACGCTCGCTGCGCGGGGCACAGCTGGTTCACAGTCCTAAAGGATCTGCGGCATCGGTGTGATCCTGAACGACGAGCGTCTTCGACTCTCGCGATCGGGAATCTGCTTCCGCAGATCCCCGATCTGCGAGAAACGTCAGGGCTCCCAGGCCTCCCCGCCGGTGTCCCAGCCGATGAGCACGTACGGAGCGATGAGAGCCGCGATGCGCTCGAGCTCGTCGCGACGAAGCGTCTCCGTCCGACCCACAGCTCGCCGACCGTTGCTCCGTCGTACCGGACCGGCACGCGTTCGCGGTGTGCCTCGTCCTGCTCGCCTGCTGCGGGGCCGAGGCGGAGCGCATCGTCCTCCAGTGAACGCGATCCCGGCCCAGCGGATCTCGCCGGTCGAGACGAGAGCGTCGACGACGGCGCGCAGGACGTCGTCGGCGTTCGGCGCCACGCTCGACGATGTCGCGGACCTCGTCGACCGCGCTCACGTCTCGAGATCGTCTCCCTCGAAGCGGCCGATCGGCGGCCCTCAGCTCGTCCGGGACCTCGCACCGGCCGGCGCTGCTCGCGGTCGATGAGCACGAGCGTCTGGCGCGCCGTGACCATGAGCGCGTCGTCCGGGCTGCCGGTACGCGGCGCACTCGTAGGTCATGCTCGTCCGGCCGATCCGGCTCACTCGGACGAAGGCCTCGATGAGGTCGTCGAAGCGGGCGGGCGCGTGGTATTCGACGTCGGACGCGCGCATCACGAACTCGCGACCGGGAGTCGCGAGCGTCCCGATGTGGCGGTGGTACTCGGTGCGCGCGTGATCGAAGTACGGGAGGTACCGCCCGTAGTAGACGACGCCCTGCGCGTCCGTGTCCGAGAACCACACGCGCGCGAGCGCCGAGTACTTGAACGGCGGGCGCCGGTCGGTGACGCGCCCGAGCTCGGGTGCCGTCGTCATGAACGGATCAGCGCGAGCACCTCGTCGCGCTTCTCGACCATGCGCTCCTCCGAGAGCGCCTCGAGGTTGAGCCGCAGCAGCGGCTCGGTGTTGGACGGTCGCACGTTGAAGTGCCAGTCGTCGAACTCGAACGAGATGCCGTCGAGATGCGACACGCGCCCGCCTTCGGCCGAGTAGCGCTCCTTCAGCTCCTGGAGCTTCAGCGGGACGTCGGCAACGGGCGTGTTGATCTCGCCGGTGAGGAAGAAGCGCTCGCGATACGGCCGCAGCAGCTCGGACAGCTTCTGCCCGCTGCGTGAGAGGAGGTCGAGCATGACGAGGAACGGCACGACGCCGGTGTCGGCCTGCGAGAACTCGCGGAAGTAGTAGTGCGCCGACACCTCGCCGCCGAACACGGCGCCCTCCGCGCGCATGCGCTGCTTGATGAACGCGTGCCCGACGCGATTCACGAGCGGGACGCCGCCGGCGCGCTCGATCGTCTCCGGAACGGCCCAGCTCGCGCGCACGTCGTAGATGACCTTCTCGCCCGGCGCCTTGGCGAGCACCGCCTCGGCCATGAGCGCGGTGGCGAAGTCGCCCGGGACGAACTCACCGGCGTCGTCGACGAAGAAGCAGCGGTCGGCGTCGCCGTCGTAGGCGACCCCGAGATCTGCGCGCTCCTCCGTCACCTTGCGCACGATGAACTCGCGGTTCTCGGGCAGGAGCGGGTTCGGCTCGTGGTTCGGGAAGCTCCCGTCCGGCTCGAAGTAGCAGCGGACGACGTCGAGCTGCGGGAGGTGCTCCAGCACCGGCGGCAGCATCACGCCGGCCATCCCGTTCGCGGCATCGATCACGACGCGTAGCGGCCTGATGCGCGTCGACGTCGACGAAGGAGAGGACCTTCGCGACGAAGCTCGGCCACACGTCCTCGCTTCTCACGGCTCCACGCGACGTCGGTTCGCCGAACCCGGCCTCCGCCAGCGCCCGCACCTCGGCGAGACCCGAGTCTCCGCCGACGGGCAGCGCTCCGCGGCGGACGACCTTCATCCCTGTGTACTCCTTGGGATTGTGAGACGCGGTGACGCAGATCCCGCCGTCGAGCGCGAGCTCGGTGACCGCGTGGTAGAGCATCTCGGTCCCGACGAGGCCGAGCTCGACGACGTCGGCGCCCGCGTCTGCGATGCCCTCGGCGGCAGCCTCCGCCATGGAGGGTGACGAGAGGCGCATGTCGTGGCCGAGCGCGACCGATCGCGGCTCGAAGTGGGCTGCGTAGGCGCGTGCGACGCGGTACGCCCCGTCCTCGTCGAGCTGCGACGGATAGAGCCCTCGCACGTCGTAGGCCTTGAACACGGACGGGTCGAGCACGGACGGGATGCTAGTTCGGTTCCACGGGATGGATGCCGCACCCGGCATCGTTTCTACACTTCAGACGTGGAGCGAAAGCTCGCATCCGTGCTGTTCGTCGACATCGTCGACTCGACCCGCCTCGTCACCGGCGCCGACCCGGAGGTCGTGCGGCGGCGCGTGACGCGGTTCTTCGAGACCGTCTCGCGCTGCGTCGAGCAGCACGGCGGGATCGTCGAGAAGTTCGCCGGCGACGCCGTCATGGCGGCGTTCGGCGTGCCGCAGGCGCACGAGGACGACGCGCTCCGCGCGGCGCGCTCCGCGCTCGCGATGCGCGCGGCCGTGGACGAGCTCGAGCTCGAAGCCCGCATCGGGATCGAGGCAGGCGAGGTCGTCGTCGACGGCTCCGAGTCGACGTTCGCGACGGGCGAGGCCGTGAACCTCGCGGCGCGGCTCCAGGAGGCCGCACGACCAGGCGAGATCCTCGTCGGCCCGACGGCGTATCGGCTCGCCGCCGGCAGCCTCGTCGTCGAGGACGCGGGGCCGTTGGAGCTCAAGGGCATCGACGGCCATCTCCGCGCATGGCGCGTCGTCGACATGCTCGACGGTCCGGGCCGTTCGATCGGCCCGCGCGCCCCGCTCGTCGGTCGCGAGGCCGAGCTCGACCTCCTCGAGAACACCTTCAACCGCAGCCTGCGCGACCGCCGCGCGCACCTCTTCACGATCTACGGCGAGGCCGGCGTCGGCAAGAGCCGGCTGACGCGCGAGTTCCTCGACGGCGTCGAGCGGGCCAGCGTGCTCATGGGGCGTGCGCTGCCCTACGGCGAGGGCGTCACGTACTGGCCGCTCGGCGAGATGGTGAAGGCCGCCGCCGGCATCTCGGACGACGACCCGCTCGAGGAGGCGTTCGAGAAGCTGCGCGAGTGCTGCGCGGAGGAGGCCGTGGCGGACGTCCTCGGCCTGGCCGCCGGACTCATGGAGGCCCTCGAGGGCGAGCGCAGCCCGCAGGAGATCGCGTGGGCGGCGCGCGAGGTCATGCAGGGAATCGCCGACGTGCAGCCGCTGATCCTCCTCTTCGAGGACATCCACTGGGCGGAGCCCCCGCTGCTCGACCTCATCGAGCACCTCGCCGACTGGGTGCGCGCGCCGGTCCTCATCGTCTGCCTCGCGCGGCCCGAGCTGCTCGACGTCCGTCCCGGGTGGGGAGGAGGGCGCGTGCGCTCGACGGCGATCGAGCTCGAGCCGCTCTCCGAGGAGGAGAGCGCCGAGCTCGTCGAGCAGCTCCTCGACCAGCTCGCCGGCGCCGCCGGAGAGCGGCCAGGCGCGTTGCCGCAGGAGGCGCTCGACCGCGCCGAGGGGAATCCGCTCTTCGTCGAGGAGACGATCCGCATGTTCATCGAGAGCGGAACGGGCGACGACTCGGCCGATCGCGTACCGGACACGCTCCAGGCGCTGATCGCGGCGCGCATCGACCATCTCGCGCCTGACGCCAAGACGCTGCTGCAGCGCGCGTCGGTCGTCGGGCGCGTGTTCTGGAGGGGCGCGCTCGAGCACCTGTCGCCGGACGTGCAGGACCAGGAGGCGCTGCATCGACGACCTGCTCCAGCGCGAGTTCCTGCTGCGCGAGCCGCGCTCGTCGATCTCGGGTGAGACCGCGTATCGCTTCAAGCACGCGCTGATCCGCGAGGTCGCGTACGCGGGCCTCGCGAAGCTCGCGCGAGCGCAGTACCACGCACGGTTCGCCGAGTGGCTCGCCGAGCGCACGGGCGACGAGCTCGTCGAGATCCGGGCGTACCACCTCGACCACGCCGTCGCAGTTCCTGACCGAGCTCGAAGGTGCGCCGCCGGAGGAGCTCGCGCAGGAGACGGCGGCCGCGCTCGTGAAGGCGGCCAAGCGCGCGATCGCCCGCGAGGCGTACGCGAACGCACGCGTCCTCGGCTCTGCGGGCGCTCGAGCTCCGTCCGACGCTCGGCGCTCGCTACGTCGCGGCGCGCGCGGCCTGGCGGCTGCAGGACTGGCGCGACGGTGCAGGTCGAGATGCCGAAGGTCCGCGACGCAGGCCGCGAGCTCGGCGATCGCGTCACCGAGGCGCTCGCGCTCACGGCTCTCGGTGAGGCGGCGCTCAAGCGCGACGCCGACGCCGCGCGTGCGCAGGAGCTCGTCGACGAGGCGCTCGCGCTCCTCGCCCCCGACGGACGACCCGGTCGCTCACTTCGACGCACTCACCGTCCGCGCCACGATCGGCGCGTGGCTCGGCGACATGGACGAGGACTACGTGCGCTACATGGAGCGGGCGTACGCGCTGGCGATGGACGCCGGCCGCAAGGACCTCCAGACGATCGCCGCGCAGGTACTCGCGCAGACGCACATCATCCAGCCTCGAGCTCGACGAGGCGGAGCTCCTGCTCACGCGCGCGCTCGAGCTCGCGGGAGAGAGCGGGAGCGTCCGCGCTCGGATCGGCGCGACGCTCTCGTACGGCTGGTTCCTCGACGGTCAAGGGCGAGCTCGCTGCGGCGGAGACCGTGTTCGAAGAGGTTCGCCAGACGGCTGACGAGCTCGGCGTCGAGCCTGGCGTCGCGGCGGCGCTCATGAGGCTCGGCGACGTCGCCTGGCGTCGGCGCGACTACCAGCGGGCGGAGAAGCTCTATCCGCGAGGCGCTCAAGATCACGTCCACACGCGGCGATCGAGGGCGTGCTGCCGGATCTCTACGCGGCGCTGGCCGAGGCGCTGGCGCTAGCTCGGCAAGGTCGACGAGGCCGAGCGGCTGGCGCTCGAGCTCGAGGGCATGCCGTGACCAGACGACGTCCAGCTTCGGCGTCGACGCTCGACGGCGCCCGCGCTGCCGTCCGCGGCGGCGCAGGGCCGAGACGACGAGGCCGAGGAGCTGTACCGCTCGGCGCTCGACGCTCGTCGAGCGACTCGGATACGCGATTCTCGAGCTGCATCCTCTCGAGCAGCTCGTCGCCTTCTACCGCGAGCGGGGGCGCGAGGACGACGCAGTCGATCTACGAGGCGCGGATCGCGGAGCTGCTGCCCGCGGAGCCCTCGAGAACCGAGCGGATCGCCTGACTCGACGCCTCGTCCGGCGACTCGGAGATCACGGTCGCCGGGCGCTCGAACGACGCGAGCGCGTCGCGTAGCGGCTCCGCTCGGAGCGTCCCCTCGCCGTACGGGAGGTGCTTCGTCTCGTTGCGGTTGGCGAACGCGATGTCGGAGAAGTGGATGTGGAACGGTGCGTCCGGCGTCGATGACCTCGTCGGCGAGCTCGAGCGCCTCGCGGAACGGCTCGGGCTCGAGGAATGCACCGTCGCTCGTCGCGTGCATGTGCGCGAAGTCGAGCACCGGCCGCACCCAGTCGAGGCGCCGTGAGATCTCGACGATGTCGTCGACCGAGCCGAGGTCGCGCACGCGGCCCATGACCTCGATCCCGAACGGCACTGCGCGACCCTTGGCCTCCAAGCGCTCGCGGAGCATCCCGAGCTGCTCGACTACCGCGTCGAGCGCGTCCTCGCGGCTTCGTCCCAGGAAGAAGCCGGGATGGAACACGACGAGCTCGGCACCGCTGGCGGCGACGATCCCCGCGCTCCGATCGAGCGCACCGACGGCCGACGTGAACTTGCGCCCGCTCGCCTCGAGATGCCCCATGAAACCGAAGAGCGGCGCGTGGACTGAGAGCGCGACGTCGTGCTCCCGGGCGAGCACGCCGAGGCGTTCGGCGAACGGATAGTCCATCCAGAACCCGCTCTCGAAGTCGATCTCGACCGCCGCGTAGCCGCGTTCGAGGATCGTCTCGATCGCCGCCTCGGGCGACTCGCGGGACGGCATGCGGGCGGGGCCGACGCGGATCCGCGATGACACGCCTCGATCCTAGATGCGCCGATGTGATTGCCTACGTACCGTGAAGGCGAACATGCTGCTGGCCGACTACGCGGTCGTGTCCGACGGCAAGCTCACGATCGTCGGCGGGGGGTGGTCGCAGACCGGGCCCGAGCCGGCCTCCTTCGGGATCGGGCTCCTCATTCAGGTGCCGTGGGACCAGGCGAACACCCGGCACTCGTTCTCGGTGGAGCTGGTCGACTCGGACGGCGTTCCGGTCGGCTTCGAGAGCGACGAGGATTCGGACCAGGTCGTCGCGTTCGGCGGAGAGTTCGAGGTCGGCCGCCCACCGGGCCTGAAACCTGGAACGCCGCTCGATTTCCCAGTGGCCGTCAACTCGACGCCGCTGCCGCTCGAACCGGGCCGCTACGAGTGGCGGCTGACGATCGACGGCGCCTCGAGGGAGGACTGGACCATGCCGTTCACCGTCAGAGCCGAAGAGTCCTAGCCTCTGGCGCACTCCGTCCGACGGGGTGCCTACGCTCGAAACGTGGCCAACGACCCGTCCCGTATCGACCTGTTGGAGCTCGACATCGACCTCCGCCTCGCCGATCTCTGGCGCGAGGCGGCCGACGTCTCCGAGTGGAGCCTCGAGATCATGGCCGCCTTCATCCGTGCCGCGTACGGCAAGGGCTACTGCGATGCGCTGACCGAGGAGTCGCCCGGATCGCTCTGCATCGACCACGGCTATCGGATGCCGGACCGCCGCGTTCCCGAATGGGACCGCGCCGAGAAGGCCGCCTAGAGCGTTCGCTAGACGCCGACCGGGCTAGACTTCCCCCGTGGCTCGCGGTACCGATCGAGCGCGTGCCCATCGAGCTGGGGGCAGTCCGGCGCGCCTGGTCATCGCGCTCTCCGTGGCGGCTGTGCTCGCGGTCTTCCTGCTGTACACATCGATCGCCGGCGGCGGGAATCCGTCGTTGGCTCCGAGCGAGCTCGCAGGCCGGACCGGGACGGTGCAACTCGCGGGTGTCGTCGTGGGGCCGGTGCGTGGCGACGCGCACGCGGGCGGTCTGCGCTTCGGGCTCAAGGACATCGGCTCGAAAGCGGCCACCACGGTATCCGTGCGGTACACGGGCTCGGTTCCGGACCTCTTCAAGGTCGGCCGCCACATCGTGGTCGACGGCCGGCTCGAGCGCGGCACGTTCGTCGCCGAACCGGGCTCGCTGATCACGAAGTGCCCGTCGAAGTACGCGCCGAAGACGAGCGGCGACTCGGCCTGACGCGAGCCCATGCCTGAGCTGGGTAGCGCCGCGCTCCTCGTCACACTCGGCCTGTCCACGTACGCGCTCGTCGCGGGGGCGTACGCGGCGCACGTCGGTCGCAGGCGCCTCGCGCGCTCCGCCCAGAACGCGCTGGTCGCCGCGTTCGCGTCGACGGCGGTAGCTGCCGGTGTACTCGTCGCGGCGCTCCTGCGCAACGACTTCTCCTTCGAGTACGTCGCGCGGACGACGAGCAGAGCACTGCCGACGGCGTACACGCTGTCCGCGTTCTGGGGAGGTCAGGAGGGGTCCCTGCTCCTCTGGCTGCTCATCCTCACCGGCTTCGGCGCGGCAGCGGTCACGGTCAACAGGGCGTGGGCGCGGGATCTCATCGTCTGGGTCGTTCCCGTGTTCGCCGCCGTGGCGACCTTCTTCGCGTTCCTCCTTGTCGCCGTCGCGAGCCCGTTCTCGACGCAGGCAGCGCCGGCGGACGGCGCGGGCATGACGCCGAGCCTCCAGAACCCATACATGCTCGCCCACCCGCCGCTCCTCTACCTCGGCTACGTCGGCCTGACCGTGCCGTTCGCGTTCGCGATGGGCGCGCTCCTGTCCGGGAAGCTCGACGAACGCTGGCTGATCGCTACGCGCCGCTGGACGCTGTTCGCCTGGGCTGCGCTCGGCGTCGGCCAGCTCCTCGGCAGCCACTGGGCATACGTGGAGGTCGGGTGGGGCGGGTACTACGCGTGGGATCCCGTCGAGAACGCCGCGCTCATGCCGTGGCTCGCCGCGACGGCGTTTCTGCACTCGGTGATGATCCAGGAGAAGCGCGGGATGCTGAAGGTGTGGAACGTGTTGCTCGTCATCCTCGCGTTCTCGCTGGCGCTCTTCGGGACGTTCCTCACGCGGTCGGGCGTCGTCAACTCGATCCACTCGTTCACACAGAGCTCGATCGGGCCGTGGTTCCTCGGGTTCATCGCCGTGTCGGTCGCGGTCTCGCTAGCGATCGTCTTGTGGAGGCTTCCTCAGCTCCGCTCGCCGACCAAGCTCGAATCGGCCGTCTCGCGCGAAGCCGCGTTTCTCTACAACAACCTGCTACTGCTCGCGCTCTGCCTCGCGATCCTCTGGGGCGTCGTCTATCCGATGCTCTCGGAGGCCGTCCGCGGCGAGGCGGTCGTCCTCGGGCGCTCCTACTACGACTTCTTCCTCCGCGCGTTCGGGCTTCCGCTGCTGCTGCTCATGGGGATAGGGCCGCTCATCGCGTGGCGCCGCGCGTCGCTCAGGAGCCTTGCGACGACGTTCCGCTGGCCGACCGTCGTCGCGCTCGCGGCCGGGGCCGTGCTCCTCGTCCTCGGTGCCGGGAGCTCGATTCCCGGCCTCGTCGCGTACTCGTTCTCGGCCTTCGTGCTCACGACCATCGTCATGGAGTTCGCTCGTGGCACGAGAGCGCGGAAGGCGCTCGGTGCGCCGTCGTGGTTCGGCGCGTTCACGTCGCTCATCAGTCGGAACCGTCGCCGGTACGGCGGGTACGTCGTCCACGCCGCGGTCGTGCTCTTCGCGATCGGCGTCGCCGGGTCGAGCGCGTTCGACTCGGTTGCGGAGGCGAAGCTGGCACGGGGCGAGTCGATGCGGATCGGCGACTACACGCTCCTCTACCGGTCGCTCGACGAACGCGAGACGTCGAACGCGACGCAGATCCGCGCGACGCTCGATATCCGGCGTGGGGATCGCGACCTCGGCACGCTCGAGGCCGGGAAGAACGCGTACACGATCGAGCAGCAGGTCTCGAACGAGGTCGGGATTCGGAGCGACAAGCTCACGGGCGAGGACCTCTTCGTGATCGCCGAGCAGATCGATCCCGACGGGAGCGTCTACTTCCGCGTGTTCGTGAAGCCGCTCGTGAATCTCATCTGGCTCGCCGGGCTCGTGTTCCTGCTCGGCTCGATGATCACGCTGTGGCCCGACCGCCGGGAGCAGCGCCGGCTCGTCGCGCGTGCCTCCACGGTCGGTCTCCCCGCGACGCGTTGACCCTTGCATTGGTGCTCGCTGCGACGCTCGCCGTCGCCTGCGTCGTCGTGGTCGCGCTCCCGTTTCTCCGCGAGCCCGAGCCCGAGTCGGATTCGCTCGACGACCTCGACGAGGAGGAGATCCGCCGGCTCGAGCTGCTCGAGGCGCGCGACCGCGCGCTCGGAGCTCTCAAGGAACTCGAGTTCGACCATCGCACCGGCACGGTCTCCGACGACGACTATCGCTCGCAGGTCGGCGCGCTGCGCCGGGACGTCGCGTCCGCGCTCCAGGCGCTCGAGCGCGATTCGGAGGAGGGTCGACCTGTCGATGGGCGAAACTAGACCGATGGGACGGCGACTGCTCGCCCTCCTGGGCCTCGTCCTTGCGCTGGTCGCTGGCCGCACCTGCGGCTGCGGACGATCCGGCCGACGACAAGGCGGCGGTCGACGCCCGCATCGCGTCGCTGGAGTCGGACATCGCCGCGTCGAAGGCGCAGGAGGGTGTCCTCACGTCGCAGCTCTCGGCTGTCACGGTGGAGCTCGAGAGCGCTCAGGCGGCCGTCGACCACGCGGAGGCGACGGTGGGCGCGCTCGAGGTCGAGCTCACGTCCGCGCGGAGCCGGCTCGACCAGCTGACCGCCCGGCTCGCGGCTCAGACCCGGCGGCTCGAGCGGCTCCGGGCCGAGTACGAGAAGGCCGTATCGATCCTGGAGGCCCGCGTGCGCGCCGCATACATCGACGAGCCACCGGACATGCTCTCGTTCCTCGTCTCGGCTTCGAGCTTCGACGAGGTGGTCGACAACGTCGAGCTCCTTAGCCGCATCGGTCGCCAGGACAGGCGCATCGCACGCCAGGTGCAGCGGGCGCGCACGCGGACAGCCGCAGAGCGCCGCGCGACGAGTGCGACCAAGCGCGAACAGGCCGCCACCGTTTCCGTGATCTCCGCTCGTACGGACGAGGCGCGGATGGCGCGCGACCGGCTCGCCGGTGAGCTGGATCGCCTGGCGACCGTCGAGGATCTGAAGCAGAGCGCGCTCACGAACTCGCGCGAGACTCGCGAGCAGTACCTCCACGAGGTCGACAGCTTGCTCGCCCAGAGCGCTGCGCTCGCGGAGCAAATCCGCAGGGCGCAAGACGACGCAGGCTCGACCGGGGGCGGGGAACCATCGGCGGCCGGGTTCATCTGGCCGTGTGACGGAGTCGTCGTGAGCGGCTTCGGCATGCGGTGGGGGCGCATGCACGAGGGGATCGACATCGGTTGCGTCTACGGGACGCCCAATCGAGCGGCGGCGGCCGGGAGGGTCATCTACGCCGGGTGGCTCGGTGGCTACGGCAACCTCGTGGTCGTGGACCACGGCAACGGGCTGTCCACCGCCTACGCGCACGCGTCCTCGATCCTCGTCAGCGTCGGCCAGTCGGTCTCCCAGGGGCAGACGGTCTCACTGGTCGGCTCGACGGGGAACTCCAGCGGGCCGCACCTGCACTTCGAGGTACGCGTCAACGGCGTCGCCGTCGACCCGCTCCCGTACCTGTAAGTGCGCAGGACCGAAACCTTGCGAATGCAATTTCGGTCGCGCGACGGCAAGACGCTCGCGAGCAAGGTCACGCGTTCCGCGGCCGAAGCTCTGTCAGGCGGCTTCGGTCGCGGCGCTGGGAAGCGCGATCGAACTGACGACGTGCAGGTCGGGAAGCGCGCGCCAGCGCTCGTCCAGCCCCAAGCCGTAGCCTGCGAACAGCTCGTCCGGCACGGTGAAGCCCATGAAGTGAAGCGGGAGCTCGTCGACGAGGCGCCGGTACGGGCGATCGAGGAGTGTCACCGCCGCCAGGCTCGCCGGTGCGCGCAATCCGAGCGTCCGGCAGAGGAAGTTGAGGGTGAGGCCTGTGTCGACGACGTCCTCCACGAGCAGCACATGCCGAGCCTCGAGCGGCGAGTCGACGTCCTTCAAGAGGCGCACGCCGCCGTCCTGGCCGTCGGTGTACGGCGCGAGCTCGATCACGTCGAGCGTGTGCGGAATCCGGAGCGCCCTCGTGAGGTCGGCCAGGAACACGACGCTCGACTTGAGCGGCGCGATGAGGATTGGGTCGAGCCCGTCGTAGGCTTGCGCGATCTCGGCTCCGAGCTCCGTCACGCGGGCCGCGATATCCGCGCGCGTCAGGTAGACGGCGCCGACTTCGCCGTTCTCCGCATGGGATGGACGCGTCACTACGACGCCAGACGCAGGCGGTAGCGCTGCGCGAGGCGCTCGATGTCGCGCCGGTAGAAGAGCTTCACGCGGACGTGCGGGTACAGGCGCTGAATCTCCCGCAGCTTGCGGTTCTTGCGCGTCACCAGCGCCTGCTTCATCACCGTGACCTCGATGAAGAGATTCTGCTCAGGCAGATAGAAGTCGGGCGTGAACGCGCTGACGATGCGGCCCTCGTCGTCCCGCTCGAGCACGAACGAGTGCGGCTCGTAGTCCCACGGGATGCCGTAGTAGTCCAGGATCTTTGCGCACTCGACCTCGATGCGGTTCGCGAACCGCGGAGGGTCGTTGCCACAATATGCCTGGAAAACGGGGCTTTCGTCCCGCACCTGCGTCAAGGTACCAACAGGCCCGGACGACCCCGCGACGCGGTCGTAGACTTCGAACGTGTTCCGGATCGCGCAATTCTCCGATCTCCACTGCGGCGAGACGTACTTCGAGGCGAGCCTCCTCGAGCGCGCGATCGGCGAGATCAACGAGCTCCAGCCCGACGTCGTCGTGTGCTCCGGCGACCTCACGACCTTCGGATTCCGGCACGAGTACCTGACCGCCCGCGAGTACGTCGACCGGATCCACTGCGACTCGCTTGTGGTCGTTCCCGGCAACCACGACTCACGCAACGTCGGGTACGTCCACTTCGAGGAGATGTTCGGAGAGCGGAACTCGGTGCTGCGCAAAGGCCCCGTCGCGATCGTCGCCATCGACTCGAGCGAGCCCGACCTCGACCACGGTCAGATCGGCCGCGGCCGCTACCGCTGGATCGAGGAGCAGTTCGCAGCCGAGCCGGCTGACATGAAGATCTTCGTGCTCCACCACCACCTGCTGCCCGTCCCCGGAACCGGCCGAGAGCGAAACGTCGTCTATGACGCCGGCGACGCGATCGAGTGCCTTCAGCGGTCCGGTGTGCGCCTCGTCCTCTCGGGTCACAAGCACGTGCCGTACGTCTGGCGGCTGGAGGATCTCTTCGTCGTGAACGCCGGCACCGTGTCCTCGCTCCGGCTCCGCGGTAACACGCGGCCCTGTTACAACGTGATCGAGATCGACGACACGCGCGTCGAGATCTGGCGCCGTCATCCGTTCCACGGTCAGGTCAAGCTCGTCTCGTTCGCGCTCGACACGCTCGAGTACGCGAAGTTCACGGGCGCGATCGAGGACGAGGTCACGGCTCGGAGTTGAGAGCCCTCGCGATCGTCGACGGCGAGCACTACGCCCCCGTCGTCCGTGACGCGCTCGCCGAGCTTCCGTACGAATTCGTCGCAGCGGTCTTGATCGGCGGCCGCGAGAAGCTGCGCGGCGGTGAGGAGTACGGTGTCCCGGTCGATCGCGACGTCGAGTCCGCCGTTGCGCAGCGCCTGCCCGACGTCGTCGTCGATCTCTCGGACGAGCCCGTTCTCGGGCCGGTCGCGCGGTTCGCGCTCGCGAGTCGCGTTCTCGCCCTCGGCGTCCCGTACATCGGTGCCGACTTCCGGCTCGACCCTCCCGAGCTCGATGCCTTCGAGCTCCCGTCGGTGGCCGTCATCGGAACGGGCAAGCGCGTCGGCAAGACCGCCGTGACAGGGCACCTCGCGCGGCTGTTAGCGGCCGACCGTAGCGTCGTCGTCGTTGCGATGGGCAGGGGAGGGCCGGCGGAGCCCGAGGTCGTCACCGTACCTCCGACCGTCGAGTCGCTCGTCGAGTTGTCGCGATCGGGACGTCATGCGGCGTCGGACCACCTCGAAACCGCCGCGCTCGTCGGCGTCGCGACGGTCGGTTGCCGGCGGTGCGGAGGAGGGCTTGCGGGCGGCGTCGCGACGTCCAACGTTCGGGCCGGAGCCCGCGTCGCCGTCGGGCTCGATCCCGATCTCGTCCTCTTCGACGGAAGCGGGGCGGCGCTGCCGCCGATTGCCGCCGACCGCACCATTGCGGTGGTCGGCGGACACCAGGATCCGGCTGTCGCCACCGGTTACCTGAACGCGTATCGGCTCCTCCTGGCCGATCTCGTCGTCGTGACGATGGCCGACGCAGCGTCGAATTGGCCGGTCGTGCGCGACGCGATCGCCCGCGTCGTCCGTCCCGGCGTGGACGTCGTGGCGACGACGCTGCAGCCGCGGCCGCTGATCGACGTCGGCGGACGCTCCGTCGCGTACTTTTGCGCGGCGCCGCCGAGTGCGCACCCAAAGCTCCGGCGGCACCTGGAAGACGACTTCCGCGCTCGGATCGTTCACGTCTCTGGGAACCTCGCCGACCGCGAGGCGCTCCGGAAGGAGCTCCCGGCTGTCGAGGCCGAGGTCTTCCTCGTGGAGCTCAAGGCAGCGGCCATCGACGTCGTGGCGGAGGCTGCGCTCGCGCGCGGCTCCGAGGTGGTGCTGGCCGCTAACGACGTCGTCCCGCTGGACGGGCAACCGGACCTTGACGAGCGGGTACTGGAAATGGCCAAATTCGGGTCGTGAGAGAGCGCCGTCACACTCTCCCACTGCCTCTCGGCGACGAGGTGCCGTTTTCCAAGGGGCTGATGGCCCGTGCCCTCGTCGTGACCGGCGTCGACCCGGAGCGGGCGTATCTCATCGCACGGTACGCAGATCGCGATCTCGCGGAGCGGGGGGCGCTCTCACTCGATTTCGACCGCCTCGGCGAGCTCGCGGCCGAGCTCATCGGCGAGGAGGAGGCAGCGAGGACCGTGCGGCGACTGCGCGCGCTCGACGCGCTTCAGCGGCTCGAGGAGCCGCTACTCCTGCTCATCGGGGGCGCGACCGGCACCGGGAAGTCGACGATCGCGACCGAGGCGGCCCACCGCCTCGGGATCACGCGCGTCACGTCGACCGACTTCATCCGCCAGACGATGCGGACGTTCTTCTCGCGGGAGTTCATGCCGTCCGTCCACTACTCGAGCTTCGAGGCGCGGCTCGCGCTCACGCGCGCCGAGGAGGAGGAGTCTGGCGACGCGGCGATCCTCGGCTTCCTCGACCAGACGCGCAACGTCCTCGTCGGCGTCGACGCTGCGCTCGAGCGCGCCGCGACGGAGCGTTGGTCGACCGTCCTCGAGGGCGTTCACCTCGTGCCGGGCATGGTCGGGACGCACTACCCCGGCGCCTTCGTCGTGCAGTGCGTCGTCGCGATCGAGGACGAGAACCTCCACCGGAGCCATTTCTGGGTTCGCGACTACACCACCGAGGGGCTGCGGCCGCTCGAGAAGTACCTCGACTCGCTGCCGCAGATACGCGAGATCCAGGACTACCTCGTCGAGCGTGCGCGTCGCCACGACGTACCCGTGATCCACAACGACTCGCTCGACCGCGCGATCGGCGACGTTCTAGACCTCGTACTTCGCCGCGCCGACCAGCTCGTCGCGGTCGGCTAGCACCACGCCTCTACACTTGGCGCGTGGTCGTACGCGAGGACGTCGTCGAAGCGCTGCACGGGGTCGAGGACCCGGAGCTCGGGATGGACATCGTCGAGCTCGGCCTGATGTATGACGTCGAGGTCGACGGTCCGAAGGTCAAGGTCCTCTACAGCCTGACGTCCATGGGCTGCCCAGCGGGCGCCATGATCGCCGAAGGGATCGTCGACGCGGCCCGCAGCGTGCCCGGCGTCTCGGAGGTCGAGGCGGAGCTGACGTTCGATCCACCGTGGACGCCCGATCGCATGTCGGACGACGCGAAGTTCATCCTCGGCTTCGGTTGATCCGCTAGCCGGGGACCGAGAGCACGACCTTCCCGAACTGCGCGCCTGACTCGAGGCGCTCGTGCGCCAGCGCCGCGTCCGCGAGCGGGAACGTGCTGTCGACGTGCACTCTCGCCTGGCCCGAGCGGACGAGCTCGTACGCGCCTTCGAAGTCGGACGGAAGCCCCATCGTCGACCCGTAGATCACGAGCTGCTTCCACCAGAGCCGGTACAGCCGTGCGGGAGGGCTGTGCCCCGAAGTCGCGCCGCAGACCACGATCCGCCCCTCCTGCCCGGCTGCTGCGAGCGACCGTTCCCAGGTCGCCTCACCAACCGTCTCGACGACGACGTCGGCACCGCGGCTCGTTGCGTCCTTGACGGCCTGCACGACGTCGCCCTCGGCGTGGTTCACCGCGACGTCGGCGCCGAGTGCGCGTGCTCGCTCGAGCTTCGCCTCGCTCGAAGACGTGACGATGGTGCGCGCGCCGAGCGCGCGGCAGATCTCGAATGCGGCAAGTGCGACACCGCCACCGATTCCCCAGATGAGCACCCACTCCCCGTGGCGCACGGCAGCCTTCGTCACGAGCATGCGAAATGCGGTCTCGAAGACGAGTGGAAAGGCGGCGCCTTCCTCGAAGCTGAGCGCGTCGTCCAGTGGGTAGAGCTGCGACGCGGGGATCGCCTTCAGCTCGCAGCACGTTCCATCCGTGTGCTCCCCGATCACGGTGATGCGGTCGCCGTGCGGGATGCCGGGATTGATCACAACTCGGTCGCCCGCCGCGAATCCCTCGACCCCTTCGCCCAGTCCCGCAACCAGGCCTGCGCCGTCAGCTCCGAGGATGCGTGGCTTCGGGACCGACGGCAGACCCTTGCGAACCCAGATGTCGAGGTGGTTCAGGCCCGCCGCACGCAACGCGACGAGCACCTCGCCGGGACCCGGCTCGGGATCCGGGACCTCCTCGTAGCGAAGGACCTCCGGGCCGCCGTCTTCGTGGATACGGACCGCTTTCACGGTGCAGAATCCTCTCATGACCGGCGCCGAGCTGAGCCAGCTGGGTGCGGAGCTCGGGCTGGACGTCGTCGGAGCGGCTCGTGCCGAAGCGTATTCCGACACGGAGGCCCACATCCGTCAGCGGCGCGATCGCGGCCTCTTCGCCGACATGCGGTTCACCATGGCCCGACCGGAGGTCTCGTGCCATCCCGAAGAGCTGTTCGAGGGCGCGCGTTCGGTCGTCGCCGCGGCCCTCTGCTACGCCCGGGACGTGCCTGAGATTGCGCGCGACGAAGGCCGCCTCCCGCGCTACACGTGGCGCAACGAGTACGGGACGTTGCGTGAGCGGCTCGACGTGCTCGGGCGCCGGCTCGGCGGCACGTATCGCGTCCTCGTCGACGACAACGACCATGTCGACCGAGCGGCAGCGGTCCGGGCCGGGATTGCGTTCTACGGGAAGAACACGATGGCCATCACGCACCGGCACGGGTCGTGGGTGGTTCTCGGCGTCCTCGTCACGGACGTCGAGCTCGATCCGTCGCCTCCGCTCGAGCTCGACTGCGGGCAGTGCCGCCTCTGCATCGACGCGTGCCCGACGGGAGCTCTCGACGAGCCCGGCACGCTCGACTCGACGAAATGCCTCTCCTACTGGTCGCAGGCTCCCGCGTCGATCCCCGAGGCGTACCGCACTGAGATGGGGGACATGGTCTACGGCTGCGACATCTGCCAGGAGGTCTGTCCATGGAACCGCGGCGTCGAGAAGCGACGACGTGACGAACGGTCCGCGTCCGACGTCCAGCCCAGTGTTCGCCTCGTGGACTGGCTCGAGGACGACGGTGACGAGCTCGTCGCCGAGTTCGATCGCCTCTACGTACCGCGGAACGACGATCGCTGGCTGCGTCGAAACGCGCTCGTCGCGGCCGGGAACGTCGGGACAGCCGCGCTCGAGCCGGCGGTTGCGCAGTACGTCGCGTCCGACGATCCCATCCTGTCGGAGACGGCGAGCTGGGCACTCGAGCGAATGGCGGACCGCGGGCAATGACCGCGAGCCTCGATTCCGATCGCCTCGGCGTCCTCGTGCACGAGGTTCGAAGCCCGGTCGCCGCGTTGTCGGCGATCGCCGAGACGCTCGCGGAAGGCAGGCTCGAACGTGACGCTCGTCGGTCGCTGGTCAAGCTGGTCACGCTCGCATGTCGCGGAATCGAGCGGATCGTCACCGACGCTTCCGTTGCATCCATCCACCTCCAGCCGGTCGACGCGGTCGAGCTCGTGCGGGACGTCGTCGCGGCTGCGAGGCTTCGTGGGGCGGCACTCGAGTTGAGAGTCGGTCAACATCTCCCGTCCGTCCTCGCCGACCCTCCCCGGCTCAGGCAGGCCCTCGACAATCTCATCGTCAACGCGCTCGTGCACGGCGGTACCGACGAGCCCGTCTCGGTTGCCGTCGTCGCCGACACCATGATCCGGATCACGGTCTCGGACACTGGCCCCGGGATCCCGTCGGGCGAGCTGGAGCGCATCTTCGAGGCGCGAGTCAGACTCGATCCGGAGTGCGCCGAGGGCTCCGGACTGGGCCTCGCGCTCTCTCGCGCTATCGCCGAGGGGCACGGCGGCTCGTTGTCGGTCACGTCGTCGCCCGGTGCGGGGACAACGTTCACGCTCTCGCTGCCGTTGCGCGCGGCTAGCCGGCGACCCGCGCCTCGAGCGTCGTAGAGCGGAGCACCGCGCCGTTCGTCGCATGCTCCGAGATCTCGAACGTCGCACCGGAGCGATCCGGAGCAATGTCATCGGACGTGACGCGTACGGGAAGGCGTCCTGAGACCGGGTAGACCTCCGTGTAGCCCTTCAGCCGAACTGCGACATGCGCGGTATCGGGGCCGGGCGTGAACCAGGCGAAGGCGATCGTGTCACCGGTGGACGTCCTGCATCCCGCCAGGTCGAGTCGCGGATCGAGCACCGCGCCCCCCTGGAAGCGGCCGTACGCCCGTCCGCACCAAGCCGTGTCGTCCGCCCGGACGGCATGATCGCCGTCGCACGCGACCAGCGCTCGCCCGGATGCGGTTCTGAAGGTGACGCTGATCCCCGAGGCGCTGGTTCTGACGACGACAGGGCCTACGGCCTCATGCTCTCGTGCTGCCCGTAAGCACTCTCCGGCGGCGGTTCCGGCCAGGGCTTCGGTGGCTCCGGTCGACGCGACCTCCGTGAGGATCTGTGGGGTCGGGGCATCGAAGCGGATCGAAGGTGCCCCCGCCTTCGTGCCGTCGACGAGCTGCGCAGGCGGGCGGCCGGACTCCGACGAGCAGCCGGCCATGCCCGCGACGACGGCGATCCAGACGAGCGCGACAGCTCTGCGCGCGCGGCGGCGATCCACGTCACGAGCTCCAGCCGGTTCTCCTGACCCCGGAGTAGCTCGAGCTTCCCCGATACGTCCGCGTCCAGATGTTCGTTCCGTAGTCCTCGCCCTTCGCCTCGATGATCTGGTCAGTCCCATCCGGATTCGTTGCATAGATCAGCCCGATGTGGCCGTCGCTGGCAAGAGCGTCCATCTTGATCAGCGCTGCCTTGGACACGGTCGTGTTGGGCGCACCCGTACCTGCCTTGAACGCGGCGGACGTGTACGGACCGTGGACGCTTCGGAGCATTCCCCACTGCTGAAAGCTTGCGTCCGACGTACTCAGGGACTCGCGCCAGACCTTGAACGTGAAGCCTGAGCAGTCGCCTCCTTCGCCTCCCGTCGCCGCGTCCTCGTGCGGGTCGTTCGGCGAGTCGTCGCGGTCGTTGTCGTTCCAGCAGCCCCCCGCTTATTTGGCTAGTACCACGATGGAGTGGTGCCTAGCGCAGCCCGTTCTCTCACAAGCGGCACGAGGCCGAAGCTCCCCGAGGCTCACCCGCTCGATGTAGACGTTCGGCGTTGCGCGGCCGTAAGCAGATGATGCGCCAGGGGCACTCCTTCCAGACCTAGAGAAACCCGTCCTGTGCCGAAAGGCAGGGAGCGGGGCGACGGGGCGAGAGCCCTACGTGGTAACGGCAGACCTGGACACGTCCGAGCCCCTGGCCGAAAGGCTGCGTCGATGCGACGGTGACACCGGACCGCAGAGAGCGCACTTCTTCCCGCAAGGGGGAAGTGCGCCTCCGCTCAGGCTCTCCCGTCCCGCAGGGTGAGAAGAGAGAGTTGTTAACTCCTCCTTCTCCTGGTTGAGCCTTAGCCGCGCACCGGCGTAGAGGCGTTTCCCCCGTGCGGGGTTTCACGGATGCGAACGTCGCGGCAAGGCGGAAATGTTGATGGCAGGAAGGAGGTGTCAGATGACAACGCTCGATGATTGACGCCCCGACCATCTCAGCAACTCGGTTCGAGTATCTCGTAGTGCCGCTCAAGGAAGCGAAGCACGTCAAGAAGGAGGAAGACGTCTTCGCCCCCGAGCAGCTGAACGAGCTCGGAGAAGAGGGCTGGGAGGCCGTCGGCCTGTCGCTGAAGTACGGCGACCTAATTGCCTGGCCAGTCGTGTTGCTCAAGCGTCCGCTGAACTGAGTCTCAAGGTTCAGCTCGTGATCACGGGGGGTACCCGGGCGGCCGGGCCCCCGTGATCCTGGCACGATTTCGTCGTGCTCGGCGCTCCGACTCGCATGCATGAGCGGGCGGCGAACCGCCCGCCAAGCCCACCCATCCGAGGGTCGAACACGACCCTTTCGGAAGCCGATTCTCCTTTCATGGCTTCCGAACCCCATCCGAGTCCGCGAGGCGGCCGTCCTCCCGTGTTCTCAGACCAGGTTCTTCGTCGAGCTACCGCGTACTCGTATGCACGACACGTAGGAACCCGACGCGGTGCCCACGACCTCGTCTACCGCATGTTCGCGCTTGCTGTGCTCGAGCACTATTGCGAGGCCTATCCCGACAAAGCAGAGACGCTTGGGTGGCTGCTGTGGCCGAAGCGTCGACATGCGCTCCTGACGGAGCTCGGCCGCATAGCTCAACCGCGCTCCGACACAAGCGGCAACCTGACGATGGATCGAGGAGGACGTGTCTCGACTCATGGACGCCGCTTTCATCTTGGCGGAAGCCAAGCCCTCGACGAAACGCGGAGTGCTGATGATGCGGGACTACCGCCGACCTACGCGCTCTCGCCCGCCCTCTGACCCGGAGTACGAACTACGTGGGGATAGCCGTCCCTGATCGCGGGCCTGAAGTCGGAGACAGATCAGCCCGAAGAAGCTCTCCGGCTCCGGGCTCGGGAGGTACCGCCCGACACTTCTCTCAACCTCCCCTGGCCGTGGCCTCACGACGAACCCAGGACAGCGCTCGTGCGACGCCGGGGGAGGCCACCGCCTCCGCAGTGGGATTCTCAGCATGCGCTAGCCATTGCTAAAATCCCTATATGCAACAGACGCAAGAGGCGATCCCCGCGCTGCTCACGGTGAGTGAGGTTGCCGGAGCGCTCCGCCTGAGCCCGTCGGCGATCTACCGAGCGATCGAGGCGGGCGAGATCCGGGCGCTGCGGGTGACATCTCGGCCGGGGGCATCGTTGCGCGTCCCGGCTTCGGAGCTCGAGCGCATCCTCGAACCGACACAGATAGGAGAGACACATGAGATGGCCTAGCGCTCCGCGAGATGGGTGACCCGCCTGGCATTCGCGGACAGAAGATCGAGGCAACCGAGCAAGGGACGGGCTATATCGACGATGGCACCCTCGCGTTCCCAGAACGACTCGCGGAAGTCCGCCGCATCGGTTGGCCCGAAGCCCGGCCTGAAGACTTCGAACGCGTCGACCGGCGACGTCGGTTCCGCGACCGGGCGACAGGCACCACGTACATGCAGGTCAGTCGGTGCACCCACGCTCGGCGACCGAAGCGCTGAGGCAATCGACTGCTGGTTTGTCGAAGGCGGGAAGATCGTCTTCCTCATTCGCGAAAGCCGTGAGGCCGAGCGGACTCGGACGGTCGTTCACGGCCCTGTTCGTGGCGGCGAGGTTGTCGACGGTCGAATCGTCTGGACCGATAAATGAACGACAAGATCTACAGCCTTGGTGAGGACTACAAGGAGTGGCCGAAGAAGTACTGGGGCACTCGTGATCGCGCACTCGACGATGCGCTCAAAGCTCAGTCAGAGCGACTGCACTCCTCGGGGCCCATCGTTCCGACGGAGCCGATCACTGGTCTCCCAGGTGGCCTGTACGGCCCCGACAAGTCCGCGGAGCGTCGTCGACGTGCGGCCGACCGGTGCTTCAGGATGCTGGCCTTCGGCCGCTGGCCGTGGTGCTGAACTGGTGCGCCGCTTCCGGACGCACCCGGTGCAGGCCGGGGTGACGCGGGTGCTTCATGGCGAGAGCCTCCGTCACTCCGTGCCTCGCAAACGGCTTAGGTCTGCGGTTTTCTTAGACCGTGAGCGACACGTCACTCCCCGTCTGCCTACGCCGACTTACTGTCCTGATTCAGGTGCTCGATATGCGCGGCTCGGCGCTGGCTGAGGCCCTGCTCCAAGACCCCTTCACGACTTTTCCAGTCGTCCGCACGACGAACAGTGCGCGAAGACCCATCCGTCGTCGTTCGGAGAGAACGTGACCGTCACGTGGTGCTTGGCCGTGATCCTGTCGCTCAACTTCGTCACGTCCACAGTGTGCCGCAAATCCACAATGTGGAAACGTCGGTGGAAACGGCTTAGGTATGCGGTTCTTTGGTTCCTCGGCCCCGGCCCAGACCTGGGAAAAGAGGAACGAGCCGTAGGGGCACTCCCTCTAATGACTCGACCGGAGCCTGGTTCACCCTACCCAAGGGTGCGGCGTTTTTTAGATGCGCCGAGGTTTACCCACCCGCTCGTTTTGCCGTATCCCCCCGATTTGATGCTGATGGATCGCGATGCCTGCGGATCAAGGTGACCTAGCCGATCCTCCCGAAGTCGTGGGCGATCGCCAGCACTGGCTGAGGCTGGTTCGCAACCGGAAGGCCCGTGAACGCTACGGCCCCGCCCATCGTCGTCGGCGGCACCACTACGAGCAGCGCCTGGCGCGTGGTGAGATCCTCACCTGCTTCCGATGTGGTGGCGAGATCGATTCCGACTCGGACTGGGAGCTCGATCACGACGACTGGGATCCCTCGCAATCGTTCCCGTCGCATCGCAGCTGCAATCGCGCTGCGCCGAATCGGGTGACGACCTCACGCATGTGGTGACTTCGATTGTGAGAGGTCACCGTGCTGCGGCGCGGTCGTACCTGCCCACAGGCGCATCTAGGCGCCAGTAGACCTCGGCTCTACTCTTCATCGCCCCAAATGCTCGCGTCCGTCACCGCCTTATAGAGGTTGCTGCTCCAATGCGCGTCCCTGTCTTGGTCGATGAACTTCGTCATCTCCATGAATATGTCCGCGTAGGCTCCGCCTTCCTTCATCGCGGCGGCCAAAGTGTCCTGCGAGCCGTAGCTCTCCATCCGGAGGAGCGATCGGAATCCCCCGGCGTGCTTCTCCGAGGTTTGGACTACGGCGTATGTCCCGATGTACTCGATCCCCTTGGGATAAGCGGCTGCGAGTTTGCTCTCGTTTTCGGACAGCCAGCGCTGAAAGTCCTGGGCCTGTCCCTTCTTCACGTCGAAGCCGTACTCGGCGATGAAGTCCATTGTCCCTCCGTCCTTAGTGGTGTCCGCCAAGCATCGCCACGACTCTAACGCCGGGCCCGACGAGAAGAACCGGCGATGACCGCGGCCAAACGACCTGCCCGCGATGCGGACGGGTACACCACCTCCGTAGGCTGGAACGCTGCGAATCCCTCGTTGGAGGTGCAAGTTCTTGACCTCCCTTTCGTCCTCACACGTAGGGGGAACGCAGCCCACACAGCTTGGCGGCGGTGGGGCTCGTGTTCCCCCGTTCCTAGTTCAGCCCCGGCCCGCGTCTAGCTCAAGTTCCTCGATCCGCACGGACGCGTTGAATCCTGGCCGGAGTGGCCGTTAGATGCGATGTAGCGGGCGTGGCGCTGGAGCAGTTGGCCTACGACGGGGAACACGGGGAGAACTTCGTCTTTCTGGGGGGTCAACAGGAGGCAGCCACGTCCGCTCCCCTTTTCGGAGTTCTCAGTTCAGCCCGCCCGCCCCGAGCTTGCGCTCCTCGATCCTCACCGAACGGAAATGCCTGTCCTAAGTCTCTCGCCTCGCCAGATCGCCCGCGATCTCCGCGAAGTGCCGCAGCCTCGGTGAGCCCTCGGGAGGTAGCGCTCGAGCCAGCGCAGCGCCGCCTTCTCGTACTTCGGAGAGCCGCGCTCGGCGTAGAGATGGACGAGCTGCAACACATCCTCGAGCGGCAGGTTCGGGAGCTCGCGGCGGCGTCCTCTGCCAGCCACAACGCTCGGCGCTCGATCGCTCGGCGGAAGCGGACATGGGCATGAGGCTGGGCGGTCAAGAACGTATGTTCGCATGGCACTTGAAGTATGCGACCTCTCTCTTTTTGTTGCATCGATCATGGGGAGACCGGTCTAAGCCGGCATGAACAGAGGGGGCTGAGTTATGAGAGTTCGTCTCGTATGGACGGCGCTCCTATCGGTGGTTGCACTCGCAGCCGTCGGGTTGGATCGGCAAGCGCCGATCCGCAGAAGGGTGAGCTTCTTGCGATCGAGTGCGACACGCTCGGCTCGCTCGACGTGGTCGTCTTCGGCAACGGGCGCGGCTCACCAGGTCTGGTCGTAGACAGCACTCAGGTGGGCATCCCGTCCAAGCTGCACATTGAGCGAACGTTCACACCGACCGGTGGCGGCGATCCGGAGACGTTCGTCGACGAGTGGGACATCCAGCACCGCGAAACGTACGGCTCGATCACTGCACCTTCCATCGGAAGAGAGATGACGGTGGGTCGGTTGTCATCGACGGTGAGGTGTGGATCTCATACACGCCGACCCGCTAAGCGTCAGTTTCAACGGAGGCTGCCCTGGCGATTGATCGGCCGGGGCAGCTTGCCTCCGCAGAACGCGATGCGTGAAGGCTCGCTCATCGACCGGCACGCCGAGGACGCCTTCTGCAAGGAACTGCCCGCCATGCTGGTCTTGAGAGCCGAGGACATGCTTCCAGCGGCGGTCTAGCGCCAAGCTCGGAAGCGGCCAAGGTACCTCACCACCGGCGGGCCGCTTTCGGGGAAACGGGGGGCGTGGCGTCCTGTCTGCGGCTGGACGCCCCCCCTCATCGGTCATTTCCAAGCGAACAGCCTTGTACTCGTCCCATGCTGCACTCCGCCCGGGTCGGTGGCTCGTGCGTGCGAAGCTGCGGATCGAGAAGCAAGCTCGAGGCGGTTCGTGCTGATCTTGAGCCAGCACAAGGCGCCGCACTCCAGCTCGTCCATCTCTCCGCCGAGCGAGGCTCACCGAAGGCTGACCGGCGGCGTTGCACGTGCCGAGGCTTGAACGACGAATGCCCTAGGGCAATTCAGGAGAGAGTTGAGGGATTCGCGGGTCGTCGAGAGCTCCTTTTGGTTCCAGCTCAAGAGCTTCGATCAAAAAGGTGGTGCGTACATGGAATCTGCGGTTGTCCATGACGAGGGGGACCACAAGACGAGGCCCGGGGGGGTTTGCGTCCGCGCGGATTCTGGTGGCGGCCACACGGCCCACGAGGAGGTGGGAAAGTGCGTCGTGTCTTGATCGTGCTCGCACTGGCGAGCGGCGTTCTAGCGTTTGCGGCAGCGACTGCGACTGCGGCTGCGCAGTTCCACGGAACGCCCACGTTCGTAATCAACAATCCCGGTCAGCTGACCTGTAGCGGCGATGTCTCGGGTCTTGGCAACGTCGAGACGACAACCGGCAGCTGCACGGCAAGCTCGGCTGCCGACTACCAGTGCATCAACAACGGCGGCAAGAACCCGGCGGCAGGGAACAAGCGGACGACTACGGGTGTCGTCTCGGGTTCAAACACGTTCCCGGTACCTAACGGGCGTACACGAGGAAGCATCACCCTCGATCCGACCGGTCCACAGGGGTTCTCCTGTCCCGGCGGGCAGCGCTCTTCCTCGTCGGCGTCTGTTACTCGGACATCACGCTCAACATCGGCGGCGCTACCGCTAGCGGCGGTACGGTCTGTCGTTCGGACCTGATGGTGCGCCTGTAGGCAACGGCTGTGGCGAGAGGCGGGAAGCTCAAGCAACTCCCGCCTCTCGCCACACCGCTTCTGCCTCAACGAAGGACTCAGTCGCGGACGAAAGAAGCTCCAGACAGCCGGATTGGCGTCCTTCTTCCCCTCCCCGGGGAAGGACTGGGCCAGGCCCGGTCATTTGTGGAAATCATCGCGTGCCCTAGTTCAGCCCGCCCGCCTCGAGCTCGCGCTCCTCTATCCGCAGCTTCGCCGCGATCTCGGGATCGTCGCCGCGCACCTCCTCGATGAACCGCTCGGCGTCCTCGCGGCGGATGAACACCTCGAGCTCGACGCCGAGCGGGAAGTCGGGCGAGAGGGCGTCGTCGACGACGGCGTAGACGATCACGGCGGACACGATGACGCGCTCCGAGCACTCGTGCCTAGAGGGCCGTTTCGGACGTGGCCCAACCAGCGCCCAGCGCCGATCTATTCAGCGTCGCGCGGTTCGCTGGACGGCGGCGCGGTTCCTAGCGGACTTCCGACCTCGTCCCGAGTGCCCGAGATGCTCCGTCTCAAGCTGTCGGCAGGTAGCCGCCATCGCGAGCGGCCTGCACCCATCGGCTCGCCGTTGACCGATTGACGCCGTGTGCTTCGGCGATCTCGGTGACGGCTCGCCCTCCGTCGCTCCACGTCATGTACTGCTCGGCGATCCCTTGAAGGAATTCCGGTGACTGTTCACGGCGTCGCCTACGTCGCGGTCGAGATCCTGGTGTCTCGCTGAATGCGCTCGGAGTGCGACCGACCGCTATGCACCCGCGTGCGAACTCGATGTACTCGGCCAGGCGTGCCGTGACGTCCTGCACGGCCTCACGGTCCAGGGCCGCGGGAGACGATCGATGTCGCGTCCCTTCCGCGGCTCGCCGTCGTCGTCGACCTGCGATCGAAACGCTGCCCGAGCTCGACCCCCACGGGGATCACCGCCCACGCATCCGACGTCCGGTGTCGATGACGTAACGAAGTAGATGGTGATCGGGAACGGGGTGGTCGGCTCCTCAATCGTGACCGCAATCCGCATGTCGGTGGCGCGACGACCCGGATACCTTGACTCTCGCGCTCGGTGCCGTTGTGGTGATTGACGTATCTCACTCCTTATGCATCGCTACGCAACAGATGATAGTTGCGCTGGGATGCGCAGGTCAAGGACGATTCGGGCATGGAAACCAGACAGCGTGCATTTCTGTCGGCAGCCGATCTCGCAGCTCGGCTCAGGGTCAGCCGTCGCACCGCACACAACCTGATCCACGATCGAACCGTTCCCGTTCTTCGCCTTCGTGGGCGTGACCGAGTTCCGGCTCGCGCCCTGGAGCAGTGGATCAACGACCGTGAGAGCGAGGCAATCGCGGCGGTGCACGGCGAGGCGAGCGAGCCGTGATCAGAACGAGCAGGAGCGCCCGGCAAGGCGCTCCCGAGGACCAGCTATCTCAACGGCTTGACGTTAGCACTGAGGACGGCGAGCGGAGATACGGACAAGCGCTGTGCGAGCTCATGGACGACCGGTGGCCGCGTGACGCGGGCCAGCCTCTTCGATGGCTTCTGGAAGGACATGTCTGGCCGGCGCATGCGACGTCTCACACGTATCGAGATGGCCGAGGTGTGGCGGCTCTGGGCGAAGCATCGGGACATTCGCGAGCGGCGGGTGCGGTGAGCCGCGAGTCCGACTTCCAAAGCGCTGTGACGGAGGCATTCCTCCGAGTCATGCGCACGAAGCGTCCGGACCTGCTCTGGTCAGCGAAGCCCGGGGAGATCGGGAAGGTCGTCACCGACCCAGACGACGCGAGACGCGGTCACCGACAAGCTGATGAGAGCCACGGCCTGAGGCCCGGGAGACGAGAACAGCTTGGATCGCCGCCGACAAGAGGGAATGCCGCTCCTCGATCGTGAGGCTCGGCCACTCGTCTACGCACAGCCATCGTGAGCGGGGTGGCGGGTCGCTGGCGCTGGAGCTCGGCGAGCTCTCACGCGGGCCATCACGGCGTCAGCACGCTGACGAGCACCCGCCTCGAACGCCTCAGGCCCGATGATGGAAACGAGGTTCGTGGACATGTACGCCGCGAGTTCGGCCTCGGCCTCCTCGAGCTCGCCTGCACGGCCTCGACGAGCTCCTCGGCCGCAGGGATGGCACCGATGGCAGACGGGCTCCGAGCGCAGGCGCTCGAGGAACAGATCGGTGACGTAGTTGTCCAGGCGCTCGGCTCCGATCGTGACCGGCGACGAGCAGACGGCCTTGGCCTTCCGCCCGCCACAGGCATAACGAGCGAAGTCGGGGCGGGTGTAGTCCTTCCTCAGCGCGTAGCCGCACGTCGCGCACCTAGCGATCCCCGAGAGCAGGCGCGGGGCACCGCTGCCACTCTCGACGCTTCCCGTTCCCCTGAGCGGCCTCCCACTCGACGCGCGAGACGATGGCTCGTGGGCCTCGCGGTTGACGTACTCACCCGAACGTCGCGACCCCGAGGTAAACGTCCGCTGCGGATCATGTGGTCGCAGGCGCTGTGGCGTCCATGCCGAGTCGAGCGGGCCAACGTGCGTCCATCTCGGCGGCGAGTGTGTGCCAGGACATGTGCCCAGGCGCGGGAGCGGAAGCAGAAGCGCACCCCCTCGGCCTTGTCGCTCGTCGATGACGAAGACGCGGTCGTCACCTCTCCGGTAACCGAATGGCACCTTGGCCCCGCCATGGATACCAGCGTCGACATGACGGCGGCGGGTGTCGTTTCCGCGATCACGCGCCTGCTCCCACTGCTGCCGATTCATCTCAGCCTTCAAGACGTACTGCATCCGGTTGACTTTGCCGCCCCCGGTCGCATCTACAAGATCAGCTTTCGCCTTCTCGAGCGCGTCCCACACTTCCGCCGTCCCGAGCAGATCCTCACGGGTCAGGCGGGACTGATCGAACACGATGACTCCCGACGCTTGTTTACGCCGGCACGCCTCGAGGATGCGCCCGAGCTCGCGCTCCCGCCAGCTCTTCGCTCCCGACGTCTTGCGCTCGACGAGTCCATCGGTTTCGGCGGCATCGAGGCTGGAGACGGTCATCTTCGCGCCGTTGGATCGCGCCCAGGCCTCGACTGCGTCCCACTGTTGCTCGAAAGAGACGTCGCGCTCTCCTGGTCGGCTCTGGCGGATGTACGGGATGAGCACCATGGTGGGCTTCCCTTCGTCGTCAGTATGGAATCAAGAATACTATCCACCCGCCCATTGATAGCCCTCGTAGCGAGCTCGCAGCGCAACGGTCGCCGACCCTTCGCGCGTGATGTACGACGTCGGCGTCGGCGCGGCGTAGTTGCAATTGTCGGCAACGAACCGCGTGTGGTACGCCGCAGCAGTGCTCGCGATCACGAGAGAGATTCCGACGACGAGGCCGATGACGAACGATCGAGCCGGGATCACGATCCCTCCAGGTCGTACGCGGTGACGAATGCGCCTGTCGCGTCCGACCCGAGCCTGTACAGGCGGTTGCCGGCGATCCGGAATCGACCGAGCGGCGTCGCCTCTGCCCACTCGTCCGTCGGTGTCGAGAACGTCCTCATGGAGCCGTGCCGATCGAGCACGAGGACGACGAACTCGCTAGCCGAGTCCGAGTACACCCGAACGACGAGGACGAAGCGTCGACCGATCGGCTCGGCCAGCTGGACCTCCGCGAGCGGTGTTTCGCTCGTGACGCGCCACGAGCGCTCCACGCCGCGGCTCGTGACCAGAGCGGCAAGGACGTCGTGCTGGCGCCGGAGTACGACCACCTCGGCACCCGAGCGGAGCGGGCGTCCGATCCTCCCATTCCGGCGCTGATCGCTCGGCGGGACCGGCGCGCTTCGGTCGGAGACGGGCATCCACTGATGCGACGGGTGCTGGAGGACGACCGGTCCGTCCGGGCCGATTCGCACTTGCGACGCCCCGCCCTCGGCTGTCTCCACGGCATCGAGCTCACGCCCCGTCGAGTCGAAGTGGCGGACGAGGGGTGTCTGCCCCGGAGGGGCCACGAACTCGAGAACGTAGAACGAGCCGTCGATGTCCAGCGACATGTCGGCCATGCCACCGTCGATGGAAACGGGCACTAGCGTCGGTCGCGCGCCGCTCGACTGCCAGCGCAACACGCGGCGATGCGCCTCGTCGAGTAGTGAGACCGTCCCGTCCTCGTCGACGTCGAATGTCGAGGCCCCGGTCGGGGGGACGTTGCGCCCGGACTCCAGACCGACGCTCTCCGGCCCGTCCCCCCACCGCGCGGACACGATCCGAGGGCCGGGAGAGACGAATCCGAATGCATGGACACCGAGGTTCACCGCGGTCGGGTTCGCGAGGAGGAGCGATCGGTGCGGCGCATCGGCTCCGCCTGCGGGGACGAGGACGCGGTCCGCGTCGCCCGCTGCTTCGAGCTCGGCGTAGTACTCGAACCCGCGAGATCCGGTGACATCCGCCGGGACGGCCACCGTGAGCCGGCGAAGCCCGTCGACCGACGTCGGCTCGAGCCGGAGCGGCCGAAACGCGCCCTGCGGCCCGTTTCTGACGTACGCGGTGCCGGTCACGTCACACCCCGACTCTGGATCAGCCACGCCTTCGGGGGCGCAGTGAACGTCGTACGAGAGATACACGCGCTCCCCCGGAAGCGTCAGAAGCGGGGGTAGATGTGTCGCTTCGAAGACGGCTCGAGCAGTCTCGTCCGGGCGCTGTGCGACGGCGGCCCCGCCGACGGCGGCGACGAGGAACGATGCTACGGCACAGCCCGCCACGACGCCCATGAGGGGTGCAGCGTGTCGACGGTCGAGTGACGGTGTGCGCATCGAGCTCCTTCGTTGGCCGATGAGACAACGGTAGCGGCGCACGCGCCACTCAAGCACGCAGTCGCGAACTCGCTGCGATGTTGTGACGCCTACGTGACGATCAGCGTCTGCTGGGAATCGGGCCGAGCTCGCGCTGCAGGCGGCGAGCCCGCTTTGCGACCACGTCGCGGAGGCGCTGCGGCTCGAGGACGGTCGTCTCGCCGCGATCGGCGAGCACCTCGGAGAGGAGCCACTCCTCCGTCTTGAAGGGCACTTCCGCGATAGCCGATCCGTCGGTCAGTGCGCGTGCGCCACGCTCGAGCTTCCAGCGCGCGATGGTCGGTGAGTGGAGGAGCCGGGCCACGCGCGGGTTGTGGAGGTACGACGGATCGAAACCGTCGCGTGCCTCGAACCGCGTATCGGTGAGCCTTGCGGAGCGCATCCGGTCGAGACGGAACGTTCGGGCCGCGTCCACGCTCAAGTCCCACGTATGGACGCGCCACACCGGCAGCTCGCGTTCGATGGTGTACGGCTCGACCTGGCGAGAGCTCGGGGAGTCGCCGCCTTCCTTCAGATACTCGATCTCGACGACGCGCCGCTTCTCCGCTCCCTCGCTCAGTACCTTGACGAGCGACTCCTCCGCGGAGGCGTCGCTCGGCTGGGGTGTACCCGCGAGATCGAAGCGGCCGAAGGTCTCCTCGAGCTTCTTTCGCACGCGCTTGAGCGGCGTGTGGGCGTCGGCGGCGATCGTAGGACCGACGTACTCGATCGCGAGGCGAATTGCGCGTGCCTCGAGCGGCGTGAGCTTCGGCGGGCGCCGGAATACGTCGCCGTACAGCTCCTTCTCGACGCGGACGACGTCGCCGTCGTGCTCGGCGTAGACGGCGTAGCAGCCGCCGCCGAAGTTCACGAGGTTCAGGAGCGAGAGGTGGTCCTGCAGCTCCTCGATCGGGATCGAGAAGCGGCCCGCCACCTCGTCGGCTGAGAGCGTCGTCGAACGCTCCTCGCCGCACGCAGCAAGGAGGTGCGCGAGAAGTGCCTGCAGGACGCCGAATCGCTCGGGCGCGACCGGGCCGACGGGACGCTCGGGCAACGGCTGGCGCGGATCGGACCGCTTCGGCCCGGCGACGGCCGGGGCGTCTCCGTCGTGGCTCGCCTCGAGCGCAGCGAGCGCCTCGCTCACCGACTCCATGAGCTCGTCGGGCTCGAGCGGGACCGCGCGCCCGTTTTGGCGGAGGACCCACCCCGCGAGAAGGTCGACGTTCGCGAACTCCGTCTCGAACACGCCGTCCTCGACGGTGCCGGCATCCGGGAGCGTGCGCTCTACCCACCACGCCGTGTCGTCGGAGACTGCGATACGAGCCCGACCGACCGGCTCACCGATCTGCCAGGGCCGCGGGATGCGGTGCTGCTCGACGTCGAAGTCGGCCGGGATCCTGAAGTCGCGCTCCCGACGCGTTGCGAACCGAATGTCGCCGCGGATGCGCGACACCTTGAAGGTGCGCGACGTATCGCGGTCGAGATCGTGGCCGATCACGTACCAGTTGCCGTCGTCGAGCCGAAGCGCGTACGGATTTACCGTCCGCTCGCCCGGCCTGGTCCGGCGAGGGCTCCAGTACCCGAAGCGCACGGTGCGCTGTTTCGAGATCGCGGACTCGAGCTTGTTGAGCCGGCCCGCGAGCTCGGGTGAGTAGTCCGGTGCGCTGACCCGGACACGCTCGGCCGTCTCGGTCGGAGGCCCCTGGAAGCCGGCACGCCCGAGCGCGAGATTCTGCAGGGCGAGTCGGAACGGCTCCGCGTACGCGAACTTCCCCTCGAGGTAGTAGAGGGCTGTCTGGAGCGCTGCGAGCTCGTCGTCGTCGAGGTCGAGCCTGTCGAGGAAGTAGTTCTCCGAGCGAAGCGTGTACAGCTCCTCGCCGGTGAACTCGTCGCGCTGCGACTGGAGGGGCACGCCGAGCGCGGTGAGCTCCGCGCGGTCCGAGTAGAA
This sequence comes from uncultured Gaiellaceae bacterium, assembly GCA_963805135.1. Taxonomy (GTDB): domain Bacteria; phylum Actinomycetota; class Thermoleophilia; order Gaiellales; family Gaiellaceae; genus GMQP-bins7. The sequence continues at coordinate 49,388 of CAWDSX010000035.1, read as the reverse complement.
GCGGCGTGCGAACGCCTCGTCGGACATCTCGCTGTATCCCTCGACGTTCGACTTGACGTCCCGAGCGGTGAGGAGCCGCCGTTCCGCCATGAGGAACGCGACCAGCGACAGCTGGCGGATCAGCTTGTCCGCATCATGCGACATCGAGGTACGAGCCTACATTCTGCGCAGGTTCAGGATCCCCGAGCGGGGATCCTGAATGCGCGAGAGTCAAAGACGCTCGCGTCGACAGACGTACCGGACAGCTCGAGTCGGTGGCCCGACGACGGACTACGCGGCGACGGTCGTCGCGTGCTCGAGATGCTGGTGCGACGGGCAGTAGTCGCGGCCGGGGAGCGGCGTCCGCTGGCACGCCTTGCCCTTCCGCGTCGTCGCGTGACAGCGGGCGACGCCGCCGTCGAGGAGTCCAGCCTCGACCTGCTGCTCGATGAACGACGTCGCGGCGCCGACGCCCTCGCGCACCGCCCAGGCGACCTGCGCCTGCGCCGTGATCGGGAAGTAGCGCCGGATGTCGGCGAAGAGCGCCCGGTCGGGCCGCGCGAAGTAGTGTGGGTCGTCGGCCAACCGCGTCATCGTGCGCTCGCACTCGACGAGCACCTCGCGGCGGTAGCCGGCCTGCTCGTCGCGCGTCGCATAGGGGTCGATGAGGTCCTTGATGGAGCGATAGATCGCTCGCGAGTATTGATACATACAGGAGCGAAGTTGAGCTGCGTGATCGTCCACGGGACCTACTGCATCTCCCCGAATTCCTAAGTACTGGGCGAAAAAACGCGCGACGCCGAACGTCGCACGGGCAGTGTAGCGTCTTTTCGGCCGTGTTACAAAGTCGAGGGCTCGAGTCGTCCCTGATGGCAACGGAGCGCTATGGAACGACGTGCCTCACGCTCGCAGCGCGCGCGAAGCGGCGTGCGTCCTCCAGCGCGCTCGTCGCCTCGGCCTCGCTCGCGTAGACGCCCGAGAAGACGATCCAGTATCCGGGGTGCAGGCTCGCGTAGCGGGACGAGTCGAGCACTCCCACCGAGGTCAGTCTCTTCGCCCGAGCAGACCGCGCCCGCGCGAGCGCCGGCGCGCGGCCGCTCGTCTGCGGGAGGGACGCGAGCGCGATCGTCCACCCGTCCTGGCCGACCGGCCACTCGGCGACGCCCGACGGACTCTCGGGTGCCTCGCCGCTCGCCGGCTTCGGTGTCTCGGCGAAGCCGCCGATCGCCGTCTCGACCGTCGCGCCCCCGCTGTCGCTGCCGGTCGCCGCGATCGCGCCGACCCCAGCCAAGAGCGCAGCCGCGCCCGCGACCGCCGACCGCCGGGTCCAGCTGGATCCCCAGCCTCGAGCGCCGCCGACGCCCACCACTCGCAGGCCGCACTCGAGGCAGTACTCCTGCCGGGCCGCCAACGGCTCGCGGCACCGAGGGCAGGTGGTCATCCGACGGCGTCCGACCCGAGTGGCCGTGCGTCGGAGGCTCCGCCGCCGAGCGTCCGGCCGCAGCTCGCGCAGAAGCGCGCGCCGAGCAGGATCGGGGCGCCGCAGATGCAAACGGCCCCGCCGCCGCCCCGGCGGATGCGCGCGGTTCCGTCGAGCAGCGAGTCGATCTCCTGGACACGTACCTCGATGGCGACGAGCTCCGCGCAGCGCTCCACGACGAGGCCGGCGTTGAAGCGATCGCGCTTGTACATCTCGAGGGCCAGTCCTCCGAGATCGCGCAGCCGCTCTTCTCGCACCTCGAGGAGCGCCTTGCGTTCGCGCTTGAGCTCTCGCGCCGGCGGCACGGCGTAGCCGCCCGGTGCCGTCGACGTCGTGGGGGGCTCCGCCATCGCCGCCACGTTAGAGCTGGAGGACGACGAGACGCTCTTCGGTCATCTCGCGAACCGCGTAGGCCGGTCCTTCCCGGGTGTTACCCGAGTCCTTGACGCCGCCGTACGGCATCTGGTCGGCACGGAAGGTCGGTGCCTCGTTGACCGTGACGCCGCCGAACTCGAGTCCGGCGGCGGCGCCGAGCGCTGCCTTCACGTCGCTCGTGAAGATCCCCGCCTGGAGACCGAAGCGCGTGCCGTTCGCGAGCGCGACCGCCTCGTCCAGCGTGTCGAAAGCGGTCACCGTGCACAGCGGGCCGAAGACCTCATCGCACGAGACCTTGACGTCGGCGGGCGCGTCCGCGATCACCGTCGGTCGTAGGAGCTCCCCTTCGAGGGTCCCGCCAGCGAGGACGCGAGCGCCTCGCGATGTCGCCTCGTCGATCCACTCGAGGACACGGTCGCGCTCGCTCGCCGCGATGAGCGGGCCGACGTCGGTCTCCTCGTCGGCCGGATCGCCGACGACCAGCGCGTCGACGCGTGGGAGGAAGCGCTCGAGAAACGCGTCGTGTACCGAGCGCTGCACGTAGATCCGCTGCACCGAGATGCAGCTCTGACCGGCGAAGGAGAACGCGTTGGTCGCGAGGCGGGTCGCCGCGTCGTCGAGGTCGGCGTCGGCGGCGACGATCACCGGTGTCGCGTTTCCGAGTTCGAGGTTCACGCGCTTGCGCGGGGCGCGCTCGCGGAGCTTCCAGCCGACTCCGGCCGAGCCGGTGAACGTGATGAGCGTGACACGCTCATCCTCGACGAGGACGTCGCCGATCTCGGCCGCTGACCCGCAGACGACGTTGAGCCAGCCCACGGGCAGGCCGGCCTCGGTCTCGAGCTCGGCGAGCAGGAGCGCCGAGAGCGGTGTCTGCGACGCAGGCTTGAGAACCACCGCACAGCCGGCCGCGAGTGCGGGTGCGACCTTGTGCGCGACGAGGTTGAACGGAAAGTTGAACGGTGAGATCGCTCCGACGACGCCGATCGGCACGCGGAGCGTCATGGCCAGTTTCCCAGTTCCGGCCTGGGAGGCGTCCATCGGGACGACGTCACCGGCCATTTTCCGCGCCTCGACGGCGGCCATCGTGAACGTCGACGTCGCGCGTGCGACCTCGACACGCGCCGCCTTCATCGGCTTGCCCGCCTCGGACGAGATCGTCCGGGCGATCTCGTCCGAACGCTCCTCGACGAGGCGTGCCGTGCGATCGAGGATGGCCGCTCGCTCGTGCGCGGGCAGCGGGCTCGCCATGGCACGTTCGGCCGCGTCGACCGCAGCGCGCGCCTCTGCCGAGCCACCCTTGGCGACTCGAGCCACGACGGAGCCGTCGAACGGCGAGCGCACCTCGAGCCAGTCGCCGGTCTCGACCCAGTCGCCGTCGATGAGGAGCTTGCGCTCGATCGCCGTCGTCGCCACGCCTGGAGTGTAGTTGCGGGCAATCGAGCCCCAGGCCGCCTCTCTATGCTCTAGGTGATGGCCGGAACCGCGTACGTCGTCGACGCCGTCCGCTCGCCGATCGGGCGGCGGAACGGCTCGCTCTCCGAGATTCGCGCCGACGAGCTCGCCGCGCAGGTACTGAACGGCCTCGTCGGCCGCGTCGACCTCGAGCCCGGGGGGATCGAGGACGTGCAGATGGGATGCGTGACGCAGGTCGGGGAGCAGGCGCTCAACGTCGGGCGTGGGGCGGTTCTCGTCGCCGGCTGGCCCGAGACAGTGTGCGCGACCACCGTCGACAGGCAATGCGGTTCGTCGCTGCAGGCGGCCTTCAACGGTGCTTCGGCGGTGCAGGCGGGCCATCTCGAGCTCGTCGTCGCTGCCGGCGTTGAGCACATGACGCGCGTTCCGATGGGCTCGAACCTCGGCGACGCGGGCTGGGGAGCCGTGAACGAGAAGATCGGCGAGCGCTGGCCGATCGTCCCGCAGGGGATCTCGGCCGAGGTGATCGCCGAGGAGTGGGGGCTCGCTCGCGAGGCGCTCGACGAATACTCGCTCGAGTCACACCGACGCGCGGTCGCAGCCATCGACGAGGGCAAGTTCGAGAAGGAGATCGTCCCGGTCGAAGTCGGTGCGGGCGGAGCAGTCGTGCTGTTCGCCGTCGACGAGACGCCGAGGCGCGACACGTCGCTCGAGAAGCTCGCGTCGCTGCAGCCGGCGTTCAAGGCAGATGGCGTCGTAACCGCCGGGAACTCGAGCTCGATCGTGGACGGCTCCGCCGCGATGCTGGTCGCAAGCGACGCTGCGGTCGCCCGCCACGGCTTCGAGCCCCGCGCGCGGTTCGTGTCGTTCGGGCTCTCGGGCGTCGATCCGTACCGCATGCTGCACGGCAACCCCGAAGCGTGTACGCGTGCGCTCGACAAGGCCGGCCTCACCTGGGACGACATCTCCGTGATCGAGGTCAACGAGGCGTTTGCCTCCGTCGTGCTCCAGTTCCTTGCCGACACGGGGCTCCACGAGCGGTGGGAGGCGGGGGACGTGAACCCGAACGGCGGCGGGATCTCGCTCGGGCACCCGCTCGGCGCGACCGGGGCGCGAATCACCGCCACGTTGCTGAACGAGCTCGAGCGGCGGAAAGCGCGGTACGGAGTCGCCACCATGTGCATCGGTCAGGGCCAGGCGATCGCGGGGCTTCTCGAGCGCCTCTGACGTCTTCCCTGTCGATCAGCTCTCCTGATCGACCAACCGGGATCCCCGACTGGTGCTGATGGAAGCGCTCGGGCACCATGCGGTTATGTTCGCACTCATCGTCATTCCGGTTCTCGCGTTCGTGGCACTGGCCGTGTATGCCTACGGTGCGGATTCGCGCATCGACGACGTCGCTCGGCGCCGCAACTTCAACGGCTGAGACGCGTCCCGGTTCGGGCGTGAACGGGCGCCGCTAGGATCGCCCGTCATGGCGGTTCCGGGGATCAGGCGCGTCGGCGTCGTCGGCCTCGGCGCGATGGGTGCCGGAATCGCTCAGCTCGCCGTCGAAGCCGGGTATGAGACCGTCGGCCGCGAGGTCACGGACGAGCTCGGCGCGACAGCGCGTGACCGGATCGCGCACTTCCTCCAGCGCAAGGTCGACAAGGAGCAGATGACCGCGGAGGTGCGGGAGTCGGCGCTCGCGTCGCTCACGCTGACGACGGATCTCGCGGACTTCGCCGACTGCGATCTGATCGTCGAGGCGATCGTCGAGGACCTCGGCCCGAAGCTCGAGCTCTTCGCCGAGCTCGAGCGAGTCGTTCGCCCCGACACGATCCTCGCGACGAACACGTCGGCGCTCTCCGTCACGGAGATCGCGGCGGCGACGACGACGCCAGAACGCGTCGTGGGGATGCACTTCTTCAACCCGGCTCCGCTGATGCCGCTCGTGGAGATCGTTCGAGCGGAGCTCTCGTCCGACGGCGCCGTCGACGCGGCATTCGCGGTCGGCGAGAAGCTCGGTAAGCGCCCGATCCGTTGCCACGACACTCCCGGGTTTGTCGTCAACCGCGTGCTCATCCCCTTGCTGAACGACTGCTTGCGCGTACTCGACGAAGCGCGCGTGTCGCCCGAGGATCTCGACACCGCCATGACAGACGGCGCGGGCTGGCCGATGGGGCCGTGCACGCTCGTCGATCTCGTCGGCGTCGACGTGCACGTGCACGCGTCCGAAGCGCTGTACGAGAAGCTCCGTGAGCCACGAATGGCTCCGCCGGCGCGTATCGTCGCGATGAAGAACGCCGGTCTGCTCGGCCGGAAGTCGGGTCGCGGCTTCTACAGCTACGACTGACCCAGCACGCGGTTCACGGGTTCACTGCGAGCAGCAGGAACGCCCCGAAAATCACGAGGTGCAGACCTCCTTCCTGGAGAGTCGCCCGTCCGGGGAGGATCGTGAGCGCTCCGACTCCGGCCGTGAGGACGAGCAGCGTGATCTGCGTGGAGTTCAGTCCGAGCACGAGCGAGCCGTCGAGCCAGATCGAGGCCAGCGCAACCGCGGGGATCGTGAGCCCGATGCTCGCGACGGCGGAACCGTAAGCGAGGTTGAAGCTCGTCTGCAGACGGTCACGTCGCGCGTTGCGGTAGGCCGCGAGCGTCTCCGGAAGGAGCACGAGGAGCGCGATCGAGACGCCAACGGCGGATTGCGGCGCTCCGACGGCGTCGACTGCATCCTGGATCGCCGGCGACTCGACCTTCGCAAGCCCGATGACGGCGACGAGCGAGAGCACGAGCGCCGCGAGGCTGAGCACCGCCGTTCGATCGGACGGAGCGTCCATATGGACGTGCTCGGCTCCGGGTGCGAGATCCGGCGGGGCGAAGAAGTCGCGGTGGCGCACGTTCTGCACGAAGACGAACAGTGCGTAAGTCGTCACCGACGCCGCGCCGGCAAACGCGAGCTGCGTGGGCGAGAACGTCGGCCCCGGCGTGCTCGTCGTGAACGTCGGAAGGACGAGGCACAGCGTTGCGAGCGTGAGCACGGTCGCGAATGCGGTGGCCGTTCCCTCGGCGTTGAAGGTCGCGATGCGTCGACGGAGTGTCGCGACGACGAGGCAGAGCCCGACGACGCCGTTGCACGTGATCATCGCCGCCGCGAAAACGGTGTCCCGTGCGAGTGTGTCGGTCTCGGCGTCTCCCGACGCCATGAGCGCGACGATCAGTCCGACCTCGATGACGGTCACCGACACGGCGAGGACGAGCGATCCGAGCGGTTCGCCGACTCGGTGGGCCACGACTTCGGCGTGGTGGACGGATGCGAGGACGGCGCCGGCGAGAAGCACCGCAACCAGGGCGAGCACGATGTCGCCGGGTTTGCGCCCCCAAGTCGCGCCCAGTGCGATCAACGCCACCGCCGGGACGACGAGCGTCCACGGCAGGTAGCGGGCGATTCGCATGGAAAACGCAATCTACGGCTCGGCTCAGCGCAGCGGCTCGCTAACACTCTTCTTACAGCCAACTCATCGAGGTCACACGCCGCTCGCCGATACTAGGGCGGAGCCATGCGGAAGCTCGTCGTCCTCCTCTGCGCCTTCTGCGCCCTTTCGGTCGCGGGTGGCGGCGCTTGGGCGGGGGAGCCGACGGCCGGAACGCTGTCCGTCGATCGCGGTAGAGGTGTCGTCATGATCGACTTCCGCGGCTCCGCGCTCGGGAAGCTCGGGACCGGCACGCTGCGCGTGACCGACCAGACCCCGAACGACCGCTACACGGCACTCGTCGTCGGCAGGAAGCTCACGCAGGAGCGGCTCGGGCCGAGGACGGTCGTCTACCGCGGCCAGGGCCTGCGGTTCCGGATGCTCGGCGGCGGGTACCGGATGGTCGCCCGCGGGTCCGGTATCACGCTCTCGGCGGTCGGTCGCGGCGTCGTCATGCTCGACGGCGATCCGCGTTTCACCGGCGACGACGTCGGTGTGTACTCGAGCACGCCTGGCCTCGATTGCAGCGTTGAGCCCGTGAGCTGTACGCCGCTGCCAACCGAGCCGGAGCGCTTCGCGCTCGAGCCGCCCCCGGAGACTCCGACCCCGAGGAGTGCGGCGTGACCACTCCGACGACGATCCTGGTCGTCGAGGACGAGACCTCGATCGCCTCCTTCGTCGCGGCATACCTGCGCAACGCGGGCTACGGCGTGAAGACGGCCGCGACGGCTCAGGCGGCTCTGATCCAGCTGGCAAGCGACGCGCCGGCGCTCGTCATTCTCGACCTGAACCTGCCCGACGGCGACGGCGTCGAGCTCTGCCGCCGCATCCGCAAGACGTCGGACATCCCGATCCTCATGCTCACGGCGCGCGACGAGGACATCGACAAGATCATCGGGCTCGAGGTCGGCGCCGACGACTACATGACGAAGCCCTTCAACCCGCGTGAGCTCGTGGCCCGCGTGAAGAGCATTCTCCGGCGCGCCGCGCCTGAGCGCCGCAAGAGCGAGTCGGACGAGATCCGGCATGGCGACCTGACGATCAACGCAGGAAAGCGAGAGGTGTACGTGGTCGACGAGGAGATCCGGCTTGCGCCGAAGGAGTTCGACCTGCTGTGGGAGCTGCTGGACCACCGCGGGATCGTGCTGACGCGCGATCAGCTGCTCGAGCGCGTCTGGGGCTACACGTTCGCCGGCGATACGCGCACGGTGGACGTGCACGTCCGGCAGATCCGCAGGAAGCTCGGCGATGCATCGCCGATCGTCACCGTGTGGGGCGTCGGCTACAAGGTCGCGTCCGATCGCACGGCGGCGACCATCTAGCGGGTTACCCTGAGGCACATGCTCGGGACGCTCCGGTTCCGTTTGACGGCGCTGTTCCTCGCGGTCGTGCTCGTCTTCGGGCTCGCGTCGATCGCACTCGCCGTCCGGTTGTTCCAGGACGTCACGCGCAAGCAGTCGGTGGAGGAGCTGCGACGCGAGGCCACCGGCCTTGCCTCGCTCTACGCCGAGTCAGCGCTGCGCTCGTCCGACGAAGGCGTGAAGGCGCCCGAGTTCGCGGCGAAGAAACTCGAGCTCGCCACGGGGGACGAGCTCTACTACATCGGGGCGTCGCTCTTCCCGGGCCAGCGCTTCGGTCTCACGCGGCTGCCGCGCAGTGCACTCGGCGGAGCCTCGCTCGACCGGGACCGGCAGGTGATCGTGACCTTCACGCCTCCGGGTGAGTCGCGACGCCTGATCGCCGCCGCCCAGCCGGTCCAGCTCGTGCGCGGAACGGAGCCTTTCGGATGGCTGATCGTGGCGAAGCCCGAGGCCGAGCTGCGCGAGCAGTGGCTGACACTGTTCGGGCGGCTCGCCCTTGCACTCGCAGTCGGAATCGCGCTCGGCGGCGTCCTCTTCCTGTGGCTCTCGCGGCGACTGACCGAACCGGTCCGTGTGCTGACGCGCGCGACCGTGGACGTGGCCGCGGGGCGCTACGACGTCGAGATTCCGGAAGCGCGCGGGAGCGACGAGATTGCGCTTCTCAGCCAGCGTTTCCGCGGAATGGTCAAGAAGCTCGCCGAGGCGGAGCAGCTCAAGCGCTCGTTCCTCATGTCCGTTTCGCACGAGCTGCGGACGCCGCTGACCGCGATTCGTGGGCATGTCGAGGCGTTGCGCGAGGGGATCGTTTCCGAGCCCGAGCAGGTGCTCGCGTCGCTCGACATCGTGGCGGCCGAGACGGACCGGCTCGAACGCCTCGTCGGCGACGTCCTCGATCTCGCGAAGCTGCAGGCCCACCGGTTCACGGTGCGGCGCGAGGAGGTCGATCTCGAACGCGTCCTCGACCAGGCGTACGGCGCCTTCACGGAGGAGGCTCGGCGCCGGGAGATCGACTACCGCCTCGAGGGCGCAGGTGCGGCGCCCGTGATCGTGTCGGACGGCGACCGCGTCCTTCAGGTGATCACGAACCTCCTGTCGAACGCGTTTCGCTGGACGCCGAATGGCGGACGGATCGAGCTCCAGCTGGCCGCGTCGAACGGAGGGGTCGCAGTCGACGTCCTGGACACAGGGCCCGGTGTTCCGCCTGCGCAGCGAGCGCGGATCTTCGAGGCGTTCGTCTCGGACGACGTGAACGGCACCGGCCTGGGGCTGCCGATCGCGCGCGAGTTGGCCGTCGCGCTCGGGGGTGCGATCGAGCTGGAGTCGAAGAGCGGCACGGGGAGCCGATTCCGGCTCGTCCTTCCCGTGACTCCCGCGTTGTAGGCGTCTACGCCGCGGCGGCGTGCTCGAGTTCGCGCTCGGACAACTCGACGTGGTCGCGCTCTTCGACCGGCACGTCCTCGCGCACGTCGACAGCGCCGGCGCCCTCGAGGCGCGCGAGCCTCGCATCGACGCCGTGCCAACCCGAGCTCACGAGGTCGACGAGGAGCGCGAGATCGTCGACGCGCGCATGACGTTCCGCGAGGAGGTCGCCTTCGAGCCGCTCGAGGCGGCGGATCGCCTGATTCAGCAGACCGCGAATCTCGGCGATGTGGCGTGCCACGGGGAGGACCTCGGTGCGTAGTCCGTCCCGCACGGCAACGCCGACGTGTGCGGGGATCGACGCTTCGAGTTCCGCCGCGGTTGCGGCGAGCGCCTCGATCTGGTCGCGCGAGCGCTCGAGCGCGGCCTCGACCGCGCCTGGAGCGGGACGACCGGCCGCCGCATCCGCGATCCGCTGCTTCGCACGTTCCAGCGCCAGAGTGTCCATCGCGGGCGAGGCTACTCTCCGCGCCGGATGGAGACCTCTGAGCTCGACTACGACCTCCCGCCCGAGCTCGTCGCGCAGCGTCCGGTCGAGCCACGCGACTCGTCGCGGCTGCTCGTCTACCGGCGCAAGTCGGGAGCGGTCGAACACACGACGTTCTCGGACCTGCCCGATCTCGTCGACGACCGGCTTCTCGTGGTGAACGACACGCGCGTGGTGCCCGCGCGACTGCACCTGCGCAGAGCCACGGGCGCGGCGGTCGAGGTGCTTCTGGTCGAAAGCCTGGGAGATCGGGCAGTGGGAGGCGCTCGCGCGACCGTCCCGCCGGCTTCGGACAGGCGAGGTGCTCGGGCCGGTACGGCTCGTCGAGCCGCTGGGTGACGGACGCTGGCTGGTCGACCTCGACGGCGAGCCTGCGGGTGAGGCGCCGCTTCCGCCGTACATCCACGAGCCCCTCGCCGTCGCGGAGCGATACCAGACCGTGTACGGGGAGGTGACGGGCTCGGCCGCCGCCCCGACCGCCGGTCTCCACTTCACGCCGCGGCTCGTCGAGCTTCTCGACCCCGCCCGCGTGACGTTGCACGTCGGCCTGGACACGTTCCGGCCGCTCACCGAGGCCGTGGTCGAGGATCACGAGCTGCGCGGCGAGCGGTACTCGGTCAGAGAGGCGGAATGGGGTCGAATCGCGGAGGCGCGGAGCGTGCTCGCGGTGGGGACGACCACCGTGAGGGTCCTAGAGACGGTCGCGCGGACGGACGAGCTCGCGGGACGGACGAGGCTGTTCATCACCCCCGGCTTCGCGTTCGAGCGGGTCGACGCGCTCCTGACGAACTTCCACCTCCCGCAGTCGACCCTCCTCGCCTTGGTGATGGCATTCGTCGGGATCGAGGAGACGCTCGCGATCTACCGGACCGCGATCGCCGAGCGTTACCGCTTCTACTCGTTCGGCGACGCGATGGTGGTCTTGTGACCTTCCGACTCGAGGCGACCGACGGCGCCGCCCGGGCCGGCGTCCTCGCAACGTCGCGTGGCGACATCCGCACGCCCGCCTTCATGCCGGTCGGGACGAAGGGGACGGTCAAGTCGCTCCACCCGGACGAGGTGCGCGCGCTCGGCGCCGACGTCGTGCTCGCGAACGCCTACCACCTCCATTTCCGCCCCGGCGAGCACGTGGTCGAGGAGCTCGGCGGCGTGCATGCGTTCTCGGGCTGGAGTGGGCCGATCCTCACCGACTCCGGCGGGTTCCAGGTGTTCTCGCTCCGCGATACCATCACGGCGCTGGACGAGGAGGGCGTGACGTTCCGCTCGGTGTACGACGGAACGGATGCGCGCTTCACGCCCGAGGGCGTCGCGGAGCTGCAGCGCCGCCTCGGCTCCGACATCGCGATGTGCCTCGACGTCTGCGCCCCGGCGGGTGCGTCCCCCTCCGACCTCGAACGAGCGGTCGGGACGACTACACACTGGGCGGAGCGACAGGTCGACGCGCCGCGCGCGGAGGGCCAGCTGCGGTTCGGGATCACCCAGGGCGCAACGGACCGCGAGCTCCGCGGCCGCTCGATCGCCGAGATCACCGCGCTCCCGTTCGACGGGTACGCCCTCGGCGGCCTCGCGGTGGGCGAGTCGAAGGAGGAGATGCTCGGTGCGTCGAGTGGGCGGCGCCCGCCCTCCCACCAACGCACCCGCGCTACTTCATGGGGATCGGCGATCCAGAGGGCGTGCTCGAGGTCGTCGCGCGGGGGATCGACATGTTCGACTGCGTCCTGCCGACGCGGACCGCACGCACAGGATCGGCGCTCACGTGGCATGGGCGACTGAATCTCCGCAACGCGACGTACCGCACCGATGCGAGGCCGCTCGACGCCGACTGCGACTGTCCGGCGTGCGAGCGATTCACGCGGGCGTACATCCGGCACCTCGTGACGCAACGCGAGCTTCTCGGATTACGCCTGCTCAGCCTGCATAATCTCCGGTTCGTACTCGACCTGACCGCGCGTGCGCGTGCGGCGATCGAGCAGGGAGCGTTCTCGTCGTTCCGCGACGAGGCCCTTGCCCGGCTCGCCGACCCATCGGAGGAGGAACCGTGCAATTCCTGATCATCATGGTGCTGATGCTGGGCGTGATGTACGTCCTCATGATTCGCCCACAGAGACAGCGCCAGGCCCAGCAGCAGTCGATGATCGACAACGCCGCCGTCGGCGACGACGTGCTGACCACCGGCGGCATCTACGGGACGATCATGCAAGTCGAAGGCGACGACGTCGTGGTCGAGCTCGCTCCGGAGCTCACCGTCCACATGACGCGGCGCGGGATCGCGGCCGTGCTTCCGCCCGAGGAGGAGGAAGAGGCAGAGGATGAGGACGTCGACGACGAAGACATCGAGTCCGAGGCTGAGCTGAGCACGGCGAACGGCGATGAATCTGCCGTTACGGATGGCGAAGAAGCGGTTAGGACGGCTGTGGGCGACACTGCGGCCGAGGAAGACCGCCGCTAACCTGGGCCGCCGAACGTGAGCAGGCGCAACTCCTACGTCGTACTCGGGCTGCTCGCCGCGGCGCTCGTCGGCGTGGCGCTGCTCGCGATCCCGGGCTCTCCGATCCACCAGAAGCCGACACTCGGCCTCGACCTGCAGGGCGGCCTCGAGGTCACGCTGCAGGCCGTTCCGCCGGCGAACCGCAGCCTCACGAAGGACGACCTCGACCGCTCCGTCGACATCATGCGGAACCGCGTCGACAAGCTCGGCGTGACCGAGCCCGAGATCCGCACGCAGGGCGACGACCAGATCGTCATCCAGCTCCCGGGCGTCAAGGATCCCGAAGCCGCAGCAGAGATCATCGGCACGACGGCGCAGCTCGAGCTCTACGACCTCGAGACGTCCCTCGTCGGGCCGTCGGTCTCCATCCAGGGCCAGCCGGTCGAAAACGCGTCCCTGTACGCGCTCCTGGCTCAGGTCCAGGCGCAGGTGAAGGACGGCACCTCCGACGCCTTCTACATCGTCAACACGAAGACGAAGCGCGTCGTGTCCGGTCCGTACGGCTCCAAGGCGGAGGCGCTCAAGAAGCCCGCCGCCAAGCTCCCAGGCCGTCAGATCTACGCCGTTCCCGAGGGCATGGTCGTCGTGACCTGCGGCCAGGGCGCCGTCGTCTGCCCCGGCGCCAACGGCGCCGGCGTCCCGCCGGATCGCACCTGGTACTACCTCTTCAAGTACGACCCGCCGAACGTCCCGCAGATGACCGGCGAGGACCTGAAGCTGTCGGGCACCCGGGCGGACTTCGACACGAGCCCCGGCGGCGCCGGCCGCCCGATCGTGACGATGGAGTTCACCGGGAAGGGCTCGGACAGGTTCGAGAAGATCACGCGTGACGAGTGGATCCGCGGCAAGCTCCGCGGCACGCCGCAGCACTTCGCGATCGTCCTCGACCGCGAGATCAAGACGTTCCCGCAGATCGACTTCACGGACGGCTCGCTGTCGGGCGGCATCGGCGGCGGCCGCGCCCAGATCCAGGGCCTCGACTCGCTCAGGGAAGCGAAGGACATCGCGCTCGTGCTCCAGACCGGCGCCCTGCCGGTGAAGTTCGAGACGCTCGACCGCACGGACATCTCGGCGACCCTCGGCAAGGACTCGCTGAACGAGGCGTGGCGCGCTGCGATCGCGGGCCTCGTGCTCGTCGCGATCTTCCTGCTGATCTTCTACCGCTTCCTCGGTCTCGTCGCAGTGGCCGGGCTCGGGATCTACGCGGCCTTCCTCTACGCGACGATCCTCATCTTCAACGTGACGCTCACGCTGCCGGGCTTCGCCGGCCTCGTCCTCACGTTCGGGGTGGCGGCGGACGCGAACATCGTCATCTTCGAGCGCATCAAGGAAGAGGTGCGCGCGGGCAGGTCGGTCCGTGCGGCGATCGCGCAGGGATACCGGAAGGGGTTCGCGACAATCGTCGACGCGAACGTCGTGACGGCGATCACGGCGATGGTGCTCTTCGTCGTCGCCACGGCGAGCGTGCGCGGCTTCGCGCTGATGCTCCTCATCGGTACCGCTCTCTCGATGCTCACCGCCGTCGCGGCTACGCGGGCGATCCTGGCGGTGCTCGCAGGCTTCGGCTGGATCGACAACCCGCGCTTCATGGGCGCCACCGGCCAGGGCATCCCGCGCTGGCTGCGCTGGGACTTCATGGGACGGCGCAGGCTGTGGTTCGCGATCTCGGGCGTCGTCGTGACTCTCTCCGTCCTCGCGATCGCCGTCAACGGCTTGAACCTCGGCATCGACTTCAAGGGCGGCACACAGATCACGTTCCGCACGCCGGAGCCGACGTCGCTCGAGCAGGTGCGGCAGGAGGCGGCCCAGATCGGCCAAGCGGGGGCCGTCATCCAGGGCCGCGGCTCGTCGACGGACGGCAAGTACACGAGCTTCCAGATCCGCACGGAGTCGCTGACCACCGCAGAGCAGAACGAGCTGCAGCAGGATCTGACGAGCACGCTCGAGGCGGGGTCGTTCGGGTCGAAGAACGTTTCCGAGAGCTTCGGCCGGCAGATCGCGAACAACGCGATCTTCGCGATCATCGTCAGCCTCCTCCTGATCGTCGCCTACATCTCCGTCCGCTTCCAGTGGAAGTACTCGGTCGGTGTCCTCGTCGCCCTCGCGCACGACGTCGTGATCACGATCGGGATCTACGCGCTCACGGGGAGGGAGGTCTCGACGGCGACTGTGGCCGCGATCCTCACCGTCCTCGGGTACTCGATCTACGACACGATCATCGTCTTCGACCGCATCCGCGAGAACGTACCGCTGATGCGGCGGGCGTCCTTCCGCGTCATCGGGAACATTTCGATGTGGGAGGTCCTGCCGCGTTCGCTGGCGACGACGTTCATCACGCTCCTGCCCGTCGCGTCGCTCTACTTCTTCGGCGGCGACACGCTCAAGGACTTCGCGTTCGCGCTGCTCGTCGGCATCGGGTCGGGCGCGTACTCCTCGATCTTCCTCGCCGCGCCGCTCGTGGCCGCGCTCAAGGAGCGCGAGCCGGAGTTCGCACGCCGCCGCGACGACCTGGGCGCGCTGGCCGGCGTCTCCTCGGTCGGCGGGGCGCTCGCCGAAGAGGCCCAGCAGATCGCCGACGCGGATGCAGCGTCCGACGGGGACGCCGCTTCAGACGGGGACGCGGGGCCGCGGAGGAGGCCGCTCGACCGGCACCCGTCGCACCACCGCCTGCCGGGCCCGTGTCCTCGAAACGCGAGCGCCGCCGCCAGCGGCGCGCATCGCGACCTCACGGCCGTGCCCGCTAGCGAGCGCGGCCCCGTCGAGACCGCCACCCTCGCAGGGATCGGGGCGATCGCGCTCGTCGCCCAGCACGCGGACGAGCTCGCATCCGAGATCGCCACTCGCGTCGGCGTGGAGCGCGACGAGGTGCGCTCGGTCATCGCCGACGTCCTCGACAGCTGGCGCCGCGAAGCCGCACGGCTGGGCGAGAGCGGCGGCAGCATGGCCGCCAAGGCGGCGTCCGAGCTCGGCGCTGCCTCGAGGGACGCCCTGAGCGATCTCGAGCTCCGCGTCGCCCAGATCGAGCACAGACTGAAGCTGCTCGAACGCGACGCGACCCTAGGCTCGCAGCACACCTCCCTACAATTCGCCGCATGGCGACGACGCACGACCGCTCGTCGCGGAACCTCGGGCGTCTCTCCGAGATCGCGCAGGTGGCTGCACGTCACGGGTTCGGCTACTTCCTGCGCCGAAACCGGCTCGGCGACCTCGTTCCCGGCGATGCGAACGGCGACGTGGCGACCGCATCGGACCGTGGTCGACGGCTCCGGGCGATGCTCGACGAGCTCGGGCCGACGTTCGTGAAGTTCGGACAGCTGCTCTCGACCCGGCCCGACGTCGTCCCGCCCGACATCGTCGCCGAGCTACGTGGTCTCCAGGACGATGCCTCGCCGATCCCGTTCGAGCAGGTGCGCACCGTCGTGGAAGCGGAGCTCGACCTGCGCATGGACCGGGCGTTCCTCGAGTTCGACTTCGCGCCGCTTGCGTCCGCCTCGATCGGCCAGGTGCACCGCGCCGTCCTTCCGGACGGCAGCGAGGTCGCGGTCAAGGTGCAACGGCCGGCGGCGGCGGAGCAGATCGAGGCCGACCTCGGGCTGCTCTACCAGGCCGCGCGCCTCCTCCGCGAGCGTGTGAAGGCGCTCGAGTTCATGGACCCCCGCGAGCTCGTCGACGAGTTCGCGCGCTCCATCAGGCTCGAGCTCGACTACGGCCACGAGGCGCGGAACGCCGAGATGTTCCACCGGAACTTCGCGCGCGACGACCGCGTCGTGGTGCCGCGCGTGATCAGGCAGTACTCGACCTCGCGCGTCTTGACGCTCGAGTTCCTGCGCGGGACGAAGGTCGCCGACCTCGACCTCGAGACGATGCGACCGGACGAGCGCCGCGAGGTCGCGCACCAACTCGCGGACGCGTGGATGACGATGGTCTTCCGCCACGGCTTCTTCCACGCCGACCCGCACCCCGCGAACATCTACGTGCTCGAGTCCGGCGCGCTCGGGCTCGTCGACTTCGGGCAGGCCGGGAAGCTGTCGGACGACGACATGACGAAGCTGACGATGCTGTTCGTCGACGCGGCCACCGAGAACGTCGACGCGATCCCGCGACGGCTGCGCGACCTCGGCGTCCGCTACGACGCGACGCGCGAGCAGGAGTTCAGGGCCGAGCTGCAGGTTCTCTTCGACCGGTACTACGGGAGCCGCCTCTCGGACATCGACCCGCTCCAGATCATCCGCGAGGGCTTCCAGCTCATCTACTCGATGAACCTGAAGCTCCCGAGCCGGTTCGTCATCCTCGACAAGGCGATCGCGACGCTGGCCTCGGTGGGGCAGGAGGTCTATCCGGAGTTCAACGTCTTCGAGATCGCGAAGCCGTACGCGCGCGGGCTGCTCGCCGATCGCTTCCATCCCCGCGCGCTCTCGCAGCGCGCCCGCGTGGAGGCGCTCGGGCTCGCCTCGGTTGCGCGGGACATGCCCTACCAGGTCTCGGACGTCCTCGAGCACCTCCGCCAGGGGACCTTCCAGGTGCACATCGAGAACCCGGGGATCGACGAGATCGACGACCACATCGACAAGGCGACGAACCGCATCGCGGTCGCGCTCGTCATTCTCGGCGGCCTGCTCGGCTCGGCGATGATCGGCGTGTTCGCGAAGACCGGTCCGCACGCGCTCGGCATTCACCTGATAGCGCTCCTCGGCTTCCTCATCTCGGGCGTCTTCGGCAGCTGGCTCGTCTGGGGGATCCTTCGGCACGGGAGGCTGTAGCGCCGTCCGACGGCGACGTGTCCGCTGCGGAACGCTTGTCAGCGATCCGCCGGAAAGGACATCTGGTGACGCGAGGAGCTTCGGGCTAGCGTCGTCTGCATGCCGAGCGCAGTCCTCGTCGCCGAACCCGAGCCGGAGACGCGCGAGTACCTCGGCCGGCAGTTGCGCGACGACGGTTTCGACGTTCTCGGAGCCGCCCGCCGGAGCGAGGCTCTCGAGCTCGTGGAGAGCGCCCGTCCCGGACCTCGTCCTCCTCGGCGAGCTCGACCTCTGTCTGCGGCTTCGGCGCGGCGAGCCGGGCCGGAGCTGGGACCGGAACGTGCCGGTCATCGTCCTCGCGCCGACCTCCGACCCGGTCGAGCGCGTTCGTGCGCTCGACCGCGGCGCCGACGACGTCCTTGGCCGGCCGTTCGCGTACGAGGAGCTCCTTGCGCGGATCCGCGCGCTGCTCCGCCGGAGCTCCGCGGCCCAGGGTGACGTCATCGTCGCCGGCGATCTCGTGATCGACCGCCCGACGAGACGCGTCCGCGTTCGAGAAACCGCGGTGCTGCTGTCGGCGAAGGAGTTCGAGCTCGTCGCCAAGCTGGCCTCGGATCCGTACCGCGTGTTCACGAAGGAACAGCTCCTTCGCGAGGTGTGGGGCTACCGCGCGCTCGGTCGTACCAGGACGTTGGAATCGCATGCGTCGCGCGTCCGGAAGAAGCTCTGCGTCGGCCCGGACGACCGGTTCATCGTCGAACGTCTGGGGCGTCGGCTACCGGATGCTCGACTGAGGCGCGCTCTGTGTCGTGCTCGGAGCTTGGGTTGGCGCATCGACGCGAAGGTCGAGACTGGAATGTCGGATTGGGACATGAGACACTCGCCACAAACCAGGGAAGAAGCGTTTCCTCCTTGGCGTCTAGACGGGTGAGCCCCGTATGGGGTAACCCTCAGGAAGGAGCATGGTATGGACGGGACAAGCACGAACGCGATGCTTGTTGACACCCGGCCAATGCTCGCCTCGCAGTCCGATGGGCTGACGGTGACAGTCCGACGCGACGAAATCGAGGCGGCGCTAACTTCCGATCCTCCGAGTGAGCTGGTCCTCGACATCTTGCGGAAGGTCGGGGGCGCAGACGAGCACGAGAGGCGTACTGTCAATGTCGCATGGAAGCGGACGGATCTCGAGTCTGTACTCGACGATGCCGACGCCGAGGCGATCACACTCTCGTTCGACGCGGCGGAGCTGGAACGGCTTCTCGCGGGGGCCGACGTCGAAGGTCACGGCCTTCGCGAGGCTGCGGTAGTTCTGAGCATCGCGGCAGCGGCGGCCGTGGGCGGCGTAGCATCCGCTTCAGCTGCCACCCACGAGGAGGCGAGCTTCACCGCCCGTGGAATCAACGCGGGGACTGCGGTCGCCACCCACGAGGAGGCGAGCCTGACTGCCCGTGGCATCGACCCGGGGACCCTCGCCGCCACCCACGAGGAGGCGAGCTTCACCGCCCGTGGAATCGACACGGGGACCCTCGCCGCCACCCACGAGGAGGCGAGCCTGACTGCCCGTGGCATCGACCCGGGGACCCTCGCCGCCACCCACGAGGAGGCGAGCTTCACTGCCCGTGGCATCGACCCGGGGACCCTCGCCGCCACCCACGAGGAGGCGAGCCTGACTGCCCGTGGCATCGACCCGGGGACCCTCGCCGCCACCCACGAGGAGGCGAGCTTCACCGCCCGTGGCATCGACCCGGGGACCCTCGCCGCCACCCACGAGGAGGCGAGCTTCACCGCCCGTGGAATCGAGCCCACCTCGCCCGCCGACTCAGCGACGGTGTCGAGCGGTTCGAGCTTCGATCTGCCGTCGGTGGACTCCGCAATGGTCGGCGGCATCGTCGCGGCTCTGGGAGCCTTCGGGCTGGCCATCCTGGGAGCGTCATTCGTGTCTCGACGCCGAGAACCAGGAGCCGCATAGTGCTCTACGAGGGGCCGGGCGTGGCCCGGCCCCTCGACACCACCCTCGCTACCACCAACGGGCTGGGGTGCTAAGAACGCTTGCTAGGTCGTACCAGGACGTTGGAATCGCACCCGTCGCGCGTGCGGAAGAAACTCTGCATCGGCCCGGATGATCGGTTCATCGTCAACGTCTGGGGCGTCGGCTACCGGCTGCTCGACTGATCGCTGGAGAGGACGGCGAGACCACGCCTTAGTGATCTCCGTTTCAACGGAGTACTCTTCGAGACAGGATGTTCGGGTCCGTCGATGGTTCGTCTCCATCGTCCTCGTCGCACTGTCAGTCACGGCCGGCGCATCGGCCACGAGTTCCCATGACGCCGCGATCGATCCAGGGCAACGAGTCAGTGGGATGCTGGTTGTGCAGGGCCTCGAAAGTGACGCCGACCTCTCGATCTGGACGTATTGCAACCCGATCGTGACCGCGCCGGGACCCGAAGCCCGGACATGTTCTGTGCCGCGATCCCGGCGGATCTTCGCCGGATACGGAATCTGGGGAGAGTCGAGAAAGATCGTCGATGAGGCTTGGCACAAGCGAGCGTGGGCACTGTGGATCGACGGGCGGCGCGTCGACCTCAATCGCTTTGGAACCACGGAGCAATGGATTCAGCACCCGAGGCGTCCGGCTGCGAAGAAGCTAGTGCTGCTTCGCCTTTGGGCGATCGTCCTTGTGGGTGCGAAGGGAACTCACTTGATCCGGTACAGATCGCGTCTGGAAGATGGAGGCGCGTTCACCTTCAACACGTGGAAGTTCACCATTTCGCCGCGCTAGCAATCCGCCGCTCCCGTGGCGAGTGGGGTGGAAACAACGCTTGCTGGGCCGCACCGAATCGCCCGAGCGCGCTTCGAAAACGGCCGCCAAGTGTAATGGCAGACCCGCGACAGAAGCTGAACCGCGCAACCTCGTGAGACGGCCGTAGACCGCCGGTTGCACGATCGGGTGGACTCGTCAAACTGGAGGCATGCGCCTGGCGGCGCTTCTCCTCACCATCTGTGTATTGGGTTCTCTCGAGGGGGCACGGTCACCGCTTCGTGCCGCTGCTGTGGTCTACGGAGCACCGCGGCAGGTCGCCAAGCCGCAAGGCGCCCGACCCGAGCTCCAGCAGGCCCTCAACGGCGTTGTCCGCGCCGGCGCGCCAGGAATCGTGGCGCTCGTAAAGGACAGCCGTGGCACTTGGCGTGGTGCGAGCGGGTGGGCGAATCTGCGGACGAAAGCAGCGATGCGGCCAGACGTCCACTTCCGGATCGCCAGCGTGACGAAGACCTTCACGGCGACGGTTGTCGTACAGCTTGTCGGCGAAGGAAAACTGCGGCTCGACGAACCGGTCGAGCGCTGGCTGCCCGGGGTCGTTCCGAACGGAGGAAACATCACCGTGCGCCAACTCCTCGTGCACACAAGCGGCATTCGCGACTTCGACGATCCGCAAGGGCTCATGGGGCCAAGGGAGGTAATTGCGGGACCTCTTTCGCAGCCCCCGCTCTTTGCCCCAGGCTCCGCCTGGTCGTACTCGAACACCAACTACATCCTGCTCGGGCTGATCGTCGAGTCGGTCACAGGCTCGAGCTTCGCGCAGCAGCTGCGCCAGCGGATCCTGACTCCGTTGAGGCTTCGGGACACGACCTTCGAGAGGAGCCCGAGGGACGTGGCGATCAGGACTCCCTTCGCGCACGGATATGACCTCGTCTCTTCCTCACGCCCGCGGGATGTCACCCCATTCAAAGGTCACTGGGCGTCGGGAGGGGTCGTCTCGACGGTTGACGATCTTGCGCGCTTCTACTCGGCGCTCCTCGGCGGACGCCTATTGCGAAAGGACCTCCTCGGGCGCATGCTCACCACGGTTCCCACGGCCAACGCTCCGAACGATCCGAACGGCCCGTGGGGACCAAGCGTGCGCTACGGGCTCGGAATCCGGGCGCTGCGCATGGCCTGCGGGAAGACAGCATGGGGTCACTGGGGCGGTCTGCCTGGCTTCCACACCGCGGTTCTTGCGACCAGGAACGGGTCGCGTCAGGCGATCTTCGCCGTCAACACGAGCGATGCGTGGATTTACTCAGGCCCAGCTGCTGGGGTTTTCGTCGCTGCCGTCGAGAAGGCTTTCTGCGGCCGAGGCTAGACTCGAGCCCGAAGGGCGCGCATGTGGGGTGCAAGAACGCTTGCTAGGGCGAACTCGCACTTTGGAATCCCGTGCATCCCGCGTCCGCAAGAAGCTCTGCGTCGGTCGTGAAGACCGCTTGGTCGTCAACGTTTGGGGGTGTCGGGTATCGCATGCTCGACTGAGCCTCAGCGGGCGCCCTCGAGCTCGAGCAGCGTCTGCTTGACGTCGAGCCCGCCTGCGTAGCCCGTGAGATCGCCGGTCGAGCCGACGACGCGGTGGCAGGGGAGGACGATCGGGATGCGGTTGCGGTTCATCACCGTTCCGACTGCCCGCGCGGCGCGCGGGTGGCCGACGCGACGGGCAAGCTCACCGTAGGTCGTCGTCTCGCCGTACGGCACGCGGGCCAGCTGATCCAGGACCGAGACCGTGAACGGCGGGAGTGCGCGGAGGTCGAGGGTGAGGTCGAACGTACGCCGGCGGCCACCGAAGTACTCGTCGAGCTCGCTGGCGCGCCGTGTCGACGCTGCGCGGCGAGCGGAGGACGCGGGGGCCGGCGATGCGAGCGAGCCGGTCGACACGATCTTCGTCCGTCTCGAACGAGATCGCAGCGAGCCCGCGGTCGGACGCCGCGACGAGGAGCTCGCCGATCGGCGTGTCGACGACGTCGAACCCGATGTCGATGAGCCCGAGCGTCGCTGCGGCCTCGCGGAAGCGGCGGTCGAGGTCTGGTGTCACGGTCATGTGGTGATCCTCCTTCGAATGCGTCGAACGCCGGTGGATGCGGCCTGGCGCGCTGCGTCCGGGGACGAGCCGAGCGCCGCCGCGATCTGGTCGTACGACAGGTCGTAGCCGTAGCGGAGCACGACCGCTGCGCGTTCCTTCGGCCCGAGGCCGTCCGTCAGCTCGGCGAGCTCTTCGTAGGCCGGACTCGCATCGTCCGTGCCCGTCTCGACGAGCTCGCTCGTCGGTCGCGTCCGTCGGAGCGTGTCGAGTGCGACGTTCTGCGCGATCGTGAGCACCCACGCGCGGAGGTGCTCGCCGTGGTCCAGCCGGCCGTAGGCGCGCAGCGCTCGCAGGAACGTCTCCTGGAACGCGTCCTCGGCGCGGTCCGCGCCGAGCCGGCGGCGGAGGAGTCGGAGCACCTCGCTTCGGTGTTCCTCGTAGAAGCGCTCGAACGGTGGAATCGCCACGGCCTCCATCATCTCCGTCAAACGCCGTCGGGCGCCGATCTGTGAGAGTGCCGGGATGCGCGCCGCGGTGGTGGGTCACATCGAGTGGCTCGAGTTCGTCCCGGTCGACGCCGTGCCGCGGCCGGGAGAGATCGTGCATGCGGCGCAGTCGTGGGAGCAGGCCGCAGGTGGTGGCTCGGTTGCCGCCGTGCAGCTCTCCAAGCTCGCCGACTCGGTCGACTTCTTCACCGTCCTCGGGAACGACGAGCACGGCCGGTCTGCGCGAGACGAGCTCGAAGCGAAGGGCATCACGGTCCATGCGAGCACGGTCGACGCGCCGCAGCGCAGCGGCTTCACGTTGCTCGACGACGCGGGCGAGCGCACGATCATCACGATCGGCCGGAAGCTCCATCCGCGCGGCCACGACGAGGCGCTGCCGTGGCACGAGCTCGCCCGCTGCGACGCCGTCTACTTCTGCGCCGGAGATGCCGACGCGCTCCTCCTGGCTCGGCGTGCGCGCGTCGTCGTCGCCACCGCGCGCGAGCTCGCCACGCTCCGGCAGGCGTCGGTGGAGCTCGATGCGCTCGTCTCGAGCGGCAAGGACGAGGCCGAGCGCTACCAGCCGGGGCAGCTCGATCCCGAGCCGCGCCTCGTCGTGACGACGTCCGGCGCCCTCGGCGGTTGGGCGCAGCCCGGCGGCCCGTACAACGCCGCACCGCTACCGCCCGAGCCCGCCGACGCCTACGGCGCGGGCGACTGCTTCGCGGCCGGTCTCGCATTCGCGCTCGGCGCCGGTCTGGAGGGGCTCGACGCCCTCGATTTCGCGGCGCGCTGCGGTGCGGGGGCGATCGCCGGCTCCGGGGTCCACGCGGAGGTGGTGCCGCTGCCGTAAGGGGTGGTGCGAAGGGGTTGCGATGTGGGGGAAAGTGGAGTAAGGTGGGGCACCGTGGGAGAGACACCACGGCCCTGGCGATGTTCTACGGAACCCACGAGCACACGATCGACGACAAGAACCGGCTCACGCTGCCCGCGAAGTTCCGCGACGGGCTCGGCGGAGACGTCGTTCTCGTCCGCGGGATCGACCGGCACGGTCGACGTCTATCCGCGCAAGAGCTGGGAGTCGAGTGTCGAGCGGATCACCGCTCTCGACTCGCTCACGCGCGAGGCGCGCGAGATGAAGCGCTTCGTCTTCTCGGGCGCGACGGTCGCCGAGGTCGACAAGCAGGGGCGCGTGCTCGTCCCGCCGGACCTCGCGAGCCACGCGGGGCTCGGGAAGGACGTCGCCGTCGTCGGCGTCCACGACCACATCGAGATCTGGGGTCGCCCGGAGTGGGCGGCTCACGTCAGCGCGATCGAAGGGAGCGTCGGAGATGTTGCCGAACGTGCAGCGGACAGACGCGGCTGATCACGTCCCGGTCCTCGCGGAGGAAGTGCGCGAGCTCCTCGACGTGCAGCCAGGGGAGACGGTCGTCGACGCGACGTTCGGCGCCGGGGGTCACTCGCGCCTGCTCGCCGCGGACTTGCGCGGGACCGGGAAGCTCGTCGCGATCGACCGCGACCCGACGGTGCGGCCCTACTTCGACCGGATGAAGGCCGGCGCCCGAGGAGTGCAGACGCGCTTCCTCCGCGGCGACTACGGCGTCGTCCTCTCGCAGCTCGCCGGAAACGGCGTGCGCGCGGACGCCGTGCTTCTCGATCTCGGCCTCTCGTCGATGCAGGTCGACCGTCCGGAGCGTGGCTTCTCGTACGCGACGGACGCGCCGCTCGACATGCGCATGGACCCGTCGGACGAGCCGAGTGCCGCCGAGGTCCTCGCGACGTACGACGAGCGGGAGCTCGAGACGATCTTCCGCCGCTACGGCGAAGAGCGGTACGCGCGCCAGATCGCGCGCGGCATCGTGCGGCGCCGCGAGCAGGAGCCGATCGCGCGGACGGGGCAGCTCGTCGACGTCGTCCGCGCCTCGATTCCGGCACCGGCCAGGTTCGGCGAGGGCCATCCGGCGAAGCGCGTGTTCCAGGCGCTGCGGATCGAGGTGAACCACGAGCTCGACTCGCTCGAGGTCGGCCTCCCGGCCGCGTTCGAGATGCTCCGGCCCGGGCGGCCGGATCGCCGTCATCAGCTTCCACTCGCTCGAGGACAGGCTCGTGAAGCGGTTCTTCCGCGATCGGGCGAAGGGCTGCACGTGCCCGCCGGAGCTGCCGGTGTGCGTCTGCGGAAAGGAGCCCGAGGCACGCGTCCTCACGCCGAAGCCGGTCCGGCCGTCGGCGCACGAGGTCGACGACAACCCGCGCGCCGCGTCGGCGCGGCTGCGAGCGGCGGTGCGCGTCTGATGTCCGCGATCGCCGAGCCCGCACGCGCTGTCACCCGCAGGGCGCGATCGGCGCGGAAGCGGCGGTCCTGGGTCCTGAGCGGCGGGGTCATGTGGATCGTCGTCTTCGCGGTGCTCCTCGCCGGCGTCGTCGCGATCAACGTCGCAGTGCTGCGGCTCAACCTCCAGCTCGACGAGACCGGTCGCGAGCGCACCGAGCTCAAGAACGACATCGCCGGCCTGCGGGCCGAGATCTCCAGCGCCGCCGCGGCGACGCGGATCGAGCGGCTCGCGCGGGGCGAGCTCGGCCTGCGCGAGGTCGAGCCCGAGGACACGACCTACATCCAGCTCGGCAAGTGAAGTCCGCGGCGACGAACCGCCGCATCACGCTGCTCGCCGCGGCGTTCCTGCTCCTCCTCGGAGCCGCGCTCGCCCGCGCGGTCTGGATCCAGGTCGTGAAGGGTCCGGAGTACGCGGCAATGGCGCTCCGGCAGCATCGCGAGACCGTCGTCGTCCCGGCGTCGCGCGGCACGATCGTCGACCGCAACGGCGAGCCGCTCGCGATCGGGCGGATGTCGACGACCGTGTACGCCAACCCGCGCCAGGTGACCGACGCACGCGACCTCACGCTCGCCGCCGGAAAGCAGCTCGGCGTCGACCCGGCGACCCTCTACCCGACGCTCGTCGACCGCTCCAAGGGCTTCGTCTACGTCGCGCGCAAGGCCGACCCGCGCAAGGCGAAGATCCTCCAGGCGACTCGACTTCGCCGGCCTCGGCTTCTATCCGGAGGAGCTCCGCTTCTACCCGCAAGGCCCTGTCGCGGCGCAGGTGATCGGCTACGCAGGGCTCGACAACAAGGGGCTCGAAGGGCTCGAGCGCTCGCTCGAGGGAACGCTCGCGGGCCAGCCCGGGAGCCAGACGATCGTGAAGGACCCGTTCGGTCGCGCGCTCGACGTCGTCGAGACGAAGCCCGAGACGCCGGGACGCAGCGTCCGGCTCACGATCGACCGCGAGATCCAGGCGAACGCCGAGGAGATCCTCCAGGACACGGTGCGGCGCTGGGGAGCGCGCGCGGCGACGGCGGTCGTGATGGATCCGCACACGGGCGAGATCTCGCGATGGCGACCGCACCGCGGTTCAACGCGAACCGCTTCCCGACGACGCGGGCGGACCGCCGGCGCAACCGCGCCGTCACGGACACCTACGAGCCGGGGTCGACCTTCAAGCTCGTCACCGTCGCCGCGGCTCTGCAGGAGGGGATCGTCACGCCGCGGACCTCGTTCCGCCTGGCGCCGACGATCAAGGTCGCAGACCGCGTGATCCACGAGTCCCACACGCGCGGAACGGAGCGCCTGACGGTCAGGCAGATCGTCGAGCAGTCGTCGAACATCGGGACGATCACGATCGCCGAGCGCCTCGGCGCAGGGCAGCTCGCCTCGTGGATCGACCGCTTCGGATTCGGCTCGAAGACGGGCGTCGACTTCCCGGGCGAGTCCCCCGGCTTCGCACTCCCGCTCGACCAGTGGTCGGGATCGACGATCGGCACGGTGCCGATCGGCCACGGCATCGCGGTCACGCCGATCCAGATGGCGCGCGCGTACTCCGCGATCGCGAACGGCGGCGTCCTCGTCCGCCCGCACCTGATCGACCGTATCGACGGAAAGACCGTCGGCACGGCGCACGGCCGCCGCGTCGTCTCCCGCCGCGTCTCCGAGCAGATGATGTCGATGCTCCGCGGCGTCGTCCTCGAGGGAACGGGCACCGAGGCCGCGATCCCCGGCTACACCGTCGCCGGAAAGACGGGCACCGCGGCGAAGATCGACCCGGACGGGACGTACTCGACGTCGCGCTACGTCGCGTCCTTCGTCGGCATGGTTCCGGCGACGAAGCCGAAGCTCGTGATCATGGTCATGGTCGACGAGCCGCACGGCGACATCTACGGCGGTGTCGTCGCCGCGCCGGCGTTCAGCGAGATCGCGCGCTTCAACCTCCAGCACCTCGAGATCCCGCAGGACGCGCCGAGTACGGCGCCCTCGAACGGCTGATCCCGCCCAGTCCTCTAGCCTTCCGCCGTGCAGCTCGACGCCCTGATCCGGGCTCTCGCGCCGAGCGAGGTGACCGGAGGCCGGCCGGTCGAGATCGCCGACCTCGCGTACGACACCCGCGCATGTGACGGACGGCGCGCTCTTCTTCTGCGTCGCCGGCGAGCGCGGTCGACGGCCACGATCTCGCGTGGGAGGCGATCGAGCGCGGGGCGGCGGCCGGTCGTGGTCGAGCGATCGCTCGAGGTCGATGTCCCACAGCTCGTCGTCCCGTCGGTCCGCGAGTCGATGGCCGTGGCCGCGGACGTGTTCTTCGGCGAGCCGACGAAGGAGCTCGAGCTCGCCGGCGTGACGGGGACGAACGGGAAGACGACGACGGCGTTCCTGCTGCGCGCGATTCTCGATGCCGCGGCCGGCGGCGCCGGGCCTCGTCGGGACGATCGAGTGGGAGGTCGGCGGCGAGCGACGCCCCGCGCCGTTCACGACGCCCGAGGCGATCGACCTGCAGCGCCTGTTCCGCGAGATGCTCGACGCCGGCGATCGCAGCGCGGCCGTCGAGGCCAGCTCGCACGGCTCGGCGCATCGCGGCGTCTCGACCGCGTCCGCTTCGACGTCCTCGTCTTCACGAACCTGACCCAGGACCACCTCGACCTGCACGGCTCGATGGACGACTACTTCCAGGCGAAGCGGAGGCTGTTCACCGGCCCGCAGCCGCCACCGGCGGCGATCAACGTCGGCGACGAGTGGGGCAGGACGGCTCGCCGGCGACCTGCAGGACGTACACCGCGCGCCGCTCGTGACGTTCGGGCTCGCCGACGATGCGGAGATCCGCCCGGAGGATCTCGAGGTCGGCGCCGGGAAGCACGTTTCGCGCGCGGGCAGTCTGAGGTCGAGACGCCGCTCCGCGGTCTCTTCAACGTGGAAAACGTGCTCGGCACGGTCGCGGCGGGACTCCTGCTCGACCTCGACGAGGACGCGATCGTCGAGGGCATCGCGGGCATGGAAGGCCGTCCCTGGCCGCTTCGAGCCGATCGACGAAGGACAGCCGTTCGCAGTCGTCGTCGACTACGCGCACACGCCCGACTCGCTCGCGACCGTGCTGCACGCCGCGCGTGACCTCGGCGACGGACGCGTCATCGTCGTCTTCGGGGCGGGCGGAGACCGTGATCGCGGCAAGCGACCGCTCATGGGCAGGGTCGCGGCCGACCACGCGGACGTCGCGATCGTGACGTCCGACAACCCGCGCTCGGAAGAACCGCTCGCGATCATCCAGGACGTCCTGCAGGGCGCGGGTCTCGACGTCGAGATCGATCCCGACCGGCGCAGCGCGATCGGCACGCGCCTTCTCGCTCGCCGACGCCGGAGACGTCGTCGTCATCGCGGGCAAGGGCCACGAGCAGGGTCAGGACGTCGGCGGAGTGGTCACGCCGTTCGACGATCGGGACGTCGCGCGCGAGCTGCTACGGGAGCGGTCGTGATCCCGCTACGGATCGAAGAGATCGCCGCGCTCGCGCTCGGGCGCTGACCGGGGAGGGCGATGATCACGGCCGTCAAGGCGGACTCCCGCGAGGTGGGGCCTGGCGACCTCTTCGTCGCTCTCAACAGCGGCGTGCAATACGTGGACGAGGCTCGAGCGCGCGGCGCAGCGACGCTCGTCCCCGACGACCAGGAGGCCGCGCTCGCCGCGCTCGCGTCGCTCGTCCGCTCGAAGAGCGACGCGCAGGTCGTCGCCGTCGTCGGATCGACGGGAAAGACGACGACGAAGGACATCCTCGGCGCGCTGTGCGCGCCCCACGTACCGACCATCTGGGCCGAGCGGAGCCTGAACAACGAGATCGGCCTGCCGCTGACGGTGTGCCGGCTCGAGCCCGAGACGCGGGTGCTCGTGGCCGAGACTGGGGATGCGTGGCCTCGGCCAGGTCGCGGCGCTGTGTGCCGTTCGCGCGTCCCGACGCTCGTCGTCGTCCCGCACGTCGGCCCCGAGCACCTCGAGCTCCTCGGCACCGTCGAGCGAGTAGCGGAGGCGAACGCCGAGGCGATCGCGGCGCTGCCGCCGGGCGGAACCGCGGTCGTCCCGGCGGCCGGCCCGCTCGACCCGTACCTGACGCGCGACGACATCACGTCCGCCGCTTCGACCCGGCAGCGAGATCGAGCAGCTCGACGGCGTGACGCGCTTCGCCGTGGGAGGGCAAGCTCGTCGAGCTCGAGCTGCCGTTCACGCAGCGGCACCTCGCGGCAAACACGCTCGCCGCGCTCCATGCCTACGACGCGCTTGGCCTGCCGCTCGACCGCGCCGTCGGAGGGGTCGCGCACGATCGCGCTCTCGCCGTGGCGCGGCGAGGAGACGTCCGCTCCCGGGCGGAGGCTTCGTCGTCAACGACGCGTACAACGCGAACCCCGACTCGATGCGTGCCGCGCTCGAGCATCTCGCCGAGCGCGCCGGGGCCGTCGACGGTCGCGATCCTCGGGGAGATGGCCGAGCTCGGCGAGCCGGCCAGCGGCATACCACGGCGAGATCGGCGAGCTCGCCGCGGATCTCGGCGTCGACGTGATCGGCGTGGGCGAGTCCGTCCCGCACGTACGAGCCCGTCGCGTCGGGCCGCAGACGCCGCTGGCGCCGTCGACGAGGCGCGCGGTAGTTCGTCCGTCCGGGAGACGCCGTCCTCGTGAAGGCCTCTCGCGCGGTCGGGCTCGAAGGCATCGCAGACGAGATCGCGAACTTCGCTCGAGCATGGTCCCTGTCCTGATCGCGGGCCTGATCGCGATGGTCGCCGCCGTCGTGATCGGGCCGAGGTTCATCGAGCTCCTGCGGACGCGCAACCTGGGCCAGCAGATCCGCGCCGAGGGTCCGGCCACGCACGTCGTGAAGCAGGGGACGCCGACGATGGGCGGCCTCCTCATCCTCGCCTCGGCGATCGTTCCCTTCCTCGTCCTCTCCAAGTACACGGCCGATGGCCTGACCGTGCTCTTCATGATCCTCGGCTGTGCGCTGATCGGGTTCACCGACGACTACCTGAAGGTGCGCAGTCGCCGCTCGCTCGGGCTCCCGGGCCGCTGGAAGATGGTCGGCCTCGCTCGTGGTCACCGTCGGCGCGGCGCTGCTCCTGAACGAGAGCTCGACGTTCTCGACCGACGTGTACGTCCCGATCGTGAACTGGACGCTCGACCTCTCGTGGGGCTACTACGTCCTGCTCTTCCTCGTCATCGGTGGGACGGTCAACGGCGCGAACCTCACGGACGGGGTCGACGGGCTCGCCGCAGGCGTGTCGTGATCATGTTGCTGACGTTCCTCGCCGTCGCCGGCATCGGGTGGATCCGCTCGGGCGACGCCCGGCGACGCGCAGCGACACGCTCCTCGACATCGCGACGCTCGCCGCCGCACTCATCGGTGGGACGATCGGCTTCCTCTGGTACAACGCCTTCCCCGCCGAGGTGATGATGGGCGACACCGGCTCGTTCGCCCTCGGCGGCGCGATCGCGGGGTTCGCGGTCGTCACGGGCACCGAGATCCTGCTCCCGCTGATCGCCGGGATCTTCGTCATCGAGGTGATGTCGCTGATCATCCAGGTCGTCAGTTTCAAGCGCACCGGGCAGGCGCGTCTTCCTGATAGCGCCGATCCACCACCACTTCGAGATGAAGGCGTGGTCCGAGACGAAGATCATGGTGCGCTTCTGGATCGTCTGCGCGATCTTCTGCGCCTCGGGATTCGCGCTCTTCTACCGCGACTTCCTGCAGTTCGTCTCGCCCTGACATGAGCGCCTCGGAGCTCGCCGGCAGGCGCGTTCTCGTCGTCGGCCTCGCGCGCGCCGGTACGGCGGCGGCGGACGCGCTCGCTCGGACGCGGGCGCCGACGTCGTCGGCTTCGCCCTCGACGAGACGCTCGACGCGGGAAGGCTCCGCGAGCGTCGGCGTCGAAGTTCACGTGGGACGCGAGGAGGAGACGCTGGCACAGGGGATCGATCTCGTCGTGAAGAGCCCGGAGTCCGGGCCGAGACGCCGCTGGTCGCGGCGCGCGCGCGCGCGGTGTTCCGATCTGGAATGAGCTCGAGCTCGGCGCGCGACTCCTCTCGAACCCGATCCTCGGGGTCACCGGAACGAACGGAAAGACGACGACGACGACGCTCCTCGGCGAGATGTTCCGCGCCGACGGTCGGCCGGTCGAGGTGGCGGGCAACATCGGACGCGCGCTGAGCTCGCTCGTCGGCTCGATCGCAGTCGGATGCCTGGATCGTCTGCGAGGTCGGCGTCTTCCAGCTCGAGGACGTGCAGGTCGCTCCAGCCGAGGATCGGGGTGCTCGTCAATCTCGAGCCGGACCACCTCGACCGCCACGGGACGTTCGAGGCGTACGCCGAGACGAAGCTCCGGATGTTCGAGCGCCAGACGGCCGACGACGCCGCTGTTCTCCCGCGCGGCTTCGGCCCTGTCCCGGGAGCAGCGCGAGCGTATCGAGTTCGCGGGCGACGACGTGCTGCCCGCCGAGCCGCTCATCCCCGGCCCGCACAATCGGGAGAACGCCGCCGCCGCCACCGCTGCCGCCCGGGCCGCCGGAATCGACGACGACGCGATCGCCGAGGCGCTGCGCACCTTCGAGGGCGTGCCGCACCGGATCGAGCTCGTCCGCGAGCTCCGCGGCGTCCGCTTCGTGAACGACTCGAAGGCGACGAACGTCGCCGCCGCTCTGCGCGCGCTCGCCTCGTTCCCCGACGACCGGCTGCACGTGATTCTCGGCGGCCGTGGGAAGCACGAGCCGTACCAGCCGCTCGCTGCGGCTTTCAAGCCGGGCGACGCCGCCTACGTCATCGGGGAGTCCGGGGAGGACATCGCGCGTGCCCTCGACGACGCCGGTGTCCCGGTCGTACGCGCCGGAACGCTCGAGGCCGCGCTCGCCGCCGCGGTGGCGGCGGCCGCTCCGGCGGACGTCGTCCTGCTCTCGCCCGCCTGTGCGAGCTTCGACCAGTTCCGGGACTTCGAGGCACGCGGCGACGCGTTCCGCTCGCTCGTGGAGGCGCTGTCGTGAAGGGCGACGGACACACCGACCAGCGCATCGTCGCGTTCGTCACGCTCGGGCTCGTCGCGTTCGGGCTCGTGATGGTCTACAGCGCGACGTCCGCATCCGCGGCGCTCGGGAACGGCGACCCGATGAGCTTCCTCAAGCGGCAGGCGGTCTACGCGTTCATCGGCGTCGTGCTGATGACGGTCGCGTCGCGCTTCGACTACCACCGCCTGCGCTACCTCGCGCCGCCGCTCCTCCTCGCGTCGTTCGTCCTCTGCGCCGCCGTCCTCGTGGCCGGCCCCTCCATCAACGGCGCACATCGCTGGTTCATCGTCGGGCCTGCGAGCTTCCAGCCCTCCGAGCTCGCGAAGCTCTCGCTCTGCCTGTTCGCCGCCGTCTACCTCGCGCGCCGTCGGGCGCCGAGGACGCTGAGCGAGCTGCTCAAGCCGCTCGGGCTGCTGACCGTCGTCTTCTGCGTTCTGATCGTCGTCGAGCCCGACCTCGGGACGACGATCACGATCGGCGGGATGATGCTGGCGATCTTCCTCGTCGCCGGCGTGCCTGTCCGGCTTCTGGTCGTGGCGACGTTCCTCGCCTCGGGGCTCGGACTCCTCGCCATCTACATGGAGCCGTATCGCCGCGCCCGCGTGTTCAGCTTCCTCGACCCGTGGTCGGACGCCCAGGGAGCCGGCTTCCAGATCGTGCAGGCGACCATCGGGATCGGCTCCGGTGGCGTGACCGGAGCCGGGCTCGGCGAGGGGGTGGGGAAGATCTCGTACCTCCCCGAGGCGCACACGGACATGATCTTCGCGGTCATCGGAGAGGAGCTGGGCCTCATCGGTGCGACGCTCGTCATCGGCGCCTTCGCGCTCCTCGCGCTCACAGGCTTCCGCATCGCGATGCGCTGCCAGGACCCGTTCGGGAAGCTGCTCGCGGCGGGCATCACCGCGCTCGTCTGCGGGCAGGCCGCGATCAACCTCGCCGCGGCGCTCGGCATCGCCCCGCTCACCGGCATCCCGCTGCCGTTCGTCTCCTATGGCGGCTCGAGCCTCGTCGTCCTGCTCGCGGCGATGGGCATTCTCCTTAACATCGCCGTCAATGGACGGGTCGTCGGAGCTTCGGTGCGTGATCGCGGCGGGAGGGACCGCCGGACACGTACGACCCGCTCTCGCAGTCGGCGAAGCTCTTCGCGCGCGCGGGGTGACGGTGACGTTCGCCGGGTCGCCCGACCGCGTCGAGTCGCGGCTCGTTCCTGACGCCGGCTTCGAGCTCGACACCTTCGCCGTCTCGGGCTTCCCGAGGCGCATCGGTATCGGTCTCGTCCGCGCGCTCTGGCAGGCCGTCCGTGCGCCGTTCGCGTGCAGCCGGATCCTCTCGCGGAGGCGTCCGGACATGGTGCTCGGCGGCGGCGGCTACGTCGCGGGGCCGATGGTGCTCGCGGCACGCCTGCGCGGGATCCCGTCGGCGTTGACCGAGGCGGACGCCCACCTCGGGCTCGCGAACCGGCTGGCGGCGCCTTTCGCCCGCCGGGTCTTCCTCGCGTACGCGATTGACGGTCGAGACGAGCGGAAGTACCGCGTCGTCGGGCGTCCGATTCCCACCGCACACCTCGGTGCGGCGAAGGAGGAGAGCCGCGCGCTCTTCGGGCTACCGGCCGACGGTCCGGTGCTCGCAGTCTTCGGCGGTCTCGCGGGCGCGCAGGCGCTGAACGAGTTCGCGGTCGAGGCTTTCGGCGAGCGAGGCCCGGCGATCCTGCACGTGTCGGGCGAGCGCGACTACGAGGCCGTACGGCCGCGCGTGCGGCGCGACGACTACGTGCTCGTGCCCGCGACCGAGCACTTCGGGGCGGCCCTGGCAGCGGCGGATCTCGCGATCTCGCGGGCGGGTGGGACCGTCTGGGAGCTCGCGGCCGCGGGGACGCCCGCGATCCTCGTTCCGTACCCGCATGCGACCGCCGACCACCAGACGCTGAACGCGCGCTACTTCGCCGTCGGCGGCGGCGCCATCGTCGTCGACCAGGACGAGCTCGAGGCCGTGCCGGCGCTCGTCGACGAGCTGCTCGAGGATTCCGCCCGCCTCGGGCGCATGAGCGACGCCATGAAGGCGCTCGCGCGGCCCGACGCGGCCGAGGTAGTCGCGGACGAGCTGCTGGCGCTCGCCGGAGCGCGCCGGTGAGCGTGCGGCCGCTCGAGGGGCGGCGCTTCTACTTCGTCGGACATCGGCGGAGCCGGGCTCTCCGCGTACGCGAACTTCGCCCGCGCCTGGGGCGCGCAGGTCGCAGGCTGGGACGTCCGCGAGACGATCTTCCTCGAGTCGCTCGACGGAGTGGAGGTCGACATCGGCCGTGAGCCGGCGCCTCCCGCCGGGTTCGAGGTCGTCGTCTCGACGGCGCATGCGGGCCGGGTCGAAGGACGCTCTCGTGCAGACTTCCTCGCCGAGCTCGTCGCGCTGCGCCGAGCGATCGTCGTCGGCGGCGCCCACGGTAAGACGACCACCGCCGCCATGGTCGCGTACGTCCTGCGCGAGCTCGGCGAGGATCCGGCGTGGATCATCGGCGGCGTCGTCCCGCAGCTCGGCGGGAACGCGGGCACGGGGGAGGGGTGGCTCGTCGTCGAGGGCGACGAGTCCGATCGATCGATCGGGCTGCTCGCGCCCGAGATCGCCGTCGTGACGAACGTCGAGCTCGACCACCACGCGACGTACGCCTCCGAGGCCGAGCTCGGCACGTTCTTCGAGGGGTGGCTGTCGCAGGCGCCGACGGCGGTGCGCGGCTGGGAGCTCGCGCCGGTCGAGCTCGCGTTGTCCGTCCCGGGGGAGCACAACCGAGTGAACGCCGCGACAGCGCTTGCCGTCCTCGAGGCCGCGGGCATTGATCGCGCGGACGCCGAGCGGGCGATCGGCGGTTTCGCCGGCGTCGGGCGACGCTTCGAGCTCGTCGGCGAGCGAGGTGGCGTGCGCGTCGTCGACGACTACGCGCACAACCCGACCGAGATCGCTGCCGCCCTCGCGACGGCCCGCGCGCTCGAGCCCCATGCGGTCATCGCCGTCTACCAGCCGCACGTCTACGAGCGAACGCGCCAGCTTCACCACGAGCTCGGCACCGCGTTGGGGGCGGCCGACGCCGCCATCGTGACCGACGTCATCGACGGCCGCGACGCGCCGATCGAGGGCGTCGGGGGCAGGCTGGTCCTCGATCGCGTGCCGCCGCCGACGCGGCGCGGCTGGGCGCCCACGCTCGAGGACGCCGCGGCGATTGCGCTCGCGTGGGCTCGTCCCGGTGACGTCGTCGTCACCCTCGGGGTGGGGGAGCCCTGGCGGATCGCGCGCGCCGTCGTCGCAAGACTTCCCGCATGAACGCGATCGAGGACGACGTCCGGCTCGCCAAGCTGACGACCATCGGAACGGGCGGGCCCGCGCGCGCGTTCGTGCGCCCGCGGACCGTGCCCGAGCTCGTGTCCGGGTTGCGGCACGCACGCGACGAAGGGCTCGAGGTCTTCGCGATCGGACTCGGCTCCAACGTCCTCGCTGCGGACGAGGGCGTCGACGCGCTCGTCGTCCGGCTCGAAGGCGAGCTCGCGTCGGTGTCCGTCGCCGACGGCGCGCTC
Organism: uncultured Gaiellaceae bacterium; assembly: GCA_963805135.1. Classification (GTDB taxonomy): domain Bacteria; phylum Actinomycetota; class Thermoleophilia; order Gaiellales; family Gaiellaceae; genus GMQP-bins7. The sequence goes on along the minus strand of CAWDSX010000035.1, from coordinate 13,972 downwards.
GAGGCGGGAGGCGGCGCGACGAACGCCGTCTGCCTCCATCGCGCCCGGGAGGCCGGGCTCGGCGGTCTCGAGTTCGCGTGCGCGATACCGGGCACGGCCGGGGGCGGCGTCTTCATGAACGCCGGCGCGTACGGGAGCGACTGGTCGGAGGTGCTCGTCCGGGCGCTCGTGGTCTCGGCCGACGGCGAGGACTGGCGAACGCCGTCGCAGCTCGGTCTCGAGTACCGGCGCTCCGCGCTCGCCCCGGACGAGGTCGTCGCGCGCGTCGAGTACCGCCTGGCGCCTCGTCAGCCAGCCGACATCAAGGCCACCGTGGCAGAACTCGTCGCCCGACGAAAGGACACGCAGCCGACGAACAAGCGCACGTTCGGGAGCGTCTTCAAGAACCCGCCGGGCGAGCTCGGAGCGGGGAGGATGCTCGAGCTGTGCGGCCTGAAGGGTCATCGAATCGGCGGTGCGGTCGTCTCGCCGAAGCACGCGAACTTCATCGAGAACGCGGGCGGCGCGACGACCGCGGACTGCCTCGCGCTGATGAGCGAGGCGCGCCGCCGTGCGCGGGAGGAGTTCGGCGTCGAGCTCGAGCGCGAGGTGATCCTCGCGGGGCTTCCGGAGCTCCCGGCACTCACGTAGGAAGCGCTGGCGCTGCGCCGAATCCAGGCGCATGGTCGGGGGACGAAGCGAGCGTGGATCGCATCGGCACGCTGCGGCACCGAGAAGCGTCGTCGTCCCGTTTCCGCGAGGTGCGGCCGGTGCTCGCCTGGATCTCGTGCGCTTCGTCCCCTCCGGCCGCTCGTTGCTTGTCACCTTCGGATTGCTGGTCGCGATCGGCGTCGCGTACTGGGTGGCCTATGCGACCCCGGTCTTCGCGATCGACAAGGTGCAGATCGAAGGTGCTCAACCGGCGCTCGAGCGGGACGTCAGACGCGCCACCCGGGACCTCGTCGGCCGTAGCCTCGTGTCGATCGACGCAGACGAGGTCGAAGGCTCTCTTCGCGAGCTCTCCGCGGTCGCCGGCGTCTCGGTCGACCGCGCCTTCCCACGCACGCTCGTGATCAGGATCGCGCCCGAGCGCCCGGTCGCGGTGATCCGCCGCGGCACGTCCGCCTGGCTCGCGACCGGAGCCGGCAAGGTGATCCGCGAGATCCCTGTCGGGACGGAGCGGGGGATGCCGCGCCTGTGGATCCGTCGGGGCGCCACGATCCGGGTCGGCGGCCAGATCCCCGCGGGTCTCGTCCCCGCGACGCGGGCGCTCGGCGGAGGCCCACACCGCGGGCATCGCCGAGCAGGGTGAAGGGCGTCCGCACGAGCGGGGAGGAGCTGACGCTCGTCCTCCGCCACGGGACCGAGATCCGCCTCGGGCGCGCTGCAGACGTCGGCATGAAGCTCGTCATCGCCCGCAAGGTCCTCGCGCTCGTCGACGGGAGCACGTCGTACGTCGACGTGAGCGTTCCCCAGCGACCCGTCGCAGGCTAAGCCTCAAGTCTCAGGTTGAGCTTGAGGGTGATGAGGATCGCGGTCGTTGACATCCGCCCGGAGGAGGCCTACCCTCGGGGGCGAAGGGTTGCGACAACTTGCACGTTCAATGCGAACTTCAGCCTGAGGTGACTTGAGAGATGAGCAATCAAATGGGCAGCTACCTCGCCGTCATCAAGGTCGTCGGCATCGGCGGCGGCGGCACGAACGCGGTGACGCGAATGGTCGAGGCAGGCCTCTCGGGTGTCGAGTTCGTCGCGGTCAACACGGACGCGCAGGCGCTCCTCATGACGGAGGCCGACGAGAAGATCCACATCGGCTCGCAGGCGACGCGCGGGCTCGGCGCCGGCGCCGACCCGAGGGTCGGTCTCGCGGCCGCCGAGGAGAGCCGCGACGAGCTGAAGGAAGCGCTCAAGGGCGCGGACATGGTCTTCGTCACCGCCGGTGAGGGTGGTGGGACCGGCACGGGCGGCGCCCCGGTCGTCGCACAGATCGGTCGCGAGCTCGGGGCGCTGACGGTCGGCGTCGTCACGAAGCCGTTCGCCTTCGAAGGCAGGCTCCGCGCCGACCAGGCCGAGCAGGGCATCCAGTCCCTGCGCGAGAACGTCGACACGCTCATCGTCATCGAGAACGACCGGCTCCTGCAGGTCGTCGAGCGCGACACGCCTGTGACCGAGGCGTTCCGCATGGCCGACGACATCCTCCGCCAGGGCGTGCAGGGGATCACCGACCTCATCACCGTCCCCGGCTCATCAACCTCGACTTCGCAGACGTGCGGACGATCATGCGCGAGGCCGGCTCGACCCTCATGGGCATCGGGACCGCCCGCGGCTCGAACCGCGCGGTCGAGGCCGCGCAGGCCGCGATCTCGTCGCCGCTCCTCGAGACGACCCTCGACGGCGCGACGGGCATCCTGCTCAACATCACGGGTGGCCCGGATCTCGGGCCTCGCCGAGGTCGACGAGGCCGCGCAGGTCGTCACGAACGCCGCGGACTCGAACGCCAACGTCATCTTCGGCGCCGTCATCGACGAGTCGATGGGCGAGGACGTGCGCGTAACCGCCATCGCGACCGGCTTCGGCGGCCGCGCGCGGCGCAGGCGGGCGGAGGCGGCGCCGGTGGGGGTCGCCGCGAGCGAGCGGCCCGCGTTCGATGCGCCGAGCGTGCGCGACGTCGAGATCGACATTCCGTCGTTCTTGCGCGAGGAGTGAGAAGCCGCAGGCGGCTTCTCACTTCCGCAAAGATCCCTGAAGTCGGCTGCTTCGCAGCCGACTCGTGTCGGACCTGTGCGTCGGGGTGGTTCCCCGCTACTCGCTAGAGTCGCGACTCGTGGATGCGACGCTGAGGCGCACGCCGCTCTTCGATAGCCACGTCGCCCTCGGGGCGCGCATGGTGCCCTTCGCCGGCTACGAGATGCCCGTCCAGTACGCGGGCGTCATCGAGGAGCACAAGGCGGTGCGAGCCGACGCGGGCGCGTTCGACGTCTCGCACATGGGCGAGATCCACGTGGACGGCCCGAGCGCGCAGGCGTTCCTGCAGGCGATGCTCTCGAACGACATCGACCGCATCGAGGACGGCCAGGCGCAGTACACGCTGCTGACGACGCCGACCGGCGGGATCATCGACGACCTGATCGCGTACCGCGTCGGCCACGGCCAGTTCTACCTCGTCGTCAACGCGTCCAACCGCGAGGCCGTGTTCACGTGGCTGCGCGACCGCGAGCCGCGCGGCTGCGAGGTTCGCGATGCATCGGACGAGTACGGGCTGATCGCGGTGCAGGGCCCGCGGTCGCTCGACCGGCTCGGGCTGCCCGAGGCGCCGGCCTTCACGCACCGGATGGGCGAGCTCGACGGGATCGAGGTCATGGTCGCGCGCACCGGCTACACCGGCGAGCTCGGCGTCGAGCTCTGCTGCGCCGAGGACGACGTCGTCGCGCTCTGGGACGCGGTTCTCGCACGCGGCGTGACCCCGTGCGGCCTCGGCGCCCGCGACACGCTCCGCCTCGAGGTCTGCTTTCCGCTCCACGGCAACGACATCTCGACCGAGACGGACGCGATCTCCGCGGGGCTCGGCTGGGCGTGCGCGCTCGACACGGAGTTCACGGGTGTCGACGCGCTCCGCCGGATCAAGGAGGAAGGCCCTGCGCGCAGGCTCGTCCCCTTCGTCATGGAGGAGCGCGCCGTCCCGCGCCAGGGCATGCCGATCGAGGGCGGCGGCGAGGTGACCTCCGGCACGCACTCGCCGATGCTCGACCTCGGGATCGGCATGGGCTACGTCCCGGCGACCTCGGCGGCGCCCGACTCCGAGCTCGTGATCGACGTGCGCGGGAAGCCGCGGCGCGCCCGAGTCGTGAAGAAGCCGATCTACCGGAAGGAGGGCTAGTGCCCGCTGCAGAGAGCTATCCCGACGACCTCCGCTACCACCCCGAGCACGACTGGGCGCGGGTCGACGGCGAGGAGGCGACGCTCGGCATCACCTGGTTCGCGCAGGACTCGCTCGGCGAGCTCGTCCACTACGAGGCGCCAGAGGTCGGCTCGACCGTGATGAAGGACGCGTCGTACGGCGAGGTCGAGTCGGTGAAAGCGGTCTCGGACATCATCGCGCCGCTCTCCGGCGAGGTCCTCGAGGTCAACGCGAAGGTGACGGACGAGCCCGAGACGGTGAACGACGACCCCTACGGCGAGGGCTGGCTGATCCGGATCCGCATGTCCGCTGCGGGCGAGCTCGACGCGCTCATGGACGCGGACGCATACCGCGCGCACGTCGCCGAGCAGTAGATGGGCTACCTCAGCCTGACGGATGCAGACCGGGCAGCGATGCTCGCCGCGATCGGCGTCTCGTCGATCGACGACCTCTTCGAGCAGGTCCCGCCACGCGTTCGCCTCGAACGCGAGCTCGACGTGCCCGAGGCGCTCACTGAGCTCGAGCTCGTCGGGCATCTCTCGGAGCTCGCCGCGCGCAACGTGCACTCGGGCGTCGAGCTGTCGTTCCTCGGGGCCGGGATCTACGATCACTACGTGCCGTCGGTCGTCGACGTGCTCCTGTCGCGCGGCGAGTTCCTGACGGCCTACACCCCGTACCAGCCCGAGATGAGCCAGGGCGTGCTGCAGGCGATCTTCGAGTACCAGACGGTGATCTGCGAGCTGACGGGCATGGACGTATCGAACGCGTCCGGTTACGACGGAACGACGGTCGCGGCGGATGCGTGCTTCGTCGCGAAGCACACCAGTGACCGCTCCAAGATCGTGCTCACGGAGACCCTGAACCCGCAGGTGCGCCAGGTGGTCAAGACGTTCGCACTGGGATTCGGGCTCGACGTCGTCGAGGTGCCCCATCGGAACGGGACGACCGATCCCGAGGAGCTCGGTCGGGCCGCCGCGGATGCAGCCGCCGTGATCTTCCAGCAGCCGAACTTCTTCGGATGCCTCGAGCCGGCGCCCGACCTCGCGACCGCTGCGCGCGCCGCCGGAGCGCACGCGATCGCGCATGTCGACCTGATGACGCTCGGTGTCCTCGAGGCGCCGGGCGAGTACGGGTGCTCGATGGCGATCGGCGAAGGGCAGAGCGCGGGGTGCCCGCCGCTCTACGGCGGGCCGCACTACGGCTTCCTCGCGGCGCGGCAGGAGTTCACTCGCCGGATGCCCGGCCGCATCGTCGGCGAGACGGTCGACGCCGACGGGCGGCGCGCATTCGTTCTGACGCTGCAGACCCGTGAGCAGCACATCCGCCGGGAGAAGGCGACCTCGAACATCACGACGAACCAGACGCTGCTCGCGCTCGCAGGCCTCGTCACGCTCTCGTGGCTCGGGCCGGAGGGGCTGCGCGAGGTGGGAGAGACGTGTGCGGCGCTGGCGCAGTACGCGCGCGAGCGGATCTCTCTCGAGCCCGCCTTCGCTGCGGCGTCCGTCAAGGAGGTCGCCTTCCGGACGCCGATTCCCGCGCGCGAGGTGGTCAAGCGCGCGCGCGAGCGCGGCGTGCACCCCGGGTACGTGCTGGGCCGCGACTACGAGGGCATGGACGACGTCCTCCTCGTCGCGGTGACCGAGAAGCGGACGCCCGAGGACGTCGACCGCCTCGCGGACACGCTCGCGGAGGTTCTCCGATGAGCGAGCCGGGACGCGCGTGGAAGGACGCGTCGCTGATCTTCGAGCACTCGCGGCCGGGGCGTCGCGCGGGTCGCGTCCCCGACCACGGGCTCCCGCAGGCGGAGGTTCCGGACGATCTCCGGCGCCGCCGAGCCCCGCGGCTCCCCGAGGTCGCGGAGCCCGAGCTCGTCCGCCACATCACGGCCCTCGCCGACCGCACCTTCGGCGTGGACACGGGCTTCTACCCTCTCGGGAGCTGCACGATGAAGCACAACCCGCGCGTCAACGAGCGGGTGGCGAGGCTTCCCGGCTTCCGGGACCTGCATCCGTACCAGGAGGACGACGGCGCGCAGGGCGCGCTCGAGCTCATGTGGCACCTGCAGCGGATCCTCGCCGAGGTTGCGGGCCTTCCCGCGGTGACGCTCCAGCCTGCCGCGGGGTCGCAGGGAGAGTTGACGGGCCTCATGCTCATGCGCGCGTACTTCGCGGACCGCGGCGAGGAGCGCGACACGATCATCACGGCCGACACCGCGCACGGCACGAACCCCGCGAGCGTCGCGATGGCGGGGTACTCACTCGCGAAGGTCGAGACGGACGCGCGCGGCAACCTCGACCTCGACGACCTGCGCGGGAAGGTCAACGAGCGGACCGCGGGGCTCATGCTCACGAACCCCTCGACGCTCGGGCTCTTCGACGAGGGCATCGAGGAGATCGCAAGGATCTTCCACGACGCCGGGGCACTCCTCTACTACGACGGGGCAAATCTCAACGCGGTGGTCGGTCGGTCGCGCCCCGGCGACATGGGCTTCGACATCGTCCACTACAACCTCCACAAGACCTTCTCCCAGCCGCATGGCGGCGGAGGGCCGGGTGGAGGGCCGGTCGCCGTCCGCGAGACGATCGAGCCCTACCTGCCGTCCCCGACCGTCGTCCGCGACGGCGACGCCTTCCGCCTCGACCACGGCCGGCCGAAGTCGATCGGACGCGTGCGCGGGTTCGCGGGGCCGTTCGGCGTCTTCGTCCGCTCGTACACGTACATGCGCGCCTACGGGCCGGAGCTCCGCGAGATGTCCGAGGTGGCGGTGCTCAACGCGAACTACCTGCTCGCGCGCCTGCGCGACGCCTACGACCTCCCGTACGAACGGCTCTGCATGCACGAGTTCGTGCTCTCGGCGCGGAATCTCAAGCGCGAGCACGGGATCACCGCGCTGGACGTCGCGAAGCGGCTCATGGACTACGGCATCCATCCGCCGACCGTCTACTTCCCGCTCGTCGTTCCCGAGGCGCTGATGATCGAGCCGACGGAGACGGAGCCGAAGGAGCGGCTCGACGACTTCGTCGACGCGATGCTCGCGATCGCGCGAGAGGCGGCGGAGTCGCCCGAGGTCCTGAAGGAGGCGCCGCACGGGCGCCCGGTCCGGCGCCTCGACGAGGTGCGGGCCGCGAAGCAGCCGGTCTTGCGCTACGCCTTCGAGGAGGATCGCGCGCTCGTCGACTAGGCGGGCTCCCAGAGCTCGAAGCGGTTGCCCTCCGGGTCGACCGCCCAACCGAACCGGCCCACGCCTTCGAGCACTTCGACCCTCTCGTCCACGTCGACGCCCGCGGCGCGGAGTTGCGCAAGCATCACGTCGAGGTCGCCGACGGTGAAGTTCACCATCGCGTGCTTCTCCGCCGGCCAGTAGTCCGTGTCCTCGCGGAACGGCGCCCAGACGTGCGCGCCACGCTCGCCCGTGAAGACGACGTAGCCGTCGGGCTGCACGGGCACGCCGACGTGCTCGGCGTACCAGGCGACGAGCGCCTCCGGGTCCTGCGCCCTGAAGAAGACGCCTCCGATGCCCGTCACACGTTCCATCGCTCCTCCTAGCTCGACCGGCTCCGCGCGAGGTCCTCGGCCGCTGCGTGCGTCCCGAGGCCGTCGGCGTCGGCGCGCGCGTAGATCTCCACGAGCGTGTCGCCGATTCCGGTGAGCCTCGTCTCGACGGTGTCCGCATCCCAGCCGAGCGACTCCGTGCCCCAGGCGTAGAGCACGCCGCCGGCGTTGATCACGAAGTCGGGTGCGTAGATGATTCCCGCATCGCGGAGGCGCTCGGAGTCCTCAGGCTCGGCGAGCTGGTTGTTCGCAGAGCCGGCCACGACCCGGCAGTGCAACTTCGGGATCGTCTCGGCGCTCACCGTCCCACCCAAGGCGCAGGGCGCGTAGACGTCGCACTCGACCCCGACCGCCTCGTCCGGCGCGACGAGTCCCGCGCTCCGATCCGGGCGGCCAGAGCGCCGACGCGCTCGGCGTCGATGTCGGTGACGAGAACGCGTGCGCCAGCGGCGGCGAGCTGTTCGGCCAGCGGCCCGCCGACGTCGCCGACGCCCTGGACGAGGACGACGCAGCCGTCGAGTCGGTCCGACCCGAAGGCGTGCCGAAGACTCGCGCGGATGCCGTGGAAGACGCCGCGCGCCGTGTACGGCCCGGGGTCGCCGGACCCGCCGTTCTGCTCGCTCCGGCAGTAGACGTGCGCGTGCCGCTCGGCGATGACGTCCATGTCCGCCGTCGACGTGTTGACGTCAGGCCCCGTATGAAAGGTCTGGCCGAGCGAGGCCGCGAGGTCCGCGTAGCGGAGGAGGATTCGCCGGCGCTCGTCCCCTTCGGGAGGCGCAGTGACGGCCACGACGGCCTTGCCGCCGCCGAACGGGATGTCCGCTGCCGCCATCTTGAGCGTCATCGCCTCCGAAAGGTGCATCGCGTCCCGCAAGGCGTCCGACGGCTGCGCATACGACTTCATCCGCGTGCCTCCGCCCGCCGGGCCGAGGCGCGTCGAATGGATGCACACGAACATCCACGTCCCGCTCGGCTCGTCGAAGCCGACCACGACCTCCTCGCCATCCCACCCGCGGATGAGGTCCTCGAGCACGGCGGGAACCTATCGCGCGCGCGTCGACGCGAGCTGCCCGCAGGCGGCCTCGATGTCGCGGCCGCGCGTCAGCCTGACGGTGGCAGGGATGCGCGCGCGCTCGAGCACGCTCTTGAACCGCTCGATCGTCTCGCGAGACGAGCCCTCGTACATCCCGGTGGGGTTGTAGGGGATGAGGTTCACCTTGAACGATCTCGCGTCGAGTACGCCTGCGAGCGCGCTCGCGTCGGCCGGGGAGTCGTTCACGCCGGCGAGCATCACGTACTCGACGAAGACCTTGCGACGGCGCAGCTCGACGTAGCGTCGGCACTCCGCGAGGACGTCGTCGAGCGGGTAGCGGTCGTTGACCGGCATGAGCTCGGAGCGCTTCGTGAGGTCGGCGGCGTGGAGCGAGAGTGCGAGGCGGATCGGCTGCTCCACTTCGTCGATGAATCGTCGTGAGCCCCGGCATCCACCCGACCGTGGAGATCGTCGTACGGCGCGGCGTGATCCCGATGTCGGGCAGGCGTCGTGCCGACGCGAGGACGTGGTCGACGTTGAGGAACGGCTCGCCCATTCCCATGTAGACCGCATGGTTTACGGGCTCGCGGCGCCGGAAGTGGAGCGCCTGGTCGACGATCTCCGACGTGGTCAGGTTTCGGCCGAAGCGCATCGCGCCGGTCGCGCAGAACGTGCACGTGAGCGGGCAGCCCGACTGCGAGGAGAGGCACAGCGATCTGCGGCCGTCGCGGTAGCGCATGAGCACCGCTTCGACGGGATGCCCGTCCGCGGTATTGAAGAGCACCTTTACCGTCCCGTCGCGCGCTTCGCGCTCGGTGACGAGCTCGAGGGTCGAGAAGGGCACCGACTCGACGAGCGTCGCGCGGAGCGCCTTCGGCAGCGTCGTCATGTCGTCGTACGACGACGCGCCGCGCGCAGTCCACTCCCACACCTGGCGGGCGCGATAGGCGGGCTCGTCGTGCTCGGCGAGTGTCTGCTCCAGGAGGGCCAGGTCCACGGAGCGGACGGTAGCGTGCAGTCCCGTGATCGACCTTCGCTCCGACACTGCGACGCAGCCAACGGAGGGGATGCGCCGTGCCATCGCCGAGGCGCGTGTCGGTGACGAGCAGAAGCGTGAGGACCCGAGCGTCAACGAGTTGCAGGAGCGGGTCGCCGCGATGCTGGGGCACGAGGCCGCGATCTTCGTGCCGACCGCGACCATGGCGAATCAGATCGCGCTGAAGCTGCACGGTCGACCGGGTGACGTGCTCATCGCGGAGGCGACGGCGCACATCGTTGTCTACGAGTACGGCGGCGCGGCGGCGCATGCGGGGCTCATGACACTCGGGCTTCCCGGCGATCGCGGGCGTCTCACTCCAGAGCAGGTGCTCGCTGCCGCGGAGCCGAGTACCAAGGTGGCCGACCAGCGCGCGGCGATCCTCGCGCTCGAGGACACGCACAACAGCTCGGGTGGCCGCGTATGGCCGCTCGCCGAACTCGAGGAGATCATCGCGGCGGCGCGCGAGATCGGGCTCGCGGTCCACCTCGACGGCGCACGTCTCCTCAACGCGTCGGTCGCCCTCGGCGTCGAGCCGTCCACGATCGCTGCGACGTTCGGCACCGTGACGCTCTGTCTCTCGAAGGGACTCGGCTGCCCGCTCGGGGCGCTCCTCGCCGGCTCCGAGGAGCTGATGGCACGTGCGTGGCGCGAGAAGCACCTGTTCGGCGGCGCCATGCGGCAGGCGGGCGTCGTCGCGGCCGCCGGGCTCTACGCGCTCGACCACCACGTCGAGCGGCTCGCGGACGACCACGCCCGAGCGCGAAGGCTCGCCGAGGCGATCCACGACGCCGGCGTGCCCGTCGACCTCGAGCAGGTCGAGACGAACTTCGTTCAGATCGACGCGGCCCGGCTCGGCTTCGACCGGGCGGACGCGCTCGCCAGGCTCTCAGCTGCGGGCGTGGGGCTCTCGACGACGATCCACCCGACGGTGATGCGCGCCGTGACGCATCTCGACGTCACGGACGCCGACATCGAGCGCGCGTCCGAGCTGATCCCCGAGGCGCTACTCGCGGGCGTTCGCGTCTAGCGGTCGCCGGCAGCGTAGAAGGCGACGACGACGACGGCGTAGCCACCGACGAGGAGGCCGCCGCGGAGCCGGCTCGACCGGCCGCTCGCAAGGACGAGAGCCGTGTAGACCACCGAGCCTGCCAGGGCGGCGATCTCGACCGGGCGGAAGCTCAGCGAGAGCGGCTCGATGAGCCACGAGAGGAGCGCGACTGCGGGGATGAGGAAGACCGCCACCTGCGCTGCGGACGCGAGCGCGATCTCCGCAGCGAGGGCGATCTTTCCGCGAGCGGCCACGACGATGGCCCCGCCGTGCTCGGCTGCGTTCCCGACGATGGCGACGATCACGGCTGCGACGAAGAACTCGGAGAGGCCGGCCTTCTCTGCGAACGCGTCGATCGAGCCGACGAGGATCTCGGCCACGAGGGCGGTGATCGCCGTCGCGACCGCGAGCGCCCCGAGCGCCTGCCTGAGCGACCACCCTCGATCTCGTCGTCGGACGCGACGTGCATCGTCGTGTGCCGGCGCAGCGAGAACCACGTCGCCGCGACGTAGACGACCAGGAGGACGACGGAGATCGCGACCGAGACTCGCGCGAGCGCATCGGTATCCGGGTTGCTGCCGTCCCAGGCGGGGATCGAAGGGATGAGGAAGAGCAGCGTGGCGAACGCGATCAGCGCGAGCGACAGGAAGCTCGAGAACCGGTCGATCACCCCGCGTCCACCGGCGATGAGCGAGGCGCCGAGGACGAGGAGCAGGTTGGAGACGACGCTACCCGTCAGCGACCCGCGCACGACCTCGGTGAGCCCTTCGTTGACGGCGATGAGCGCGATGATGAGCTCGGGCGCATTCCCGAAGGTCGCATTGAGGAAGCCGCCGACGCCCGGGCCGGTGTGCTCGGCGGCATGCTCGGTCGCCTCCCCGATCAGCCACGCGAGCGGGATCAGCGAGGCGGCGGCGAGGACGAATTCGACCGTCTCCGAGGGGTGGACGAGGTAGTGGAGCGCGATCGTGGCCGGCGCGAGGGCGAGCGACGCGAAGAGAGCCTTCCGGACCACGGGCTGCAGACCCTACCGGCGCCCCGTCGAACTCCCACCCCTGTCGCCACTGCCTGAAAACCGCGGCCTTGTCAAGTCTTGCGCGGGACGACGCGGGAGGAACACAATCGGGGCGTGGAAGACGCCGGCAAGAGGTCGAGCTCCTCTCCGAATCCAGGACGAGGTCTCCTGCCGTCACTGCGACGTCCACTGCGAGAAGGTCGTGTACCCGGCGCGTGCCTCCGGATGGCGTGCCCGTTCGTCTACGCGTACGAGGCTTGGGGTCACACCTACGTCGGCTGCATGCAGAAGATCTACGACGTCGAGATCGACCTCGAACTGCTCGAGCAGGCCGAGGCCGGCCGCGGCGGGTTCGGCGCCGTCCGCGCGCGCCGAGCCCCGCTGCCGATGTGCGAGGTCGAGGTCGCGGCACGTACCCACACCGCGAGGACGACCTCGGCTGCCGGATCCCGAGTTCGACGAGCTCCCACGCGAGCGGGCCACTTTCCGCGTCTTCGCGACCGTCGAGGGCTAGCGCCGCCGGCGCCGCGCCGCCAACCTTCGAACCCCGCGACGCCTGAGGTCGCGCATGCGGTCGAGGTCCTTGGTCGCCTCGCCCTTGTTCTCCCAGGTCTCCGTGATCGCGGGGAGACTCTTGAACGCGGGGTGCGCGAGGAAGGTCCCGAGGCCGTCGCCGATGAGCCCCTGACCGACGAGCTCGTGACGGTCGCGGTTCGAGCCGAGCGGAGTCTGCGAGTCGTTCGCGTGGAGCACGCGGACGCGATCCAGCCCGACGCGCGAATCGAGATCCTCGAGAGCGGCGTCGAGCGCAGCCGGATCCGAGACGTCGACGCCGGAGGCCCACGAGTGGCACGAGTCGAGGCACAGCCCGAGCCGCGGGTGCCGTCGACGGCATCGGCGAGGACGGCGAGCTCCGCGATCGAACGGCCGATCGTGCCGCCGGCGCCCGCGGCGTTCTCCATGCACAGCCAGAGGTGTCGCCGTCAGCTCGAGCAGCTCGCGAAGCGCGGGCTCGACGAGTGCCACGGCATCGTCGAATCCGAGGCCGAGATGCGAGCCCACGTGGAACACGACGGCCTCGGAGCCGATCGCGTCGCGCCGTCTCCATCGTCGCGCGCAGCGCTGCGAGCGAGTTCTCGCGCACGATCGGGTCGCGGCTCGCGAGATCGACGAGGTAGAGCGCGTGGCAGGTCACCGCTTTCACGCGCGCCTGGCGGCGTCGCTTGCGGAAGCGCTTGACCTCTTCGGGCGTGTGCTCGGTCGGGCGCCACATGCGCGGGCTCTGCGTGAAGACCTGGACGGCATTGCCGCCGATCTCCTCGATCCGGTCGATCGCCTTCGAGATCCCTCCCGCGGCCGAGCATGGGCGCCGAAGAACATGCGCTCAGGCTGCGCAAGCCAGGAATCCGCCGGTGCGGAGTTCTGGCGCGCCAAGATCCCTGAAGGCAGCCGCTGCGCGGCCGCGTTGGCGGCGAGGGGAAATATGCATCGGGTCTACGCTACTTCGCCTATGTCCGTGCGAGTGCGTATGGCGCCGTCGCCGACCGGATTGCTCCACATCGGCGGCGTCCGCACCTTCTCTTCAACTGGCTGTTCGCGCGGGGTCGGGACGGCGAATGCCTCCTGCGCATCGAGAACACGGACACGAGCCGCGAGGTCGAGGAGTCCGTCGCGCAGATCGAGCGTTCGCTCACCTGGCTCGGGATCGAGTGGGATGGCGAGACGACCTTCCAGCTCGACGTCATGGAACGTGCGAAGGACGAGGCGCGGCGGCTCGTCGAGGAGGGCGCCGCATACGAGGACGAGGGCGCGATTCGGATCCGGATGCCCAACGACGGATCGACGGGCTGGGACGATGCGATCAAGGGGCGGATCGAGGTGCCGAACGTCGAGCTCGAGGATCTCGTCCTCGTCCGCTCGGACGGCCGGCCGACCTACAACTTCGCTTCCCCGCTCGAGGACTGGCTCGACGGGATCACGCACGTGATCCGCGGCGACGACCATGTCTCGAACACCCCGAAGCAGGTCAACGTGCTGCGCGCGCTGGGCGCCGAGCCCCCGTGTACGCGCACGTGCCGAGCGTATTCGGCGAGGACGGGAAGAAGCTCTCGAAGCGGCACGGCGCGGTGTCGGTCGACGAGTTCCAGGAGTCGGGCTACGTCCCGGAGGCGCTCATGAACTTCCTCGCGCTCCTGGGTGGGCGCCGGACGGTGAACCACGATCATGTCGCGCGACGACCTGATCGAGCGTTTCTCTCTCGAGCGTGTCGGCTCGAGCCCGGCGACGTTCGACTACGCGAAACTCGACTGGATGAACGGCGTCTACCTTCGCGACCTCTTGCTGGAGGAGTACGCGGATCACTCGTCGCCTACCTCCGTGAGCAGGGCCTCGACTGGCCCGCGGAGCGCG
>CAWDSX010000034.1:0-29459 GCA_963805135.1 uncultured Gaiellaceae bacterium | reverse complement strand
AGCTAGTCACGTTCCGGGAAGGCGATGACGGGCGAGCCGTGTCGTCCGCCCGGCCGGCGCTCCTGATCTCGTCGCGCGCGTCGTGGGCTATCTGGACGTAGCGCTCGCGGAACCTCGCGAGCTCCGGCTCCGAGAGCTCCTCGAGGTCGAGGAGCGCGTTGTGTGCCCCGTCGACCGCGCGGATCACCTTGTCGAGCTTGATGTGCATCGCCTTGCCGTCGCGGTTCTGCGTGTTCTGGATCATGAACACCATGAGGAACGTGACGATGGTCGTCGCGGTGTTGATGACGAGCTGCCAGGTCGAGCTGAACGCGAACACCGGGCCGGCGACGAGCCACGCGAGGATGAGTAGCACCGCCCCCGCGAACGCCAGCGGGTGGCCGGCGAGCCGGGCGACCTGCGCGCGAAGCGGTCGAACGCCGAGCCACGGCGGCGCATGCGCGGCGAATTACCCGGGCTCGGGCGCAGAAACGCGGTCGGCGCTCGATAACGCCGTCGAGAGCCGCCTCGTGGCTAGGCCGGAACGCGCGGGCGCGCCGTGTCGGCGCGTTCGTCCGCTCGATCCATGGCGTGGCGCGAAGGCTCTCGAAGATCTCCCGTGCCTCTCCGAGGAGCGCCGCGTCGCCGGTGAGCTCGCCATGCTCGAGAAGCGTGACCGCGAGCCAGAATCGGAGGCCGTACTCGCGGAAGCCGGCTGCGGCAGCCTTGAACCTCTCGGGATCGTCGCTCATCCCAGCTCGGAACCGTTGGGCCTGCGCCTCGAGGAACGGCACCCGCAGCCCGGGGCGCTCCTCCACGGTCCGCATTCGATCGGTGCGGCTACGCTCCGCGGCGTGCCCGCCGAGCTGATCGAGGCATCCGGGGAGCTCTCTCCGACGCAGGGCGTGGTGGCTCCGCGTGCCCGCGGTGCTCCTGAGCCCGCGCTCCGTGTTCTTCGCGCTCCGGGAGGAGGACGACGAGGACGTCGCGGCCCGCGCCGAGCCGCTCTTGCTGGTCATCTGGCTCGCCGGAATGGCCTCCGTCCTGGCGACGCCGACGGCGTCCGGGCTCCTCGACGACCGCGACTACGACACGGTCCTGGTCGCGGTCTGGACGTTCGTCGCCGGTGGGCTCTACGGGTTCGTCGGGTACTTCGTCGCCGGCTTCGGCGTCTACTTCGGCGTCCGTCTCCTCGGAAGTCTCGGGAGCTTCCGCCGGGCGCGCCAGACCGTGGGCTTCGCGCTCGTGCCGCTCGCCGCGTCGCTGCTGCTCGTCCTGCCGCTTCGGCTCGCGATCTACGGCGGCGACACGTTCCGCGGCGGGGGCGCCGACGAAGGGTCGGGCGAGCGCGCGTTGCTCGCCGTCCAGCTCGCGTTCGTCGCGTGGTCGCTCGCCCTCCTCGTGCTCGGCGTCCGGGTCACGCACGGGTGGACGTGGCTGCGCGCCCTTGTGGCCGTCGCCGCCGCGGCGGCGCTGCTAGCCGCGATGCTCGGCGTGTTCCTGATGGTCTGAGACGGCGCCCTCGAACACCGCGAGCTCCTCGTCCGGCATCGCGTACGTGTGCTGCTCC
The DNA here is from genome assembly GCA_963805135.1 of uncultured Gaiellaceae bacterium. Classification (GTDB taxonomy): domain Bacteria; phylum Actinomycetota; class Thermoleophilia; order Gaiellales; family Gaiellaceae; genus GMQP-bins7. Next base: position 27,910 of record CAWDSX010000034.1, on the reverse strand, counting down.
TCGGGGAACCTGCGCTCGCGCACGTCCGCGGCGAACTCGGCGAGCGCCGAGCGGATCGAGTCTCCGATCTCGGCGTACCGCTTGACGAAGCGCGCGGCCCGCCCGTCGTACAGGCCGAGGATGTCGTGCCACACGAGCACCTGGCCGTCACAGTCCGGCCCGGCACCGATGCCGATCGTCGGGATCGAGAGGTCGTGCGTGATGCGTGCCGCGACCGGAGCGGGCACCGCCTCGAGCACGAGCGAGAAGCAACCGGCCGCCTCGAGCGCGCGCGCGTCGTCGTAGAGGCGAAGCGCCTTCTCCGCCGAGCGCCCTTGCGCCTTGAAGCCGCCGAGCATCGTCGCGGACTGAGGCGTCAGGCCGAGGTGGCCCATCACGGGGATCCCCGCGTCGACGATCGCCTTGACGCGCGAGAGCATTGCGCCGGCGCCTTCGAGCTTCACGGCGTCGGCGCCCGCCTCCTTGACGAACCGGATGGCGTTCACGACGGCGTCCTCGTCCGAGACCTGGAAGGAGCCGAACGGCATGTCGGCGATCACGAGCGGACGGCTTGCGCCGCGCGTGACGGCCCGCGTGAGGATGAGCATCTCCTCCATCGTCGCCGGCACCGTCGAGTCGTGCCCGAGGACGGTCATCGCGGCCGAGTCGCCGACGAGCACGAGGTCCGCGCCCGCCTGGTCTGCAAGCCGCCCCCCCGGCGCGTCGTACGCCGTGACCATCACGATCGGCTGCCGCCGCGTCTTCATCTCGGGCAGGTCGGTGATCGGGAGCTTTCCCGGCGCGGGCGTGCCAGGCGCGGGCCGCTGCGGACGGATGCTCATCTCAGTCGTCTCCCTCCAGTGGAATGTTGTCGATGAGGCGGGTCTCACCGACGCGGACGGCGCCGGCGAGAACGGGCGGGTCGAAGGCCGCGACCTCGACGTAGTCGATCTCGAGGCCGTTCGAGGACCCGAGCTCGGCGAGGGCTGCATCACGGTCGCGGGTCGCAAGGGCGCGGGGGAGGGCGAGCGCGGCTGCACGCTCTGCGCGCGAGAGCAGCGCGTTGCGCGAGGAGAGCGCGAGCCCGTCCTCGTCGCGGACGGTGGGAACGACGCGCAGCTCGACGTCGACGGCCAGGTCGTGGACCAGGCGTCTGATCACCTCGACCTGCTGTGCGTCCTTTTGCCCGAAGTACACGCGTGTCGGCCGAACGACGTTGAGGAGCTTGAGGACGACCGTTGCCACACCGCGGAAGTGTCCAGGGCGGAAGCGGCCTTCGAGGATCGCTCCGAGCTCGGTCACGTCGACCCACGTCTGGAAGCCAGGCGGGTACATCTCGTCCGTCGAGGGTGCGAACACGAGGTCGACTCCGGAGTCGCGGGCGAGGTCGAGGTCGCGCTCCTCGTCGCGCGGATAGCGCGCCAGATCCGACGTGTCGCCGAACTGCGCCGGGTTCACGAACAGGCTCATCGACGACCACGTCGTTCTCGGCTCGAGAGGCGTGCAGGAGAGCGAGGTGGCCCTCGTGCAGCGAGCCCATCGTCGGCACCAGCCCCACCGAGCCCGTCCGGTGCGGCGCGAGCGCGTCGCGGGTCTCTGCGATCGTGCGCACGACGTTCATACGGGCACCTCGGCCGGGTCGCGCCCCGCCACGCGCGCGGTCGCTGCCGCGAGAACGAGGTAGAGCTCCTCGAGCTCCGGGCGCTCGGCGCGGATCACGGCGAGGTGACGTTCGACCGTCTCCCAGTCCCCGCGGGCGATGGGTCCGGTGAGCTCGAAGTCCGTGTCGACCACGCCACGGATCAGCGGATCGAGTGCCTCGGGCGGCGCCCCCGCGGCTTCGAGAAGCGATCCCGCGGCCGCGCGGAGGGTCACGAGGTAGTTCGACGCCATCGACGCCCCGGCGTGGTAGGCGGCGCGCGCCTCGTCGGCGAGGTCGAAAGGCCGTAGGCCGAGCATCTCGGCGAGCCACCTCCCCACCGCACGCGCCTCGTCCGACTCGGCGGTCACGGCACTCCACGCGCCGTCGAGCTGTTCCGGGCCGAGCGCCTTCGAGAACGTCTGCAGGGGATGCAGTCCGAAGCGGCGGACATGCGGGTCGAGCGCGGCGAGCGGTGTCGCGCCGCTGACGTGGGCGATCCACGGCCCGACAGGCGTCTCCGGCTGCGACCTCGTCGATCGCGCGGTCGGGGACGCACAGGAGCACGAGCTCGGCGTCGAGCCCGTCGAACGCGATGCCTCGCTCCGCGAGCCGCGCGCTCACTGCCGAGCCGACGCGGCCCCCCGCGCCCACGATTCGGATTCGTTCGATCATTCGTCTGCTCCAGTTCCCGGGGATACCGGGCAGCGAGAGTGTGCCTAGTCGGGCACCCTCTCGGCAAGGCGGGCGTCGAGGTGCGCGCGTACGGTCGGCCACTCGTCGTCCGTCACGCTGTACCAGGCGCTGTCTCGGTTCTCGCCTCCCCGTACGAGCATGTGCTTGCGGTGGACGCCTTCGAACGTCGCGCCGAGCGCCTCGAGCGCGCGGCACGAGCGCTCGTTCTGCGCGTCCGTCTTCCATTCGACGCGACGGCAGCCCCAGACGTCGAACGCGTGCCGCATCTGCAGGTACTTCGCCTCGACGTTCACGCCTGTGCCCCACGCGGAGGGGTCCAGCCACGTCCAGCCGATCTCGACGGAGCCGTGCGCCGGCCGGAGCGCGAGGAACCGCGTCGACCCGACGACCTCGCCGTCGCGCAGCGTCACGAGCGGAAGCTCTGTGCCTCGTCGGCCGCCGCGAGCGCCTGCTCGATGAAGGCGCTCCACTCGCTCCCGCGTCTGCGGCTGGACGACGCTGCAGCCAGCGCCACGTTCGCGGGTCGCGCGACGCGAGCCAGAGGCCCTCTTCGTGGTCCGGCCGCAGCGGCTCGAGGCGTGCGATGTCGCCCTCGAGTGTCGGTGCCGTCCACCGCTCCACGGTGCGCGACGTTACACTCGGCGCGTGCCGATCTACGAGTACGCGTGCATGGAGTGCGAGTCGCACTTCGAGGAGCTCGTCCGCTCGAGCGACCAGGCCGTGACCTGCCCGGAGTGCGGGGCGGCGAAGGTGCTGAAGCAGCTCTCGAGCTTCGCGGTGCACGGCGCGGCCTCGAAGCCGGTGTTCAGCGGACCGGCGGGCGGCGGTGGCGGATGCTGCGGCGGCTCGTGCGGCTGCGGCCACTGACCCACCGGTAGCGCGGTCGGGCACATCCGCGGGGCGGCGTAGACTGGCGGTCCGATGGACGCCGTCGAGCGCGCCGCCGCCCTTCGAGCGCATGCAGAGGACACCGCGGGGTGCACCCGTTGCGCGCTCGCGCAGGGCCGGACGCAGGTGGTGTTCGGGTCGGGCAGCCCGAGACGCAGACCTGATGTTCGTAGGCGAAGCGCCGGGCTTCCACGAGGACCAGCAGGGGATCCCGTTCGTCGGCCAGGCGGGGAAGCTCCTCGACAAGCTGCTCGGAGGGATCGGGATGACACGCGCCGACGTGTTCGTCGCGAATGTCTTGAAGTGCAGACCGCCCGGGAATCGAGACCCGCTCCCGGAGGAGATCGCGTCCTGCGAGCCGCATCTCTTCCGCCAGATCGAGCTCATCCAGCCGACCCTGGTCGCGACGCTCGGCAACTTCGCGACGAAGCTCCTCTCGGGGAAGCCGGCGGGCATCACCAAGGTGCACGGATACGAGCAGGAGGTCACCCTCGGCTCGCGGACCGTGCTCCTCTACCCGATCTTCCATCCTGCGGCCGCGCTGTACACGCCGTCGATGCTCAAGGTGCTCGAGGAGGACTTCGCCCGCATCCCGGCGATCCTGGAGCGCGCGCTCGACGAGCCCGCGACCGCCGCAGAGCCGGCAGTCGCGGCTGACGAGCCCGACCCCGAGTCGGTCCAGCTCGGCCTCTTCTAGGTGCGTCTCGAGCTCGCCAGCGCGTCGGCGGGCGAGACGGAGCGGATCGCCGCCGACCTCGCCGTCCGCCTCGTGCCGGGCGACGTCGTGACGGTCTCCGGCGAGCTCGGATCGGGCAAGACGACGTTCGTGCGCGGTGCGAGCCGCGCGCTCGGGGTGACCGCGCCCGGTCACGAGCCCGACGTTCACGATCGGACATCGCTACACCGGGTCGGTCGCCGTCTCGCACCTCGATCTCTACCGCTTCACGAGCGTCTCGCCCGCCGAGTGGGCCGACCTCGAGCCGTACTTCGAGGAGGCCGTGGTCTTCGTCGAATGGCCGGAGGCCGGCGTCGGCGTCCTTCCTCGGGCTCGCGCCGCGGTGACGCTCGAGCACGCCGGGGCGGACGCGCGACGGGTAGTGCTCGCCTCCGACGAGGAGGCGCTGCTACAAGGCCTGCACTGATGCTCGTGCTCGCATTCGACACCGCGACGGACCTCGCGACGACCGCGCTGCTCGACGACGGCCGCCTGCTCGGCGAACGCGTAGGGATCGCACGTAGGTTGCTGGAGGACGTCCAGGTCCTGCTCGAGGACGCCGGCCGGACGCAGGACGACGTCGACGCGCTCGTCGTCGGCACCGGCCCGGGAAGCTTCACGAGCACGCGGATCGGGCTCGCCGTCGCGCGCGGGCTCGGCCTCGCGCTCGACGTCCCGGCGGCGGGAATCTCGACGCTTGCAGCCCTCGGGTCGCAGCCGGGCGTGTTTCCCGTCGTGGACGCGCGGCGCCGTGAGGTCTTCGTCGAAGGTCCGCGAGCTGTCACCCCGGACGATCTCCAGCTCGCTCCCGGCACCGTATGCGTCGGGAGCGGTGCCGTCCGCTATCGCGCGACGCTCGAGCGGATGGGCGCCGAGGTTCCCCCGGACGACGACGAGCGCCATGTGCCTCACGCGCGCCTCCACGCTGCACTGGCGCACGAGTTCGGACCTGTCGACGCGATCGAGCCGCTATACGTGCGCGTTCCCGACGCCGAGGCGTCGCTCGCGTGAACATCGAGCTCCGCCGCCTCGACGCGCACGATCTCGAGGTCGTCGAGACGATCGAGCGCGAGTCGTATCCGACGCCGTGGTCGCGCTCGATGTTCGACGCCGAGCTCCGCAAGCCGAGCTCGCTCGCCCTCGGAGCGTTCACCGCCGACGACGTTCTCGTCGGATACGCGTTCGTCTCGCGCTACGTCGACGCCTGGCACGTGATGAACGTCGCCGTGGCGGACTCGTTCCGACGCCGCGGAATCGCATCGGCGCTGCTCGAGCGGCTGTTCGAGGTCACGGGTACGGATCCGCGACGCGGATACACGCTCGAGGTGCGTGTCTCGAACGAGGGCGCGATCAGGCTCTACGAGCAGCTCGGCTTCGAGGCGCGGGGCATCAGGCGCGGGTACTACACCGACAACCGCGAGGACGCGCTGATCATGTGGCGCGAGCCGTCGCCCTCCGAGCGCGCGTCGTGATCCTCGCGCTCGAGACGTCTTGCGACGAGACTGCCGCGGCCGTCGTCTCCGGCGACGGACGGATCCTGTCCTCGATCGTGTCCTCGCAGGCGGAGCTGCATGCCCGCTTCGGAGGCGTCGTTCCGGAGATCGCATCGCGGCGCCACCTCGAGCTCGTCGGGCCGGTGGTGCGTACTGCGCTCGACGCGGCTGACGTGCGGCTGGACGACGTCGACCGCGTCGCCGTGACGCAGGGCCCGGGTCTCGTGGGGGCGCTGCTCGTCGGCATCTCGGCCGCGAAAGCGCTCGCCTGGGCGAAGGGCGTGCCGCTCGTCCCGGTCGACCACCTCGAGGGGCACGTGGCATCGCTGTACCTCGAGCCTGACCCGCTCGAGCCGCCGTTCACGTGCCTGCTCGCGAGCGGCGGTCACACCCTGCTCCTCGCCGTCCGCGAGCACGGGCGGTCGGAACGACTCGGGACGACGCTCGACGACGCAGCGGGCGAGGCTTTCGACAAGGGGGCACGGCTCCTCGGGCTCGGCTACCCGGGCGGCGCTGCGCTGGACCGGCTCGCACGCGAGGGCGACCCGGACGCGTTCGAGTTCCCGGTCGCGCGCGTCCCGGACCTCGACTTCTCGTTCTCCGGGCTCAAGACGGCGCTGCTGTACGCGACGCGCGACCTCGGCCCGGAGGAGACGGAGCGGCGCAAGTCCGACCTCGCAGCGTCGTACCAACGCGCGATCGTGCGCGCGCTCGTGAGCGGCGCTCCGGGCGGCCGCCGAGGCGTCGGGGCTCTCGCGCGTCGCGGTCGTCGGAGGGGTCGCCGCGAACTCCGAGCTCCGCGCCGCGCTTCCCGATGCGCGGTTCGTGCCGCTCGCGCTGTGCACCGACAACGCGGCGATGATCGCGTCCTGCGCGCGGTTCGTCGAGCCGCTCCCGCCGCCGAGCTACCTTGCCCTCGATGCGTACGCGTCCCTCTCGTAACGCCGTCGCGCTGAGCGTGGCCGTCGCGCTTCTCGCCGGCGTGGTCGGCGCGCAGGCGCAGGAGCAGCCGTCGACCACGATCGACGAGGCGGGCTGGCAGGGCGTCCTCGGCGTCCGTGCGCCGGTCTCGACCGCGCAGCGCTACGTCGTGCTGCTGAAGCCGCCGTCCCTCGCTGCGCGTGTGACGGCGAACGGCGGGGAGGCCACCGAGGCGGAGATGGCCGGCTGGAGCGCGGCAGCGGTGGCGCAGCAGGAGCAGTTTCTCGCGCGCCTCTCGGCGGTGGGCGCGCGGATCGCGCCCGAGTATCGGTACACGAAGGTCGTCAACGGCTTCTCCGCCCGGCTCGACCCGACGTCGCTGTCGCTGCTCGATCACGATCGAGAGGTCACGGGCATCTTCCCGGTCCGGATCGCCTACCCGGCGCAGGCCGTCGACGACGACGGCGTCCTGCCCGCCGCCGTCGCGGACCTGCAGGTGGCCGGCCTCGACGGCTCCGGCGTGACCGTGGCGCTGCTCGACACGGGGGTCGATCCGTCCCATCCGTACCTCCGCGGTCGCGTCCTGTCGGGTGTCGACGTCCTCAACCCGGGAAGCGGTGGAATTGCGCAGCCGCACCCGACCATCCCCGGGCGACCGGAGCGCCATGCCACGGAGCTCGCCGGGATCATCGCGGGGACGGAAGGACCCGACGGCTTGCACGGGATCGCACCCGGCGCGTCGATCCTGCCCGTGCGCGTCGGCGGCTGGCAGCCGAACGCCGAGGGCGGCTACAGCGTCTACTCGCGCACCGACCAGATCCTCGCCGGGCTCGAGGCCGCGGTCGACCCCAACGACGACGGGGATGCGCACGACGCATCGCGCATCGCGCTGATAGGCATGGTCGAGCCGTATGCGGCGTTCGCCGACGGGCCGCTTCCCCGGGGCATCGCCGGCGCCGCGGAGCTCGACATGCTGACGATCGTGCCCGCGGGCAACGACGGAAGCGCCGGTCCGGGCTACGGGAGCATCGCGGGACCCGGGGGAGCGGAGTCTGCGATCACGGTGGCTGCTGCGGACGGACGGCTTGCCGCGCCCACCGTGAGCGTGCTCGTCCGCGCGGGGCTCCGCGTCCTCTACGAGGACGACGTGCCGCTCGGCGGAGCGCCGTCCGACACGGTGACCGCCGGCGTCGTACTGGTCGACCGTCGCACGGCCGCGAGCGGGATCGAGGCCCTCTTCTCGGACGACGGCGTGAGCGCTGTGGCGGGACAGGCCGTGCTCCTGCCGCGCGGAGCGCTCTCCGAGGACACCGTGGAGGAGGCGACGTCCTCGGGCGCACTCGCGGTGCTCGTCGACGGGCCGCTCCCCGCCGGTGCATTCAGTCTCGACGTTCCGCCGGGGGTGCCGGTGGTGGGGCTCCCGACGGCGGCGGTCGCGGAGATCCGCTCGATGCTCGCCCAGGGCATCCCCGTCACGGTCTCGGTCGGCAACGTCCAGGTGGCGAGTCGCCAGGCGGAGAGCTCCATCGCGGCGTTCTCCTCGCGCGGCCTCGTGCTCGACGGCGCGCTGAAGCCGAGCCTGGCCGCGCCGGGCGTCTCAGTTCCGACCTCGGAGCCCGGCCGCGGTGACGACGGCGACGTGCGCTTCGGGACGATCAGCGGGACGAGCGCCGCGGCCGCGGTGACGGCCGGCGTCGCAGCGGTGCTCGCCCAGGGCCGGCCGACGCTCGGCGCGGGTGCACTGCAGGGCGTCCTCGTCGGATCGGCGCAACGGGCCGATCTCGATCCGACGGCGTCCGGCGCCGGTCTCGTCGATCTGCGGGCCGCCGTGCAGCAGGAGCTCTACTCCGAGCCGTCGCTCCTCTCGTTCGGCGCCGTGGGACCGTCGGGCGCCGAGCGTGTCCTTCGCATCACGAACGTCTCGACGCGCCGGCTCTCGGTGTCGGTGGGTCGCACCGCGATCGCGCCGAAGGGAGTCGAGATCACCGTCGATCCGCAGCGCCTGCGGATCCGCCCGGGGCGGAGCGCCGACGTGGTCGTCCGGGCGGACACCGACCAGCTGTCGTCCGAGGCCGGCGCGGCGACCGGCGAGCTCGTCCTGCGCACGGGAGACTCCCCGGAGGTCCACGTGCCGTGGGCGATCGCCGTCCCCGCTCCGGTCGATCTCGTCTCGCGGATGTCGATCGAGCTCACGGGCACGCGCGTGTCGGATGCGACTCCCGCTGCACTGTCGTTCGTCGCCGGCTCCGTGACCGCGACGCCCGAGCCGCAGGTGCGCGCCGTCGACCTGCTGGACGTCGAGCTCTGGAAGGGTGGAGAGCGGCTCGGGCTTCTCGTACGTCGCCGCGAGCTCCTCCCGGGCCGCTACACGTTCGGCCTCACCGGACGAGGCCCCACGGGCAACCGGCTCGCGCGCGGGACGTACACGATCCGTGTCGTCGCCTTCCCAGGGGACGGCACCCGGAAGCAGGCGGACACGATCGAGTACCGCGTCCGCTGAAGGTTCCTATACTCGCGCCGTCGTTCGAGCCAGGGAGGCGACACTCGATGTCAACCGCCACTGCGGAATCCCATCTCCGCGAAGACCCCTACGAGCTCGCGAAGACGCAGCTCCGTCGTGTGGGCGAGGTCTTCGCGCTCGACCCGAATCTGATCCGCATCCTCGCCCAATGCAAGAAGGCCGTTGAGGTCTCGATCCCCGTCTCGATGGAGGACGGGTCGACCGAGGTCTTCCAAGGCTTCCGCGTGACCCACAACATCGCGCGCGGACCCTCGAAGGGCGGAATCCGGTACCACCCGGATGTCACGATCGACGAGGTCAAGGCGCTCGCGATGTGGATGACCTGGAAGTGCGCGCTCATGGGTTTGCCGTTCGGCGGCGCCAAGGGCGGCGTCGTGTGCAATCCGAAGACGCTCTCGCCGGGCGAGCTCGAGCGGATGACGCGGCGCTACACGAGCGAGATCATCAACGACATCGGCCCCGAGCGCGACATCCCCGCGCCGGACGTCGGCACCGACGGCCGCGTGATGGCGTGGATCTTCGACACGTACTCGATGAACAAGGGCCACTCCGTGCTCGGCGTCGTCACGGGGAAGCCCCTGTCGGTCGGCGGCTCGTTGGGCCGCGAGGAGGCGACCGCGCGCGGCGCGCTCTACTGCATCCAGGCCCTGTCCACGAAGCAGGCGCGGCGCCTGAGCGAGTACACGATCGCGATTCAGGGCTTCGGGAACGTCGGCTCGAACCTCGCTCGCCAGTTGCACCGCGAGGGCGCGACCGTCGTCGCCGTGTCGGACTCGCAGGGCGGCGTCTACAACGCCGCCGGGCTCGACGTCCCGAGCGCCGTCGCCCACAAGCAGGAGCACGGGACGCTGGCCGGGCTCGCGAACGCGGACGCGGTCACGAACGAGGAGCTCGTCGAGCTGCCCTGCGACGTCCTCGCACCCTGTGCGCTCGAGCAGGTCGTCACCGACGCGAATGCGGACCGCGTGAAGGCGCCCGTCATCTGCGAGGGCGCGAACGGCCCCGTGACGCCCGCCGCGGACGCGATCCTCGAGGACAAGGGGATACTCGTCCTGCCCGACGTCCTCGCGAACGCGGGAGGCGTCGTCGTCTCCTACTTCGAGTGGGTCCAGGGTCTGCAGGAGTACTTCTGGCGCGAGGACGAGGTGAACGCGAAGCTCCACGACATCGTCGCTCGTGCCTTCGAGGAGGCGTGGCAGACGCGCGAGAGCTACGGCACGAGCCTGCGCATGGCGTCGTACGGGCTCGCGGTCCAGCGCGTCGCCGAGGCGACGACGACGCGGGGGCTGTATCCATAGCGAGCGCGGGAATCCGCGAGCGCGGACTCCTGCTCCGCAAGATCCCTAAAGGCGGCTGCTCCGCAGCCGCATCGCTGTCAAGGACCCGATGAGGTCGACAGGACGCGTCACCGTCTACCACGCAGCCGACTGCAGCCTGTGCGCGCGGGCGCTCGAGGTCGTCGTCGGAGGCGCAGGCGGAGCTCGGCTTCGAGCTCGAGCTCGTCGACATCGGCGCTGACGCCGAGCTCGAGGCACGATATCGCGCGCTCCTGCCCGTGATCGAGATCGACGGCGAGCAGGCGTTCACGTACTTCGTCGACCCGGACGCATTCCGAGCACGCCTCGCCGGGTCGTAGCGGTTCTCCCGGCGGGGTCGGGAGGGCGGCAGGCAGAATCGTGACGCTTTGTCACAAACCGCCGACAGGGGGATCAGCACGTGACCGAACGCCTCACCGTGGGAGTCGCCGCCCGCCTGAGCAGGTACCTCCAGGTCCTGACACAGGCGCGGAAGATGGGCAAGGAGCGGATCTCGTCGCAGGAGATCTCCGAGTACACGAACATCAACGCGACGCAGATCCGGCGCGACCTCTCGGCCTTCGGGCGGTTCGGCAAGCGCGGCGTCGGCTACCGCACCGACGCGCTGCTCGAGGAGATCCGCCAGATCCTCCGCACGCAGGGCCAGCACAACATCGCGCTCGTCGGCGCCGGCCGGCTCGGCAGCGCGATCGCGAGCTCGCCGATCTTCGCCGAGCACGGCATCACGATCGCGGCGGTGCTCGACAACGACCCGGAGAAGATCGGCTCGCGCGTGGGCGACCTCACGATCAGCTCGATCACGGACATCCGCGAGATCGCGCGCGAGCACAACATCATCGTCGGCGTCATCGCGGTCCCGGCCGACACGGCGCAGGACGCCGCGGACGCGCTCATCGGCGCCGGCGCGAAGATCATCTTCAACTACTCGGAAGCGCTGCTCGACGTGCCCGCGGACGTGAACGTGCACACGTCGAACCCGGCTGTCGATCTCCTCTACGCCCTGTACTTCCACCTGGCATAGCCCGTGCGGATCCTCGTCTGGCACGGCTACCTGCTGGGCGGAACCGGATCGAACGTCTACACGCGCCAGCTCGCGCGCGAGTGGTCGCGCTCCGGGAACGAGGTCACGGTGCTCTGCCAGGAGCCGCACCCGGAGCGCTACGACGTCGGCGGCGCCGGGGTCGTGCGGCCCGACGTCGGCGGACTGCTGCCCGTCTTCGTCCTCGACCACTACGAGGGCTACCACGTCCGCCTCCTGCAGGACTGCCCGCGTCCGGAGCTCGACGCGTGGGTCGAGGCCAACGCGGCGACGGTGCGTGAGTACCTGCCGGCCGACTTCGTGCTCTGCAACCACGTGCTTCTCGGCGGCGCCGTGGGGCAGGCGTCGGGAGCGCGGTACGCGGTCAAGGCACACGGCTCCGAGCTCGAGTACTCGATGCGCGGTCGTCCGGAGCTCGAAGGGTGGGGGAGAGAGGTCCTCGCGTCCGCGACGGCGACGTTCGTCGGATCCGCCCACATTCGTGAGGTCGTCGAGGACGTCTGCGGTCACGTCGACCGGGTCCACGAGGTGCCGCCCGGGGTCGACATCGAGGAGTGGCGTCCGCGGGCGCGCGACGAGGCGCTCAGCGGAGCTCGTCGCCGAGGCGCGCCGCGATCCGGCGAACCCGGACAACGCGAACGAACGGCTCCCCGACGAGGGGAACGCCGAGCGCCTGGCGGAGTTCCTCGCCGGCGACGGGCCTACCGTCGTCTACTTCGGGAAGCTCCTGCTCAACAAGGGCGTCCACGTGCTCCTCGAGGCGCTCGCAGGCGTCGACGCGCGGGCGGTGATCGTCGGATTCGGCGACTACAGGCAGGAGCTCGAGGCGATGGCTCCCGAGCGCGTGCTCTTCACCGGGCCGCTCGAGCACCGGCACCTCGTCCACCTGCTCGCACTAGCGGACGCGTGTGTCGTGCCGTCGATCTTCCCGGAGGCCTTCGGTATGGTCGCCGCCGAGGCGGCCGCGGCCGGGTGCCCTCCGCTCGTCGCGCGCCACTCGGGCCTCGCCGAGGTTGCGGAGGGGCTCGAGGCTGAGTACCCAGCCGCACCTTCGGGATCTCGCCTCGTTCGCCTCGGGAGACGCGGACGACCTGCGGGAGAAGCTCACGCGTCTCTTGTCCCTTGCCAGCCGCTGATCGCGCCGCGATTCGCGAAGCGGCGCGCCGTGCGGCGGTCGAGCGCTGGAGCTGGGCGTCGGTCGCCGACCGGCTGCTCGCGCTCGGTCGCTGATCAAGACTCGACTACTGTAGTGCGCCGCCATGGGTGACGAACAGCGCCTCTCCGCGGACGAGCTCATCTCGCTCGCCCGCGAACAGTTCGAGTCCGCGACCGACTTCACCGTCGCCGTCGAGGAGGAGTTCGCGCTCCTCGACCCGCAGTCGCTCGACCTCACGAACCGGTTCGAGGACGTCCAGGCGGCGGCGCGCGGGACAGCGCTCGAGGAGCACCTCGTCGGCGAGCTCATCGCCTCCGAGGTCGAGGTGCGCACGGGGAAGCAGTCGTCGTTCGCGGACGTCCCGGCGGCGATCGCCGAGCGGCGTGCGCAGCTGCAGGCGCTCGTCGAGCCGATGGGGCTCCTGCTCGGCGCGACCGGGACGCACCCGTGGGCGGACTGGAAGGACCAGCGGATCATCGACACGCCGCACTACCGCCGCAACGACGAGCTCCTGCGCTACGTCGTCTGGCGCAACAACACGTTCGGTCTGCACGTCCACGTCGGCAATCCAGCGGGGCCGATCGCGCGATCGCGGTCGTGGCCGGACTGCGGAACTTCCTGCCCGAGCTCCTCGCGCTCTCGGCGAGCTCGCCGTTCGTCGAGAGTGTGAACAGCGGCCTCCACTCGGCGCGGACGCAGATCTTCACGCGCTTCTTCCCCCGCTGCGGCGTCCCCGACGCGTTCGCCTCGTGGGCGGAGTACGAGAGCTTCGTCCGCTTCCTGTACGACACGGGCTCGATCACCGAGCACACGCAGATCTGGTGGAGCGTCCGGCCGCACCTCGCGTTTCCGACGGTGGAGATCAGGATCTGCGACGGTCAGCCCGAGGTGTCCGAGGCTCAGGCGCTCGCCGCCTTCGCGGCGTCGCTCACGGCGCGAATCGCGCGCGCGTACGACGACGGCGAGCCTGTCGCGCCGCTCCCGCACCGCCTCATCGAGGAGAACTTCTGGCGTGCGATCCGCTACGGGCTGTCCGGGAGAGCTCATCGACTTCGAGCGCGGTGAGGCGATCCCGGCACGGCAGCGGCTCGAGGAGCTCATGGACTGGATCCTTCCGGCCGCAGAGGAGATCGGCGCCGCGCCGTACCTGGCGCTCCCCGAGCGGAACGCGGCCGAGCGCCAGATCGAGCGCTTCGAGAGCGGCGCGTCGCTCGAGGAGATCTACGCCGAGCAGGTGAAGGCGACCGAGGCGATCGGTGGCTGACGAGCAGGGACTACCGTCGGAGGAGGAGCTCCGGGACGCACTCGACAAGATCGGCGTCGCCGACATCCTGCTGAACGCGCTGTCGGCCGCTGCGTCGATCGGGTTCCATCGGGTCTCGCCCGAGGCGCGCGATCTCGAGCAGGTGAAGCTGGCCATCGAGGCGTTGCGCGCGCTCGACCCGGTGCTGCGCGAGGCCGGCGTCGACGAGGCGATCGTGCGCGACCTCGAGCAGGCGCGCGCGAACCTCCAGCTCGCCTACGCGGCCGCTGTCGCCGACTCCGACGACGCCTGACGCGTGGGCGCCCGGGCCGCTTGTGATACATAATCCGCCGCGCCTGGGCGACTCGGGCGCTCACTTTGTGATGGGCGTAGCGCCGAAAAGTCCGAATCGCTTACGCGACGGACTTTTCGGCGGGAGAAAGGCAAGAGCAGAGGGAACCGGAGGATCATGGACTTCTTCGTAGATCACGCCGTCGGGTTCGCGCTCGCGTGCGCAGCCGTGGCGGTTCTGTACGGGCTGTACCTCACCTGGTGGCTGCTGAAGCAGCCGGCAGGGAACGAGCGGATGCAGGAGATCGCGGGCGCCGTGCAGGAGGGCGCCGCGGCCTACCTGCGCAAGCAGTACACGACGATCGCGATCGTCGCGATCGTGCCGTTCTTCCTGCTCGGCTTCTACGACAAGCTCGGCTGGGGAGCGGCGTTCGGCTTCCTCATCGGCGCACTCTTCTCCGCCGCCGCGGGCTTCATCGGCATGAACGTGGCGGTGCGCTCGAACGTGCGCACCGCGGAGGCGGCCCGCGAGGGCCTGCAGCCGGCGTTCAAGGTCGCCTTCCGCGCCGGCTCGGTGACGGGGCTCCTCGTCGTCGGCCTCGGGCTCCTCGGCGTCGCCGGCTACTACTGGGTGCTCACCGACTGGATCGGGAACAGCCCGGAGTCGGCGGTCGACGACCTCATCGGGCTCGCGTTCGGCGGCTCGCTGATCTCCGTCTTCGCCCGACTCGGCGGCGGCATCTACACGAAGGCAGCGGACGTCGGCGCCGACCTCGTCGGGAAGATCGAGGCGGGCATCCCGGAGGACGACCCGCGCAACCCGGCCGTGATCGCGGACAACGTGGGCGACAACGTCGGCGACTGCGCGGGCATGGCCGCCGACCTCTTCGAGACCTACGCCGTCACGGCGGTCGCGGTCATGCTCCTCGGCATCGGGTTCGGAGGCGGAGGAGGCGCCGATCTGTGGCTCTATCCGCTCGCGCTCGGCGGCATCTCGATCCTCGCGTCCGTGATCGGCACGTTCTTCACGATGGTCGGGAGCGGTCCGAACGCGATCATCAACGCGCTCTACCGCAGCGTCATCGTCGCGACCGTCCTCTCGGCGCTCGGCTTCATCCCCGTCACGATGGCGTACGACGGCGGCGCCTACGACTTCTGGAACCTCTACGGGTCGGCGCTCATCGGCCTCGCGGTGACGTTCCTGCTCGTCGCGATCACCGAGTACTACACGGGCACGCGCTGGAAGCCGGTGAAGGACATCGCGAAGGCGTCACAGACGGGCCACGCGACGAACATCATCTCCGGCCTCGCCGTCGGCATGCAGGCGACCGCGCTGCCCGTGATCGTCATCGCGGTCGGCATCGTCGGCTCGTACTACGCGGCGGGCGAGAGCCTGTACGGGATCGGCGTCGCGGTGATGGCGCAGCTGTCCATGGCCGGCCTCATCGTCGCGCTCGACGCGTACGGGCCCGTGACCGACAACGCGGGCGGCATCGCCGAGATGGCGGACCTGCCCGAGGGCGTGCGCGGGATCACCGACCCGCTCGACGCGGTCGGCAACACGACGAAGGCGGTCACGAAGGGCTACGCCATCGGCTCCGCCGGACTCGCCGCGCTCATCCTCTTCGACGAGTACGGGCGCGGACTGCGCGAGGACGGGCTCGACACGTTCTTCTCGCTCGACAACCCGTGGGTCGTCGCCGGCCTCTTCATCGGCGGCCTGATGCCGTTCCTCTTCGCCTCGCTCGCGATGCAGGCCGTCGGTCGCGTCGGCGGTCAGGTCGTCGAGGAGGTGCGGCGCCAGTTCCGCGAGGACACCGGGATCATGGCCGGAACGTCGCGGCCGGACTACTCGACCGCGATCGGCATCGTCACCACTTCGGCGATCAAGGAGATGCTCGCGCCGGCGCTCATCCCGATCGTGATCCCGATCGTCGTCGGGATCATCTCGGTCGAGATGCTCGGCGGCCTCCTCATCGGGACGATCGTCACCGGCCTCTTCCTCGCCATCGCGATGACCTCCGGCGGCGGCGCGTGGGACAACGCGAAGAAGACGATCGAGGACGGCCTCTACGGCGGAAAGGGCTCCGACGCCCACGCCGCGGCGGTCACGGGCGACACCGTCGGCGATCCCTACAAGGACACGGCCGGGCCCGCGATCAACCCGATGATCAAGATCGCGAACATCGTCGCGATCCTCATGATCCCGCTGCTCGTCTCGATTCACGGATAGCGCGGAGCGCCGTCTGACATGACACGCAAGGGGCGGCGTCAAGCCGCCCCTTTTGCGTGTTGCAGGGATTTCGCGGCCCGAATAGGATGCGGGCGCTTCAGGGGCAGGGGCACTGCGTGGGTGCCCGAATTCGTCAAAGGGGAGAAGCACAGCATGCGACGCATCCACGGCGCCGCGCTCGCGATCGCGAGCGCTGACAGCTTCGCCGTCGTCGCCATCGCGGTACCGGCGATCGGAGCCAACGGCAACGTCAAGGCTTAGCAAAGCACGAGCGCCAGCTGCTTGCCGAGGCGAGAGGCCGAGGGCAAGACACTCGGTCATCGTCCTCGTCGCGGCCAAGGGTGGAGCTGCGAACGACGCGATCCGCGCGCTGGAGGGGCTCGGCGGGACGATCCAGTATCGCGACGCGGCGTCGACTACCTCCGCGCGAGCGTCCCGACCGACAAGGTCGAAGCAGGCGGCGCAGCTCGCCAGCGTCCAGGCGCTCGACCTCGACGAGATCATCCCGCTGGACGACCCGCGGCCGGACGGCGCCGTCGACTCCGACGCCGCAGACCGCCGCCGAGCGCGGCACGCCGAACAACAACCCCTACATGCCGATCGGCGACACGGGCGCCGCGCAGTTCATGGCCGCCCACCCGACCTGGGACGGCCGCGGCGTGACGGTCGGCATCGTCGACCCCGGCGTCACGCTCGACCACCCGAGCCTGCTGACGACCAGCACCGGCGAGCGCAAGATCGTCGACTGGGTCACCGTACACCGACCCGTTCACCGACGACGACCCGACCTGGGTCAACATGCAGGCGCAGGTCAGCGGCGCGACGCTTCACGTTCGACGGCGTCACCTACACCGCGCCGGCCGCCGGCACGCTACCGCATCGGCCTGTTCAACGAGCGCGACCCGCGCCTCGGCGGCGAGGTCGGCAGCGACGTCAACCGCGACGGCAACCCGGCCGGCAGCAGCGGCATCTTCGCCGTGCTGTGGAACACCGCCACCAACAACGTCTGGGTCGACACCAACCAGAACAACAGCTTCGCCGACGAGCCGGCGATGACCGACTACAAGGTCGCGCTACGACGTCGGCTACTTCGGCACCGACAACCCGGCGACGGCGGTCGCCGAGCGCGATGCCGTTCGTCGTGCAGACCGACGGCAAGAACAAGGTCGTCAACATCGGCATCGTCTCCGGCGCAGCACGGCTCGCACGTCGCCGGCATCGTCGCCGGCAACGGCCTGTTCGGCGGCGCGATGAGCGGCGCGGCGCCGGGCGCCAAGCTCGTGTCGGTCCGCGTCTGCCTGTTCATCGCCGGCTGCACGGCCCACGCGCTGATCGAGGGCATGATCTACGCCGCCAAGCAGGCCAACGTCGACGTGATCAACATGTCGATCGGCGGCCTGCCGGCGCTCAACGACGGCAACAACGCCCGCGCGCGTGCTCTACGACCGGCTGATCGAGCAGTACAACGTCCAGATGTTCATCTCGGCCGGCAACAGCGGCGCCGGGCGTGAACACGATCGGCGACCCGTCGGTCGCCAGCAAGGTCGATGAGCGTCGGCGCGTACATCACCGACGCGACCTGGCAGTCGCAACTACGGCTCCGACTCGGCGCTACGTCGACAACCTGCACCCTTCTCAGCTCGCGCGGCCCGCGCGAGGACGGCGGCTTCAAGCCGCACGATCGTCGCCCCGGGCGCGGCGATCTCGACGACGCCGCTCTGGCAGGCCGGGCGGTCCGGTCGCCGGCACCTACGCGCTGCCGCCCGGCTACTCGATGCTCAACGGCACCTCGATGGCCTCGCCGCAGGCGGCCGGCGCGGCCGCGCTGCTGGTCAGCGCGGCCAAGCAGGCCGGCGTCCAGCACCAGCCGGCGCAGCTCCGCCAGGCGATGAACTCGTCGGCGCGCTTCCTCGAGCCGGCTACGGCGCCTACGAGCAGGGCAACGGCCTGATCAACGTCGGCGCGGCCTGGGACCTGCTCGAGACCAACATCAAGACCGTCGACATCAGCTCGTCGGTCGCCGGTCAACACGGTGCTCGAGCGGTTCCTCGCGACGCCCGGCGTCGGCCGGGCATCTACGACCGCGAGGGCGTCGACGCTGGGCACAGCCGTACACCCGCGAGTACACGTTCACCCGCACGTCGGGCGGCGGCGGCACGACGACCTACAACCTGTCGCTGGGTCGGCAACGACGGCACGTTCAGCTCGGCGCGGCATCGATCGCGCTGCCGCTGAACAAGCCGACGACGCTCGACGTCACGGTCAACCCGACGACCGTCGGGCGTCCACTCGGCGATCCTCAACCTCGACGACCCGAGCACGCCCGGGCATCGACTACCAGACGATGAACACCGTCGTCGTCGCCGGACGACTTCACGGCCGCGAACGACTACACGCATCACGAAGTCAGCGGCACGTCGGCCGCAACCAGGCGCTGCGCTACTTCTTCAACGTTCCGGCCGGCACGCCGGCGTTCAAGGTCGACTTCGACGGCCCGACGGCACGCCGGGCACCGGCCAGGTCCGGTTCCTGCGCTTCCACCCGTACGGCGTCGGCGATCGAGCCGTCAACGCGACAGCCTGACTGCTACTCGCCGCCGGTCGCCGGCGGTGCCCGACGTGCAGCCCGCTCAGCCGCACGACCACGCAACCCGCAGGCCGGCGTCTGGGAGGTCACCGTCGAGGCGCGGCGCACCTCGGACGTCGCCGATCGCGCCGTTCACGCTGACGGCGTCGATCCTCGGCGCGACGCGTCAGCCCGAACCCGGACGTCATCGCCGTCGGCGACGATCGGCGTGCCGGTCGCCCGCTCGCTACACGCTGACCAACCTGTTCGGCGCGTTCACCGGCCGCGCGGTCGGCACGACGCTCGGCAGCGCGCTCGCGTGGCCACGCCGACGATCGCCAACCTCGCGCAGCAGCAGTACCCGGTCGACCGTCACGGCCGGCTCGACGTCGCTGCGCGCGACGATCGGCAGCACCGTCCGACCCGGCGGCCGACCTCGACCTGTTCGTCTTCAACTGCACGACCGGCACGTGCGTCCTCGCCGGGCAGAGCGCCGACGGCGACTCCGAGGAGTCGGTGACGATCGCCAACCCGGCGGCCGGCATCTGGGTCGTCCTCGTCGACGGCTTCGCCGTCCCGGCCGGCACGACGACGTACAACTACGTCGACGTGTTCGTCAACTCCGCCTTCGGCTCCGTCGCGGTGACCGACGCCAACGCGCTTCGCGCCGGCCGGCGTCGACCTGGACCGTCCGGGACGGTGACGGCGAACGCCGCGCCGGCCGCCGGCCGCGTGCTGCTCGGCAACGTCCAGGTGCGGACGGACACGAACGTCCTGGTCGGCTCCGGCGACGTCGTCGTCCAGAGCGTCACGCCGTAGGCGCAGTCGAGCTCGCCTGACGAGGGGCCGGCGCAAGCCGGCCCCTCGCTCTTCCCCCGGGAGTAGGCTTCGCCGCCGTGCCCGGACGCCGGCGCAGGCGTGAGGTCGAGATGGAGCGCGTGCTCGGCACGCCCGCGCTCTTCGCCACCGCCTACGGCAACGTCGGCTCCTCGATCTACTACGCGCTCGGGCTCACCGCGGTCTACGCGCTCGGGCTGACGCCGCTCGTCTTCGTCGTGGCCGGCGTCGTCTTCGCGGCGACGGCGGCGACGTACGCGGAGGGAACGGCCCGCTTCCCGGAGGCCGGCGGCTCGGCGAGCTTCTCGCGTCACGCCTTCGACGAGCTCGTCAGCTTCACCGCGGGCTGGGCGCAGATGCTCGTGTACGTCGTCACCGTCGCCGTCTCGGCGTTCTTCGTCCCGCACTACCTCTCGGTCTTCTGGGAGCCGCTGCGCACGAACCCGTGGGACATCGTCGGCGGCGCGATCGTCATCGTCGTCCTCGTCACGCTGAACGTCGTCGGCGTGCAGGAGGCGGCGAAGCTCTCCATCTCGCTCGCGGTCGTCGACTTCGCGACCCAGGTGCTGCTCGTGATCGTCGGCTTCGCGCTCGTCCTCAGCCCCGAGGTGCTCGTCGACAACGTCCACTGGGGGGTCGCGCCGACGTGGTCGAACCTCGCCATCGCGATTCCCGTCGCCATGCTCGCGTACACCGGGGTCGAGACCGTGTCCAACCTCGCCGAGGAGGCGCGCGACCCGGTCCGGACCGTGCCGAACGCCTACAAGCTCGTCGCGGGCGCGGTCTTCGCGATCTACTTCACGCTCCCGCTCGTCGCGCTCTCGGCGCTTCCGGTGGAGCGGATCGACGGCGAGCTCGACGACGCTGCTCGCGCCTCCCGCCGGAGGAGGGCGGCTACGCGAACGACCCGATCCTCGGCGTCGTCGAGAACATCGGGCTCGAGGGCGGCTCCTCGACGCGGCCGAGGTCTACGTCGGAGTCCTCGCGGCGACGATCCTCTTCATCGCGACGAACGCGGGCGTGATCGGCGCGTCGCGGATCACCTACTCGATGGCGACCTACCGGCAGCTGCCCGAGGCGCTCCGGCGGCTCCACCCGCGCTTCAAGACGCCGTGGCTCTCGCTCGTCCTGTTCGCCGGGATCGCGCCGATCCTCGCTGATCCTCCCGGGCGACGTGAACTTCGTCGGGACGCTCTACTCGCTCGGGCGCGACGCTGTCCTTCACGGTTGCGCACGCGTCGATCGTGCGGCTGCGGATGCTCGACGAGCCGGGTGCGGAGATCCCGTACCTGGCGCGGCCGAACGTCCGCATCGGCGCCGTCTCGTGGCCGATCTTCGCGTTCCTCGGCGGGATCGCGACCGGCGCTCTCGTTCCTCGTGCTCGTCGTCCAGAACCCGCTCACGCGCTGGGTCGGGCTGGGCTGGATGGTCGCAGGGCTTCGTCGGCTACGCCGTGTACCGGCGCCGCTTCCTGCACGTGCCGCTCCGCGAGGTCGAGAAGGCGCCGCCGGCGCTCGGCCCGGCGCTGGCGCTCGAGTATCGGCAACCTGCTCGTCCCGGTGATCCCGGGCCAGCCGTCCGACGCCGCGATGGACGTCGCGTGCCAGCTCGCGGCCGAGCGGCGGCGCGCGGATCATCGCGCTGAACGTGCTCGAGGTGCCGCTCGACCGCCCGCTCACGGATCGGTTCCCGGAGCCTCGAGGCGAGCGGCGAACGCGGAGCTCGACGAGGCGGTCGCGATCGGCGACTCCTACGGAGTCCGAGTCCTGACGCGCCTCGACCGCGCCGCATGCGGCCGGGCCGGCGATCGTCGCCGAGGCGGACGCGCGCAACGCCGAGATCATCGTGCTCGGCACGCCGCGCCGTCACCTGACCGCACGTCAGACGGCGGTCTTCGGGAAGACCGTCGACTACGTGCTCAAGCACGCGCAGTGCCGCGTCATGATCGCGACCGAAGGCGCGACGGCATGAAGCCGTACACGCTCGTCGTCTACGCGTTCTCGGTCCTGTTCGCCGCGCTGGGCATCGCGCTGCTCGTCCGGACGGCGGCGGCCGGAGGGGGCGTGGTCGGGTACGTCGTCGGCGCGCTCTTCATCGTCCTCGGCGTCGGCCGCTTCACGCTCGAACGGCAGCGGACGCGCTGATGGCGCGCAAGCTCCGCGGCTTCGAGCGGGTCCTCGACGCCCCTGCGCTGTTCGCCGTCGCGTATGGAGAGATCGCGTCCTCGCTCTACATCGCGCTCGGGATCGTCGCGGGCGTCGCCCTCGGGTTGACGCCGCTCGTCCTCCTCGTCGCCGGCGCGGTCTTCGTCCTCGTCTCGATGTCGTACGCGGAGGGCACGACCGCGCTTCCGGAGACCGGCGGCGCGGCCACGTTCGTCCGCCGCGCGTTCAACGACCTCGCCGGCTTCGTCACCGGCTGGGTGCTCTTCCTCGACTTCCTGATCGTCATGGCGCTGTCGGCGCTCTTCGTGCCGCACTACTTCGCCGGCGCGTTCGGCCAGCCGGCGCTGCGCGAGTCCCCGTGGGACGCGCTCGTCGGCTGCTCGCGTGATCGCCGTGATCGCAGGCATCCGGATCTTCCGGCGGACGCGACTCCATGTCGGCGCCCTCGCGGTCGCGCTCCTCGACCTCCTCGTGCAGGCGGTGCTCGTCGTGCTCGGCCTCGCCCTGCTGCTGTCGCCGTCGACGCTCGTGCGACGGTCTCGGCTTCGCGAGCGGCCAGGACTGGAGCGACCTCGCGTTCGCACTGCCGCTCGCGATGCTGGCGTACACGGGTCTCGAGACGGTCGCGAACCTGGCCGAGGAGGCGACGGAGCCGGGCCGGACGCTGCCGCGCTCGCTCTTCTCCGCCATCGGGCTCGTGGTCGTCGTGACCGTCCTCATCGGTGCGATCGGCCTATCCGCCTACCCCGTCTCGAACGGCGAGACGGCGCTCGGCGAGGAGTGGCTCGAGCTGCCGCTGGTCGGGATCGCCTCGGCCTTCGACGGATCGCTGCCCTCGTGGATCGTGGACGCGCTCGAGGTCGGCGTCGGCGTCTCGGGCGTCCTCATCCTCATCGGCGCGGCGACCACGTCCTTCTCGGGGATCACTCGGCTCACTTACTCGCTCGCCGAGCACGGCTCGCTCCCGCGCGAGTTCGCACGGCTCGAGCGCCGGGCTGTCGTGTCGAGCGAGGCGATCGCGCTCGCAGCGGGCTCGCGATCACCCTCATCCTCGTCACCGAGGTCGCCGCGGGCGGCGATCCGGCGTTCCTCGCGAGCCTCTACTCGTTCGGCGTCCTCATCGCGTTCACGGCTGCCCAGCTCGCGGTCATCCGTCTGCGCGTGCGCGAGCCGGACCTCGCGCGTCCCTACCGTCGCGCGTCCGAACGTCACCGTGCGTGGCCACCGGCTCCCGCTCGCCGCGCTGGTCGGAGCACCGCTGACGCTCGTCATCTGGGTGCTCTCCATGCTCACGCACCCGGGCGCCCGCTACGCCGGCCCGGTGTGGCTCGCGATCGGACTCGTCGTGTTCGTGCTCGTCCGACGCCGACGCCGACGTGGTCTCCTCGAGCACGTCCAGCGCCGGTCGAGCTGCTACCCGCAGGTGCCGAGTTCAGCCGGATCCTCGTCCCCATGAAGCTCGGCGACATCGGGGAGGAGATGGTGGCGACGGCGATCGCGCTCGCGAAGGAGCGGGGAGGCGAGATCGAGGCGATCACGGTCGTCCGCGTCCCGCGGAAGTACGCGCTCGAGGGCGAGCTGCCGGCGGAGGTCGCGGCTCGCGTCGACTCGTCGCTCGAGGAGGCCCGCGCGCTCGGCCTCGACCAGGGCGTCGAGGTGAACGGCGACGTCGTCCGGGCGCGCTCGATCGGCCATGCGATCGTCGACGAAGCCGCGCGGCGAAACGCCGACCTCATCGTCATGGGGTCGTCCCCGCGGTGGCGGCGGCAGTCTCGCTTCTTCTCGCCGACCGTCGACTTCGTGCTCCGCAGAGCACCGTGCGAGGTGCTGGTCGTGGCGTTCCCCGACGGGACCTTCGAGGAGTAGGCTGCGCTGCCGTGAAAGCCGTCGTCATCGGGTGCGGCCGCGTCGGCTCCTCCGTCGCCAAGGGGCTCGCCGCCGACGGCTGGGAGGTCATCGTCGTCGACGAGGACGAGGACGCGTTCGTGCGGCTCGGCCCGGCGTGGCGCGGCGGGTTCGTCATCGGTCACGGCATGGACGTCACCGTGCTCGAGCGGGCCGGCGTCGGGGAAGCCGACGCCGCGGTCGTCGCGACGAACGGCGACAACACGAACATCGTGATCGGCCAGGTGCTCCAGCAGCGCTACGGGGTCGACACGGTCGTCGTGCGCATCCTCGACCCGGCTCGCGCGAAGCTCTACTCCGATCGCGGGATGAGCATCGTCTGCCCGACGCAGACCGCCATCTCATCGCTGCTCGACACCGTGCGCGCGGCGACGCCCAAAGCGGCGACGCGGCTGATGTACGTGATCGTCGCGGGGGAGGGAAGGTCGGCTCCAACGTGACGCGCACGCTGCTCGACCTCGGTCACGAGGTCACGCTCGTCGAGCAGCGCGCCGACCGATTCGCGCGGCTCGAGGACGAGTTCGGCCCGGCCGTGATCCGCGGCGACGCCACCGAGATCGCCGTCCTCGAGCGCGCCGGGATCGCGCGTCCGCCGGAGCTGCTGCTCGCCGTGACCGGAGACGACGAGGACAACCTCGTGATCTCTCAGATCGCGAAGGAGGCGTACGGCGTACGGACGGCGATCGCGCGCGTCAACGACCCGCGCAACCAGCAGCACTTCGACCTGCTCGGCATAACGCAGACCATCTGCGCGACGACGAGCATCCTCGGTCTCGTCGAGCACGAGGTTCCCGAGCACGGCCTCGTGCAGCTGCTCGAGCTGCAGAAGGAGGGGCTCGTCGTCGTCGAGGTCCAGGTCGAAGGTGGCTCGCCGGCCGCGGGCAAGAAGGCGGGCGGCATCGCGCTCCCCCCGGGTCCCGCCTCATCTCCGTCGTTCCGGCAAGGGCGCACCGAGCTCGTCGAGCCGGCGACGGTGCTGCGCCCCGGCGACCAGATCCTCGCGGTCGTCCCGACGCCGGCGGCGATGGACCTGCGCCGCGCGCTCCTCGGCGCCCCGAAGTAGCGCTAGAGGCGCCAGTAGTGGCGCGTGAGCAGGACGACGACGGGAATGATCTCGAGCCGTCCGACCCACATGAGGCCGATCATCGTGATCTTCGACGACTCGCCGAGTCGGCGAACGAGCCGATAGGGCCCGGCGACGCCGAACCCGGGGCCGACGTTCCCGAGCGTCGTCGCCGCGGCGCCCATCGCGTCGAGCGTCCCGAGCGTCGGACGCCGGCGATCGCCGACTCGACGGCGATCACCGCGGCGCCGACCGCCCACAACCCGACGTACAGGAGGATGAACGCGGCGACCGCTCGCACCGTCCGCTCGTCCACGGGCGTGCCGTTGAGACGGATGGGCATGACGAACTCGGGGCTGAGCGTCTGGTCGACCTCGCGCCGGAGGACCTTCCCGAGGAGGAGGTGGCGGACGACCTTGATCGAGCCTCCCGTCGAGCCCGCCGAGCCGCCGACGAACATGAGGGCGAAGAGCGTGAGGAGGAGCAGCGACGGCCAGAGCGCGAAGTCGGTCGTCGCCATTCCGGTCGTCGTGATGATCGAGACGACCTGGAAGACGCCGTGCCGGACCGCGTCCTCGCCCTCGGCGATTCCCTCGCCCCAGAGCATCGACCGTCAGCGCCGACCGACGCGCCGAGGAGCGATGAGCACGTAGAGGCGGAACTCCTCGTCGCGCGCGAGCACGCTGCGGCCGCCGCCGCACGAACGCCCGGTACATGAGCGCGAAGTTCGCGCCGGCGATCGACATGAACAGCGCGAGGATCCACTGCGCCGCGGCGCAGAACGCCGCGGCCGACTCGGCTGCGTCGAGAAGCCGCCGGTCGGCATCGTCGAGAAGGCGTGAGCGAGCGCCTGTACGGCGTCATCAGGTCGTCGATGCCGACCAGCCGAGCGACGCGAGCAGCAGCGCCTCGATCGCCGTCAGCGCGACGTACAGGACCCAGAGCTTCCGCGCCGTCGCGCGGATGCGCTCGCCGAGCGCGGCGATCTCGGGCCCGGGAGCTCGGACTCCATAGCTGGCGGCCGCCGACGCGGAGGCGCGGGAGCACGGCGATCGCGAGGACGATGATCCCCATGCCGCCGAGCCACTGCGTGAACTGGCGCCAGATCCCGAGCGAGCGGTTGATCTCGTCGAAGTCCGTCACGACGCTCGCACCGGTCGTCGTGAAGCCGGACATGCCCTCGAAGTAGGCGTCGAGCGGGCTGAGAGCTGCTCGCCGCCCTCGAACAGGTACGGGATCGCGGCGAACGCGGCCGCGAGCAGCCACGTCACCGCGACGACGAGGAACCCCTCGCGCACGCCGACGCGGCCGGCGGCTCCGCGGTGAGCCGCTCGAGCGCGAACCCGAAGCCGCTCGTGACGACCCCGGCGACGACGAAGGGCCAGAACGGCTCGCCGTACCAGAGCGCGAACGCGATCGGGAAGAGCGCAGCGAGCGCCGAGGTACTTCCCGAGCGTCCCGACGAGGTTGCGGCCGCCGCGACGTCGATCGCGAGCCGCCGCGGGCGGCCCGATCCGCGCGCGGCCGACTCATCGGCGCGCTACAGCGCCTCGACGACCCAGGGCGCGTTCGCGGCCTCGGTGAAGATGATCACGCGGTCACCCGCCTCGAGGACGTCGTCGCCGTGCGGGAAGATCGCCGTGCCGTTGCGGACGATCGCGCCGATGATCGAGCCGTGCACCGGCATGTCGCGGAACGCCATGCCGATGTAGCGGCTCGACTCGCGCGTCGTGACGTCGAGCACCTCGTAGCGGTTCCCCTCGAGCATCGCGACCTGCTGCGTGCGCGGATCGTGGGCGAAGCGGACGATCTCCTCGGCGGTGACCGCGCGCGGGTTGATCGAGACGTCGATCCCGGCCTGGTCGAACGCGCTGACGGAGACCGCCTCGTGCGCGATCGCGATCGTGAACGGGATCCCGTGCACCTGGGCGAGCGACGCCGCGTACTGGTTCTTCGCGTCGTCGCGCATCGCGAAGATCGCCGGCCTGCGACTGGCCGATGCGCTCGCGCTCGAGGAAGTCCGGGTCGAAGCCCGTCGCGTTGAAGATGCGCGCCTTCGGCAGCGCCTCGGCGGCGCGCCGCGCCTGCTCGCGCGACGCCTCGATCATGCGCACGCTGATCCCCTGCGACGAGGAGGACGCGTGCGATCGCGGAGCCGACGCGCCCGGCGCCGTAGATCACGACGTCGCGCACCGCGCCCGCCCTCGGGCCAGAGCAGCGTGCTCCACGCCTTGCAGCCCGCGGTGAGCCGATGACGACGATCCGGTCGCCGGTGCGGATCTCGTCGTCGCCGCCGGGAAGGATCGTCTCGTCGCCGCGGATGATCGCCGCGACCTTCGAGTCCTCCGGGATCGGCGCGTCGCGGAGCGGCGACGCCGAGCACCTCGGCGACGCGTCCTCGTCGACGTCGAACTCGCCGACCTGCACCTGGCCGTCGGCGAAGACGTCCGTCTGCCGGGCGGCCGGCACGCCGAGGATGCGGCTGATCGCGTAGGCCGTCTCGAGCTCGGAGGAGACGACGAAGTCGACGTCGAGCTGGCCCTCGCGCCAGAGCTCGACGTACTCGATGCTCGAGGTGCGGATGACCGTCGTCGCGCCCTCGGCCTCGCGGCGCGCGAACATGCCCGCGACGAGGTTCACCTCGTCGCGCGACGTGCAGGCGATGACGAGGTCGGCGTCGCCGATTCCCGCCGCCGCGAGGTCCTTGCGGCTCGTCCCGTCGCCCTCGAAGACGGCGACGTCGAAGCGGGCGGTCAGCGCCTGCAGCCGCGACGCCTCGGTGTCCAGGACGGTGATCTCGTGCTCCTCGTGGAGCGCCTCCACGATCGTCGACCCGACCTGCCCCGCGCCGATGAGGAAGACCCTCACGAGCCGCGTAGCGTACTCCGGCTCCGGCGCGCTTACAGCCGTTGGCTACCGTGGCGCGTGCGCCTCGCGCCTGCTCGCCGCCTTCGCGCTGTGCTCGTCGTGCTCGCTCGGTGTCCGGCTCGGCGCTCGGCGGCCGAGAGCGCCTTTCGGCGGGTCGTCTTCGCCCGCGGACTCGACGCGCCGGTGCAGGTCACGCGCGCCGCGGAGCGAGCGCGCGCCGCTCTACGTCGTCGAGCAGCGCGGGACGATCCGCGTCATCGAGCGCGGAAAGCTCCGCAGCGGGTTCTTCCTCGACATCCGACCGCGATCACCGCCGGCGGCGAGCAGGGCCTCCTCGGGCTCGCGTTCGACCCGAAGTACGCGACGAACCGCTTCAT
>CAWDSX010000033.1:0-42024 GCA_963805135.1 uncultured Gaiellaceae bacterium | reverse complement strand
GATCGCGATCGCGTAGCCACTAGGCTCCGGCGCGTGGAGCTCGAGGGCAAGACCGCGGTCGTCACCGGCGCGTCGAGCGGCATCGGCGCGGCGACCGTGCGCAAGCTCCGCGAGGCGGGCGTGCGCGTCGTCGGCGGCGCGCGGCGCGTCGAGCGGATCGAGGCCGACGTCGCGCTCCCGCTCGACGTCACCGACGAGGAGAGCTGCGCGGCGTTCGTCGGGCGGGCGGTCGCCGAGCTCGGCGGGATCGACATCCTCTACAACAACGCGGGCCTCGCGCTCGGCCGCTACCCGTTCACGGAGTCGAACCCGGAGGACGAGGCGACCGTCCTGCACACGAACGTCGACGGCGTGATCCGGATCACGCGGCTCGCCTCCCGCACGTCCGCGACGGGGGCCACATCCTGTTCACGGGCTCGGTCGCCGGGCCGGCAGGCGTACCAGAACGCGGCCTCGTACGTCGCCGCGAAGTTCGGCTGCGCGGCTTCGTCTACGGGCTGCGCGAGGACCTGCTCGGGCGCCCGATCCGGATCACGACGGTCGACGCGGGCCTCGTCGAGACCGAGTTCTCGCTCGTCCGCTTCAAGGGCGACGACGAGGCGGCGAGGCGCCGTTACGACGGCGTCGACCCGCTGACCGCCGGACGACGTCGCGGACTGCGTCCTCTTCGCCGTCACCCGGCCGCTGCACGTCAACGTCGACGAGATCGTGATCAAGGCTCTCGCCCAGTCGAGCGGCGGGCGGATCGTGCGCCGCGAGGAGCTAGCGAGATGCTCACGATCCTCGAGGGATCGACGTTCTGCATCTGCGACGACCGCGGCGACATCGCCGACGGAGACGAGCGGCTTCTTCGCGCACGACACGCGCTTCCTCTCGCGGCTCGTCCTCCGCGTCGGCGGCACGGCTCCGCTCCTCCTCTCGTCCGGCCGCGTCGAGCACTTCCAGGCGGCCTTCTACCTCCGGAACGGCGACCGCGACCGGCCTCCCGCGCGACGCGCATCTCGATCGCGCGCGAGCGCTTCGTCGGCACGGGGATGCAGGAGCGGGTCACGCTGCGGAACGAGAGCACGGAGCGCATCGAGGTCGACGTCGCGCTCGAGGCCGAGGCCGACTTCGCGGACATCATCTCCGTGAAGCACCACGACTTCTCGCTCGGCGACCCGGAGCTCGCGCAGCCGCTTCCGCCTCCGGCGCCGGCCACGCTACGACGAGGAGCGGCAGCCAGCTCTCGATCGTCGATCCCCGCGGCGACCTCGGCACGCGGCTCGTCTTCTCGCAAGCCGGGCGGCTCGACGGGAACGCGATGACGCTACGCGCTCGCGCTCGAGCCGCACGAGCGCTGGGAGCTCAGCGTCGACGTGCTGCCCTGGCTCGAGGAGCGACGCTCGAGACCGTCGAGCAGCTCGACGAGGAGCGCGAGACCGTCGGCGACGTGGTGGCCGCCTGGACGCTGCGCGTCCCGCGCGTTCGCGGCGGCTGGGAGAGCCTGCGCCGCGCGTTCGACCGCTCGATCGCCGATCTCGCGGCCCTGCGCATGCGGACGGGCGAGTAGCGGCGACCGCTCTTCGCCGCCGGGATGCCGTGGTTCATGACCGTGTTCGGACGCGACACGGCGATCACGTCGCTGCAGACGCTCCTCCTCGGCCCGGAGATCGCCGTCGGCGCGCTCGAGGCGCTCACCGAGCTGCAGGCGCGCGAGGAGGACCCGACGATCGACGCCGAGCCGGGGAAGATCGTCCACGAGGTGCGCGAGGGCCGCTGCGCGGAGACGTGGTTCCCGCGCTACTACGGCTCGATCGACTCGACGCCGCTCTATCCTCGTGCTCCTCGCCGAGACCTGGCGCTGGACGGACGACGCCGTCGCTTCGCGCGGCGGCTGCGCGAGCCCGGCGCTGCTCGCGCTCGAGTGGATCGACCGCTACGGCGATCGCGACGGCGACGGCTTCGTCGAGTACAGCCGCATGGTCGACAGCGGCCTCGCGAACCAGTCGTGGAAGGACTCGGGCGACTCGCAGCGCTTCCAGGACGGCTCGTTCGCCGAGGCGCCGATCGCGGCGGTCGAGGTGCAGGGCTACGTGTACGACGCGAAGCGCGGGCTCGCCGAGCTCGCGCGCGAGGTCTGGCGCGACCAGGCGCTCGCCGACCGGCTCGAGCCGCGAGGCCGACGAGCTGCGCAGCGCGCTTCGACGAGGCCTTCTGGGTCGACGAGCGCGGCGGGTTCTACGCGCTCGCGCTCGACGGGAAGAAGCGGCGCGTCGACTCGCGCTGCTCCAACATGGGCCACCTGCTCTGGAGCGGGATCGTGCTGCCGGAGCGCGTCGCGCAGATCGTCGACCAGCTGCTCTCCGAGGAGCTGTGGACGGGCTGGGGGATCCGCACGATGGCGTCCGACGCGGCGGCGTTCAACCCGATCAGCTACCACAACGGCACGGTCTGGCCGCACGACACGGCGCTCGCCGCCTGGGGGCTTGCGCGCCACGGCTACACGGCCGAGGCGCGACGCATCGGACGCGCGCTCATCGAGGCGGCGGCGCACTTCGACTGGTCGCTGCCGGAGGTCTTCGCCGGCTACGCGCGCGACGAGACGCCGTTCCCGATCGCGTACCCGACGGCCGCGCGCCCGCAGGCCTGGGCGGCAGGCACGCCGATCCTCCTCGTCCGCGTCCTCCTCGGGATCGAGCCCGATCGCGAGCGCCAGCGGCTCGTGTCGACGGTGACCGACGAGCTCCCGAGCTGGCTCGACGGCCTGCGCGTCGAGGGAGTTCGGGCGTATCGGCCGGACGTGGACGGTCGCCGTCGAGCGCGGGCATGTAACGATTGCCGAAGGTCTCTGATGCGAGTCGGCTTCATCTGTCCGGTCTGGTTCCCGGTGCCGCCGGAGGCGTACGGCGGCACGGAGCGGGTCGTCGCGCTCCTCGCCGACGGGCTCGTCGACGCCGGCCACGACGTCACGCTCTTCGCGTCGGGCGACTCGCAGACGCGCGCGCGGCTCGAGTCGGTCTTCCACACGGCGCCGAGCGAGTGGATCGGCCACACGTACTGGGAGATGCAGCACGCCCTGCACGCGTTCCTGAAGGCAGACGAGTTCGACGTCGTCCACGACCACACCGGGATGCTCGGTCTCGCGTTCGGCGGGCTCATCGACACCCCGTTCTGCCACACGGTGCACGGGCCGCTCGACGGCCAGCCGGGCCGCATGTACGAGCAGGTGCTCGAGCTCGCGCCCGAACGCGAAGCTCATCTCCATCTCGATGAACCAGCGGAAGCCGAAGCCAGCATCTTCCCTGGATCGCGAACTGCCCGAACGCGCTCGACCTCTCCATGTACCCGTTCCGCCGCAAGCCCGGCGGCGACTACCTCGTCTTCCTCGGGCGCATGAGCCCGGACAAGGGCGCGCATCGCGCGCTGGCCGTCGCGCTGGAGACCGGGATTCCCGCTGAAGATCGCGGCGAAGTGCCGCGAGCCGCTCGAGATCCGCTACTTCGACGAGTTCATCCGCCCGCACCTCGGCGGCTCGATCGAGTACGTGGGCGAGGTCGGCCACGCGGACAAGGTCGAGCTCCTCATGGGGCGCGGGCCCTGATCTCGCCGATCGACTGGGAGGAGCCGTTCGGGCTGATGATGATCGAGGCGATGGCGTGCGGCACGCCGGTCATCTCGACGCGCCGCGGCGCCGTGCCCGAGATCGTCGAGCACGGGCGAACGGGCGTCATCGTCGACAACTACCGCGACATGGAGGATCCCGGCCGTGCTCGAGCTCGCCGACTCGCTCGATCCCGTCGTGATCCGGCAGCGAGGTCGAGGAGCGCTTCTCGCCGGAGCACATGGTGGCGAACTACGTCGCCGCGTACGAGGCGACGATCGAAGCAACGCGCACCGTGTGAAGCTCCGCTCGCCGGTACGACCGCGAGATCGTCTCGCTCGCGCTTCCCGCGCTGGGCGCGCTCGCCGCGGAGCCGCTCTACCTCCTCGTCGACACGGCGATCGTCGGCCACCTCGGGCGGCCGCAGCTCGCCGCGCTCGGGATCGCCTTCACGATCCTCGGCGGCACGTTCGCGATCTTCAACTTCCTCCAGTACGGGACGACGGCGCAGGTGGCGCGCGCGGCGGAGCGGGCGAGGAGGAGACCGCGCGGCGGCTCGGCGCGCAGGCCGTCTGGCTCTCGCTCGCATTCGGGATCGCCGTGTCGGCGCTCATCGCCGTGCTCGCGGAGCCGCTCGTCTCGCTCATGGGCGGGGACGGGCGAGGCGGCGGACTACGCCGTGACGTACCTGCGCATCGCGGCGGTCGGCTTCCCCGCGGCGTTCCTCGCGCTCGGCGCGCAGGGCTACCTTCGCGGGGTCGCCGACCTGCGCACGCCGCTCGTCATCCTGATCGCCGGCAACGTCGCGAACGTCTTCCTCGAGGTGCTGTTCGTCTACGGCTTCGACTGGGGCATCGCGGGCTCGGCGTGGGGGACGGCGATCGCGCAGCTCGGAATGGGGGCGGCGTTCGTCGTCGTCGTGCTGCGGCACCTCGCACCCGGCGAGGCGCGCGTGCGACTCGACCTCGCGCGGCGGGTGCTCTCGCTCGGGAAGTGGATCTTCATCCGCACGACCGCGCTCATGCTCTCGTTCGTCCTCGCCGGCGCGGTCGCGACGCGCTTCGGCGACGCCTCGATCGCCGCGCACCAGGTCGCGTTCCAGCTCTGGATCTTCCTCGCGCTCGTCCTCGACTCGGTCGCGATCGCCGGGCAGATCATCGTCGGCCGCGAGCTCGGCGCCGGGCGCCGCGAGGAGGCCTACGGCGCGAGCGAGCGGATGATCTGGCTGTCGGTCGCGCTCGGCGGCGTCGTTCGCCGCGCTCATGCTCGTGCTCGCGGGCGTCCTCCCGCGCGCGTTCACCGGCGACGCCTCGGTGCTCGACGAGGCGGCGCTCCTGTGGCCGCTCTTCGCGCTGATGCAGCCGCTGAACGGCGCGGTGTTCGCGCTCGACGGGATCCTCATCGGCGCGAGCGACGGGCCGTTCCTCGCGATCTCGATGGTGGTGGCGTTCCTCGCGTGTGCGGCCGTGCTGCTCGCGGCGCTCGAGGGCGACTGGGGGATCCGCGGCGTGTGGGCGGCGCTCGTCGTCCTCATCCTCGTGCGCCTGACGCTGATGACGACGCGCTTCCGCCGCGGCCGCTGGCTCGTCACGGGCTGGGCGTAGGCTCCGCGTGAACGTCCTCGGCGGCGAGCTCGAGCCGTGCTCCTTCGACCCGGTGACCGGCTTCTTCCGCGACGGCTACTGCCGCACCGAGGGCGCCGACCCCGGCTTCCACGCCGTCTGCGCGGTCGATGACCGAGGAGTTCCTCGAGTTCTCGGTGTCGGCGGGAACGACCTCGTGACGCCGCAGCCGCAGTGGCTGTTCCCGGGGCTCCGCCCGGGCGACCGCTGGTGCGTCGTCGCCGCGCGCTGGCAGGAGGCGCTCGAGGCGGGCGTCGCGCCGCCGGTCGTGCTCGAGGCGACGCACGCCTCGGCGCTCGAGTTCGTCTCGCTCGCCGACCTCGAGGCGCACGCCTTCGAGGTCTAGGCCGCGGCCGCCGCGCCGCTTGCGCCAGTAGCGCTCGAGCCCGCGGAAGTGGTGCCAGTACGGCGCCGGCGCGGTCGTAGTCGTCGACGAGCTCGGGATCGACCTGCGCGACGTCGTAGCGGGCGGCGGCGACGAAGGTCTCCTCGTCCATCCCGTCCTCGACGCGCTCGCCCCAGCGGCAGAGCGTCTCGCGCAGGTCGGCGAGGTGCTCCTGGACGTCGTCGAACGACGCCGAAGTGGATGAGCGCGAGCCGTGCCGGGCGCACGGCGCTCGATCTCCTCGATCGTCCGCTCCCATGCCTCGAGGTCGAGCTCGGGCGGCGGGCAGGGCGGGACGACGAAGCTCCCGCCGTCGATACGGACGCCGGCCGCGTCGCCGGCGTAGAGCGTGCCGTCGGCGTCGAGGTACGACACGTGGTGCCACGCGTGGCCGGGAGTCGGGAAGCAGTCGAGCCCGACGACGCGCTCGCCGACGACGTGGACGTTCGCCTCGGGGACGGGCGCGAGCTCGCCCCACAGCGCGTCGAACGCGTCGCCGTAGAGCCGGCGCGCGCTCGCCTCGAGCTTCGACGGGTCGACGAGGTGCGGCGCGCCGACCTCGGAGACGTGCACCTGCAGCCACGGGTTCTCGCGCACGAGCACGCCTGCGGCGCCCGCGTGGTCGAGGTGGATGTGCGAGAGGAGGAGGTGCCGCACGTCGGTCAGGTCGAGGCCGCGTTCGGCGAGGCCCGCCTTCAACGCGGGAACGCACGTCGTCGGGCCGCAGTCGAAGAGCGCGGGGCCGTCGTCCGTCTCGAGCAGGTACGAGGCGACGATGCCCGGCGCCTGGTGGTGGAGGTCGATCGGCTCTGCGCTCACGCGCACGATCCTAGGGAACGCGCCGCGCGAGTTCGGTCGCTAGGCGGCTTCCACCGTGGCCTTGAGACCGGACAGCATCTTCTCCCAGTTGGCCCGCGAGTGCTCGGCGGCCTCGGCCGACGGGTTGTTGTCCTGGCTCAGCGACACGTGCGTCGTGCCGTTGTCGCTTTCGAGCTCGTAGGTGACCGTGTGGTAGTTCTCGGGGACGTCGTCCTCTCCGCTCAGCGGGCTGAAATGCGTCACCTTCAGCCGTTGCTCGGGCACGACCTCCAGGATCTCGCCCTTGTCCTCGAAGGTCTTGCCCTCGTACTCGCCCTTCCAGACGATCGAGCTCCCCGGCTTCCAGTCCGTGACGACCCGCGCGCCGAACATGTAGCTCTCGATGTCGTCCGCGTCGGTGAGCGCCTTCCACACGCGGCCGCAGGGGCCTCGACTTCGGTCTCTACCGTTGCGATGTGATCTGTCATGGAGAAGGCGCTACCCGCGCGCGAGCGCGGGCAAACGCTCAGCCCGCGAGCGCCTGCTCGAGGTCGTCGACGAGGTCCTCGGCCGACTCGATGCCGACGGACAGCCGGATGAGCGTCGCCGGAACCGCGAACGGCGCGTCGGCCGTCGACGCGTGCGTCATGCGCGCCGGGTGCTCGATGAGGCTCTCGACGCCGCCGAGGCTCTCGGCGAGCTTCCAGATCCTCGTGCGCGCGACGAGGTCGACCGCCTCCTGCTCGTCCCCGAGGAGGAACGAGACCATCCCGCCGAAGTTC
The DNA here is from genome assembly GCA_963805135.1 of uncultured Gaiellaceae bacterium. Taxonomy (GTDB): domain Bacteria; phylum Actinomycetota; class Thermoleophilia; order Gaiellales; family Gaiellaceae; genus GMQP-bins7. The sequence goes on along the minus strand of CAWDSX010000033.1, from coordinate 34,854 downwards.
CGCATCTGGCGCGCCGCGATCGCGTGGCCCGGGTGGGAAGGCAGCCCGGGATAGAGGACTCGCTCGACGCGCGGATGCCGCTCGAGGTAGGCGGCGACCGCGACGGCGTTCGCGCAGTGGCGGTCCATCCGCACCGCGAGCGTCTTCACGCCGCGGAGGACGAGCCAGGCGTCGAACGGCCCGGGCACCGCGCCGAGCGACTTCTGGAGGAACGCGAGCTGCTCGGCCACGGCGTCGTCGCTCGTCGCGACGAAGCCTCCGACGACGTCCGAGTGGCCGCCGAGGTACTTCGTCGTCGAGTGCAGGGCGACGTCCGCGCCGAGCGCGAGCGGCTGCTGGAGGTACGGCGTCGCGAAGGTGTTGTCGACGACGACGAGCGCGCCGACCGTGTGCGCCGCTTCGGAGGCGGCTGCGATGTCGACGAGGTTGAGCGCCGGGTTCGTCGGCGTCTCGAGCCAGACGAGCTTCGTCCGCTCGTCGAGGTGCTCCGCGAGTCCGGTCGAGATCTCCTCGGGCGTGAGGAACGTGAAGCGGTAGCCCTTCGGCTCGTAGACCTTCGTGAACATGCGGTAGATCCCGCCGTAGACGTCGTTCACGGCGACGACGTGGTCGCCCGGCGAGAGGAGGTGCATGAGTGTCGTCGCCGCGCCGAGCCCGGACGAGAACGCGCGGCCGTGCGCGGCTCCCTCGAGCGACGCGATGCACTCCTGCAGCGCCGTTCGCGTCGGGTTGCCGACGCGCGCGTAGTCGTAGCCCTTGTGGACGCCGACCGCGTCCTGCACGTAGGTCGACGTCTGGTAGATCGGGGTCGTGATCGCGCCGGTCGCGCTGTCCGGCTCCTGCCCCTCGTGGATCGCGCGTGTCTCGAACCGCACGGCGCGATCCTAGACTCTCGCCACCACCCTCCTGTGGCGTGGCGTGTGGTGCGGAGCGGGCTCCCCGGGCGGCCGCACGCCCGGGAGCCTCGGTGGTGCTTACGGGGTGACGGTTGCGCAGACCGCGTAGGTCGTCATGGTCAACGCGGCGCCGCCGCTGTTGTACGCGCGTCCGCTCCAGCTGCTGGCTGCCGGCCGTGACGTCGTGATGTTGAAGTTGAAGTTGGCCGTGTCCACGCCGCCACCGATCGGCACCTTCCCGGCCGGGCACGTCGCCGGAACGCCGCCGAACGACGATGGGTTCACGGTGTCGCTCGCCGTGACGACCTGAACGCCCGAAAGTCCAGGCGCGCCCGTCGGGCCGGCTGGGCCTGCGGGACCGGTCGGACCGGCCGGTCCCGGCGGGACCGACGGGGCCCGCGGGGAGCGTTCCGGGCTTGAAGTCGGCCGGAAGGAGTGATCCGTTCAGCACCTTCAAGGACGTGACGGCGTTGTTCTTCAGCTTCGGTGTGGTGACCGCGCCGTTCTTCAGCTGTGGCGTTCCGATCGTCGGTCGCTGAGCGACGAGGTCTCGGGCCGCCTCGCCTACGGGCGTCGAGCCGAAGACGGCGATCACCACCGCCGTGATCGAGAGGGCAAGGGATACACGTCCGCGCATGTGCGCCTCCCTGTCGTGGTGCCCAGAGTCTTCCGAACCGGGCGCGCTGCGCGTCAGCCGGCGCCGCGGACCGTCTCTGCGCCGAGGAACGTCGCGAGGCTCGCGAGCGCCTCGTCTGCGCGGGACGTGTCCCCCCACGCGCCGAGCACCTCGAGCTCGCGCGTCTTGCGGTCGAAGCGCGGCTCGATGCGTCCGACGAGGCGGTCGCCGGACAGGATGGGGAGAACGTAGTAGCCGTACTCGCGCTTCGCCTTCGGCACGTACATCTCGAGGCGGTAGTGGAAGTCGAAGAGCGCTTCGGCCCGGTCTCGGTCGTGGACGAGCCGGTCGAACGGGGAGAGGAAGGAGACACGGTCGGGAATCGGGGCGTCGGAGATCTCGGGATGCGCCTCCCACCCCTCGCGCGTCAGCCGCACACCGAGCGCGCGGAAGCGCTTCGCGGCGAAGGCGCGCTCGGCGTCGCGCAGCGAGACCTTCTCCACCTCCGGATACCAGCGCTCGGCGAGATCCCACAGTCGGCTTCCCCCGGTGCGTCCGACGACCGCGACGACGCCGCGGGTGTTGAGGATCTGGAGCATGAGCGACACGTTCCGTGCGCCCCACCAGGGGTGCTTCTCGTCGCGCTTCGCTCCCGAGTGGTCGCGCAGCACGCGCGAGGGCAAAGGCCCGTCGCGCTCGAGCTCGCGCACGATGTAGCGCCTGAGGCTCGCGTGCTCGCGCAGGAACTCGTTGCCCATCCGCTCGGAGGCGGTTGCGCCGGTACGTCTGCGGCGCATGCGCGCGTGGAGCAGCGGGAGCTCCTCGGCCGGCCAGATGTACGCGTTCCACTCGAAGAGCTTTCGCTCGTCCCAGAGGAGCCGGTCGAGCTCGGCGACGTCGTACGGCCCGAGCCGGCTCCAGAGGACGAGCTGCTGCGGCGGCGCGACGGTCGAGATCGGGTCGATCTGGAGGAAGCCGAGCGCGCGCACCGTGTCGAGGACGGTCGTCGCCGACCCGTCGAGGAGCTGCGCGCGCACTGCGATCCGGCGCGCCTCCTCCGGCGAGACGATCCTCACTCGCCCTGGAGGCGCCATGGGAGCTCCTCCTCCTCGTCGCCCGACTCGACCGGTGTCTCGGCAACGCGGGCGTCGTGCCAGTCCGCATAGCGCGTCGCGAGCGGTGCGGCCGTCACCCCGTGCGCCAGCACCGAGAGGCCGACCGTGACGAACGCCGTCGTGAGCACCGCGTTCTCGTGCGGAAGCCCCTCCTCTTCGAGGACGAGGAGCGCGAACACGATCGACGCCGCGCCCCGCGGCCCGAACCAGCCGAGGAACGCCACGGTCGGCCTTCGCGCGCCCGTTCCGAGCATCGAGATCGCGACCGGGACCATGCGGATGAGCGTGAGGCTGAGGACGGCGTAGAGCACGATCTCCCAGGTCAGGTCGCGGATCGCCGGTCCGAGCAGCACTGCCCCGAACAGCACGAACGTCACGGCGGCGAGGACCGTCCCCGTCTGCTCGATGAGGTAAGAGACGTTCCCTCCGCGGTGTCGGCGCATGCCGCCGAAGGTCATGCCGCCGACGAAGGCGGCGATGAACCCCGATCCTCCGATCGCCTCGGCGAGCGTGAATGCCAGGAGCGCTCCCGCCAGCGGGTACGACCTGGAGCCAGGTGTCGTCGACCAGCCGGCGTGCGGTGCCGTGCACCACGACGGCGGCCGCGACGGTTCCGGCGAGAACCCCGACGAGGACGCCGTACCCGATCTTCTCGAACACGAGTTGGACGGCGTGGCCGTGCCCGATCGCACCCTCCTCCGCCAGGGCGACGGCGAGCGCGATCAGGAAGAGCGGTACGCAGATGCCGTCGTTGAGGCCGGCCTCGACGTTCAGGCTCTGACGGATCCGCACCGGCAGCCGCTTCGACGTGACGACGGCCTGGCCGAGCGCCGCGTCGGTGGGCGCGAGGACGATCGCCACGAGGAGCGCCTCGGGCCACGCCAGGTCCGGGAGCACGAGGAGCGCGACGCCGAAGCCGGCGAGGATCGTGAGCGGCAGCCCGATCCCGAGCAGCCGCGCCGGAATGTGCAGCGTCCGTCGCAGGGCCGTGAGGTCGATGCGCGACGCGTCGGAGAAGAGGACGACCGCGAGGGTCGCCTCGGCGAGGACCTTGACCTCGAGACCCGTCGCGTCGGGATCGACGAGCCCGAGCGCGTCGACCCCGACGACGAGACCCGCGGCCGTGAAGACCATCGGCGCGGTGACAGGCGTTCCCTCGATGCGGCGCGAGATCGCCGCGAACCCGAGAAGGATGAGCGCGAGCGTGACGAGCTGCCAGTGCACCGCTGGAGCCTCTCAGACGTCAGCGACGCACGTCGTCGAGCCCGATCGTGCGCCGGAGACGCTCGAGCGCCCGCTCGAACGCATCGTCGAGCGCGGCGGAGCGGCGGACGCCTTGCTCGAGGTGAAGCGCCTTCACGACGAGCGTCCCGTCGCTGCGCTCGGACTTCAGATCGGCGCGGCCGACGATGCGGTCGCGCCAGAGGAACGGGAGCACGTAGTAGCCGAACTGCCGCTCGTGCTCTCGCTTGTACACCTCGATCAGGTGGTCGAACCCGAGGACGCGGCGGGCGAAGGGCCGGTCCCAGAGCAGGTTGTCGAAGGGGGAGAGGAGCGCCGCCGCAGTCGGTCTCGGCGGGTCGAGGTCGGTGCCCGCCGCCACGAGCACGTCGGCATCGCCGTCCTCGACGCGGACTCGCTCGAGGACGCCGTCTGCCACGAGGGCGTCCGTCTGGGGACGGATCCGCGCGGCGCCGCCGCGCATCCGCCAGTGCTCGACGATGCCCGCGTCGGTGAGGGCGCCGCGCGCGCGAACCGATCGCAGCGCGAGCTCGCGGTCGCGTGTGGGCTCGTCGGGCACGGGAGCGTCGAGCACCTCGCGCGGGATGACACGCTCCGCGAGGTCGTACGAGCGCTGGAAGCCGCTGACCCGGCCGGCGATGACGATCTCGCCGGCGTTCCAGAGCGACTCGAGGACCATCTTCGCCGGCTTCCAGTTCCACATCCCCCCGCCGCCCTTGCCGTCGAAGTCGCGAGACGTCAGCGGGCCGCGCTCCTCGATCGCGGCGAGCACCTCGCGGGCGAGCTCGGGGTGCTCTGCGACGACGTCGCCGCGCCACGGATGGTGTCGCGTCATCCGCGGCCGGAAGAGCGGCCACTCCTCGACCGGGATGAGGCATGCCTCGTGCGCCCAGTACTCGAAGATGCGTCCCTCCCCGAGCAGGCGCGACACCGTCGCGCGCGGGTACGCGCCGACGCGCGACCCGAGCGCGATCCGGTGGCTCCGCTCGACGGCCGTGATCGAGTCGAGCTGGACGCAGGAGAGCCGGCGGATCGCGTCCTCGACCTCGTGCCGTGTGCCGGTGCGCGAGCGCGATGCGTATCCCTGGGCGCCGATGACGATGCGGCGGAGAGCGGCAAGCGAGACCGTGCGCACGAGGCATTCCTACCGGTTGGTGTCGAGGCTACGGTGCCGCGATGCCGGAGTGGGATCCCGACGTCGAGGTCGGCGAGGCGCTCGTGCGCGCCCTCGTCGCCGAGCAGTTCCCCGAGCTCGACGCAGCATCGGCGCGTCTTCTGGGGGAGGGCTGGGACAACTCGGTGTGGGTCGTCGAGGAGGCGTGGGCCTTCCGCTTCCCCGACGTGCGATCGCGATTCCAGGCGGCGCTCGAGCGCGAGTGCGTCGCCGGCCTCGACAGAACCGTCGTCGACTAGTCCGGGACGCCGCCTTCGAGGATCGTCGCGAGCCGGCCGGAGTCGATGTTCCCGCCCGAGACGATGCAGACGACCCGGCCCGTTCCGCCGAGCCCCGCCAGTGCCGCCGCGACCGGGAGACCCGCAGCTCCCTCGCCGACGATGCGCGCCCGCTCGAGCAGCGTGCGCACACCGGCTGCCGCGTCGGCGAGCGAGATCGCGAAGGCGTCGGTGACGAGGTCGCGCGCGTGCTCCCACATCTTCGGCAGGAGCGCACCGGAGCCCGCGCCGTCGATGAACGACGGCGTGTACTCGATCTTCACCGGCTCGCGTCCGTTCCGGATCGCCGCCGTCACAGGGGCGCCCGTCTCCGGCTCGCAGACGAAGACGTCCGTTTGCGGCCTGAGCGCGTGCAGCGCGCTCGCGATCCCGGTCGTCAGCCCGCCGCCGCCCCACGGGATGAGCACGGCGTCGAACTCGTCGAGATCCTCGACCAGCTCGAGCCCGATCGTCCCGTTGCCTGCCATCACGGGCGGGTCCTGGACGGGGTGGACGTAGTAACCCGTGACGCCTTCGCCGAGGTCGCGCTCGCCGTCGGCGTCCACTGCGGCCCACCACTGCTCCCAGGACACGCGCACGATGTGGCCGCCGAGGCGCTCGACCGCTGCGAGCTTCGTCATCGAGGCGTTGTCGGGGACGACGATCGTCGCGGGCACGCCCGAGCTCGCGTGCCATCCACGCGACGCCCTGCGCCATGTTCCCGGTGCTCGTCGTGACCAGGCCGTCGCGGAGCGCCTCCGGCGGCGCGCTGAGTACGGCGTTCGCCGCGCCGCGCAGCTTGAACGACGCGATCGGCTGCAGGTTCTCGAGCTTGAGCCAGATCTCGGCGGGCGCATCGACGCGCAGGCGGACGAGCGGCGTCCGGATGACGGTGCCCGCGATCCGCTCGCGCGCGGCCTCGATGTCGGCGAGCGGGATCAGAACGGGACCTCGACGCCGACGCCGCGCTCGCGCGCCCGTCGTACGATGAGCTCGGCGGACGCGAGGTCCTCGACGGCGATCCCGAGCGACTCGAAGATCGTCAACTCGTCCTCGTGCTCGCGTCCCGGGTGCATGCCGGCGAGCACCTCGCCGAGCTCCGCCTTGATGTGATCGGGGCCGACCGCGCCTTCCTTCGCGGCGAGGATGTAGTCGCCGGCCTCGTTGAGGCACGACTCGCGCCGGTCGGTGAAGAACGAGGAGTGCGCGACCGTCTCGGTGTCGAGCTCGCGCGTCGTCGGGAAGCAGGAGCCGACGGCGTTCACGTGGGCGCCTCGCGCGAGCCAGCGGCGCTCGACGATCGGTTCGACCGCCGCGGTCGTCGTGCAGACGACCTCGGCGCCGAAGAGCGCGGCGTCCGCCGACGGCGAGACCGTCGCGCCGACCTCGCCTGCGAGCTCCTCGGCCCTGTCGAGGTTGCGCGACCAGATCCGGATCTCGGGGTCGTCGAGCACCGAGCGCATCGCGTGGACGTGTCCTCGCGCCTGGGCACCTGAACCCAGGATTGCCACCCGCTGCGCGTCCGGGCGGGCGAGCGCGCGGGTCGCGACGGCGGAGACCGCTGCCGTGCGGATCTCCGTGATCGGAGACGCGTTCATGATCGCGAGCAGCTCGCCCGTCTCGCCGTCGTGCAGGAGGACGCCGCCCATGTGCGTGTCGAGCCCGCGCGACGGATTCGTCGGGACGATGACGATCTCCTTGAGCCCGTACGCCTTGGTCGGCGCGCCGCGATACGCGGGCATGAGGCCGAGGAGCGTGTCCGCACCCTCCGAGCGGGCGATCGAGCGGAGCGGGTTGTAGAGCTCCCCGCGCGCCAGTGACGCCAGCACCTCGGTCATCGCCTCGATGCACGACTCCATGTCGAGCAGCTCGCGGACGTCGTGCTCGGAGAGGACGATCACGCGAACAACCCTCGCAGATCGGAGTGCTCTGCAGCGGTGAGGTCGAGCGACAGCGCCTCGCGCACGGGCTCGAGCTGCTCGGCACGCGTCGGCCCGACGACGACCGCCGTCAGCTCGGGCACGCCGAGCAGCCACGCGAGCGCCAGCCCGGCCATGGACACGCCTGCGAGCGGCCGCCTCCGACTCGAGCGCCTCGAGCGCATCGAAGATCGCGTCGGACTCGTACTTGCGGTAGCCGTCCGGGCGCTGGGTCATGCGCGACCCCTCGGGATACTCCGCGCCCGCCGGTAGCGGCCTGCGAGCCAGCCGCCGGCGAGCGGGCCGAACGCCTCGAAGCCGAGGCCGTGCTCGCGGCAGAACGGAAAGACCGTCTCCTCGTCGCCGCTGTCGAGCAGCGAGAACGAGTTCTGCACCCACTCGTAGCGGGTGAGCCCCTCGAGCTCCGCGATCTCGACGGCCTCGGCGAGCTGCTCGGCGGTGAAGTTCGACGCTCCCACCGCGCCGACCTTGCCCTCAGTGACGAGCTCGTCGAATGCGCGGAGCGTCTCCTCCTGCGGCGTGTCCGGGTCGAAGTCGTGCGCCATGTACAGCGGAATGCGCTCGAGGCCGAGCCGCTCGAGGCTCGTCTCGACCTGGCGCCGGAGCCGCGCTCGCGAGAGACCGCGATCGGCGCCCTCCGCCATCGGGTTGAAGGTCTTCGTCTCGATCGTGATCGCGTCGCGGACGTCTGGCCCCTTCGAGGCGAGCCACTCCCCGATCCACGTCTCGCTGCGCCCGCCGCCGTACGCGTCTGCGGTGTCGAAGGCGCGGATGCCGAGCTCCCACGCGGCGTCCATGATTCGCGGCGCCTCCTCGCGCGGGATCCCCTGGCCGAAGAACGCGGGCGAGGAGCCGACGCCGCCGAAGTTCCCGCAGCCGAGGACGATCCGTGTGACCGAGACGCCGCTGCGTCCGAGCTCGCGCGCTTCCACGCGCGCGATCTTACTGGACCGGAGCCGTTCGCAGCCGAGCTGCGGCCGAGCGAACGACGACGTGATCTCGACCGACCGCCCTTCCGCGACGGACGTCGCCGTCGCGTCGAGGATCTCGACGATGTGCGCGGCGTGCGCGCCGGTCGCGCGGTGGGGTCGCCCGCTGACGATCGCATCGCTCAGGTCGCCGAGCGCGCGTCCCCAGTCGGTGCCGGGGAAGGCGTTCGTCGACGGGCACGGGTTCGTAGGGCTCCCCGAAGCGTGCGAGCTCGACCGAGGCGTCGAAGAGCTGCCAGTCCGAGAGGTGGATCGAGCCCGTGTCGCCGTGCAGCTCGATCCCGCTCTGCTTCGTGAGGCGCGAGACGTAGAAGTTCGCGGTGAGACGCACCACCGTTCCGCTCTCGAGCTCGACGACCGCGACGCCGAAGTCCGGCGCCTCGGGGGTGAATGGCTCGCCGTCCATCGTCGTCCGGTCGGGATAGACGACCGTCCCGAATGCCGTGACGCGTCGAGCCGGTCCGAACATGGCGGTGAGGATCGTGAGCGGGTACACGCCGATGTCGGCGAACGGCCCGATGCGATAGAAGGGCTCGGGACGCGGGTGCCAGCTCTCGATCCGGTTCCAGTTGACCTCGGCGTACGCGACGCGCACCCGCCCGATCGCGCCCGACTCGACGAGGCGCCACATGGTCTGCTGCGCCTCGCCCAGGAAGGTGATGGGCGAGCACGAGAGCCGCAGCCCTCGGTCCGCGGCCAGCTCGACGAGCGACCGGGCGCTCGCGTAGTTCCCAGCGAGCGGCTTCTCGCTGTGGACGTGCTTCCCGGCGTTGAGCGCTGCGGTCGTCACCTCGGCGTGGACGGCCGGAAACGTGAGGTTGACGATCGCGTCGACGTCCGGGTCGCCGAGGACGTCGTCGAGCGACGGGTAGTCGACGCCGCCGAAGCGATCGACGAACGCGGCGCTGAGCGCCCGGTCCACGTCCGTGGCGCCGGCGATCCGGACGGACGGGTACGCGCTCATGGTCTCGCCGTACGCGCCCGAGATGTTCCCGCAGCCGACGACGGCGACGCGAAGCGCGCTCAGACACGGCGCCCCGCCTGTCTCGAGAGCTGCTCCCGAGATCAGCGTGAGCATCCGTGCGCACTCCGCGGTCGGGTCGCGGTCGAACGGCTCGTGCTCGATGCTCACCGCGCCGCGAGTAGCCGAGCTCGAGGAGCGCGTCGACGCAGTCGGCGATCCTCGCGCAGCCCTCGCCGTGCATGCACGAGACGTGCGTTCCGGGCTCCTCGACGTCCTTCAGATGGACGTGGAAGAGCCGGTCAGACAGCTCGTGGATCGCGGCGACGGGGTCGTAGCCCTGCGTCGCCCACCAGCCCGTGTCGACACCGCCTTCAAAAGTGTACATTGGAAATATTTGAAAGCTTGGAAAAGTTGCTTTCGGCAACTATAATTTACCAATAAAATTGACCGACCTTTAATCTTAACGTTATTTCTAATAGCGGCCAAAACTAAATCATACACATTCGTTGCTAAAAATAGGGAAAAAGATATTTAACATTTTTTTTGTTTAAAAAATGTTATCAATTGGGTTAATAATAGTTAATGAGACAATAATTAATTGTTAAATTCTGCATAACTGATTTTAAATAACCTGAATAATCAAAAATTTCAGATATTGGGTATTCTCCATACTCCAGATTATCGGATGATCGGGTGATTGTGTTTGAAAACTTACCTGCCTTATTTTTCTTCTTGCATCTTTTGCTGCCATTTCAATAATTTGTAAAAAAAGTTCGGGCTAACAAGATTGGTACAGGATGAAGTAACCAGAAAACCACCAGGTTTCATCAATTTCATTCCTCTTAAATTTATTTCCTTATATCCCGTCATTGCTTTTTGAATTTTTGCCCTGCTTTTGGTAAATGCCGGCGGATCCAGCATTACCACATCATATTTCTTTTCTTCTTTACTCCATTGCTTTAATACATCAAAAGCATTGGCTGCTTCAAATCTTCAATATTTTTTCCAGTCCATTTAAGCTGCATTTTTATTTGCCTGCTGCAACTGCATTTTCAGAAATATCCAATCCCAAAACACGATTTTGCACCATAATGTGCAGCATGAATTTCAAATGTTCCCGTATAGGTAAATGCGCCTAACACATCTGCTCCTTTTACAATATGCTGAATTGCCCTCCGGTTATCCTGCTGGTCTAAAAAATAGCCTGTCTTTTGTCCATTTTCAATATCAACATTAAATTTTAAACCATTTTCATTGATAATAATTTTGGTATCAAATGGATGCGGATAAAAAACCTTTTTGCTGCGGCAATTCCTTCCAATTCCCTTACCGGCACATCATTTCGTTCATAAATTCCTTTTGGTTTAAATATGTTTGCAAGGCTTTTACAATTGCAGGCTTCCAATTATCAATGCCCAATGCCAATGTTTGAATAACAAAATAATCATTGAACTTATCAATGATCAATTGCGGCAATCCATCGGCTTCGCCAAAAACAAGCCGGCAATTTTCAGTATACCCAATTTTTGCCGGTATTCCCAACATTCTTTTAATTTTCTTAAGAAAAATTCTTCATTTATCTCCTCTTTTTTCTTCCTTGTCAGCAAGCCGCACCATTATCTGCGATTGCTGGTTAAAATATCCCTCTCCCGGCAAATTTTCCATCATGATAATAAACATCCACAATGCTACCGGGCTTCGGATCCCCTTCCATTTTTTCCACTTCGTTTGAAAAAATCCAGGGATGCCCATTTATTATCCGGGGGCAATTTTTCTTTTAAGAATTATTCTTTCCATACGCGCTAAATTAACTCCAAAACACTGCCAGTACGATTTGATCTGGCATTCAATATTTATGATTAAGTTATTTGCGAAAACTTCGGTAAATAAGACAATTTGTCTTTATAAGCTGGCTTGGCAATATAATTGACCCCTACTTTTGCGTACATTTTTTGTGATATGAAGAAGACACAGATTATACCGGAAAATGAACATCACCAGGTTGATGTTCTTCAGATGTAATCTGTGTTTTCTTCATAGTCAAAAAAATGAATGCAAAAGTAGGGGTCAATTATATTGCCAAGCCACTTTGTAAAGACAAATTGTCTTGTTTCAGGAAGTTTTCGAAAATAATTAATCCATAAAACAAATGAATGCCAGATTAAATCATGACTGGGTATTTCCCTGTAGTTAATTTAGCGCTGTTATGGAAAAATAATTCTTAAAAACGAAAAATTGCACAACGTATAATAAATGGGCATCCCTGGATATTTTCCAATGAAGTGGAGGAGATAAAAGACAATCCGCTTCCCGGTAGCATTGTGCAGGTTTATTATCATGATGGAAAGTTTGCGGGATCGGGTTATTTTAACCAGCAATCACAAATTATCGTTCGGCTGTTGACAAGGCAGAGGAATGTGGAAATAAATGAAGAATTCTTTCTTAAGAAAATTCAGGAATGTTGGGCGTACAGGCAGCGTATTGGGTACATTGAGAATTGCCGCCTGGTTTTTGGAGAAGCAGATGGCTTGCCTCAACTCATAATTGATAAGTTCAATGACTACTTTGTCCTTCAGACCCTGGCACTTGGTATGGACAACTGGAAGCCTGCAATTGTAAAAGCCCTGCAAACCCTATTTAAACCTAAAGGCATTTATGAACGAAATGATGTACCAGTACGGGAGCTTGAAGGTATGCAGCAGCAAAAAGGATACTTATCTGCACCTTTTGATACGAAGATTATTATCAATGAAAATGGTTTAAGATTTAATGTAGATATTGAAAATGGTCAGAAGACAGGCTATTTTTTAGACCAGCAGGATAATAGAAGAGCCGTAAAGCATATAGTAAAAGGGGCGGATGTTTTAGGGCCTTGAACCATACCGGAACATTTGAAATTCATGCAGCCAGTTATGGAGCAAAGTCGGTTCTGGGTTTAGATATATCAGCTAATGCGGTTGAGCAGGCAAATAAAAATGCAGCTTTAAATAACCTGGATAAAGATATGCAGGTTTGAAATGGCAAATGCCTTTGACTATTTAAAACTTTGGAGTAAGGAGGAGCCGGGTTACGACGTAGTGATGCTTGATCCTCCCGCTTTTACAAAAAGCAGGGCGACCATTGACAAAGCTGTAATGGGTTATAAGGAAATAAACCTGAGAGGAATGAAATTGCTAAGGCCGGGTGGTTTGTTAGTTTCACCCTACAAACCTGTAAGCCCCAGCTTTTCTTAGAAATTATTGGTATGGCGGCAAAAGATGCCCGGAGACCCATAAGACAGGTAAGTTTTCAAACTCAATCGGCAGATCATCCTATAGTTTGGAGTATGGAGAATATCCATTATCTAAAATTTCTGATAATTCAAGTACTAAAATAGTTATGCAGCATTTAAAAATTAATTATTGTCTCATTAACTATTATTAACCCAATTGATAGATTTTTAACAAAACAAAATGTCATAAGAGCTTTTTCCCTATTTTTAGCAACGAATGTGTTATCAATTAGTTTTGGCCGGCTATTAGAAATAGCGTTAAGTGTAAATGCAGTCAATTTTTATTGGGTAAATCATAGTTGCGAAAGCAACTTTTCCAGGCTTTCAAAAATTCCAATCCTTTACCCTTTTTGAAGGCGGTCGACACGGGCTGGTGGGCGACGCAGGGATACGACCCGGTCGACGCCATCCGTGAGCTGTCCGACCGTCTCTTCCACGTGCACCTGAAGGACGTCGAGGAGCCCGGCACGCACGTCTCGTGCATGCACGGCGAGGGCTGCGCGCGAATCGCAGACTGCGTCGACGCGCTCCTCGAGCTCGGCTACTCGCGCGCGGTGAGCATCGAGCACGAGCCGTTCGACCGCGACCCGACCGCGGAGTGCACCCGGATGCTCACGCTGATCACGCAGCAGCTCTCGAGCGCACAGGCGGGGCACGGTGTCTGAGCACGAACTTCGCGTCGCCGTGGTCGGCTGCGGGAACATCTCGGGTGCGTACGGCGAGACGATGAGCGCGTACCCGTCCGTCCGGATCGCCGGCGCAACGGACATGGACCGGGCGCTGAGCGCCGCGTTCGTCGATCGCTTCGGAGGCGTCGACTACCCGTCGCTCGAGGACGTGCTCGGCGATCCGGCGGTCGACGCGATCGTCAACCTCACGTTCCCCGCCGTCCACGCCGACGTGACGACCGCCGCGCTGAACGCCGGGAAGCACGTGCACAGCGAGAAGCCACTCGCTGCGAACTACGCGAGCGCCCGGTCGCTCGTCGAGCTCGCCGCGGACCGAGGGCTCCGGCTCTCGTGCTCGCCCATCACCTTCCTGGGCGAGGCGCAGCAGACGATGTGGCGCCTCGTCGAGTCGGGCGCGATCGGGCGGGTGCGCGTCGCGTACGCCGAGGTCAACTGGAACCGAATCGAGAGCTGGCACCCGCGGCCGGAGCCCTTCTACCGCATCGGGCCGTTCGCCGACGTCGGCGTATACCCGCTCACGATCCTCACGGCCATGTTCGGACCGGCTCGACGGGTCACGGCTTTCGGAACGGTCGTCTATCCCGACCGGACGACGACGGACGGCGAACCGTTCACCCCCGAGGCGCCGGACTTCGGCGTCGCGGTGGTCGAGCTCGAGAGCGGGACGGTCGTGCGCCTCACCGCGAACTTCTACGTCTCGCGCCTCACGAAGCAGAGCGGGATCGAGCTGCACGGCGACACCGGTTCGATCCACCTCTCGGACTGGCAGCTCTTCGACGCCTCGGTCGAGCTCGCACGCTTCGGAGAGCCCTACGAACCCGTGCCCGTCGACGACCCCTACCCCGGCACCGACTGGGGACGCGCGCTCGGCGACCTGAGCGATGCGATCGTCAGCGGGCGACCCCACCGCGCGACCGGCGCGCACGCCGCGCACATCGTCGAGATCCTCGACGCGACGGCGACGTCCGTCGCGGAAGGGCGGTCGGTCGAGATCACGTCGTCGTTCACTCGGCCGCAGCTCGGCTGGAACGGCTTCGGTCCATAAGATCGCGCGCGTGGAAGCGCGCGAGCTCGGACGCAGCGGCGTCTCGGTCACACGGATCGTCCTCGGTTGCGGGAACTTCGGCGGCGTCGGCTCCTCGCCCGCGTTCTTCGGCCAGGGGATCCCGCACGAGGAGGCGCCGCGGATCATGGACGCCGCGTGGGAGCTCGGCATCCGCGCCTTCGACACCGCAGACGCGTACGGCGGCGGGCGCAGCGAGACGTGGATCGGCGAGTGGCTCGCCTCGAAGGGGCCAGACGTCCGCGACGCGATCGCGATCGAGACGAAGACCTTCAACCCGATGGAGGAGGGCGCCGACCGCGGCCTCTCGCGAGCGCGGCTCCGGCGACAGGTCGAGACGAGCCTCGAGCGGCTCGGCCTCGAGCGCATTCCGCTCTACCTCGCGCACGACTTCGACCCGGACACGCCGCAGGAGGAGACGCTCCGCGCGTTCGACGAGCTCGTCCGCGCGGGCAAGGTCGGCGCGGTGGGAGCCTCGAACTTCACCGCCGAGCAGCTCGCCGAGGCCGTCGAGATCTCGGAGCTCGAGGGGCTCACCCGCTACGAGTGGGTGCAGAACTCGTACTCGCTGCTCGACAGCGGCGACGAGGAGACGGTCTTCCCGTTCTGCCGCGAGCACGGCCTCGGGTACGAGGCGTTCGGCCCGCTCGCCGGAGGCTGGCTCGCCGGCAAGTACCGGCGGGACACGGAGTACCCCGAGGGATCGCGCATGACCCAGCGCCCGGACTCCTACCGCCGCTACGAGTACGACGCGATCTTCGATGCGCTCGAGGCGCTCGAGTCGGAGGCGGCCGCTCGCAGCGTGTCGATGGCCGGGCTCGCGCTCGCGTGGCTGCTCGGCGTGCCCGAGCTGACGGCGGTCGTCGTCGGGCCGACGCGTGCCGAGCAGCTCGAGCCCGTGCGCGAGGCGCTCGTCGCTCGACCTCACCGCTGCAGAGCATTCCGATCTGCGAGGCTTGTTCGCGTGATCGTCCTCTCCGAGCACGACGTCCGCGAGCTGCTCGACATGGAGTCGTGCATCGAGGCGATGACCGAGGTGCTGGCGTCACTCGCGCGCGGCGAGCTCTACAACCCGCTCCGCTCGATCGCCCGCTCGGAGGGTGCGGACACGCTCCTCGGCCTCATGCCCGCGTACCGCGGCGCGCCGACCAAGGCGTACGGGCTCAAGGAGATCGTCATCGTCCCGACGAACCCGGCGCGCGGTCTCGACACGCACATGGGCGGCGTCCTCCTGCACGACGGCGAGACGGGCGAGCTGCTGGCGATCATGAACGCGTCTCCGATCACGGAGATCCGCACGGCGGCGGTCTCCGCCGTCGCGACCCGCGCGCTCGCCCGCCCGGACGCGCAGCGGGTGGCAATCCTGGGTTCAGGTGCGCAGGCGCGAGGACACGTCCACGCGATGCGCGCGGTGCTCGACGATCCCGAGATCCGGATCTGGTCGCGCAACCTCGACAGGGCCGAGGAGCTCGCAGGCGAGGTCGGCGCGACCGTCTCGCCGTCGGTCGACGCGGCGCTTTTCGGCGCCGAGGTCGTCTGCACGACGACCGCGGCGGTCGAGCCGATCGTCGAACGCCGCTGGCTCGCGCGAGGCGCGCACGTGAACGCCGTCGGCTCCTGCTTCCCGACGACGCGCGAGCTCGACACCGAGACGGTCGCGCACTGCCTCGTTCTTCACCGACCGGCGCGAGTCGTGCCTCAACGAGGCCGGCGACTACATCCTCGCCGCGAAGGAAGGCGCGGTCGGCCCCGATCACATCAAGGCGGAGCTCGGCGAGGTGCTCGCCGGGATGCACCCGGGACGCGAGCACGAGGACGAGTTGACGATCTTCGAGTCGCTCGGGATCGCGGTCGAGGACCTCGCGTCCGCCGAGCTCATCGTGCGACGGGCGCGCGAGCGCGGCGTCGGCGTCGAGGTCCCGTTCTGATCCCGCTCGACGACATCGAGGCGCGCGCGCGAGCGGATCGCGGGCACCGTCGATCCGGACGCCCCTCGTCCGCCTGCGCCTCGACGCGCGCCGGCGAGATCTGGCTCAAGCTCGAGAGCCTGCAGCCGATCGGCTCGTTCAAGCTCCGCGGCGCGGCGAACGCGGTACTCAGCGCCCCGCGCGAGGCGCTCGCGACGGCCTGGTCACGACGAGCACCGGGAACATGGCGCAGGGCGTCGCGTGGATGGCGCGCGAGCTCGGCGTGCCCGCGACGATCGTCGTCCCCGACAACGCCTCGATGACGAAGCTCGCAGCGGTCGAGCGCCTCGGCGGCCGCATCGTGCGCGTGCCGTGGGAGCAGTGGTGGGCGGCAGTCGAGGCCGACGGCGAGCGCGACCCGGCCGAGGACGTCGACGGGTTCTTCGTCCATCCCGTCCGCGACCCGCCCGTGATGGCGGGGAACGGGACGATCGGGCTCGAGCTCGTCGAGGATCTCGACGAGATCGACGCGGTGCTCATCCCGTGGGGCGGCGGCGGGCTGACGACCGGGATCGCGAGCGCGCTGCACGCGCTCTCGCCGGAGACGAAGGTCTACGTCTGCGAGCCCGAGACGGGCGCGCCCGTGACGGCGGCGATCGCGGAACGGACGGAGCCCGGTGTAGATCGAGTTCACGCCGTCGTTCGTCGACGGCGCGGGTTCGGGAGCGCTCCTGCCGAAGATGTGGGAGCACGCGCGCGACCTCGTCACCGACGCCTTCGCGATCTCGCTCGCGGGACGCGGCCGCCGGTGTCCGGCTGCTCGAGCGGGCGCGCATCGTCGCCGAGGGAGCTGCGGCTCTGCCGGTCGCGGCGGCCCTGGCGGGGCGCGGCGGAACGGGCCGGGTCGTGTGCATCGTCTCGGGCGGGAACATCGACGCCGGCGCGGCTCGCGCGATCCTCGCCGGCGGCGTCCCGGACTAGTCGACGCGGTTCGTCGAGGCCGGCGACGCACTCGCGCTCGAGCGCCGCCGGAATCGCGATCGCACGTCGAGGAAGCGGAAGGCCCCACGACTCCTCGACGACCCAGACCGAGTTGTCCCAGCCCTCCCCAGAACACGCGCCATGCCGCGTCGAGCTCGGGGCACTGCTCGGCGACGAGGACGCGCACGAGCGCCCCGCCGACCTCGACCTCGAGAGCCACTCCGGCATCGCGGCACCGTAGCCTCGACACCAACCGGTAGGAATGTCTCGTGCGCACGATCTCGCTCGCCGCGCTCCGCCGCCTCGTCATCGGCGCCCAGGGATACGCGTCGCGCTCGCGCAGCGGCACGCGGCACGAGGTCGAGGACACGATCCGCCGGCTCTCCTGCGTCCAGCTCGACTCGATCACCGCCGTCGAGCGGAGCCACCGCATCGCGCTCGGCTCGCGCGTCGGCGCGTACCCGCGCGAGACCGTGTCGCGCCTGCTCGGGGAGGGACGCATCTTCGAGTACTGGGCGCACGAGGCGTGCCTCATCCCGGTCGAGGAGTGGCCGCTCTTCCGGCCGCGGATGACGCGACACCATCCGTGGCGCGGCGACGTCCTCGCAGAGCACCCCGAGCTCGCCCGACGAGGTGCGCGCCGCGATCCGCGAGCGCGGCCCGCTGACGTCTCGCGACTTCGACGGCAAGGGCGGCGGGGGGATGTGGAACTGGAAGCCGGCGAAGATCGTCCTCGAGGCGCTCTGGAACGCCGGCGAGATCGTCATCGCCGGCCGGGTCAGCGGCTTCCAGCGCTCGTACGACCTCCCCGAGCGTGTCCTCCCGCGCGAGGTGCTCGACGCTCCCGTGCCCGACGAGCCCACACGCGACCGCGAGCTCGCGCTGCGTGCGGTCCGCGCGCGCGGCGCGCTCACCGACGCGGGCATCGTCGAGCACTGGCGCATGCGCGGCGGCGCCGCGCGGATCCGTCCCCAGCGGACGCGCTCGTCGCAGACGGCGTCCTCGAGCGAGTCCGCGTCGGGGACGGCGATGCCGACGTGCTCGTCGCGGCGGGCGCCGACCTCGACCCGCCGCGCCCGACTGCCGCGGCGCTCCTCTCCCCCTTCGACAACCTGCTCTGGGACCGGCCCTTCGCGCGCCGCGTCCTCGGCTTCGACCACCTGATCGAGGTGTACAAGCGAGAGCACGAGCGGCAGTACGGCTACTACGTGCTCCCGTTCCTCTGGCGCGACCGCATCGTCGGCCGCGCCGACCTGAAGTCCGAGCGCAGCGACGGGACGCTCGTCGTGAAGGCGCTCCACCTCGAGCCAGGCGTCCGCCGCTCCGCCGCGCTCGACGACGCGTTCGAGCGGGCGCTCGAGCGTCTCCGGCGCACGATCGGGCTCGACGACGTGCGTCGCTGACGTCTGAGAGGCTCCAGCGGTGCACTGGCAGCTCGTCACGCTCGCGCTCATCCTCCTCGCCTTCGCGGCGGTCTCGCGCCGCATCGAGGGAACGCCTGTCACGGCGCCGATGGTCTTCACGGCCGCGGGTCTCGTCGTCGGAGTCGACGCGCTCGGGCTCGTCGATCCCGACGCGACGGGTCTCGAGGTCGAGGTCCTCGCCGAGGCGACGCTCGCGGTCGTCCTCTTCTCCGACGCCTCGCGCATCGACCTCACGGCGCTGCGACGCGACGCTGCACATCCCGGCGCGGCTGCTCGGGATCGGGCTGCCGCTGACGATCCTCGCCGGCTTCGTCGTCGCGCTCCTCGTGCTCCCGGACCTGGCGTGGCCCGAGGCGCTCCTCGTGGCCATCGTCCTCGCGCCCACCGACGCGGCTCTCGGCCAGGCCGTCGTCACGTCGAAGCGGCTGCCGGTGCGGATCCGTCAGAGCCTGAACGTCGAGGCCGGCCTCAACGACGGCATCTGCGTACCGCTCTTCCTGATCGCGCTCGCCGTCGCCCTCGCAGAGGAGGGCGCGATCGGGCACGGCCACGCCGTCCAGCTCGTCTTCGAGAAGATCGGGTACGGCGTCCTCGTCGGGGTTCTCGCCGGAACCGTCGCGGCCGCCGTCGTGGTGCACGGCACCGCACGCCGGCTGGTCGACGACACCTGGCTCCAGGTCGTACCCGTCGCGGGAGCGCTCCTGGCATTCAGGCTCGCCGAGGCGATCGGCGGATCGGGCTTCATCGCCGCCTTCGTCGGCGGCATGACCTTCGGCGGCATGCGCCGGGACCGCGGAGGGAACGTCTCTCACCTCATCGAGCAGACGGGGACGGTCCTCGCCGCCGTGACGTTCGTGCTGTTCGGGGCAGTGCTGCTCGGACCGGCGATCCGCGACCTGACCTGGGAGATCGTCGCTCTACGCCGTCCTCAGCCTCACGCTCATCCGCATGGTTCCGGTCGCGATCTCGATGCTCGGAACGGGCGCGCGAAGGCCGACCGTGGCGTTCCTCGGCTGGTTCGGGCCGCGCGGCGCGGCGTCGATCGTGTTCGCGCTCCTCGTCCTCGAAGAGGAGGGGCTCCCGCACGAGAACGCCGTGATCACGACGGCGTTCGTCACGATCGGCCTCTCCGTGCTCGCGCACGGGGTGACCGCCGCACCGCTCGCGACGCGCTATGCGGACTGGCACGACGCCCGCGGTGCCGAGACACCGGTCGAGTCGGGCGACGAGGAGGAGGAGCTCCCATGGCGCCTCCAGGGCGAGTGAGGATCGTCTCGGCGGAGGAGGCGCGCCGGATCGCAGTGCGCGCGCAGCTGCTCGACGGGTCGGCGACGACCGTCCTCGACACCGTGCGCGCGCTCGGCTTCCTCCAGATCGACCCGATCTCGACCGTCGCGCCGCCGCAGCAGCTCGTCCTCTGGAGCCGGCTCGGCCCGTACGACGTCGGCGAGCTCGACCGGCTCCTCTGGGACGAGCGAAAGCTCTTCGAGTGGAACGCCTACATCTGGCCGGCCGAGGAGCTCCCGCTGCTCCACGCGCGCATGCGCCGCAGACGTACCGGCGCAACCGCCTCCGAGCGGATGGGCAACGAGTTCCTGCGCGAGCACGCGAGCCTGAGGCGCTACATCGTGCGCGAGCTCGAGCGCGACGGGCCTTTGCCCTCGCGCGTGCTGCGCGACCACTCGGGAGCGAAGCGCGACGAGAAGCACCCCTGGTGGGGCGCACGGAACGTGTCGCTCATGCTCCAGATCCTCAACACCCGCGGCGTCGTCGCGGTCGTCGGACGCACCGGGGGAAGCCGACTGTGGGATCTCGCCGAGCGCTGGTATCCGGAGGTGGAGAAGGTCTCGCTGCGCGACGCCGAGCGCGCCTTCGCCGCGAAGCGCTTCCGCGCCCTCGGTGTGCGGCTGACGCGCGAGGGGTGGGAGGCGCATCCCGAGATCTCCGACGCCCCGATTCCCGACCGTGTCTCCTTCCTCTCCCCGTTCGACCGGCTCGTCCACGACCGAGACCGGGCCGAAGCGCTCTTCGACTTCCACTACCGCCTCGAGATGTACGTGCCGAAGGCGAAGCGCGAGTACGGCTACTACGTTCTCCCCATCCTGTCCGGCGACCGCCTCGTCGGACGCATCGAGCCGCGCTTCGACCGCAAGACGCGCGAGCTCGAGGTGCTCGGCGCGTGGGGGAACACGTCCGGTGCAGACCAGGCGCTCGCCGAGCCTCGCGACGTTCCTCGGCGCAGAGACTGTCCGCAGCGCCAGCGCTGACGCGCGCGCGCCCGGTTCGGAAGACTCGGGCACCACGACAAGGAGGCGCACATGCGCGGACGTGTATCCCTTGCCCTCTCGATCACGGCGGTGATGATCGCCGTCTTCGGTTCGACGCCCGTAGGCGAGGCGGCCCGAGGTCTCGTCGCTCAGCGACCGACGATCGGAACGCCCCAGCTGAAGAACGGCGCGGTCACCACACCGAAGCTGAAGAACAACGCCGTCACGTCCTTGAGGGTGCTGAACGGATCGCTCCTTCCGGCCGACTTCAAGCCCGGAACGCTCCCCGCGGGTCCCGTCGGTCCCGCCGGACCCGCCGGTCCGACCGGTCCCGCAGGCCCAGCCGGCCCGACGGGCGCGCCTGGACTTTCGGGCGTTCAGGTCGTCACGGCGAGCGACACCGTGAACCCATCGTCGTTCGGCGGCGTTCCGGCGACGTGCCCGGCCGGGAAGGTGCCGGTCGGTGGCGGCGTGGACACCGCCAACTTCAACTTCAACATCACGACGTCACGGCCGGCAGCCAGCAGCTGGAGCGGACGCGCGTACAACAGCGGCGGCGCCGCGTTGACCATGACGACCTACGCGGTCTGCGCAACCGTCACCCCGTGAGCACCACCGAGGCTCCCGGGCGTGCGGCCGCCCGGGGAGCCCGCTCCGCACCACACGCCACGCCACAGGAGGGTGGTGGCGAGAGTCTAGGATCGCGCCGTGCGTTTCGAGACACGCGCGATCCACGAGGGGCAGGAGCCGGACAGCGCGACCGGCGCGATCACGACCCCGATCTACCAGACGTCGACCTACGTGCAGGACGCGGTCGGCGTCCACAAGGGCTACGACTACGCACGCGTCGGCAACCCGACGCGAACGGCGCTGCAGGAGTGCATCGCGTCGCTCGAGGGAGCCGCGCACGGCCGCGCGTTCTCGTCCGGGCTCGGCGCGGCGACGACACTCATGCATCTCCTCTCGCCGGGCGACCACGTCGTCGCCGTGAACGACGTCTACGGCGGGATCTACCGCATGTTCACGAAGATCTACGAGCCGAAGGGCTACCGCTTCACGTTCCTCACGCCCGAGGAGATCTCGACCGGACTCGCGGAGCACCTCGACGAGCGGACGAAGCTCGTCTGGCTCGAGACGCCGACGAACCCGGCGCTCAACCTCGTCGACATCGCAGCCGCCTCCGAAGCGGCGCACACCGTCGGGGCGCTCGTCGTCGTCGACAACACTTTCGCGACGCCGTACCTCCAGCAGCCGCTCGCGCTCGGCGCGGACGTCGCCCTGCACTCGACGACCAAGTACCTCGGCGGCCACTCCGACGTCATCGGAGGCTTCGTCGCGACGAGCGACGACGCCGTGGCCGAGGAGCTCGCCTTCCTCCAGAAGTCGCTCGGTGCGGTGCCCGGGCCGTTCGACGCCTGGCTCGTCCTCCGTGGGGTGAAGACGCTCGCGGTGCGGATGGACAGGCACTGCGCGAACGCCGTCGCGGTCGCCTCGTACCTCGAGCGGCATCCGCGCGTCGAGCGAGTCCTCTATCCCGGACTGCCTTCCCACCCGGGCCATGCGCTCGCGGCGCGCCAGATGCGGAACTTCGGTGGGATGGTCTCGTTCCTCCTCGGGGACGAGCAGGAGGCCGTCGACCTGGTCACACGCACGACGATCTGGAAGCTCGCCGAGAGCCTCGGCGGCGTCGAGAGCCTCATCGAGCACCCGGCGCGCATGACGCACGCCTCGACGGCCGACGCGCCGTTCGCCGTTCCGCCGACCCTCATCCGGCTGTCCGTGGGAATCGAGGCGGCCGACGACCTCGTCGACGACCTCGAGCGGGCACTCGCCGACTGAGCGTTTGCCCGCGATCGCGCGCGGGTAGCCCCTTCTCCATGACAGATCACATCGCAACCGTCGAGACCGAAGTCGAGGCCCCTGCGAGCCGCGTGTGGGCCGCGCTCACCGACCCTGACGTCATCGAGCGCTACATGTTCGGCGCACGGGTCGTCACGGACTGGCAGCCGGGGAGCTCCATCGTCTGGAAGGGCGAGTACGAGGGCAAGCCCTTCGAGGACAAGGGCGAGGTCCTGGAGGTCGTGCCCTATCAACGGCTGAAGGTGACGCATTTCAGCCCGCTGAGCGGAGAGGACGACGTCCCCGAGAACTACCACACCGTCACCTACGAGCTCGAAAGCGACAACGGCACGACCCACGTGTCGCTGAGCCAGGACAACAACCCGTCGGCCGAGGCCGCCGAGCACTCACGGGCCAACTGGGAGAAGATGTTGTCCGGCCTCAAGGCCACGGTAGAAGCCGCCTAGCGGCCTAGCTCGCGCGGCGCGTTCCCTAGGATCGTGCGCGTGAGCGCAGGGCCGATCGACCTCCACCACCAGGCGCCGGGCATCGTCGCCTCGTACCTGCTCGAGACGAACGACGGTCCTGCTCTCTTCGACTGCGGGCCGACGACGTGCGTTCCGGCGTTGAAGGCGGGTCTTGCCGATCGCGGCCTCGGCCTGACCGACCTGCGCCACCTCCTCCTCTCCCACATCCACCTCGATCACGCCGGAGCCGCGGGGGTGCTCGTGCGCGAGCATCCGGCGCTGCGGGTGCACGTGTCCGAGGTCGGCGCGCCGCACCTCGTGGACCCATCGAAGCTCGACGCGAGCGCGCGCCGGCTCTACGGCGACACCTTCGACGAGCTGTGGGGTGAGCTCGCGCCCGTCCCAGAGGCGAACGTACACGTCGTCGGTGATCGCGTCGTCGGTCTCGACTGCTTTCCGACTCCCGGCCACGCCTGGCATCACGTGTCCTACCTGGCGACGGACGGCACGCTCTACGCCGGCGATGCCGCCGGAGTTCGCCTCGAAGGCGGGAGCTTCGTGATGCCGCCCTGCCCGCCGCCGGAGCTCGACCTCGAGGCGTGGGAACGGACGATCACCGAGATCGAGCGCCGGACCCCCGCACGGCTCGCGCTCATCCACTTCGGGACGTTCGACGACGTCGAGTCGCACCTCGCGAACCTGCGCGCGACGCTCGGCCGCTGGGGCGGGTGGGTCGAGGACGGCATGGACGAGCAGACGTTCGTCGCCGCGGCGGCTCAGGACGTCTCGAAGATCGATCCCGACCTCGTCGACGACTACCGGCGCGCCGGCCCCTACTGGCATCACTTCCGCGGGTTCGAGCGCTACTGGAGCAAGAAGCGGGAAGCCACGGCCTAGACCTCGAAGGCGTGCGCCTCGAGGTCGGCGAGCGAGACGAACTCGAGCGCCGAGGCGTGCGTCGCCTCGAGGACGACCGGCGGCGCGACGCCCGCTTCGAGCGCCTCCTGCCAGCGCGCGGCGACGACGCACCAGCGATCGCCCGGGCGGAGCCCCGGGAACATCCACTGCGGCTGCGGCGTGACGAGGTCGTTCCCCGCCTGAACGGAGAACTCGAGGAACTCCTCGGACATCACCGCGCAGACCACGTGGAAGCCGAGGTCGGAGCCCGCAGTGTGGCAGTAGCCGTCGCGGAAGAACCCCGTCACCGGATTGATCGAGCAGGGCTCGAGCTCGCCGCCGAGGACGTTCACATCAGAAGGCTACGGGACCGCTCGAGGCTTCGAGCGCCGTAGCTTGCGGAGCGCTGTGTCCTCAGGCTGCCTCGCGCACTCGAGGCGAGATGACCATGACCCGGCAGGGCGCTCGCCGGATGACCTCGCGGACCGACTCGGACGCGGCGTGCGCCGGCGATCGCTGCAGTGTCAAGCGGGGCGCGCCGATCACGATCACCTCGGTGCGATCCGACGTCGCCCGCTCGACGACGGCACTTGCGGCGTCACGCGCTCGCACGAGCTCGGTAGCGACCTTGACTCCGTAGCTGTCTCCGGTCGCGCCGGCACGCTCGAGGAGACGACGCGCGGCACGCTCCGCGTCCTCCATGTGCGTATCGATTGGAAGAAGCGGAGGAACCTCGAGAACGCTGAGCGCGGTGATCGAGGCGCCGTCGTCCGCTGCCAGCCGACAGGCGATGTCGAGCGCGTCGAACGACTCGGGGCGGTCCTCGAGCGGGACGAGCAGCCGCCGGTAGCCATGGGCGACCCAAAGCTTGCGGTCCGACGTCTTACCCACACCCGCACCGTAGGACGAGGGGTCCTAACGGCGGCTCAAGATCGGCTCAGCTCGGACGGGTCGACGAGGCGGTAGCCGACACCGGGCTGGTTCAGGATGTAGCGCGGCCGGGCCGGATCAGGCTCGATCTTGCGGCGCAGATGCGAGACGTAGACGTGCAGGTAGTTCGACTCCTCTCCGTAGGCCGGCCCCCAGATCTCACGGAGGATCGTCGGGTGCGTCATGAGCTTCCCCTCGTTCTCGGCGAGGAGTCGGAGCAGGTCGTATTCGGTCGGGGTGAGCGTCACCTCGCGGCCGTTCATCGTCACGTGCCGCCCCTCGAGGTCGATCCGGAGCTCGCCGATCTCGATGACGGGCTGCGCCGAGGCCCGCGTCCGGCGTAGCGCGGCCCGTAGCCGCGCGAGCAGCTCGTCGCCGCTGAACGGCTTCGTGACGTAGTCGTCGGCACCGGCGTCGAGGGCGGCGATCTTCTCCTCCTCCTCACCGACGGCCGAGAGCACGAGGATGGGAACCTCGCTCCAGCTGCGCAGCTCGCGGCACACGTCCGTGCCGCGCCCGTCAGGGAGGAGCACGTCCAGGATGATCGCCTCCGGCGGGCGCATGCTCGCCTTGATCCTGGCCTCGCCCGCACTCGCCGCCGTCTCGACGGCATATCCCGCGCTCCGGAGCTTGAGCTGCAGCGCGCGCAGGATCTGCGGCTCGTCGTCGACGATGAGGATGCGTGCGCCGCTCATGCGGTCACGTTCGCGGGAAGCACGGCTGCCGGAAGGGCGATGACGAACTCCGATCCGCCGCCAGGTGCCGGCTCGATCCACAGCCGCCCGCCGTTCAGACCGACGAAGCCGCGCGCGATGGCGAGCCCGAGCCCCGATCCGCGATCGCCGTTGACCGCGGTGCCGCGAACGAACGGCTCGAACACACGCTCCCGCTCCTGCGCGGGAATGCCGGGGCCGGCGTCGGTCACACGAACGAGGACCTCACCGTCCTCCGTCATCGCGCGCAGCGAGACCCGCGCGTCGGCGGGAGAGAACTTCAGCGCGTTCTCGATCACGTTGGCCAGGGCGCGCTCGAGCTGCGCGGGGTCGACCTCGACCGGGGGAATCTGGTCCGGCACGTCCACGTCGACGCGATCGTCGTCGGCGGCGAGCACGTCGAGAACGCGCGAGACGAGGCCGTCGACCGTCCACAGCTCCCGAGCTGGTGTGGCCGCTCCCGCCTCGAGTCGCGAGAGCTCGAGGAGGTTCGCGACCAACCGGTCGAGCCGCCGCACCTGCGCGAGGATCGCGGCCACGAGCTCTTCCCGATCGTCGCCCGACAGCGTGTCGCCGAGCTCGCGCAGCACCTCACTCGCGGTCGTGATCGCGGTGATCGGCGAGCGCAGGTCGTGACTGACCGAGCGCAGCACGGCCGTCTTCACCGCGTCGCTGCGCCGAAGCGCTTCGGCCTCCACCGCCTCGCGCAGACGGCGTTCCTCGCTGGCCCGCGCCCCTTCCATGGCGCGCTCCGCGTCGCGCCGACGCTCGTCGGCCTCTTCGGCACGGCGGCGAGCGCGGTCCGAGAGCGCGCTCACGCTGATCGCCGTCACGAGGTAGACGGCGAGTGCGACCCAGTTCTCCGAGTCCGCGAGGCGGAGCGTGTGCGTCGGCGGGAGGAAGAGCCAATTGAAGGCGAGCATGCTCACGATCGACACGGGAATCGCGAACGGCAGCCCCCAGAGCGCGGCAACGGGCAGGACGGCGAAGAGGTAGAGGACTCCGAGGCTCAGGACGGGAGCGATCGGCTCCAGCGCCCAGACCGCCAAGCTCACGATGGCCACCGCCGCGAGGCTGAGCAGCGCGGCCACCAGCGGTCGCTGCAGCCAGTGCCGATCGCGAAGGAGTTCCTGCGCCCGAACCGGGCTCACGAGTCCCAGGATACGCCGGGGACCTAACAAGGCCTGAAGATTCCCCTAAAGCCCGCCCCGAGCGGGAGGCCGAGCGCTAGCTTCGTCGGCGAGGAACTCGAAGCAAGGCAACCGACGGAGACCAGAGAGCACCCATCATCGACCACGCGACGTACAGACGTCGCGAAGCGAGTCCTCGTCGGACGCCCACGGGCGACCGACGAGATGGACGAGACACTCCTCTCGAAGACGCTCGCGCTTCCGATCTTCGCGTCGGACCCGCTCTCCTCGGTTGCGTACGCGACCGAGGCGGCGATGGTCGTCCTCGTCGCCGTCTCGGTCGCGGCGCTCGATCTCGTCCTGCCGATCTCGATCGCGATCGCGGTCGTGCTCGCGATCGTCGTCCTGTCCTATACGCAGACCGTTCGCGCGTACGAGACGAGCGGCGGCGCGTACGTCGTCGGGAAGGACAACCTCGGGACGCTTCCGAGCCTCGTCGCCGCTGCGGCGCTCCTCGTCGACTACGTCCTGACAGTGGCCGTGTCGGTCACGGCGGGCGTGCTCGCGCTCACGTCGGCGGCACCCGGGCTCGAGCCGCACAAGGTCGGCCTCTCGATCGGCTTCGTCGTGCTGCTGACGATCGTCAATCTCCGCGGCGTCCGCGAGTCGGGCGTGCTCTTCGCTGTCCCGACCTACGGCTTCGTTCTCGTCATGTTCCTGATGGTCGGCACGGGAATCGGCCAGTGCCTCGACGGCTCGTGTCCGCAGGCGCCGGTTCCCGATCCCCTCGCCGCGGGTGCGGGCGTCGTCGGCGTGCTCGTGATCCTGCAGGCGTTCGCCTCGGGCAGCGCGGCGCTGACCGGGGTCGAGGCGATCTCGAACGGTGTCGGTGCATTCAGATACCCGAAGGGACGAAACGCGGCGTTGACCCTCCTCGCGATGGGAGGGATCGCGATCAGCCTCTTCCTCGGAGTCTCGTACCTCGCGGTCTCGATGAACGCCGCGCCGAGCGCGAGCGTCTCGGTCATCTCGGAGATTGCGCGCGGAGTCTTCCCGGCATCGACGTCGACCTCGTTCCTCTACTACGCGGTTCAGGCGCTGACGTTCGCGATCCTCATCCTGGCCGCGAACACGTCGTACCAGGGCTTCCCGCGACTGGCGGCCGTGCTGGCACACGACCGCTTCTTCCCCCGGCAGTTCGTGAACCTCGGCGACCGGCTCGTGTACTCGAACGGAATCGTCGTCCTCGCCGGGATCGCAGCGCTGCTGATCTGGGCGTTCAAGGCAGACGTCATCGCCCTGATCCACCTCTACGTCATCGGCGTCTTCACGGCCTTCACGATCTCGCAGGCCGGGATGGTCCGGTACTGGCTCAGGCGCGAGCAGCCGGGGTGGCGCTGGCGGGCGGTCGTGAACGGCACGGGAGCCGTGGCCACGGGGATCGTCGCGCTGGTCGTCATCGAGTCGAAGTTCGCGCAGGGTGCGTGGGCGGTCACCGTCGCGATCCCGATCCTCGTCCTCTGCTTCTACGGCATCCGGCGGCACTACAGCAAGGTCGCCCGCCGGCTCCGGGCCGGCGTGTCGGCGGTCGCCGCGGCACCGCCGGCGACGAATCGCGTGGTCCTCTACGTCGAGTCGTACGACGCAGCCCTGCAGGAGGCCGTCTGGTACGCGCGCCGGATCGCTGGGGACGACTTCGAGGCGATCCACGTGCCCGGCCCGCACAGCGACCCGGGGATCCTGCCACGGTTCCGGCAGCTCACCGGAATGCGCCCAGATCTCGAGATCGTGGCGCCCGAGGACGGCCGGGTCGAGGCCGTGATCGAGCACCTCTGGGCGCTGCCGCGCGGCGAGTCGAGCTTCGTCACCCTGGTCGTGCCGGAGCTCTTCAAGCGACGCTCGTTCGCGAACGCGCTCAGGCGGCCCGAGTTCTCCGTGAAGCTGCGCCTGCTTCGCGAGCCCGGAGTCGTCGTGACGGACGTACCCGTTCTCGCCCAGGATCGGGAGCTCGAGCTCCCCGAGCGCGCGGTATGCCGCATCCTCGTCTCGGGAGCGCACGCGGCAACGATGCGCGCGGCCAACTACGCCGGCACCCTGGACGTCTCCGACACGCGCGCCGTGTTCTTCGCATCCGAGGCCGAGGAGGCCGAGCGGCTGCGCGCGGAGTGGGCGGTGAAGAACATGCCGGTACCGCTCGAGATCCAGGAGGCCCCGTTCCGGGACATCGGCGATCCGCTGACTGCCTACCTGCGCGAGATCACCGCCGACCCCGACGCAGTGGCCGTCGTCGTGTTGCCCGAGCTCGTCTTCAGCGGCCTCTCGCGCTCGCTGCACAACCAGCGCGCGCTCTACATCAAGCGCCTGCTGCTCTTCGAGCCGCGCGTGATCCTCGCGAGCGTCCCCTATCGAATGGACTGATCAGGCCCAGCCCGTGACGAGCCAGCGGCCGCGGCGGAAACGGGTCGTCATCAAGGTCAGGCGCACGACGATGAGGACGACGAGCGCCACCCACACCCCGCGGATTCCCCAGTCCGCCTCGAGCGCGGCGGCGAGGACAACCGCGCACGACACGAACGCAGCGACCATCGAGAGGGCGAGGAACGGCCCGTCGCTCGCGCCGATGAGAATCCCGTCGAGCGCGAACACCGCGCCGTTGAGGGGCTGCATGAGGGCGAAGATGGGCCACAGGAGCGCGGTCTCGTCGAGCACCGTCGCGTCTCCCGTGAACGCGCGCGGGAGCACACCGGCGAGCACGAGCATGAGCGCGGCGAACACGGCACCGAGCGCGACCGACAGCCAGATCATCCGCTCGCTCGCCCCGTAGGCCTCCTCGCGACGCCCGCCGCCGAGCTCGCGGCCCACGATGATCTGTCCCGCGATCGCGACCGAGTCGAGGACGAGCGCGAGGAAGATCCAGAGCTGGAACGCCACCTGGTGCGCAGCGATCGAGGCGTCACCGAACCGTGTCGCGACCGCGCCGGCGAGGACGAACGAGAGCATGAGCGCGGTCGTGCGGATGAAGATCCACTTGCCGAGCGAGAGGACGCGGCGCGCGAGCGCGATTCGCACCGCCGCCTCGCCCGGCGCCAGCCGGCGCAGCACGACGACGACGAACGCCGCGCCCATGCCGAGCTGCGCGATCGCCGTCCCCCACGCCGAGCCGGCGATCCCCCAGTCGAAGCCGTAGACGAACAGCACCTCGAGGACGACGTTCACGACGTTCCCCGCGATCAGGATCGACGAGCGGCGTTCGCAGGTCCGCGACGCCGCGCAGGTACCCCTGCGCGCCGAGCGCGAGGAACGCGGCCGGGAACCCGATAGCTGCGATCCGGAGGTACTCGACGGCGTAGTCGGCCGCGCTTCCCTCGCCGCCCATCAGCGAGACGAGCTGCGTCGCGAACGCCGCGATCAGCGCGGAGACGACGATGCCGAACGCGACTGACAGCCAGACCGCCTGCGCTCCGAGGCGCCGCGCGGTCTCCTCCTCGCCCGCTCCACCTGCCCGCGCGACCTGAGCCGTCGTGCCGTACTGGAGGAAGTTGAAGATCGCGAACGTCCCGCCGAGGATCGTGAACGCGATGCCGAGCGCTGCGAGCTGCGGACGCCCGAGGTGTCCGACGATTGCCGTGTCCACGAGGAGGTAGAGCGGCTCCGCCGCGAGTGCGCCCAGCGCGGGTAGCGCGAGTGAGACGATCTCGCGGTCGTACGGAGAGCGCAACCTCACGCGGAGCGCGTTGCTTCGATCGTCGCCTCGTAGGCGGCGACGTAGTTCGAGACCATCATCTCCGGCGAGAAGCGGCTCTCGACCTCCTTGCGGATCACGACCGGGTCGAGCGAATCGGCGAGCTCGAGAACCTCGGGCTCCTCCATGTCGCGGTAGTTGTCGACGACGACGCCCGTCTTCCCGTGGTCGACGATCTCCGGCACTGCACCGCGCCGGGTCGAGATGACGGGCGTCCCGCATGCCATCGCCTCGATCATCATCAGGCCGAACGGCTCCTCCCAGTCGATGGGCGAGATGAGCGCGCGGGCCCCCATCAGGAGCTCGACCTTGTCGGCGTGCCCGACCTCGCCGACGTACTCGATCGAGCCGCCGAGGTGCGGCCGGATGAACTCGTCGAAGTAGCGGATCTCGAGCGGCTCGCGGCACTTGGCGGCGATCTTCAGCGGGAGACCGGTCTCGAGCGCGACGGCGAGCGCCCGGTGGGCGCCCTTGTCCGGGCTCATGCGCCCGAGGAAGACGAGGTAGTCGCCGCCGGGCTTGCGTCGGAACGGATACATCGAGAGGTCGAGCGCGTTCGGGACAGTTCCCGATCCAGGGAAAGCTCAGCCTCGGCTTTCGCTGGTTCATCGAGATCGAGATCATCTTCGCCTTCGGTGCGAGCTCGAGGATCTGCTCGTACATCCGGCCGGGCTGCCCGTCGAGCGGGCCGTGCACCGTGTGGCAGAACGGCGTCTCGATGAGGCCGCCGAAGGCGAGCCCGAGCATCCCCGTGTGGTCGTGGACGACGTCGAACTCGTCCGTCTTGCGGAAGGCGTGGAGCGCGTGCTGCATCTCCCAGTACGTGTGCCCGATCCACTCGCTCGGCGCCGTGTGGAACACGGACTCGAGCCGCGCGCGCGTCTGCGAGTCTCCCGACGCGAAGAGCGTGACGTCGTGCCCCGCGTCGACGAGCCCGTCGGCGAGGAGCGCCACGACCCGCTCGGTCCCGCCGTACGCCTCCGGCGGAACCGGGAACCACACCGGACACACCAGCGACTCTCATCGCGCAAGATCGGAATCTGCGATCGCAGATTCCGATCGCGCGAAGATCCCTGAAGGCGGCCGCTTTGCGGCCGCGGGCTTGGTGGCGAGGCTCGTCGTCGTCATACGCCCTCCGCAATCGTTACACGGCCGCGCTCGACGGCCGCCGTCCACGTCCGACCGAATGCCCTGACCCCTCGATCCGCAAACCGTCGAGCCAGCTCGGGAGCTCGTCCGTCACCGTCGAGACGAGCCGCTGCCGCTCGCGGTCCGGCTCGATGCCGAGGAGTACGCGGACGAGGAGGATCGGCGTGCCGGCCGCCCACGCCTGCGGGCGCGCCGCGGTCGGATAGGCGATCGGGAACGGGGTCTCGTCGCGCGCGTAGCCCGGCGAAGACCTCGGGCAGCGACCAGTCGAAGTGCGCCGCCGCCTCGATCAGCGCGCGTCCGACGCGGCGTGCCTCGGCCGTATACCCGTGCCGGGCGAGACCCCACGCGGCGAGCGCCGTGTCGTGCGGCCACACCGTGCCGTTGTGGTAGCTGATCGGGTTGAAGGCAGCGGCGTCGCTCGCCATCGTGCGGATCCCCCAGCCGCGTCCACAGCTCCTCCGAGAGCAGCTGGTCGACGACTTTCGAGACGCGCTCGGGCGGGACGATCCCGCTCCACAGGAGATGGCCCATGTTGGAGCTGCGCGCATCCACCTTCCGCTTCTTCCCGTCCAGCGCGAGCGCGTAGAAGCCGCCGCGCTCCTCGATCCAGAACGCCTCGTCGAAGCGCGCGCGCAGCTCGTCCGCCTCGCGCTCGAGCCGCTCCGCGAGCGGCTTGTCGCGCCACACCTCGCGCGCGAGCTCGGCGAGACCGCGCTTCGCGTCGTAGACGTAGCCCTGCACCTCGACCGCGGCGATCGGCGCCTCGGCGAAGCTGCCGTCCTGGAAGCGCTGCGAGTCGCCCGAGTCCTTCCACGACTGGTTCGCGAGCCCCGAGTCGACCTTGCGGCTGTACTCGACGAACCCGTCGCCGTCGCGGTCGCCGTAGCGGTCGATCCACTCGAGCGCGAGCAGCGCGGGCTCGCGCAGCCGGCGGGCGAGCGACGCGTCGTCCGTCCAGCGCCACGTCTCGGCGAGCAGCACGAGGTAGAGCGGCGTCGAGTCGATCGAGCCGTAGTAGCGCGGGAACCATGTCTCGGCGCACCGCCCCTCCCGCACCTCGTGGACGATCTTCCCGGGCTCGGCGTCGATCGTCGGGTCCTCCGTCTGCGCCTGGAGCTCGGTGAGCGCGTCGAGAGCTCCGATCGCGATCTCGGGCCCGAGGACGCAGCGTCTGCAACGACGTGATCGCAGTGTCGCGCCCGAACACGGTCATGAACCAGGGCATGCCGGCGGC
This sequence comes from uncultured Gaiellaceae bacterium, assembly GCA_963805135.1. Classification (GTDB taxonomy): domain Bacteria; phylum Actinomycetota; class Thermoleophilia; order Gaiellales; family Gaiellaceae; genus GMQP-bins7. The sequence goes on along the minus strand of CAWDSX010000033.1, from coordinate 1,955 downwards.
GAAGAGCGGGCGGCGGTACTCGCCCGTCCGCATGCGCAAGGCGGCGAGGTCGGCGATCGAGCGGTCGAACGCGCGGCGCAGGCTCTCCCAGCCACCACGAACACGCGGCACGCGGAGCGTCCACGCCGCGACGACGTCGCCGACCGTCTCGCGCTCGTCGTCGAGCTGCTCGACGGTGGCGAGATCGTCCTCGATCCACGGCAGGACGTCGACGTCGAGGTGCCAGTGCTCGTGCGGCTCGAGCGAGACGGCGAAGGTCATCGCACTCGCGTCGAGCCGACCCGGCTTCGAGAAGACGACGTGCGTGCCGAGGTCTCCACGCGGGTCGACGATCGAGAGCCGGCGACCCGACTCGTCGAGGGAGGTCGGCGCCGGCGGGGGCAGCGGCTGCGCGAGCTCCGGGTCTCCGAGCGAGAAGTCGTGCTGTTTCACCGAGATGATGTCCGCGAAATCCGCCTCCGCCTCGAGCACGAGCTCGAGGTCGAGCCGGTCGATGGACTCGTTGCGCAACGTGACCTTTTCCTTCATCCCGGTGCTCACGAACCGCTCCCGCGCGATCGAGACGGCGTCGCGGGGGAGGCCGTTCGCCGTCCCGTTGCGGAGGTAGAACGCCGCCTGGAAGTGCTCGACACGGCCCGACGAGAGAAGCAGCGGCGACGCCCCTGCGACCCGCATCACGAGCCGTGAGAGGAATCGCGTGTCGTGGGCGAAGAACCCGCTCGTCGCCCCGGCGATGTCGCCGCGGTCGTCCGAGATGCAGAACGTCGGTCCCTCGAGGATCGTGAGCACGACTACGCCTCGCGGCGAACGATTCGGGCGCCGCTCGACTGCTGCAGCGCCTTGATCACGATCTCGTCGACGTTCACGTGCAGTGGTCGCGTAAGCGCGAACAGGATGCAGTCGGCCACCTCGTCGGGCAAGATCGGGTCGACTCCTTCGTACACCGACGCAGCCTTCTCGGCGTCGCCCTTGAAGCGGACGAGCGAGAACTCGGTCCCCGCGACGAGACCGGCGTCCACCGTCGTGATCCGGATCGGCCGCCCGAGAAGGTCCTCGCGGAGCCCGTAGACGAAGCCGCGCAGCCCGAACTTCGCCGCGACGTACGAGGCCGCGTTCTGGTAGGCCTGCCGGCCCGCGACCGAGCCCATGAAGAGGATGTGGCCGCCGTCGCGGATGTGCGGGAGGGTGAGGCGCGTGATCCGCAGCACGCCGTCGACGTTCGTGTGGAGCACGGTCGCCTCGTCCTCGAGGTTCGACTCCGTGAACGGGTAGCGACCGAGTGCGAGCCCGGCGTTGTTGAAGAGGACGTCGACGCCGCCCCGAGCTCCGCGACCGCCTGCGTCACGAACGCGGCCGAGCTCTCCTCGTCGGTCACGTCGACGTACAGCGCGACGTCGGCCTCGATCCGCTCGACACGTCGCGCACCGCCGACGACCCGCACTCCGGCCTCGCGGAGCTTGTGCACGGTCGACGCGCCGATGCCGCTCGACGCACCGGTGACGATCGCGGTCTTGCCCTCGAGCTCCATCCGCCGGAGCCTAGTGACTAGGAGATCGTCAGCGACTCGATGACGACGGGCTCGAGCGGCCGGTCGCGGCCGTCGCGCTCGACGGTGGAGATCTTGTCGGCCACGTCCTGCCCCGAGGCGACGCGGCCGAAGACGGTGTGCTTGCCGTCGAGCCACGCCGCCGCCTCGGTCGTGACGATGAAGAACTGCGAGCCGTTCGTGTTCGGCCCGGAGTTCGCCATCGCCAGGTACCCGCGAGCGACGGGGTGGTCGTTGAACTCGTCCTCGAACGAGTAGCCCGGCCCGCCGGTGCCGTCCCCGCGGGGGCAGCCGCCCTGGATCATGAAGTCGGGGATGACGCGGTGGAAGATGAGCCCGTCGTAGTAGCCCTCGCCCGCGAGCTTCGTGAAGTTCTCGACCGTCTTCGGGGCGTCGTCGTCGAAGAGCT
>CAWDSX010000032.1:0-13361 GCA_963805135.1 uncultured Gaiellaceae bacterium | reverse complement strand
CGCTCGCGCGGTCGCGCTTGCACTGGCTCGTCGGCTCGGCGCGCGCGCGTAAATGGTTCCTCCGCTGCGGCTCGACGGGCTCCGCTCCTGCGCGCTGTACGCCGACGCGTGGACGAACGACGCGCGGCTGTGCCTTGCGAACGGTGCGCGCCGCCGCGGACGCCGGCGCGATCGTGCTCAACGGCGCGGAGGTCGTGGCGCTTCGAGCGACGGGCGGTTCGATAACGGGAGCCGAGGTGCGAGTCGACGGCGAGGACATCGCCGTGGAGGCGCGTGCGACCGTGAACGCGGCCGGCCCGTGGGTGGATCGAAGTTCGCAGACTCGAGGATCCGAACGCGGGCACTTCCGTCCGGCTGAAGCAAGGGTGCGCACGTACTCGTCCGCGCCGACGTCGACTGGACCGCAGCGCTCACCGTGCCGCAGGACGACGTGCGCGTCACCTTCGCCGTTCCGTGGTACGGAATGTTGCTCCTCGGCACGACGGACACGCCCTGGACCGGTGATCCGCGCGACGTGCGCGCGGGCCCTGCCGACGTCGCGCAGCTCCTCGAGGAAGCGGCAATCGCGCTCGACCCCGCCCCTCCTCTCCACCCGACCGCGTGTGCGCGTCGTACGCGGGCGTTCGCGTCCTGCCGGCCGGCGAGGGCGAGAGCGTCAGTGCGCGGCGCGAGACCGTGTTCTCGCGGAGCGCGGGCGGCATGCTCAACGTCGCCGGCGGGAAGCTGCACTACGTATCGGCGCATCGCCCTCGAGACGCTGCACCGGTTGCAAGGGGAGCTCGCCGCTCCACCAACTGGACCCGGAGGCCCTGGCCACTCCCGGGCGCGACCGGGCTCTGACCAGGTGTCGCTTCCCGACGAGCTCGAGCCCGACGTCCGGGCACACCTCCTGCACCTGTACGGGAGCCTGGCGCGCGAAGTGCTCGCACCCGACCGTCGACGACCCGTCGCTCCTCGAGCGGCTGCACCCCGGCGGCCCGGACATCGCCGCCCAGGCGAGGTACGCCGTCGCGCGCGAGTGGGCACGAGACGCCGACGACGTCCTGCGTCGACGCACGACGTGCTTCTACCGCGGTCTCGACAACGCGGAGACCCGCGCGCGAGCGCGCGACCTCTTCGCAACGTCCGAGACTCCGTGGCTAGTCTCCGGCTCGTGGCCGTCGAGATCTTTTTCTGCCCCACCTGAAGCGGATACGACGAACGGGCCGCGAGTCTCGCGGCCGAGCTCGGTGAGACGCTCGGGATCGACGCGACGGTGACGCCGGGCGGGCGTGGCCAGTTCGACGTCTTCGCCGACGGACGTCGGGTGTTCTCGAAGCACGAGCGGGGCCGCTTCCCCGAGGACGGGGAGATCGCGGCGCTGCTGAACGGCTCTCGCTAGCCGTCCTCGCCGTCGCCCTTGTGGTGGCCCCTTCCCCTTGCCGCGCTTGCCGGGGGGCGCGGCCTCCCCGTCCTCACCTGGAGCGCAGCGCTGCTCCCACTGGCGGCGCAGCTGGTCGATCTCCGAGCGGTGGCCCTGGATCCGCTCGGAGCGGTCGAGCAGTCCCACGACTCCGTCGCAGCGACCGACGGCGAACCGCGAGTACGCGAGGTTGTAGCTCGCGTAGGCCTCGTCGAGCGTGTTCGAGCCCTTGAGCGCGAGCACCGCTTCGCGAAGCAGCGGGAGCGCGCCTGCGAAGTCGCCCGTCTGCATCCGGGCGAAACCGTCCCGGTTCAGCGCTGCACCGTCGACCTGCGGCTCGGCCGTGGTCGTCTCCTGCGGCGTCGACGGCGGCGTCGACGCGGCCTCCGAGCGACCGGCGTCCTGCGCAGCGCGGGTCTGCGACGGCGGGAAGTCGTCTCCGGCGGTGACGAGAGCCGCCACGCCGAGGCCCAGACCGAGGAGGACGAGCGCTAAGAGTGCAGCGAGCCGGCCGTGCCGGCGTCGGGCATGGTGCTCGCGACGTACCACCCGGCGCGTGCGCACCACCCGCGGCTCGGGCTCCAGGACCCTCGTGGGTGCCGCCACCGTCACGGGCGCGTCGTCGAGGGCCTCGCGCAGCCGTCGGACGAGCTCGCGCGCGGTCCCGGGCCGCTCGCTCGGATCCTTCGCAAGCGCAGTGTCGAAGACCGAGTCGAGCGCGAGCGGGAGGGTCGGGTCGACCTCCCCGACACGCGGAACCGATGCGTTCACGTGCGCGAACGCCTCGGTCGTCGGCGTGTCGCCGCCGAACGGGCGGCGGCCGGCGAGCAGCTCGAAGGCGACGACCGCGAGCGAGTAGCGGTCGCTCGCCGAGGTCGCCGGCTCGCCGAGCGCCTGCTCGGGCGAGAGGTAGCCCGCCGTCCCGAGGACCGTTCCCGGCGCGGTCAGCATGTCGGCGCCGGAGGCGGACGCGATCCCGAAGTCGGAGACGTGGACGTTTCCGTCCCGGTCGAGGAGGAGGTTCGCCGGCTTCACGTCGCGATGGACGATGCCGCTCGCATGCGCGCGGTCGAGCGCGTCAGCAGCCTGCTCGAGCCAGGTGAGCGCCTGGCCGCGAGGGATGCGTCCCGCGCGCAGCCGGTCGTAGACGGAGCCGCCCTCGAGGTACTCCATGACGATGAGCGGCCTACCCTCGTGCTCGGCGACGTCGAAGACCGTCACCACGTTGGGCGTCGCCGAGAGGCGAGCGGCGGCGAGTGCCTCGCGCCGGAAGCGGGCGCGTGCGTCGTCCTGGCGCGCATAGCGGTCGGAGAGCACCTTGACCGCGACGGTGCGTTCGAGCGCGGTGTCGGTGGCTCGATACACCTCGCCCATGCCACCGCGGGCGACCAGATCGGGGGAGGCGTACCTCCTCGGGAGCACGTCCAACGCGATGCCGACGTTCTACCCGTTTCGGCCGGCCACTACACCCCTCAACGGAGGAGGAAGCCGTCACCCAACGGGTCGTCCGGGTCGAGTGAGAAGACGTGCTCGCCGGTTCGGAACGCGCTTCCCTCGACCTCGGTGACGACGGCTGGAATGCCCGCGACCTCGTCGTCGCCGACCACACGGGCGGTGAAGGCCGTGTCGACGATGCTCCTGTGGACGAGCTCGCTGCCGCGCGGGAGCCGACCCGAGCGGTCGAGGAGCGCGAGCCGCGCCGACGTCCCGCTGCCGCACGGCGACCGGTCGACCTCGCCGTCCGCGAAGACCGTCACGTTCCGCTGCGTGAGCGGCGACTCGCCCTCCTCCTGCCAGAAGACGACGCCGTAGATGTCCCGGAGCTCCGGCTCGAGGGGATGGACGACGGCCTGCCACGCCTCGAGCTCGCGCTTGATCTCGCGTCCGAGCTCGATGAGCCGCGGGAGCTCCGCAGGCTCCACACGCTCCTCGAGCGACGCGTAGAAGGCGCCGCCGAACGCGACGTCGACCGTGCGCTCGCCGAGCTCGACTCCCTCCGCCCAGACGAACGACGGGACGTTGCGGAAGCGAACGGAGCGCACGCGGCCGTTCTGCACGGCCGCCCAGGCCTCGAGCCGGCCCGACGGAACGTCGACGACGACGCGGTTCTCGCCCTCGTTGCGCTCGACGATCCCCTCGTCGAGCGCCCACGTGACGAGCGCGATCGTCCCATGACCACAGGCGGTCGAATACCCGGCGTTGTGGAAGAACACGACGCCGAGGTCAGCGTCCTCGTCGTTCGGCTCGACCACGAAGCACCCGTACATGTCAGCGTGGCCCCGCGGCTCGTGGACGAGCAGGCGGCGGACGTCGTCGAGGCGCTCGAGCGCGTCGCGGCGCTTGTCGAGGATCGTCGCTCCACGAGGCGGCTCGACGCCGCCGGTCACGATCCGGAAGGGCTCTCCCGCGGTGTGGTAGTCGGTCGCGCGGATCTCCATGCAGGATCGACAGTAGATGCGACCGGCCGCGAATGCGGCCGCTTCAGGGGTGTATTGCGCGCTCGGGATTCGCGCTAGCGGATCCCGATCTTGCGCAGAGTGGAGCGCCGAGGATCCATCGTCGTGCGTGGACCCCCGGCGCCCCGTGAGTCGAGTACCGCCCGACAGGGAGTTGCCGTGACGGTGGTGGTAGGGCGCCTCGTTCGCCGTCCAGGCGACGGCTCCTACTACGCACCCTTGAAGTCGGGCGGGCGCTTCTCGAGGAAGGCGGCCACGCCCTCGGCGAAATCCTCGGTCTCGGTCGCGGCCTGCTGCAGCTCGGCCTCGAGCCCGAGCTGCTGATCGAGCGATGCCGTATACGCGTGCTCGAAGAGCCGCTTCGTCATCGCGACCGCGCGCGTCGGGAGCGCCGCGTACCAGGCCGCCGCCTCGTCCACCCGCGTGCCGAAGTCGTCCGCCGCGGCGACCTCCGAGACGAGACCCCAGGCGAGCGCCTCGTCGGCGCTCAGACGGCGGTTCGACACCATCCACTCGAAGGCACGCGCGAACCCGAGAAGCCGATGGACGAACCACGTGCTCCCCGCGTCCGGCACCAGTCCGATCCCGATGAACCCTGGAACGAAGCTCGCAGCGGCCGACGCGATGCGAACGTCGCAGGCACAGGCGAGCGAGAGACCTGCGCCGGCGACCGGCCCGTTGACCGCCGCGAGGACCGGCTTCTCGAGCCCGCGAATCGCGCGCACGTTCGGGTGATACGTCTGCTCGAGCGCTGCGCGGACACCGCCCGGGAGCGACTCGAACTCGCGGAGATCCTGCCCCGCGCAAAACCCTCGGCCCGCGCCCGTGAGCACGACCGCTCGCACCGCGGGATCGGCCGCCTCGCGCAGCGCGCCCGGCAAGCCCCTCGTGCATCGCACGGTTGATCGCGTTGTAGACGTCCGGTCGGTTGAGCGTGATGGTCAGGACGGCGCCGTCGCGGGCGCTGAGAACCTCATCGGCCATCGGGCTCCTCCTCAGTGGTGCGATCGAGGAACGCGCGCACGGCATCCTGCGCCTCGCTCCCGAGCATGGACATCGCGAGCCAGTCGCGCGCGTGCCCCACGGTCTGATGCCACGCGAGATCCCGCCAGACGTTCAGCTGCTGCTTGGCGTAGCGGGTGGTCTGCGGCAGGCGCGCCGCGAGCTTCTCGACCCACTCGTCGACGACGGCGTCGAGCTCCGCCTCGGGCACGGCGCGGTTGACGAGCCCCCAGTCCTCCGCCTGCGCCGCCGGTATCTCGTCGCAGAGGAAGACGATCTCGCGCGCGCGTCGGTCGCCGACCATGAGCTGGAGCCACTGGGTCGCTCCGCCCGCGGGCACGGAGCCGTGCTGGAGGCCGACGTGCCGGATGAACGCCGTGTCGACCATCACCGAGAGATCGCATGCCATCTGCAGCTCGTTCCCGCCGCCGACTGCGATCCCGTTGACGCGCGCGATCGTGGGCTTCCCGATCTCGCGCAGGCGGTCGTGCATGTCCTTGAACGCACCGAACCACTTCCAGTACTCGCTCGAGTTCCCGAGCAGTTCCTCGCCCCACGAGCGCAGGTCGGCGCCGACGCAGAACGCGCGGCCGGTTCCGGTGACGACGACCGCGCGGATGTCGTCGTCCCACGACGCGTCCTCGCACGCACGCGCGATCTCCCGAAGCATCCGGAAGTCGAACGCGTTCAGGACGTCGGGGCGGTCGAGCCGGATCGTCGCGCGCGGCGGCGCCTTCTCGTAGACGATGCTCTCGAAGCCGAGGCTCGGCCGGGTCGACGGGACGCGGGTGCGTCGGCTCGCGTCACTCGATCGACGCGAAGTGGACCGTCAGCGGAATGCCCATGGTCATCGCGTCCTTGCCCGAGGCGGCGAACGCCTCCGACTTGACGGCGGCCTCGAACGACTCCATGTCGTCCCACTCGAACTCTGCGACGTACCGGAAGGCGGGCTCACCGAAGGGGGAGCCGAAGACCTTGCCGTGGCGGAACGCGTCGCATTCGATCGGGGTGACGAACTCGGCGATGTGCTGCGCGTACCGCTCGGGGTCGGGCTCGGACTCGTACTGGATGATCGCTCGAATCACAATGCGCTCCTTCGTCGGTGACGCCGGGGAGCGTATAGCGTCCTCGCCGTGAGCTCGACTGCGTTCGCCGCCCTGCTGGCTTTCACTGCAGGGCTCGGCGGAGCAGTTCAGATCGCCGTGCAGGGACGGCTCGGAGAGCGCGTCGGCGCCATCGAGGCGATGGCCACCGCGTCGCTCATCGGCGCGCTGCTCGCGCTCGTCGTGCTGCTGCTCGCGCGTCGCTCGCTGACCGGGCTGGGCGACGCGTTCGGCTCTCCGAAGTGGATGCTCCTCGGCGGCGTCATGAGCGCGCTGATCATCCTCGCGATCACGATCGCCGGCCCGCGGATCGGGATCGTGGCCACCACATCGGTGCTGATCGCGGCGCAGTTCGGGCTCGCGACGGTGATCGACCGGCTCGGCTGGTTCGGCGTCGAGCGGATCACGATCGGCTGGCCGCGCGTGCTCGGGCTCGCCTTCCTCTGCATCGGCGCCGTCCTCACGCTTCGCCGGTGAGTCTCGACGGTCTCGAGCCCGCGCTCGTCTGGAAGCGCTTCGACGAGCTCACGAGGATCGCGCGTCCGTCGAAGCAGGAGGACGCAGGCCCGCGAGTACGTCCTCGCGTGGGCGAACGCGCGCGGCCTCGAGGCGGCGACGGATGCCGAAGGCAACGTGGTCGTCCAGGTTCCGCCGTCGCCGGGACGCGAGGCAGCGGCGACCGTCGTCCTCCAGGCGCACCTCGACATGGTCTGCGAGCGGGAGCCGGAGAGCGCGTACGACCCACGCGAGGGTCGGATCCACGTCGTGGTCGAGGACGACTGGGTGGTCGCCGAAGAGACCACGCTCGGCGCGGACAACGGCATCGGCGTCGCTGCGGCACTGGCCGTCCCGGACGATCCCGGGATCTCCCACGGCCCGCTCGAGCTCCTCTTCACGGTCTCCGAGGAGCAGGGCCTCGACGGAGCGAAGGCGCTCGACCCGTCACTCGTCTCCGGCCGCCTGCTCGTCAACCTCGACGGGACCAGCGACGAGGCACTCACGGTGGGTTGCGCGGGAAGCGACCACACGTTCCTCCGGCTCCCGCTCGGGCTCCAGCCGATCGGCGCGAGCGACGTGACTCTTCGGGTCGCGGTCTCGGGAGCGAAGGGTGGCCACTCGGGCGAGGACATCGCCAAAGGACGCGCGAACGCGATCAAGGCGCTCGGTCGCGTTCTCTCCGCGGCGTACGAGGCGTCTGCCTTCGGCCTCGTCGCATTCGCAGGCGGGGTGAGCCGCAACGCGATTCCCCGCGAGGCGCATGCGCTCGTCGCGGTCCCGGACGGCCACGAAGGCGCACTCCGCACAGCCGCCGAGGCCGAGCTGGCGTCCGTCCGCCGAAGGTATGCCGGCACCGACGACGCGCTCACGATCTCGATCGACCCGGCCGACGCGGACACGGCCTCGTCCCACGACGTGACGAGGCAAGCACTCGACCTCGTCGCGGCGATTCCCACCGGTGTCGTTGCGCTCGACTCCCGGCCTCGCCGGCGTCATCGAGACGAGCACGTGCCTGACGGTGGCGCGCACCGACGGCGGCAACGCTGGAGCTCGGCTCGATGGCGAGAAGCTCGAACGCCGGCGCACTCGACGAGCTCGGCGCCACGATGGAGAGCCTCGCGCGCCTGGGCCACGCCGAGCGAGAGGTGCGGCGCTCGTATCCACCGTGGGAGCCGCGGCTCGACTCGTCGTTGCTGCAGACGGCGTCGAGCACCTTCGCGCGCCTGTTCGGGTCGGAGCCGGGCCGAACCGTCGTGCACGGCGGCCTCGAATGCGCCGTCCTCGGACAGAAGCTCCCCGGCGTCGAGATGATCTCGATCGGGCCAGAGATCGTCGGTCCGCACGCCCCCGGCGAGCGCGTCCGCATCTCGAGCACCCAGCGCGCCTACCGGCTCCTCGGCGCGCTCCTCGACGACCTCTCGCGCTAGCTCTCGCGGCGGCAGCGGCGCTCGAGCGCGTCGCCGTCGAGGACGGAGGCGCGCCCGCGTGCCAGCGCCACCGAGCCGAGCTTCTCCTCCTCGCGCAACACGCGGTTCACCGTCGCACGGGACGTGCCCGCCATCGCCGCGATGTCCTCCTGGATCAGGGGCACGACGCCACCCTCGTACATTCCCGCGAGCTCGACGAGGCGCCGGCGAACGCGCGTCTCGGCGTCGACGTAGTACGCCTCGACGACCCTGTCCGTCGCGCGCCGCAGCTGCTCGGCGAGGAGGCGCAGGAGGACGTCCTTCACGCCCGGGTGCTCTCGCTGCAGACGAGCGAAGTCGTCGCGGAAGACCGAGCGTGTCTCGCCCGCCTCAAGGGCCTCGACCGTCGCAGAGCGCCGCGCTGCGTCGTGACCGAGAAGCGCGAGCTCGCCGAAGCTCTGCCCCGGGCCGAGCACGTCCACGAGAGCCCCGTCGCCCAACGGCGTCGAGACGCGCGCTCCGAACCGCCCGCGAACGACGAGGTGCAGGGAGTCGGCGGGGTCCTCGCGGTGGAACACGACCTCGCCGCGCACGAACGTGCGCCGTCGTGAGATCGAGAGCAGTTGCCGCACGTCCTCGGACGGCAGGTCTGCGAGCAGCGGCCATTCCATCGTCTGAAGTCTGTGTAACGGCGGTGACATTCGCAACGTCGCGCGCACGAACGACATGTCCGCGTGCGGTTCCTACGCTCCGGGCATGACGGATCGGACGAGAAGGGAGCGCACCATGAAGCGCATCGCCACCATCGGAGCAGTCATCACCGCATTCGCGATCGCACCGTCGGTCGCATCCGCCGGCAACGTCGCCCAGTTCAAGCCTCAGTTCAAGGCGCAGGTCATCGGAGCGCAGGTCGCCAAGGCGCAGCGCGCGCAGGTCGCAGTCTCCGTGCAGAGGCATCGCGTCCAGATCGCGCAGGCCCAGAGGTGGGCGATCCTCCGCGCGCAGCTCCGCTAGATCCTTCTCACCGATCCATCCGAGGGGGAGGGAGAAGGGGCCTGCAAGGGCAGGCCCCTTCTCTGCGCTCTCGGTCAGAGACCGACGATGTCGTCCGGTCGCACGGGGACGCGAGTGAGCTCGCGCCCGGTCGCGTCACGCAGCGGCGGCGACGATCGCGGCGGTCGAGACGACCGTCGGCGGCTCGCCGACGCCCTTGACGCCGTACGGCGCGTCGGGCTCGGGATCCTCGACGAGCTCCGAGTCGACCGGCGGCATGTCGAGGAACGTCGGGATGAGGTAGTCCGTGAAGCTCGCGTTGGTGATGACGCCGTCGCGGGTCTGGATCTCCTCCATCAGCGCGAGGCCGAGACCCTGCGCGGTGCCGCCCTCGATCTGCCCCTCGACAGCCGTGCGATTGAGCGCGTTGCCGACGTCCTGCGCCGTCCCGATCCAGACGACCCGGGTGAGCCCGAGCTCGACGTCGACCTCGACGACGACGCGCATCGCGGCGAGCGCGAGCGCGACGTGCGCCTGGCCGTCGGTGACCTGTCCCGTCTCGGGGTCGAGCGGGAAGGTGCGCGGGTGCCGGTAGACGCGCTCGACGTCGACCGCGCCGCCGCCCGCTCCGCTCGCGCTCCTCGAGCGCGGCGCGGCACGCCGCGCTGAACCGCGCCTGCCGCCATCCACGTCATGCGCGAGGCCGAGGACGACCCCGCGGATCCGACGAGCGCGGTCGAGCCGGCGGCCAGCGTCGACCTCGTCGGTGCCGAGCTCGAGCCGCGCGACCTGCAGGACGACGTCGCTCGACGCCCTGGCCGACCTCCGCCGCCGCGCAGTGCACCTCCGCGGAGCCGTCCTCCGCGAGCACGACGCGGGCAGTGCAGTAGTCGTCGAAGCCCTCCGAGTAGCAGATGTTCTTGAAGCCGACCGCGAACCCGACACCTCGCCGGACGCCCTCGCCGCGAGTCGTGTTGCCCGCACCGCCGGGCAGGCGCACGACGTCGCGCGGGAGCGCCTCGGGCTCCGGCAGCGGCATCGCCGCGGCGCGCCGGATCACCTCGCGCGTCGGCAGCGAGCCCGTGACGACCTGCCCGGTCGCGAGTGTGCCTCCGGGCTCGAGCGCGTTCAAGAGCCGTAGCTCGACGGGGTCGATGTCGAGCGCGGCCGCGAGCCTGTCCATCTGCGCCTCGGCGGCGAAGCACGTCTGCACGGCACCGAAGCCGCGCATCGCTCCGCACGGCGGGTTGTTCGTGTAGACGGCGAGCCCGTCGATCTCGACGTTCTCGACCGCGTACGGCCCGACGGCGAAGGAGCAGGCGTTCGAGATGACGGCCGTCGAGCTCGAGGCGTACGCGCCGCCGTCGATGAGGATCCGCATCCGCACGGCGACGAGCTCGCCCTCGCGCGTCGCGCGGTGCTCGGCCCAGATCCGCGCGGGATGGCGGTGGATGTGGCCGACGAACGACTCCTCGCGGTTGTAGACGATCTTCACCGGGCGGTCCGTGCGCAGCGCGAGCATCGCGGCGTGGATCTGCATCGAGAGGTCCTCGCGCCCGCCGAACGCGCCGCCGACGCCGGCGAGATGGATCCGCACCTGCTCCGGCGTCGAGGCCGAGGCACGGCGCGACCTGGTCGCGGTCGACGTGCAGCCACTGCGTCGCGACGTGGATGTCGATGCCGCCCTCGCCGTCCGGGATCGCGATGCCGGACTCGGGCCCGAGGAACGCCTGGTCCTGCTGGCCGACGTCGTAGACCCCCTCGACGGTCACCTCCGCCTCCGCGTCGGGATCGCCACGCCGGATCACGAGCGAGCGGACGACGTTCGGACGCGGGTCGTCGCGGTACCCGTGTCCCATCGTCGGGCGGTCGGGATGGAGCGGCTCCAGCTCGGTCGCCCGCTCGGGGTCGGTGACCGGCTCGAGCGGCTCGTACTCGACGCGCACGGCCGCGGCCGCGCGCCGCGCCTGCTCGGGCTCCTCCGCCGCGACGACCGCGACCGCCTCGCCGAAGTAGCGCACGCGATCGATCGCGAGGACGGGCTGATCCGGGAACTCGAGGCCGTACGTCTTCGCGCCCGGGAACGTCCTCGTGCGTGAGCACCGCGTGGACGCCGGGCATCCCGAGCGCCTCGGAGACGTCGATCTCGAGGATCGCGCGCGTGCGCGTGCGGGCTCCGGACCGTGTGGCCCCACAGCATCCCCGCCGCGTGCAGGTCGCTCGAGTACGCGAACTCCCCGGTCACCTTCGGCACCGCGTCTGCCCGCCGCGCGCGCGGAACTCGCGCGGCCGACCTCGAGCGTCCTGCGTCGCGCTCATCGCGCGGCCGCCTCGTGAACGGCGTCGAGGATCTTCGCGTAGCCGGTGCAGCGGCAGAGGTTCCCGGAGAGCGCCTCCCGGATCTCGTCGTCGCTCGGATCCGGAGCGCGGCGCAGGAGATCGGCGGCGGCGACGACGAACCCCGGCGTGCAGAAGCCGCACTGGACCGCGCCGGCCTCGGCGAACGCCTCCTGCACCGGGTGCAGCTCGTCGCCCGCGCGCGAGCCCCTCGACCGTCACGACGGCGTGTCCGTCCGCCTGCGCGGCGAGCACGAGGCACGAGCAGACGAGCTCGCCGTCGAGGAGCACGGAGCACGAGCCGCACTCGCCCTGCTCGCAGGCGTTCTTCGAGCCCGGGAGCTCGAGCCGGTCGCGGAGCGCCGTGAGGAGGCTCTCGCCCTCCCAGACGTCGGCCTCGCGCCGCTCGCCGTTGACGGTCAGCTCGACCCTCATGCGAGGCACCTCTCGAGCGCGCGCTGCGTGAGGACGCGGAGCGCGTGACGGCGGTACGCGGCGGTGCCGCGCACGTCGTCGATCGGGCTCGCGGCCTCGGCGACCTGCTCCGGGAACGCGTCCGCCTCGTCGAGCGGCGCGCGCACGAGCCGCGCGACCGGCGCGGCCGAGCCGAACGCGGCGCGCAGCTCGCCCCGCTCGCGATCGACGACGAGCGCGAGCGAGCAGACCGCGATCACCATCGCGTTGCGCGGGCCGACCTTCATGAACGTCTGCGGCTCCCGCTCGGCTCGACGTGCACTGCGGCGATCAGCTCGTCCCGGCTCGAGCGCGTTCCGCTTCACGCCGACCAGGAACTCGTCGACCGGGACACGCCGCGAGCCGCGGACGCTCGCGACCTCGACCTCGGCGCCCTCGATCAGCAGCGGAGGGAGCGCGTCGCCCGCCGGCGACGCCGTTCCCAGGTTCCCGCCGATCGTGCCGCGGTTGCGGATCTGCGGCGAACCGACGGTGCGCGACGCCTCTGCGAGCGACCGGAAGCCCTCGCCGAGGCCCATCGCCTCCGTGTAGGTCAGCCCGGCGCCGAGCCGCAGCGTCCCGTTCTCGCGCGACCAGCCACGCAGCTCCGCGACCTCGTTGAGGTTGAGGATCGTCTCCGGCCGCGAACGATCGAAGTTGAGCGCGACCATGAGGTCCGTCCCGCCCTGGATCGGAACCGCGTCCGGATGCTCGGACTTCAGCCGAAGTGCCTCGTCGAGCGACCGCGGCGTGAGGACCTCCACGCGAGTGTTCTATCGCTCCTCGCGTACGTACGGAACCCCGAGCGCGGCCGGCGCGCCGAGCCTCCGTTTGGAGAGGCCAGTCGAGACGAGCACCAGCACGACGATCGTCATCACGTACGGGAGGGCGTAGAGGAACTCCGGCGCCACCTGCACATCGCGAGCCTGCAGCGCAAACGGGAGCGCCGACAGCGCCCCGAAGAGATATGCACCCACGAGGCAGAGCTCGGCGCGCCAAAACGCGAAGATGACGAGCGCTATGGCGATCCAGCCGGCACCGCCGACGAACGAGTCGCCCGAGCTCCAACCCGGAGAGATCGAGAGGCTGTAGCAGGCTCCGGCAACGCCGGCGAATCCACCTCCTATGAGGACGTGGACGTACCGGTAGAGAGACACGTTGATTCCCATTGCATCGGCGGACGCGGGTGCCTCGCCGACGGCGCGGACGTTCAAGCCGAAGCGTGTTCGTCCCAGGTACAGCCCGACGAGGAGCGCGGCAACCCACGACGCGTACACGAGTGCGGACTGGTCGAACACGATCGGCCCGAGAACCGGAAGATCCGCGAGGCCAAACATGTCGACCGACCCGAAGTGCTGCTTCGCGGGGATGTCCGATGAGAAGCCCAGCTCGGTTCCGACATAGGCCGACAGGCCGAGACCGCCCGCGAAAATCGTGAGTGCGAGGCCCGAGACGATCTGGTTCGCGCGCAACGTGATCGTGAGGAACGCGTGGATCGCGGCCATCGCCGCGCCGGCCAGACCCGACGCGAGGATCGCAAGAACAAGCACCGGTGCGCTCGCTCCTTCGACGCGTTGCGTCATCCAGAAACCGACCACCGCGCCGAACAACATCATCCCCTCGACACCGAGGTTGAGGACACCGGAGCGCTCTGCCAGCAGCTCGCCGAGGGACGCAAAGAGGAGCGGCGTCCCGTAGAGGACGGCATCTG
>CAWDSX010000031.1:0-20165 GCA_963805135.1 uncultured Gaiellaceae bacterium | reverse complement strand
CCAGAAAGACACCGGGTAATCGACAGAACGGCCTGGCGAGGATCCTCGTGTCTGGAGGCGCTCGGCTCGCATATGCCACGGTCAGGCGGCCGGCTGGAAGATCTCGATCGGGTTGCCGGAAGGGTCGTCGACGAGGATCTGTCGACCGCCGGGCCCGCTGACGATGTCGTTGCGGAAGCTGAGGCCGGCGGCGCGGAGCCGCTCGACCTCGGCGTCGATGTCGTCGACGACGAAGTGGATGCGGTTCCAGCCCCCTGGTTCGGGCTTGCGACCGTCGGGCATCGGCCGCCCGGCCGAGCTCTCGGGACCGGCGAGCAGCAGCCGCAGGTTGCCCCTGCGCACCTCGGCAAAGGCCGGCGAGGCGTTGTGGCCTGGCTCGAAGCCGAAGTGCTCGGTGTAGAAGTCGATCGCCTGGTCGACGTCGTCGACCATGTACCGGACGCTGACCATTCCATCGGTCATTGCTCGTCACCTCCGTGCAGTCGCTAATTCGTCGCGCTGGACGCGGGCCGCTTGCCTGGCCGCGGCTTGGAGCGACGGACCGAAGTGCACGTCGCAGTGCTTGATCTCTTGATCCTCTCCGTTTGCGTGCTGGTTCGCATCGCATGCGACCTCCTCTCCTCTCGAGACTCCCCGGAGCCGCGCCGTGCAAAACGTGATCAGGTTCTATGGAGAGCATCCCGCGCGAGCCCCCGGGCGCAACTCCGAGGCGAACCGAAGCCGTCGCCGACCCTGCTCGCGAGCGCGATCGACCAGACCTCTACGGGTATAGATCCGACAATGAGAGCTCGCCACTAACGAAGGAGGAGCCGTGTACGCACGAGTGGCAACGTTCGAGAGTGACCCCGCCCGCGTAGATGACGCGATCGAGATGGTTCGCTCCGAGGTGGACTCCGGTGAAACGCCAGCCGGGCTCGAGGGCGCGAAAATGCTCATGCTCGTCAATCGCGAGACGGGAAAGGGTGTCGGTATCACCCTGTTCGACACGGAGGAGGCGATGCGTCGCGGCGACGAGGCGCTGAACGCGATGAATCCCGGAGGTAGCGAGCGACGCGTCTCGGTGGAGTTCTTCGAGGTGCCGGTCAAGACAGTGAGCTAGAGCTCGACGCCGGGTTAGACCTCGCTCATGATCTTGATGGTCTATGGGCGTATCGCCGAACGCGTCCGGGGCTTGCGCACCAAGGGCTGGCCGGGTGCGCCGTCCGAGGACGGGTCGACCGGCTCAGGCGTTGCCGCCGGGCCCCTGTAGCTCTTTACACGCCAGAGTGCTCCGCGCGCGCGCACGAGCGCACCGACCGGAAGCTTGCCCCCGCGTTGTTCGATGCTCGACGTCGCCGTCCCGGGAACCCGGAGTATGAGGACGGGCGTTGTCGGGATCGCCATCCCACCGTACTCCGATGTTGGAACACGACTCAGGTTGCGTTCGGCGCCGACCTTCGTTGTGGTTCATCGGAAGGCTCGTCGACCGGCTCGACATGGAGGTTCACGACGATGTCGTGGGTCTTGTTGCGTCGTCACCCTCCAAAGCGCGCCGCGTCTGTCGCACCGTCGCACCGACCTCGGGAGCGGCTGCAGGCCGAACGTCGTATTCGCAGTCCCCGTCGGGGAAGTGGATCGACGAACGCTCGTCCCGGCATCGGCACCTCCTACAGCTCACTGCCCGTCCGCACGAGTCGCGAAACGCCGCAACTGCAGCGGGGACGGCTTCTCAGAGCGGCCGCGAAGGCTGGCTACGTCGGGGGAGGGGCTGCCGTCAGTCCCTCGTGACGGGCCAGACCATCACCGGGACGTGCCCCTCCCCCGCGGTTGCGCACTGGATTCTTCCCACCTGACAGCGCGTCAAACAGGGGCAGGAAGCTCCGCCGGCTCGGCGACGTGCAACCGGCCGAGCCGGCGTAGCGTCCTGTCTCTTCTCAGAGGGTCATCTCCACCTCCAGGGCGCCATCGGTCCGTCCGGACGCGCGATCGGCGATCCGTCCGCGCGCGCTCAGGACGGCCGCGCCCAGAGCCCCGGTACCGCCTAGCACGAGCAGACCGTTACGAAGTCGATGACGTTCCCTCCGGCGCAGGCGATGCCCGGCGCTGTCGAGGTCGTCGAGCATCGCGCCGGCCTTCCCGCGCAGCTTCCGTCGCCGCGATCCGCGCCGCGAGGCCGTCGGTCGCCATGTCCTCCTGACGCGATCCCGCGCCTCACCGCCATGGTTCATCGCGGAGCGCAAGTCCGCCGCAGGCGCCGTCGCCCGCGACCTCGTCCATGTACGCGACGGCCTCGCGTACCGTCTCCTTCATCCCGTCCATCGCAGTCCGTCTCTTGACGCCTAGCATCAGCACCTCCGTTCGATCTGTCGCCAAGGGCTTACCGGCCTGCCGCCTTCGAGAAACCGCTCGGGGTGCTCGTGAGTCGGCCCCATCGACGCCGGTCGTGGGCGAATTGATCGCTCAGCCGGTCGTGCGACGACGATGGCGACGCACTGCCATCTGCCGACGCGCGCGGGTCCCGAGCGTCAAGGCGGTCACTGCTCGCAGGGTGGAAGGACCCGCACAAGGCCCCGGGTCGCAAGGGCGGCCGCGCGACCGCTCGGAAGAGATCGTGACGGCCCAACCGGGCCCGACCGGATCCGAGGTTGTCCCAGAGTCGGGCGGAGTCGCGCCCAGCGCAGGTTCCTCAAGGCAGGCCGAGTGCCCCCCGCCGGCGAGCACAGGCTCGAACAACCGCGGCGCCCTTTCGACCTGCTTGAGCGCCTCTCGCATCCCGAAGCGGGCGCGGCGTCACGTCCTCGGCCGCTCGCCCAGCGAAGGGGCGTCGAGACTGGCCCGCCCGCCTTCGGCCGCACTGAGTAGACCGAGGCCATCGTCTTCCCGCGTGCGTTCTGCCGGTGGTCGACGAGCACGCCCTCGCGCTTGCGCTTGAGCCATTCGGTCGCGACTAGCTCCGCGAGCCGCCCCTCGAGCCCGCGCGCCACGCGTTCCGGCGAACACATAGGTCTGGTCGAAGGTCGCTCGCCGCGCAATCGGGACGAGCACGTGAATCCCGTCCGCGCCGCTCGTCTTGACGTAGGACTGGAGATCGAGCCGCTCGAGCTCCTCGCGGATCAGGCGAGCGACGCGGATCGCGAGCGCGAAGCCGCCGTCGGGCGGGTCGAGGTCGAAGAGCACGAGGTCCGGGCGATGCGGCTGTCGACCCGGGAGTACCACGCGTTCATGTCGATGCAGTTCATCTGCACCATCCAGAGCACCGCCTCCGGCGAGTTGACGAGCGGGAAGTCGACGAGCCGAGACCCGCCGCCACGCGGGTAGGTGCGGAAGGTGCGTGTCGGGATCCAGGAGGGCATCCCTTTCGGTGCCTGCTTTTGGAAGTACACATCCCGCCCACTCCGTAGGGCGAGCGCTTCATCGTGAACGGCCGGTTCCGGAGGTGCGGGACGAGCACCGGCGCGATCGCGCGGTAGTACTCGAACAGGTCCGCCTGGTGATCCCGTCATCGGGGAACAGGACGCGATCCGGGCTCGAGAGGCGAACTCGAGCGCGACGCCACGCAGCGGTTGTACCTGTCCGGTTCGAAACGAGCGCACCCTTCCTGAGCACGTCGTCCCAGCTCGCGAGGCAGGCCCTACGAGCCGCGTGGGGCACGCGTCGCTGCGCGGCGACCCTAGGCGGCCGTGGTGTTGAAGCCTCTGTTTCGGGGAATCGTGGCGAACAACCCGACCGAAAGGAGCTGCCATGGCAGTCGCACGGGTGACGGAGATCAGCGCGACCTCGACACAGAGCTTCGAGGACGCGATCCGGCAGGGCGTCGACCGCGCCAACGACACGCTCAGAAACGTCAAGAGCGCGTGGATCAAGGAGCAGCAGGTGCGCCTCGAGGGCGGTATCGATTACCGAGTACCAGGTGAACATGCTCGTCACCTTCGTGCTCGACAGTTGAGCGGATGAGTCGGGATCGGCGACGCGTGATGCCGCGCCACTGCGCGTGGGTCAGGCCGGCACTCCGGCGGTCATCCAGCGACGGAAGGTCTCAACACGCTCGGGGGGCCACGCTCCGTCGCACGGCATCGAACCGTCCTCGAGACGCTTGACGATCGCTTCCGCGTTGTCCGCGACGTCGGTTCGTTCCCAGAGGTCGAAGTTGGCGACCTCGAGCATCGTCCCGACGATCCCGTTCCCGGAAGAGCGGCTTCACGTCGCGCTCGAAGCTCATGCCTTCGCGTTCGGTGGTCGACTCCATCTCTGGGGCATACCCGGCAGAGCGGCGTGCAAACGTCCGCGTTCACTCGGTTCGCGATGGACCGGCCAACTCTGGGAGACGTTCCGCGTACCAGCCTCCCACCGATCGCTCGGCGGGGCCCACCCGGCTGAGCCTACTCCCGGCGCAGCCGCGCCACATGGACTCGAACGCGGCCGAGTAGCAGAATGGTCGCAGCGACCAGGAGGGGACGATGAGCACGACGACCGTCGACGGCCTCCGCCAGCACGTACGCGGCGAGGTAATCGAACCCGGCGACCAGAGCTACGAGGACGCGCGTCGGGTCTTCAACGCGATGATCGATCGGCGTCCGGTCGTCGTCGTGCGGTGCGCCGGCACGGACGACGTGATCGCGGCGGTCGACTTCGCACGCGAGAACGAGCTCGACGTGGCGGTGCGCGGCGGGGGGCACAGCGTCCCGGGGTTCGGCACTGCCGACGACGCAGTTGTGATCGACCTCTCGGGCATGCGTGACGTTCAGGTCGATCCCGAGCAGCGTACGGCTCGGGCACAGGGAGGCGCGACGTGGGGCATCTTCAACGATGCAACCAACGCCCACGGCCTCGCGACAACCGGAGGCGTCGTCTCGACGACGGGCGTCGGTGGGCTCACGCTCGGTGGCGGCATCGGCTATCTCGCGCGTGGTATCGGCCTCTCGTGCGACAACCTCGTCTCGGCCGAGGTAGTGACGGCCGACGGGCGCGCGTTGACGGCGAGCGAGCACGACAACCAAGACCTGTTCTGGGCGCTTCGGGGCGGTGGAGGCAACTTCGGTGTCGTCACCGCGTTCGAGTTCCGACTCCATCCGGTCACGGAGGTCTACGGCGGCCCGCTCTTCTTCGACAAGGCAGACGCGGGCACGGTCCTGCGCGCTTACCGCGAGTTCATCGAGATGCGCCGGAGGAGTTCGGAGGGTTCCCGGCGTGGCAGATCGCTCCGCCTCTCCCGTTCATCCCTGAGGAAAGACACGGCGAGACGATGCTTGCGTTCGTCGCGTGCTGGGCCGGGCCGATCGAGGACGGCGAGGGTGCCTTGAAGCCGCTCCGTGACGCAGCTCCGGTCGTTGCCGAGCACGTGGGCTCGATGCCGTATCCCGCTCTCAACAGTGCGTTCGACGCGCTGTATCCGCCGGGAGACTTGCAGCACTACTGGAAGGCCAACTTCGTGAAGGAGCTCACGGACGACGCGATCGAGGCCCACCTCGAGCACGGCCCCAAAGTCCCGGTCGTGAACTCGACCGTGCACATCTATCCCGTCAACGGCGCTTGCAATCGCGTCGCGACGGACGCGACCGCGTTCGCGTATCGCGACGCGACTTTCGCGACCGTCATCGCCGGGATGTGGCCCGATCCCGCCGACAACGAAGCGAACATCAAGTGGGTCCGCGACTACTACGACGCGACTGCGCCCCTCTCGGAGGAGGGCGGCTACGTCAACTTCATGTCCGGAGACGACCAGGACCGGATCAAGGCGAACTATGGAGGCAACTACGAGCGGCTGGTCGAGGTGAAGCGGAAGTACGACCCCGACAACGTGTTCCATCTCAACCAGAACATCCGGCCGTAGGCAACGCGCTGCTCACTCGCGGGTCGGGCGCTGGACGGGTCGTCTCGGTCGGCGCTTGACTCTCTGACATTCAAACGATAGTTTGAGTGAGTGGTCACGGACGCGAAGGCGGAGCTCTTCGACGCGTTCGCGTCCGTCGCGCACGCGCTCGCGAGCGGACGGCGCGCGGAGATCGTCGACCTGCTCGCCCAGGGCGAACGATCAGTAGAGGACGTCGCGCGTGAGACCGGCCAGTCGGTGGCCGCCACGTCGCACCATCTGCGGCTGCCCGCGAACAGCGGGCTCGCGCGTTCGAGGCGCGACGGCCGGCGGATCTACTACGGGCTCGCGAGCGAGCGCGTCGCCGAGCTCTGGGCCGCCGTTCGAGACGTCGCCACCCGCCACGTCGCCGAGGTCGCCGTCCTCGCCGACGCGTACCTCGGCGGGCAGAGCGAGGTCGAGCAGGTCACTTCCTCCGAGCTCGTCGACCGGCTCGCTCGAGGGAGCGTCGTCGTTCTCGACGTGCGGCCCGAGCCGGAGTTTCGTGCCGGGCACATCGCGGGCGCCCGGTCCGCGCCTCTCGCCGAGCTCCACGAGGTCGCGGAGACGTTCCCCGCGAAGTCGCGAGATCGTCGCCTACTGTCGCGGCCCGTACTGCGTCTACGCCCACGACGCCGTCCGCCTCCTGCGTGCCCGCGGACTCGAGGCGCGTCGGCTCGACGTCGGCTTTCCCGAGTGGCGGCGAGCCGGCCTTCCGGTCGAAACGGCCGCCTGAGAGGAGATCCGATGCTGCTCCGACCCTTCTTCAACGACGCCGGCTCGTGTGCGAGCTACCTGTTCGGATGCACGAGCCACTCGACGCTCGCAGTCGTCGATCCGCATGTCGATCTCGTCGAGAGCTACCTCGAAGCGGCCGAACGCGCCGGATCGCAGATCGTCGCGGTCTTCGAGACGCACGTTCAGGCCGATCACGTCTCCGGTTTGCCGCGCCTCGTCGAGAGAACGGGTGCGACGGCCTACCTGCCGCTCGATTCCGGCGTCGCCTTCGACCATGTCGCACTTGCGGGTGGCGGCGTCGTCGAGCTGGGGAACACCGTCGTGACCGCGATTGCGACACCGGGTCATGCCCCTGCGCACCACGCGTATTCGGTCGCGGACCGGCGGCGTGGAAGCGAGGAGCCGTGGGTCGTCTTCAGCGGCGACTCGCTGTTGATCGGAGACGTCGGCCGCCCGGATCTTCACGTCGCGGGCGACGCTCGCGACCAGGCGCATCTTCTGCACGCGAGCCTGCGGCGGTTGCTCGAGCTGCCTGATCACGTCGTCCTGTTTCCGAGCCACTACGGCGGCTCCGTCTGCGGGCGCGGTCTATCCGGCAATCCGATCTCGTCCATCGGCTTCGAGCGGGCGCACAACGCGCTTCTCGCGCTCGTCGACCCCGACGAGTTCGCGAACGCGCTGCTCGCCGACGCGCCGCCGCGGCCCGCTGACCAGGATCGGATCGTCGCCGCCAACCGCGCCGGCGAGGTCGGCGCGCCTGCGTGACGCCGCAGATCCAGCTCGGCCTCCGAGCGAATGCGTCCCAGTTCGCACTCCTCGTCGCGCTCAACGCGCTCGTCGGTGCGATGGTCGGGCTCGAGCGCAGCGTGCTGCCGCTCGTCGGGAAGGATGACTTCGGGCTCCGTTCGAGCACGGCGATTCTTGCGTTCGTCGTCGCGTTCGGGGCCGCCAAAGCCGTCACCAATCTCGCCGCCGGCGATCTCGCAGAGAGGATCGGACGAAAGCGGCTGCTGGTCGTCGGGTGGCTCGTCGCCCTTCCCGTGCCGCTGCCTCATCGCCCTCGCACCGTCCTGGTGGTTCATCGTCGTCGCGAACCTCCTGCTCGGCGTCAACCAGGGATTCGCCTGGTCGATGACCGTTGTCATGAAGATCGACCTGGCCGGGCCGCAGCGGCGCGGACTTGCCCTCGGTCTGAACGAGGCTGCCGGCTACCTCGGCGTCGCCGCGGCGGCCTTCGCGACGGGCGTCCTCGCGACGAGCTTCGCGCCGCGCACAGTGGTTTGGATCGGTGCCGCGCTGATCGTCGTCGCCGGGCTGCTCGTGAGCGTGTTCGCGGTGCGGGACACGAGCGCGCATGTCGCGCACGAGCAGGAAGCCTTCGGCGACGCCACGCCCTCGCACGGCGGGCTCTGGCCCGCCTTCCGGCACGCGACCGTGCGCGAACCGGTCCTGCGCGTATGCAACCAGGCCGGGCTCGTCAACAACCTGAACGACGCGCTTGCGTGGGGGCTCGCTCCGCTGTATCTCGCCGCGCACGGCGCGAGCGTGCGCGAGATCGCCGTCGTCGCCGCGGCGTATCCGCGTTGTGTGGGGCGCCGGGCAACTCCTGACCGGCTGGCTCTCCGACCACACGGGGCGAAAGCCCCTCATCACCGCCGGCATGTTCGTGCAGGCAGGCGCACTTGCACTCCTCGTCGCCGGAGACGGCGCCTTCTCGACCTCGCTTGCCGCGGCGGCGCTGCTCGGGGTCGGGACGGCGATGGTGTACCCGACCCTGATCGCCGCCGTCTCGGACGCCAGCCAGCCGCGTGACCGCGCCCGGGTCGTGGGCGTGTACCGATTCTGGCGCGACTTCGGGTTCGTCCTCGGCGCGTTGATCGCCGGAATCGGCGCCGACGTCACGTCAGCCGGCACCGCGATCGTCGTCGTCGCTGCGCTCACGGCCGCCAGCGGTCTCCTCGTCGCGATGACCTCGTGGCACCCGCGACCCGCTCTTCGACCTGCGCCCGCGCCCTAGGGAGGACGCGCCTACGAAGCGCCGCGGCGCTCGAATCCCGCGATCTGCCACACCACCGGGCGATGGGCATAGGTGTGGACGAGGCCGCGCTCCTCGAGGACGGCCAGCATCCGCGCCGGCGGGTGCGCGAACGTCCGGAACTCCTTCCGCCGCAGTCTGAAGATCAGATTCTGCGAACCGAGCAGCAGGCGTGACAGCACGTTTCGCGGTGGGTAGCTGAAGACGAGCAGTCGGCGCGAATGGTCGGCCGCTGCGCCGAGGAGCCGCTCGTAGTCCGGGTAACAGCAGACGACGCGATGCAGCACGACCACGTCGGCGGGTTCGACCCCCGCCGGGTCCGCTGCGATGTCGTGAACACGCCGCTCCGCTCGTCCCTCGACGCCCGCTTCCTCGATGAGCCGCGCCGCTTCCGTCTCGTACGCGGGTGAGAGCTCGAGGTTCAGCGTGCGCCCCGCGCCGAGCTTCAACAGCTCGACTTGCACGTCGCCGATGCCTCCGCCGACCTCCAGGACCGTCGCGCCCTGGACCCCGCGGTCATCGAGGAAGGCCAGGATGCGCAAGGCCGTCTTGTCCACTCCGCTCTTCCGATAGCGCTCGGCGGCTCGTTTCGCCATCCGGGCCGTGAAGAAGCCGTCACAGCCGCGCGCGTTGCAGCAACTCATGAATCGGGAGCTTACGGGTACATCGGCGTTTGCTTCTTCGCAGCGGCGGGCACTCAAGAGGCGCGTCGGGCTCCGTCGCGAGAGAACCCCGGATTGACTTATCTGGCGACTCGACGACCGGCGGGGCCCGGCATCAAAGCGCGTGCGGCCCGTCGGCGAGCTCGCGACGCGCGGCGCCGCTCTGAGCACATGCGTCGATAGCGTCCCGCCCGATGGGCGCGGCGCTTTCGCATCGGCACG
Organism: uncultured Gaiellaceae bacterium; assembly: GCA_963805135.1. GTDB lineage: Bacteria > Actinomycetota > Thermoleophilia > Gaiellales > Gaiellaceae > GMQP-bins7. The sequence goes on along the minus strand of CAWDSX010000031.1, from coordinate 10,681 downwards.
GCGGCTTCCGCCACAGTCACGTGGTCACGGGGCCGCATCGGCACCTGGGGCGCGGGTTTCGGCGGTCGTCACTCGACGACCCGCGCCACGACCACATGCACGATCACGACAGCGCGCACGGGCACGGCCACTCGCACGGCCTCGTCGACCGCTCGATCGTCCGCTCCCGCGAAGGCGTCAAGGCTGTTGCGCTGAGCCTCGCCGTGCTCGGTGCGACGGCCCTCGCGCAGCTTGCGATCTTCGTCCTTACGAGCTCGGTCGCGCTCCTGGCGGATCTCGTCCACAACTTCGGTGACGCGCTCACCGCGGTGCCGCTCGGAATCGCCTTCTTCCTCCGCAGCTTCCGGGCCGAGAAGATCGCCGGCCTCGCCGTCGTTCTCGCGATCTTCGTCTCCGCGTGCGTTGCCCTCTACGAGACGATTCAGCGCTTCTTCAACCCCGAGGACTTGACTCACCTCTGGGCGCTCGCCGCTGCGGGTGTGATCGGCTTCGCCGGGAACGAGCTCGCAGCGCAGGTTCGGCTGCGGGCCGGGCGCCGCCTCTCGAGTCCCGCGCTCGTGGCAGACGGCAACCACGCACGGACGGACGGATTCGTATCGCTGGGCGTCGTGGCGAGCGCGATCCTCGTCGCACTCGGGTTTCCGCTCGGCGACCCCCTCGTCGGCCTGATCATCACGCTCGTGATCCTCAAGATCACGTGGGACTCGTGGCGCTTGGTGTCGACGACGGAACCAGGCGCGATCGAGCACGACGTCCGCGAGCACGGCGCAGGCTGAGCTGCCTCGTCGGTCTGTCGGTGCGGGATTGAGATCGCGGTCGGCGGCGTGGTAGCGTCCCGCGTGTAAGGGGCCCCTTACAGCACACGTCATGCGATCCAGAACTGGAGAGTTCATGCTTCGAGTCGTTGCGCTGCTCGCGCTCGTCGGTGGGCTGCTCGTCGTCGCAGGCTGCGGTAGCGATTCCGACTCCACGTCGGCCGCCGACACGACCGTCTCGACGACCACGGAGGAGAGCGACGAGGAGGAAGAGTCGACGCCGGCCCAGGCGCTGGCCGAGATCGCCACGATCCGCGCGCTGCTCGACGACGCGGTCGCGCAGTACGCGTCGGGTGACCACTCGGCCGCCGCCGATGCCGTCGGCGACATCTATCTCGAGCACTACGAGCACGTGGAGGGGCCTCTTGGCGACGTGAACCACGACCTGATGGAAGAGATCGAGGAGAAGCTCTCGAGCGATCTTCGGACCTCGATGGAGGACGGAGCCGAGCAGTCGGAGATCGACGCGCTCGTCTCGGACATCAAGTCGGGGCTCGATCAGGCAGAGGAGGAGCTGAGCTAGATGCGGCGGCTCGTCGTTGCGGCGGTTCTGGTCGCCGGGCTCGCGCTCGTCGCCGGGGTGGGAACGGCGAGCGCGGCGGAGAACGACCAGTTCGCCGACGTCCGCGCAAAGGTCGCGCAGGCGTCGGTGCTCGTCGGCGACGCCGTCGCAGCGGCTGCCGCAGGTGACCGCGAGCGGGCATACGACATCGCCCGCACGGCGTACCTCGATCACTTCGAGCTCGCCGAGGTCCCGCTTCGGCTGCGCGACCCGAACCTCGTCCTCGACCTGGAGTTCAAGTTCGCCGAGCTCCGGAACGGGATCCGCGACGGCGACTCGCTCGCGCGGGTGCGCGCCGATGCAGTCGTCGTGCAGCAAGGGCTTCGTCAGGTCGACCGCTCGCTCGCGGACAAGGGGCTCGCGGCCCCGCTGCTCGCGTTCGCGTTCGCCTTCACGATCCTGTTCCGCGAGGGCCTCGAGGCAGTCCTGCTGATCGCGATCCTGCTCGGCTCGCTCAAGGCGGGCCGCGCGACCAACTACCGCAAACCGCTCGTCGCAGGCATCGGCGCCGCGCTCCTGGCCACGATCGCGACCTGGATCGTCGCGACCTTCGTCATCGAGATCGCTCCCTTCCAGCGCGAGCTGATCGAGGGGGTAACGGCTCTTGCCGCTGTGGTCGTCCTGTTCGCGATCACGTTCTGGCTGGTCGCCCGCCTCGAGCACAGGCACTGGATGGAGTTCATGCGTGCGCGCGTCTCGGCGGCGATCGCCGCCGGCACCGGCCTCGCGTTCGCCGGCCTCGGGTTCACGGCGGTCTATCGCGAGGGCTTCGAGACCGTGCTCTTCTACCAGGCGCTCGCACTCTTCGCGGAGGGCCTCGCGCTCTGGATCGTCCTCGGCGCGGCGGCGGCGGCGATCGCACTCGCCGTCGTGGGGTACGCAATCCTGAAGCTCGGCAAGCGGCTACCGCTGAAGCCGATGCTGCTCACGGCCGCGATGCTGCTGCTCGCGCTCTCGGTCACATTTGCCGGCAACGCCGTACGTTCCCTCCAGGAGGGCGACTGGATCGGTGTCACGCCGGTCGACGGCGGCTGGGCGCGGCTCCCGGTCTACCTCGCCGAGCTCACTGGAATCCACCCGACGAAGGAGGGCCTGCTCACGCAGGGTGCGTTGCTCAGCATCTACGTGCTCGGTGCGCTGCTCGTGTTTCTCGTGCGTCCGGCAATGCGCCGCGGGCGCAGCAGAGTCGCCCGCGCGTGACGCCGCGCTTGCGGATCGGCGTCGACGTCGGCGGAACGTTCACCAAGGCGGTCGCCGTCTCGTCGCCTCCGCTCGAGGTCCACGCCCGCGCCACCGTTCCCACGACCCACGGCTCCAGGGCCGGCGTCGCCGAAGGCGTGGCGGCCGCGCTCCGCGAACTCATCGCGCAGCTCGGCGACGCCCGCTCGCAGGTCGAGCTCGTTGCGTTCTCGACCACGCAGGCGATGAACGCGCTCCTCGAGGGGGACGTCGGGACGGTCGGGGTCGTCGGCATCGGCTACCGGCCGCAGCTTCGGGTCGCGCGCAAGCGCACGCGCATAGGAGACATCGGGCTTGCACCGGGCCGCAAGCTCACGACGCTCCACACGTTCGTCGACGCCAGCGCGGGCGTCTCGAACAGAGCGCTCGGCGAGGCGGTCGACGATCTCGTCGTGCGCGGCGCCACTGCGCTCGCCGTCAGCGGCGCGTTCGCCGTCGACACCCCAGAGGACGAGGAGCAGTGCGTCCGGGTGGCGCGCGCGCGAGACCTGCCGGCCTGCGCCGGCCACGAGCTCACGGGCGCCTACGGATTGGAGACGAGGACGCTGACGGCGGCGATCAACGCGAGCATCCTCCCGATCGTCGAGCGCACGGCCGCCATGGTCGAGGAAGCCCTCGCGGAGGCCGAGCTCGACGTGCCGCTGCTCGTGCTCCGCGGAGACGGGGGCTCGATGAGCAGCGACCGGTTCCGCGACCAGCCCTCCCGCACGATCGGCTCGGCTCCCGCAGCCGGGGTCGCTGCAGTCCTGCACGAGCTCCGCCTCACGGACGGGATCGTCATCGAGTGCGGGGGCACGAGCACGAACGTGTCGGTGGTCCGCGGCGGACGGGCGCAGCTGCGGTCGCTCCGGGTGATGCGCCAGCCCACGTTCATCCGCGCGGTCGACAGTTGGGTCGTCGGCGTCGCCGGCGGAAGCCTTGCACTCCTCGGCCGCCGCGGTGTCTCCGAGGTGGGCCCGCGGAGCGCTCACATCGCCGGGCTGCCGTACGCGTCGTTCGCCACACTCGACGAGCTTCGCGGTGCCGAGCTCGCCCTCGTCGCTCCGCGGGACGGTGATCCCGAGGCCTACGCGTGCGTCGACGCCGCAGGCGGGCGATTCGCTCTCACGGCGACGTGCGCCTCGATCGCACTCGGGCTCGCGCCGCCCGATGCGTACCCCGACAGCTCCAAGGAGGCGGCCCTCGCCGCCTTCGAGCCGCTAGCCGAGAGACTGCGCGGGACACCCGCCGACGCGGCGCGCGCTGTCCTCGACGTCGCGGTGCGGAAGGTCGCCGCCGTGGCTTCGGAGGCCGCCAAGCAGTACGAGCTTCCGGCCGACGTTCCGCTGGTTGCGCTCGGCGGCGCTGGCGCCGCGCTCGTTCCCGAAGTCGCCAGGCGGCTCGAGCGCCCGTCGCTCCTGCCGAGCCACGCCGAGGTCCTCTCCGCGGTCGGCGCCGCTGTCTCGCTGGTACGGGCCGAGGTCGTACGGACGGTCGGAGCAGGCGTCGATCTCGTCGACCTCGCGCACGCCGCCGAGCGTGAGTGCATCGATGCGGGAGCGGCACCGAGCACCGTGACAGTCGAGACGAAGGTCGACAACGCGGCCAACGTCGTCCGCGCGACGGCAACCGGGTCGGTCGCCCTTCAGGCGGGCGCGGCAGAGCACCACGACGCGAGCGTCGACGAGCGCGACCTGGCTGCCGCGACGGCGCTCGACGTCGGCCGCGACCACGTGCACCTCGTGGCCGAGAACGAGTACTACCGCGTCTACTCCGGAAACGGCTCGGGAGGCGTCGCGGTCGTCGACCGGTTCGGCGCGATCGCGCTCGCCGAGGAGGGCAGGATCGTCAGCGGTGCGGCGCCCGCGTTCCTCGACGACCTCGAGGCGGCGGTTACGTCGGCGTCGAGGCAACTCGGGATCGCGACGTTGCTCCCGCGCGTGTCGATCCTCGCGGGCTCGCGCATGCTCGACCTCTCCGGCGCGCACACGCTCGAGGAGATCGCGAGCGCAGCCGAGAGGCTCCTCGCGGAGGAGTCCGAGCCTGCCGTCGCCGTCATCGCGCGCTGATGTCGCTCTATCGCGAGACGTCGGCCCGGAGCAAGAAGGCCGTCGCTGGGGTTGTCCTCGTAGGGTTGATCCTGGTCGCTATCGGGTTCGCAGTCGGCCGGGCAACTGCTCCAGAACCGTCGCTCGAGTCTCAGATCGCGGGAGTGCGTGCGCAGGCGCGACCGGTGGCGGATGCGCTCGAGCTGGTGGCTATCCACTACGGCGCGTCGGCCGAGGCGGCGGGCACGCAGCTCGACCGCGCGGTCGTGTCCTTCGAGGACGTCGAGGCCAAGCTCGCCCTCATCGATCCCGCCGGCACGACGGCGGCGCGGACCGCGATCGAGCAGCTCTCGTCGCTCGTCTCGTCCGGCGCCTCCGCTGCCGAGGTCGAGCGAGCGGCAGCTGCCGCCGAGGACGCGATCCGCGCGGCGGCAGGCGACTCGAGCTAGGCGGCTCACCCCCGTTTGGTCGAGACGGAGCGGGAGGTACCTTTGCTGGAGGAGAGAGGGGGCTCTCATGCGAGAGCGAAGTGGGTTGTGGCTATGGCCGCTGCTGGCGTCGGCTCGACTACGCGACGGCGTGCGGCAGCACTGGAAGCGGATCCTGGTCGGCGCGTTCGTCGGCTGGCTCTGCGCGGTGGTCGGCGGCGCGACTGCGCTGGCGGGGCTCGAAGTCCGTCACGTCATCTCGCGCTCGACGTCGGACGACCTCGGCGTCGTGCTCGTCCTCTACGGCGTCGGGCTCGGTGCGCTGAACGCGTATACGTTCAGGCCACGAGCCACAGTTCTCGCCGGGGAGTCGACAGCCACTCGATCCCGTCAGCGGTGACGAGGACGTCCTCTTCGAGACCGATGTAACCGCATCCCGGCACGGCCGTGCCGTACTCGAGCGTGAACACGTTGCCCTCCTCGACGAGACCCAGCGGCGACGAGCCGTAGCGATCCCAGAGCGGCGCGAGCGTCGTCCCGCCAAGCCGGCTACCCGGAGCCGATGCACCCGCTCGGCCACCAGCTCGGCCGCTTGGCTCACGACCTCCCGGCCGCAGCGCCGCCACGCCTGCGTCCATCGACGCCCAGAGCGGGGTCGACGTCGCGGACACCGTGCTCGACGCGAGCAGCAGCACCTGTTACGGCTCGACGACGATCTCGAGCGAGAAGTAGCCCGGGATCGGGACCTTCACCGCGCGCAGCGCGCGCAGCACGCCGCTTCGGGAGCGGAGGCGTGCGCCGATTCGAAACAGGAGCGGATCGAGCAGCGGGAACCACAGGCGGTTCCGCTCGAGCGCCACGATCCGCAGACCCGCGGACTCGACGAGGTCTCGGAACGCCGGCAGATCCGTGTACTCGCGCAGGTGCGAGGTGTCGAGCACGCTCTCGCCGTCCCGCTTGCGGAAGTACCACGCCCACGGCTTCTTGAAGACCGTCGTCAGGTACGCGCGGCCACTCGGCTGCAGCACGCGGCGGATCTCGGTGAGGTAGGCGCGCTCGTCCGGGACGTGTTCCATGACCATCGTCGAGACGACGGCGTCCAGCGTCCCGTCGCCGATCTCCGGGATCTGGTCCCCGCCCGCGACGACCGTGCGGATCCACGAGAACCGCTCGGAGACGCGCGCGAGGCGAGCGGCCTCGAGGTCGACCGCGAAGACCGGCTTCGTCTCGTCGATCAGACCCGAGCGCACGAGCGCGGCGAAGAGCGGCCCGTCGCCGCAGCCGATGTCGGCGAGCGCGAGCGGCCCGGATGGCAGCGAGCGAGCGAGGAGTCGCGGAAGCCGCTCGACGTCGAAGTGGATCGCGGTCTCGGTGTACCGCTCGTTCATGCGACGAGGTTACGTGCCGCCCGGCCTGCAGTCCCCGGTCTCGCCCTCGCAGCAGCCGACCTTGAAACGGCAGCGTGGGCACTGGAAGGTCCCGTGTCGCCACTCCATGTGGGCGCCGCAGCGCATGCAGATCTCGACCGGGTCGGGCGCGGGCTCGGCGGCCACGCGTCCACCTTAGGCTGGAGAGAGGACGGCTACGATTCGCCGCTCCTGGCGCCGTGGCCGAGAGGTTAGGCAGAGGCCTGCAAAGCCTCGTACAGCGGTTCGAGGAATACCGACGACATATTCCCTGCAAATGAAAACTTTTCGGTTTGCCACTTTTCTACCTGGCGCCTTGGCCGAGTGGTTAGGCAGAGGCCTGCAAAGCCTCGCACGCCGGTTCGATTCCGGCAGGCGCCTCTCAGCGGATGCCCTTTCGATACTCACCGAGCGCCTTGACCGCGGCCTCGGTGCGCGTTCTCGACGAGGCCCTGCTCGGCGATGACGAGAACACGATCTTCGCGGCCGGCGGCTCGGCCGTCTACTACGGCGACGGCGGCGCCGGCAAGACGACCTCGGGACTCGACCGGGCGTTTCACCTTTGTGCCGGCGTCAGCTGGCTCGGTCTGCGCGTCGCACGACCGCTGCGCGTCCTCTGGATTGAGGACGAGGGACCCCGGGGAAAGTTCCGGCAAAAGATACGGCGGAAGTTCGAGATGTGGGATGGACCTTCGCTCGAGGGGCGGCTACACGTCCTCTCGAGACCGTGGGCGCGGTTCACGTTCGCCGATGTGCGATGCGCGCCGACCTCGTCGAGCTAGATCCGCCGGCTCGAGATAGACGTTGTCATCGCCGGGCCTGTGGCGCGGCTCGGCGCGGAGGGCGGCGGGACGCCGAAAGAGATACAGGCATTCGTCGACCTTCTCGAGCTGGTGCGCGGTGACCTCGGTCGACCGCTCGCCTACGAGCTGATTCATCACGAGAACAAAGCCGGCGACATCTCCGGCGCGTGGGAAGGCGCGACGGACACGCTCGCGCACGTCCAGGCTCGCGGGAACGGTCGCACGGCGATCGTCTGGCGGAAGGCGCGCTGGGCGCACGGGCTGCACGGTAAGACCTGGAAACTCACCTGGCGCGAAGGAGAGCGGTACGACATCGACGAGACGCCGGAGACAACCGATGAGGACGTCGCCGAGAAGCTGATCGCGCTCGTGCGCGAGACGCCTGGTGGATCGTGGAACACCTACGAGAAGCCGCTCGGCGGGAATGTGACGCGCGCTCGCTCGATCCGCGACCGACTGCTCGAGGAGGGGCGGCTCGTGAATGCCGGCACGCCGAAAGCGATGACGCTGTACCTCGCCGAACAGGACGTCCAATCGACGCTCGAGGAGCCGGAGGTTTGAGCCGGCGCGACTCCGAGTCTGCGCGGCCTGCGCCGTGCTCGCGAGCTACCTGCGGATCGAGGAGCGCGAGACTCGAGGCGCGGGCGATATAGTCTCGCACTGGTGCGCCGGGAAGCCTGGTCGGCAACTCGTAACCGACCGGCTGGAGGCGCTCTTGCATTCGGATTCGGCCCCGCGAACCGACGGAGAGCGTCACTCTCTCGTTGGTTCCGCTCTCCGCCTCTCGTACTTCACCATCGTCTGGAACGGAGTTGTCGGAGCGACCGCGTTGGTGGTCGGGCTCACCACGGCAGCCTCGCGCTCGCCGGCGGCAACTTGTAACGACCGGCTGGAGGCGCTCTTGCAACTGGATTCGGCCCCGCGAACTGACGGAGAGCGTCACTCTCTCGTTGGTTCCGCTCTCCGCCTCTCGTACTTCACCATCGTCTGGAACGGAGTTGTGGAGCGACCGCGTTGGTGGTCGGGCTCACCACGGGCAGCCTCGCGCTCGCCGGTTTCGCCCTGAACGCTCTGCTCGATTCATCCGCCTCGGTGGTGCTCGTGTGGAGATTCCGGAAGGAACGAAGCGATCCGGTCGCGGCGGAGCACCTCGAGCGACGTGCACAGACATGGGTCATCGTCGCGATGCTGCTCGTGGCGCTCTATGTCGGCGTCGAGGCCGTTCGCGCCTTGATCAATGGTTCGCATCCCGAGTCGTCGGCGTTCGGCTTCGCCATCGCGGCGATCTCCCTCGCTGGTGCTCCCGGTGTCGGCGTCATGAAGCTTCGCGTCGCTCAGCGTCTGGAGAGCCCGGCTCTACGTGGGGACGGAGTCCTTTCACTGGCGGCCGCTGCCCTTGCCGCGTCACCTTGTCGCACTCCTCGCCAACTCGTGTCTCGACTGGTGGTGGGCAGATCCCGTACCGCGTCGCTCATCGTCATTGCGCTCGCTCCTGGGAAGCAACACGCGTGGCCGTCCGCCATCGCTTCGGATAGCGATATGCCGCGACGCTCCCGACATCGAAGATGGGCAGGAAATGGCGACTGAGCTTGCGATCGATCTTGCGGCGGTTGCCAACCTGGTCGGGACACTCGGGAAGTACCTCGGCCTTGCCGCCCTATTTCCGATTGTCTTCGCGCTCGGCTACCGCGAGCCAGTGCTCCCATTCGTCGTAGCTGGAGTGGTCACGAGCGGAGGGGGCTACGCGCTCGAGCGAGCGACGGCGAAAGCGCGGACGTGTCGGCGTGCGCGAGGGATTTCTCGTCGTTGCGCTGACGTGGCTGCTCGCGGCTGGCTTCGGGTCCATCCCATACCTCTTCGAAGGGGGGTCGCAGCTCTCGCACCCGGTCGATGCCTACTTCGAGGGTATGTCCGGCTTCACGACCACCGGCGCGAGCGTGGTCACCGACTTCGATGAGATCAACCGCTCGCTGGGGATGTGGCGCCAGTTCACGCAGTGGCTCGGCGGCATGGGGATCATCGTCCTTGCGATCGCGGTTCTGCCCCGACTTCGAATCGGAGGCCGCCGGCTCATGGAGTCGGAGCTCCCTGGCCCGGAGATCGCCGCCTTGTCCGAGCGCATTCGGTCAACTGCTCGCAGGCTGTGGTTCCTCTACGTCGCGCTGACCGTGCTGCAGACGCTCATGCTGTCGTCGCTCTGGCTCTTTGGAATCGACGAGCTGATGACGCCCTATCGAGGCCCTCGCGCATTCGTTCTCCACGATGCCGACGGGCGGCTTCTCGACGCAGCCGCGCTCTGCCGAGGGATTTTCAGCGGAGTCGCAGTGGATCCTCGCGCTCTTCATGTTGATCGCAGGAGCCAACTTCGCGCTCATGTATCGCGCGATCGTTCGGCGTCGTCCACTCGCGACTCGCCCGCGACGAGGAGTTTCGGCTGTACATCGCACTCGCCGTGGTTGCGACGGCCGCGGTGACCGCGATGCTTTGGGGCTATGGGATCGCTGAAGGCGAAGCCGCGGTCCGGTTGGCCTTCTTCCAGACCATCTCGATCATGTCGACGACGGGGATGGCGAGTGCCGACTTTGCCCTCTGGCCGGCGCTCCTTCTGCTCGCGCTTTTCGCGCTCATGTTCGTCGGGGGCTCGGCCGGCTCGACCGGCGGCTCGATCAAGGTCGTGCGGCATCTGCTTCTGGGCAAGATCCTTCGCCGCGAGCTCGGCCAAACAGTCAGCCCGGAGCTCGTAATGCCTATCCGGCTAAACGGCGCAGCAGTCGATGAGCGCACGCTTCGGGCGATCGCGACTTTCATCCTCCTCTACGTCGGTGCATGGGCTGTGGGCAGTGGTGTCATTGCAATCGAAGCAGCCATCACCGGAGTCGGGCTTGCTCCTCTGGACGCACTCGCAACCTCTGCAACGGCCCTCGGTAACGTCGGACCGGCTTTCGGCGTCACCGGGCCGATGGGCTCGTTCGCTCCACTTGGAGACGTCTCGAAGGTCACACTCATCGGTCTCATGTGGATCGGGCGTCTCGAGATACTTCCCGTTGTCGTCTTGCTTACGCGCCACTACTGGCGTCTTTGACAGCTCGGCTTCTGCGGGAAGTCGCCGCGTCCGCCGATTTCTAGGCAGATCCCGAGTTCGCCGCGCACGAAGAGAGGGTCCGACGGGGTCAGACGTGCTGCATCGGGACGCAGCGCGCGCCCCGTATTCCTTTCTAAGTTTTCAATGTGCGATCCCGGAGCATCGGCCGCTAGTTCCTACTCGCTCACCACACCGGCGGGAGCAAAGCTCCCGAAGCTGCCGCGCGACGTCGGGAGAATCGGCGGCTGCGCTAGGCCGCGTCAGGCCCAGAAAAGCGCCCGAGATGTACTCACTAGGATACCACCGTCCTCCACGCGGG
>CAWDSX010000030.1:0-9938 GCA_963805135.1 uncultured Gaiellaceae bacterium | reverse complement strand
GCAGACGCCGGCGGCACCGCCGCCGTGCTGGTGCTCGCCGGCGGGATCGGTGGAGGACGCATGCAGGACGCCTTGTGGCTCCTCGCGGGGCTCCTGCTGTGGGTGACGCCGTGGTTCGCGAGCACCGAGGGCTTCGTCATCGAGGCGCGCCACTTCGTCGAGCGCCATGGTCTCGTGATCATCATCGCCCTCGGCGAGTCCATCGTCGTCATCGGCGCCGGTGCGACGACGTCGCACGTGGATCTCGATCTGGTCGTCGTCGCGCTGCTGTCGCTCGCCCTCAGCGCGTCGTTGTGGTGGCTCTACTTCCGGGACGAGGAGCCGTCGAGCGGGCGATGGTCGAGGCGCCGCCCTCGCGCCGCGCCAGGCTGGCACTCGTCGCCTTCGGGTACTGGCACTACGGTTTGATCCTCGGCGTCGTCGGCGTCGCCGCCGGCCTGAAGAAGGCGGTCGGCCACCCGTACGACCCGCTCGAGGGCTGGATCGGGTCGGAGCTCGCCGTCGGCGTCGCGTCTGTTCGTCGCCTGTACCGCCGGCTTCACGGCGACGCTCGGTCTCGGAATTCGGCGTGCGCGCCTCGCGGCCGCGGCGCTCGCCCTGCTCACGATCCCGATCGGAACGGAGTGGACCGCAGCCGGGGAGATCGCCGTACTGACGGCGATCGTCGGCGGCAGCTCTCGCGCTCGAGGCGCAAGCCGCGCGGTTTGACCTCATCCAGCACGCTCGCTAAGGTGCCCGGGCTGTGATGCTCCTCACGCGTATCTGAGACACCGGTTGCCGGGGCCCACCGGTGGCTCTTTTGAGACTTCTCAAAGGAGCCAGGGCCGGGCACTGGCTTGGACGTTTCTCGCTACGCACACGATCGAAGGAGCATCAGGTGATCGACTTACACGAAGCAGTCATGGAGGCCGTCCCCGTGCGAAAGGGCGCGGCCGTCGAGGTGCACGAACTGCGCAAGGAGTTCCGTCGCAAGGACTCCCGCAAACGCGGCGAGAAGCGCGGCGAGCGCCGCACGCGCGTTGCCCTCGACGGCGTCTCCTTCACGATGGACAAGGGCGAGACAGTCGCCATCCTCGGCCAGAACGGCTCGGGGAAGTCGACGCTCGTCCGCCTGCTGTCGACCCTCCTCCTTCCGGACGGGGGATCGGCCCGGATCTTCGGCTACGACGTCGTCTCGGACGAGAGAGCCGTGCGTCGGCTCGTGAACCGGGTTTCGGTCGAGGCGTCGTTCTTCAAGAAGATGTCGTCCTCCGAGAACCTCGGCTACGCGTCGCGCTTCTACGGCATGACGGCCCGGGAAACACGCGACAAGATCCCTGCCATCCTCGAGCGGGTGGGCTTCCCGGCCGACCGCCGCGGGGAGCCGATGGAGACGCTGTCGCGTGGGATGCAGCAGAAGGTCGCCCTCGCAAGAGCCCTCCTGACGTCGCCGGTCCTGCTCCTGCTCGACGAGCCGACGACCGGCCTCGACCCGCGGTCGAAGCTCGAGGTGCAGGAGTTCATCCGCGAGATCCGCGAGACCCACGACTCGACGATTCTGCTCTGCACGCACGACCTCGGCGAGGCGGAGACGCTCGCTGAGCGGATCGGCATCCTCGACCGCGGGCGGCTGCTCGCGCTCGAGCCGGCAGACGATCTCAAGCGCCGCTACCAGGCGGAAACGCTCGAGGAGGCGTTCTTCGCCGCCACCGGGCGCGAGTTCGAGGCCGAAGGGGACGACGACGATCGGGAGGTGTTCGCATGAGAGCGATGTGGGGAACGATGCGGGCGGAGTTCGTCGGAGCAGGCGGCGTCGTCGAGCGCAACATCTACCTGACCCGTCGCTACATCTGGTGGGACGTCGCCTGGTTCGTCTGGACCGTCGCCAACACGCTGACGATCGTCTTCATCGCCAAGGGCGTGGAGTCGAGTGGCGTCGAGTTCGACGTGAACGAGTACATGACGTACCTGCTGATCGGAGCGGTCGTCTGGGCGTACCTCGGCATCCTCTTCGGCTTCCTCATGGAGACGGTCGCCTGGGAACGCTGGGAAGGGACGATCGAGTACACGTTCATGGCGCCGCTCTCGCGGGCGATGCACCTTGCCGGGCAGGGCGTCTTCGCGATCCTCTACGGGATCGTCCGCGCCGTGTTCCTGTTCGGCGTCTGTGCACTCTTCTTCAGCCTCTCGATGCCCGACGCGAACTTCGTGGCTGCGCTCGTGATCCTCGCCATCTCCTCGATCTCGTTCATCGGGATCGGGATCATGACGTCGGTTCTGCCGCTCATCTCGCCCGAGAAGGGAACGCAGTTGGGCTTCATCGCCCAGGGAACGTTGCTCGTCGTCTCGGGCGTCTATTACCCGGTGAGCGTCCTCCCCGACTGGATGCAGTTCCTCGCGAAGTTCTCGCCGGCGACGTATGCGCTCGAAGGGATTCGAGAAGCGATTCTCGAGGGGAAGGGACTCTCGGAGCTGGGCGACCAGATCATTCCGCTGGTCCTCATCGGCGTCATCTCGATCCCCCTCGGTCTCTGGGTCTTTCGCCGCGGCGAGCTGTACGCGAAGCGGCACGGCAAGCTGAAGAGGTCGCGGATGAGCGAGCACGCCGTCCACGTCGACGGGCTGGTGAAGATCTTCGAGGTCGCCGAACGCGACGAGGGCCTGAAGGCAGCGACGAAGAGCCTCGTCCGGCGCAAGATGCGCGAGGTACGTGCGGTCGACGGCATCTCGTTCGAGATCGCGCCCGGCGAGATCGTGGGCTTCCTCGGCCCCAACGGCGCCGGCAAGACGACGACCCTCAAGATGCTGTCCGGTCTCCTGTACGTCTCCGGTGGGGAGGCACGCGTGCTCGGGCACGTCCCCTCGAAGCGCGAGCGCGACTTCCTGCGGCGGATCTCGCTCGTCATGGGCAACCGGAACCAGCTCCAGTGGGACCTGCCGGCGCTCGACTCCTTCGAGCTCAACCGCTCGATCTACCAGATCCCGCGCCCGGACTTCCTCGCGCTCCGGGACGAGTTGATCGCGCTGCTCGACGTCGGCGACCTCGTGCGCAAGCCCGTCCGACAGCTTTCGCTCGGCGAGCGGATGAAGGTCGAGATCGTCGGCTCCCTGCTCCATCGGCCGGACGTGCTCTTCCTCGACGAGCCGACGATCGGGCTCGACGTGACGATGCAGAAGCGCATCCGCGAGTTCGTCGGCGAGTACAGGAGGCGCCACGGAGCGACGGTGATGCTGACGAGCCACTACATGGCGGACGTCGAGGCGCTCTGTGAGCGCGTCATCGTCATCCACCACGGGAGGATCCTGTTCGACGGTGACCTCGCCGCGCTGGCCGACACCGTGGCGGCGTGGAAGACGATCGCGGTCGCGCTCGAGAACGGCGCCGGCGATCTCTCCGGGTACGGCGAGGTGATCCACCGCGACGGCGACCTCGTGACGCTGCGCGTCCCGAAGGCGGAGACGGCCCGCGTGACCGCCCGTCTCCTCGCGGAGCAGGAGGTCGTCGACCTGAACGTCGAGGACCCGCCGATCGAGGACGTCATCGAGCTCGTGTTCGCCCGCGAGTCGGTCGAATGAGCGTCACGCCAGCGACCGCGCGGCTCCCGCAGGAAGGGCGTCTGCGATCGCTGTTCGACTTCTACTGGACCGCGATGCGGACGGAGATGCAGGCGCAGTTCCAGTACCGCGCCGCGACGTACATGTACCTGCTCGGGATGGTTGCCGAGCCGGTCATCTACCTCGTCGTCTGGTCGACGATCGCAGATCAGTCCGGCGGCGCGGTCGGCGGGTTGACCGCAGGACAGTTCGCCGCCTACTACATCGTCTGGACGCTCGTGCGGACGATGAACATCGTCTTCACGCCGTACGGCTGGGAGTGGCGGATCCGGGAGGGCCAGCTCTCGGGGCAGCTCTTGCGCCCCCTCCACCCGATCCACTACGACGTCGCGCAGTTCGCGGGCGGGAAGATCCCGTGGCTCCTCTACTACCTGCCGATCGCGGTCGTGCTGACGCTCGTCTTCAACCCGACGTTCGACGTCCGTCCGGCCGAGATCGCGGTGTTCGCCGTCGCCATCTGGGGCGCGTACCTCATCCGGACGTTCAACCAGTCGGCGCTCGGGCTCGTCACGTTCTGGACGACGAGGGTCGGTGCGCTGTTCTCCCTCTACATCGTGCTCGAGCTCCTGCTCTCCGGGCGTCTCCTCCCGCTCACGCTCATGCCCGAGTGGGTCCAGGTTCTCGCGTGGCTGCTGCCGTTCCGCTGGACGTTCTACTTCCCGATCGAGGCGCTCGTCGGCGACCTGTCGAACGCGGAGCTCCTCGCCGGCCTCGGGATGCAGCTCCTCTGGACGCTGATCGGCATCGGCATCTTCTCGCTCGTCTGGAGGCACGCGATCCGCCGCTACACGGCGGTCGGGAACTGACGATGACGACGATCAGGGTCGCACTTCTTCACCTCCGGATCGGCGTGATGAACGACCTGCAGTACCGGGTCAACTTCGCTCTGCAGGTGCTGCAGTCGCTCCTCGCCGTCGCCGTCGGGCTGATCGTGTTCCAGCTCGTTTTCTCCCACACCAGCGAGCTCAACGGCTGGACCCACGACGAGCTCCTGGCGCTCCTCGGCGTCCAGGCCGTGATGGCGGGCGTCATCCACTCCGTGATCCAGCCGAACATGATGCGGCTGACCGAGGAGGTGCAGGAGGGGAAGCTCGACCACGCCCTCGTGAAGCCCGTCGACGCGCAGATGCTCGTGTCCGTGCGGGAGGTGCAGCTCTGGCAGGCGGTGGACGTCCTCATCGGCGGCGTGATCATCGGCTTTGCCCTGGCGCGCATCGGCGGCGATCTCAGCGTGCTCGACGCGCTCGCCTTCGGGGTCGCGCTCCTGTTCGGCGCCGTGCTCCTCTACTGCTTCTGGCTCGTGCTCGCGACCGGATCGTTCTGGGTCGTGCGCATGTGGTTCCTGCCCGAGCTCTTCGAGGGCATCTTCCAGACGGGCCGCTGGCCGGTCGGCATCTACCCGGACTGGCTGCGCTTCGGGATCACCTTCCTCGTCCCCATCGCCTTCGCCATCACCGTGCCGGCCGAGGCGGTGACGGCGCGTCTGGACTGGAAGACGCTGGCGTTCGCAGCCGTGTTCACGGTCGCGGCGTTCGCGTTCTCGCGGTGGTTCTGGCGCTTCGGCCTGAGGCGCTACTCGGGTGCGTCCGCGTAGCCGCGGAGCCTGCTAGGCTCCCGCGGTCTGTGTGAGGCGACGTGGCCTCGGTCGGCTTTGCCGTCCGGGGCTTTTTCCGTTTTCAAGGGAGGTTTCATGGCACGACCCAGGACGCAGTCGAGAGCGTCGATGGTGAAGAGCAAGGACCGCGCGACCTCGAGCGTGACCGCGCGCCGCGCGGTGCTCAAGCGCATCCGGGACGAGGGCGTCGAGCACGTCCTGTTCTGGTTCACCGATCTCGAAGGCCACCTCAAGTCGTTCGCGATCACGCCGCGGAGATGGAAGAGGCGCTGAACGACGGGATGGGCTTCGACGGCTCGTCGATCACGGGGTTCAACGCGATCGAGGAGTCGGACATGGTCGCGATTCCCGGACCCGGCGAGCTTCCAGCTCCTGCCGCGGCCGCTCGACGACCATGGCCATCCGATCGGCGCGAACGTCGCGCGAATGATGTGCGACGTCGTCACGCCGGACGGATCGCCGTACGAGGGCGATCCCCGTTACGTCCTCCGCAAGGCGCTCGACCGGATGAAGAGCCTGGGCTTCGACACGTTCAACGTCGGGCCCGAGCTCGAGTACTTCCTCTTCGAGGACGACAAGGGGACGGAGACCCTCGACGAGGGCGGCTACTTCGCGATGACCGCGCAGGACGCCGCTACCGAGGTGCGCAACGACACCATCGCCGCGCTCGAGGCGGTCGGGATCCCGATCGAGTACCACCACCACGAGGTCGGGCCGTCGCAGCACGAGATCGACATGCGCTACGCGGACGCGCTCGCGATGGCGGACTACACGATCACGTACCGGCTGATCGTGAAGGAGGTCGCCGCGTGGCACGGCTACTACGCGACCTTCATGCCGAAGCCGCTGTTCGGCGAGAACGGGTCCGGCATGCACACGCACATGTCGCTCTTCCGTGGCGGCCGGAACCAGTTCTTCGACCGGCGGGACGACTACCACCTGTCCGCGACGGCGAAGGCGTTCATCGCGGGGCTGCTCACGCATGCGCGCGAGATCTCCGCGGTGCTCGCGCAGTGGGTGAACTCGTACAAGCGCCTGGTGCCGGGCTACGAGGCCCCGGTGTACGTAGCGTGGTCGCAGCGAAACCGCTCCGCGCTGATCCGGATCCCGCTGTACAAGCCGGGCTCCGAGCAGGCGACGCGGGCCGAGATCCGCTGTCCGGATCCCGCGTGCAACCCGTACCTCGCGTTCGCCGCCCTGCTGCAGGCGGGCCTCGACGGGATCGAGAAGGGCTACGAGCTGCCCGACCCCATGGAGCGGAACCTCTATCGCCTGACCGCGGCGGAACGGCGCGAGCAGGGCATCGTCTCGCTCCCGGAGTCGCTCGGCGAGGCGATCGACGAGCTCGCCGGCTCGGACCTCATGCAGCGGACGCTCGGTGAGCACATCTTCCCGCGCTACGTCGAGCTGAAGCGCCGTGAATGGGACGAATACAGGGTCCAGGTCACCGAATGGGAGAAGGACAAGTACCTGGCAGCTCTGTAAATCCACTTGCATCCGGCCGGCGAAAGTCGGATGATGCGCGCTGCAGGGTGCGCCGCAAGGCGAGCGGTGAGCCCTGTATCTGACGGCCGATCGCGGGCTCCCTGGTGTGGAGCCCGTGGTCGTTGTGGGCGGGTGGAACCTACGGTTCCCCCCGCGAGCCCCCTTCCCTCTTTGTCGTGTGCACTCGACCGCGCTTGGCCTCCCGGCCGGCGGAGCCGGCCTTCGGCCGCGAGAGGGTGTGCACCGAGAGCGCTAGCCAGGCTTGCCGGCCATGGCCCAGACGGCCACGAGTGCGGCGGCGAGCACGATCCAGGCGATGACCATCGCGGCCTTCAGCAGGCCGGCACCGCCGCCCTTGCCCAGGCGACGGACGCCGATTCCGCCGAGGATCAGCGCGATCAGCGTGAGCAGTGCTCCGATGTCCGCGACGGCAAACCCGATGCCGATCCACGTCGGGTCGTCGGGCAGGTCCTCCAGCCCTTCCTTCGAGTAGATCCACTGGGCGCCGATCCGCATGACGACGTAGCCGGGGAGCGCCACGGCCAGCAGCGTCCAGTACCCGAGGCGCAGGAACCGCACGTCGCCGCGAGCGAGCGCGAGCGTGCTCGCGCCTGCGAGCAGACCGCCGACGAGGATCATCGCGCCGAAGACGTGCACGAACAGCGGGAAGTTCCACTCCGTCGGGCGGCTCAACGCGAGGAGAGTGCTCATGCGCCGGGCTTCCAGATCATGTCGATGAGGATCAGCACGCGTCAGGAGGCTGACGGCCGTGTGCAGGACGAGCCCGTGCTGGGTCCGGTTCAGCGCGAGCAGGTCGGCATTCGGCCCCGTCTGTCCGGCCGCTTCGAGCTCCCGCGCCTTGTTCATGCCTTCCATGTACGCCTTCCCGGTGCGGCCGCCCAGGCCCCCGGCGATCGCCCAGAGCACGAGTGCCACGAGGATCCACGGATCCCAGATGTCGTATCCGCCGACCGAGAACGCGAGCCAGAGACCGAAGACGAGGGTGCCGACCGCCCCGATGCCGGTCGCAACGGTGCCGATCTTGGTGATCGGTTCCATCCGGATCGTCTCGTCCGCAGTGTCGGCCCGGCGCACCGCGACCACGAGCACCCAGAACACGATGAGCCCGGCTACCCACGCGAATGCGCTCAGGACGTGCAGCGCGAGGATCCAGTCGTCGAATCTCATCGGCGGACCCTATTCCCTGTTGTCCGAACCTGTTCAACCTCGAACCGTCGCCGCGATGACGACGACAATGAGCGGCGTGGACGCGACAGCACGTCATCTCCGCCTCCTGACCGAGACGATCGCGGCGGTCAACTCCTCGCTCGACCTGCAGGAGGTGCTGGAGCTCGTCGCGAGCAAGGTTGCCGACGCGCTGGGGACGGACGCGTGCTTCGTCTACCTGTACGACGAACGTTCCGACGAGCTCGTCCTCCGCGCCACGCACGGCACGCGAGTCGAGGAGCTGACGCGAACACCGCGCATGCGGCCCGGGGAGGGGATCACGGGCGTCGCGGCCGCCGACCGTGCGCCCGTCATGCTCTCCGAGCAGGCCCACCTCGACCCGCGCTTCAAGCAGTTCGCGAACCTGCCCGAGGACGAGTACGAGTCCATCCTCGCCGTGCCGATCCTCGCCCGCGACACGCTCGAGGGCGCGCTCAACGTCCGAACCCGCGAGCCGCGGAGCTTCACCGAAGCGGAGATCGAGCTTCTCGTCGCGATCGCGTCACAGGTGGCGCAGACGATCGAGCACGCGAAGCTGTACGAGCGCGCACAGCGGCGGGTCGCCGAGCTGGAGGCGCTCGCGCGCATCTCCGAGGCGGTCTCCGAGTCGCTCTACCTCGAGGAGTCGCTCGAGGCGATCGTGAAGACGACGATGGAGTCGCTGCACGCGACCGGGGCGGCACTCGTCCTCGAGGACGGCAAGATCGCGTGGCCGGAGGGGCGTGCGGGCGCGTACGCCGTCCGCATGCCGCTGCGCTGGAAGCGCCGCCAGATCGGCGAGCTCGTGTGCGACCGGGACACGCCGTTCTCGCCCGACGACGAGGCGCTCCTCGAGGCCATCGCCCACCACGCAGCCGTCGCGCTCGAGCACGGGCGCGCGGTCATGCGCGGCGTGCTCGCGCAAGAGATCCACCACCGCGTGAAGAACAACCTGCAGTCGGTCGCGTCGCTCCTGCGCCTGCAGGCACGCGCGGACAACGTCGACGCGCGCAAGTCGCTCAACGACTCGGTGAACCGGATCCTCGCCATCGCGGCCGTGCACGAGGTGCTCACCGAGCACCGCGAGGACGACGTCGACCTCGGCGAGCTCGTCGATCGGCTGCGCGCGATGCTCGTGCAGGGCCTCGTCGCGGGGAAGGACGTGTCGGCCGAGCTCGAGCCGGTCTCGCTGGCGGGGCAGCGGGCGACGGCGCTGGCGCTCGTCTTCACCGAGCTCTTCCAGAACGCGCTCGAGCACGGCGGCGACCACGTCTCGATCGCGCTCGAGCAGCGCAACGGCGACGTCGTGCTCACGATCGCCGACGACGGCGCCGGGATCGACGGCGACGTCGACGGGACGGGAATCTCCATCGTTCGCGCGCTCGTCCGAGACGAGCTGCGAGGCGAGCTGGCGCTCGAGAACGCGGGCGGGCTCCGCGCCGAGGTGGTGTTCCCGGCGTGATGCGCGTTCTCGTTGCGGAGGACGAGACGCTCATCCGGCTCGACCTCAAGGGGCTGCTCGAAGCGGCAGGCTACGAGGTCTGCGCCGAGGCCCGCGACGGGGAGGAGGCGGTCGAGCTCGCTCGCGAGACGGAGCCCGACGTCGCGCTCCTCGACGTGAAGATGCCGCGGCTCGACGGGATCGAAGCCGCGCGGCGCATCCTCGACGAGCGCCCGATCCCGATCGTCATGGTCACGGCGTACGGCGAGCGCGAGCTCGTCTCGCGCGCGGTCGAGGCCGGGGTGTTCGGCTACCTCGTGAAGCCGTTCCGCGAGAACGACCTGCTGCCCGCGATCGCGACCGCGACGGCGCGGCACGAGGAGCTTCGCGCGCTGCGCGAGGAGGCGGACTCGCTCGCCGAGGCGCTCGCGGCGCGCAAGGCGATCGAACGGGCCAAGGGGATCCTCATGCAGCGCGAAGGCCTCTCGGAGGACGAGGCCTTCGCGCGGCTGCGCAAGGCGAGCCAGATCTCCGGACGTCCGCTCAAGGTCGTCGCCGAGGCACTGATCGCGACGCTCGGCGCGGCGACCTAGGCGG
>CAWDSX010000029.1:0-44109 GCA_963805135.1 uncultured Gaiellaceae bacterium | reverse complement strand
TGCTTGAGGCGGCGAACGTACGAGCGCGCAGCCAGGCGGATCCGCGAGCGCTCGAGCTGCCTCGTGTGGACGGAGGCCGAGCCGATGCCCGAGGACGCGGCGCTTGCAATGCCGCGCCGAGGCCCTAGGGTTCTCGTGACGTCCGTCCTGAGGAGGAAGAGATGAAGACGATCGTTCTGGGATACGACGGGACCGATGCCTCGGCACGGGCACTCGAGCGAACCGGGGACATCGCGGCAGCGTTCGGGTCGAGCGTGATCGTGACGAGCGTCTCGGGAACGCTCGGTGGCGCGGTGCACGCGGGCGGCTCCGCCGATCCGACTGACCCGCGGAGCGCACACGAGGCGCTGCTCGACAACGCAACCAAGACCCTCGCCGACCGCGGCGTCCAGGCCGAGTCGGTTCTGGCGTTGGGCCATCCCGGCGAAGCGATCGTCGAGCTCGCCAAGCAGCGCAACGCCGACCTCGTCGTGGTCGGCACGCGCGAGCCGGGTTTCCTCGAGCGACTGCTGGGGCACAGCGTCAGCGGCTCAGTCCAGCGCCACGCCCAGTGCGACGTGCTGATCGTGCACTGAGCCCTCCCGCCGTGGATCAGCCCGCGGGCTGCTATGGTCACCAGCGCAATAGTGTTGCTTAGGAGGCAATGGTGAGCATTCCCGCATCCTCCCCCTACGTCGTCGTCGGCGCCGGAATCCACGGGCTCTCGACCGCGTACCACCTCGCCAAGGAGCTGCGCGCACGCGGCGCGGGATCAGGCTCCGACATCGTCGTCCTCGACAAGTCGAAGCCCGGCGCCGGTGCCTCCGGGATCGCCTGCGGCGTCGTCCGCAACAACTACTTCCAGCCCGCGATGAGCGAGCTCATGCAGGCGTGCGTCGAGGTGTGGGAGTCGGATCCCGCCGCGTACCACTACAACGCGGTCGGCTACATCGCGCTCGGCGCCGAGGTGCAGGAGTCCGACCTCGCGGCGACGTTCGAGCGGCAGGAGCGGATCGGCTACCGCTCCGAGCTGATCACCGGCGAGGCCGAGGTCGACGCGCACATGAAGGCGCTCTTCCCCGACTGGCGCGCGAAGGGCGTCACCGTCTGCCTGCACGAGCACCAGGGCGGCTTCGCGTTCAACGTCGAGTCGGTGCTCGGGCCTGCGCGACAAGTGCCTCGCCGAGGGCGTGTCCGTGCTCGAGGGCGTCGAGGTGACCGGGCTTCGTCTCACGGGACGACGGCTCGGTCTCGGCGCTCGAGACGAGCGCCGGAACGATCGAGGTCGGCGAGCAGGTCGTCATCGCGCCCGGGCCGTGGGCGGCGCGCTTCTGGTCGCTGCTCGGCATGCCCGACCGCATCGACATCACGACGCCGTCCGGCGAGGTCGTGAGAGACCGCGCCGATGTGGACGTACTGGAACCTCCAGGAGGGCGAGATCACCGTCGACCCGCTCATGTTCGCGACGGCCGACGGCAGTGCGCCGCCGGTCATCCACCTCGACACGGACGCGCCGCTCTACACCGACGACGGCGACCTCGTGACCGACGAGCTGTGGGGCGATCTACTTCAAGCGCGACCGGCACGGCGTCCAGGGAGGGGCATCACCGCTGACGGTCGACGGCGACGTCGAGCTCGACCCGTACCCGTCGACGACCGACGTCGACCCCTCGTTCCCGGACATGTGGTGCGCCGCGCTCTCGCACTCGATGAGTCGCTTCGAAGGCTGCCGCGCGCAGTACAAGATGGCGCGCTCGGGCGGTGTCGGCGCGTTCACGGCGGACAACTTCCCCGTCTTCGACTACGTACGGCCGAACGTCTACGGGATCTTCGACTCGAACCACGGGTACAAGATGATCGGCGTCGGACGCGAGGTCGCGGCCGTCCTGCTCGGCGACCACTCGCGACTCCTCTACCCGTTCCGCTTCGAGCGCTTCGCGACCGGCGACCTGCACCCGGTCTCGAGCTCGCCGTACCCGTGGTCCTAACTAGTCCTTCTCCTCGAGCCCGAGCCGGCGGCCGAGCCACACCTTCGTGGTCGTCTGCAGCGCCAGCGTCACGACGATCGCGACGGCGACCGTCGTCACGATCAGCTCGGCGTTCGGGATGTCGCGCGCGACCATCAGCCCGGCGAGCGCCGCCGCGACGACGCCGGTCTCGCGCGTCCAGCCGAGGAACACCATCTCCTCCCGCGTCCACCGCCGCGGCGATCGGCTCCCGAGGCAGAGCAGCACCGTGAGCGGGCGCGCGAGGAGGATGAGCCCGATCACGACCACGACGAGCGCCGGGCACGAGGTTGTCCCAGATGTCGCTCCACGGCAGGTTCGCGCCCAGCGTGATGAAGACGAGGATCACGACGACCTCGGTGATCGTCTCCGACGAGCGAGCGCATGTCCCGCTCGTGCTCCGTGTGCATCCCGAGCCGGAAGCGGTCCATGTTCCCGACGATGAGCCCGGCGAGGAACGCCCCGAGGTAGCCGCTCCCTCCCGCCGAGTCGGTCGAGAAGTACCCGACCGCGACGACTGCGACGACTGCGATCGCCGCCGACTCCTTCCACACGCCGGCGCGGCGGTCGGAGACGACGAGCGACAGCACGACGCCGAACGCGATCCCGAGCACGGTCGAGATGCCGAGATCGGTGAGGAAGTCGAAGACCGGCTCGGCAACCGAGGCGTCGCCGCTCGCGACGACGCCGGCGAGGACGAGCGCCAGGACCGCCCCGGTCGCGTCGTTGAGCGCCGACTCGGCGATCGCCGTCTGCTCGATCTTCTGTCGGATCCCGATGCGGTCGAAGAGCGGGATCAGGATCGCCGGATCGGTCGGCGCCACGACTGCGCCGATGAGGAGCCCCGTCGAGAACGGGAGATCGAAGGCGATCGACGGCGACCGTGCCGGTGACGAGCGCCGTGACGACCACGCCCGGCACGGCGAGGAGCCCGAGCCCGACGGCGACGCGACTCAAGCACGCCGACCGAGAGCTGCAGCCCGCCGAAGAAGAGGATGAACGACACGCCGAGCGTCAGCAGGAGCTCGGCGCCCGGTCGAGTCGAGCGGCACGTCGATGACGTCCGCTGACCGACGGCCCGAGCAGCGTCCCGCCGAGGAGGAGCACGAGCATCCGCGGCGCGCGAATCGTGTCGGCGACGAGCTGGCAGACGAGTCCGGCGACGAGCATGACGCCGAGCGTGAAGATGATGTCCTTCGTCGACACCCGGCGATTCTCTTGCACGCGGACTGTCGGACGCTCGGCGTGCCGCTCGCATGACAGCCCGTGTCGGAGCGCCATACGATGACCGCGTGCTGATCTTCATCCTGCTCGGCTGGGTGCCGTGGCCGCTGCTCCTCGCGCTCGCCGTCGTGATGTGGCTGACCGTCGTCGAGCTCCTCGAGTGGCGCCCGCACTACGTCTGGTGGTTCTGGTGGCTCCTGCTCGTCTTCATGACGAACTTCATCGGCTACCTGTTCCTCAGGGCCTACCGTGTCTACCGACGGTACAAGCTCGAACGGGCATAAGGCCGCGGCGAAGCCGGCGCGCGATCTCCGCGACCGGCTGGGCGTTCCGGGTCGCAGCGCTTCTCGCCGTCCTCTTCGTCGCGTTCGTCTCGACGAAGAGCTGCGCGCGCCAGCAGAACACGGATCAGCCAGGACGAGGCCGTCGCGATCGCGCAGAAGGAGATCGACTTCGAGCCGTCGACGTACCAGGTGAAGTACCTCCCGCAGGGAGTGCCGCCGGTGTACTACTGGGCCGTCAACTTCGCGAAAGAGAACGAGAGCGGCCGAGATCGTGCACACCGAGGTCGTCCTCGTCAACGCGAACACCGGCATGGTTGCGCCGTAGCGGGCGGATGTAGCAAACCTCCATAACGACGGCGCCCAACGCAGGCGCTGCGGCCCACATGGAAGCGACGCGAGAGCGGTCTCGTAGGTTTGACCGGCCCAGCACGTGCGGCCTGAGGAGGACGCGGATGCTTTCGTCGGTCTTGTCGTTGCTCGCCCAAGAGGCGCCCACGATCGAGGAGGTCAAGCAGCAGCTCGACCTCGACTCCTTGATCATGACGGAGACCTTCTACTACTGGACCGTCGTGATCATGTGGCTGATCCACGTCGGCTTCATGGCGTACGAGGCGGGCGTCGCACGTCGCAAGAACGTGATGTCGACGGCGATGAAGAACATCCTCACCATCGCCGTCGTCACGCCGACGTTCTACTACTTCGGCTGGTACATCTACGGCTGCTTCGAGGAGGGCTGGCCGAAGAACGGCCACGCGAGCCCCGATGCGGTTCCCGGCTTCTGCGGGTTGACCGCGCCCTGGAGCTCCGGGATGGGCCCGAACATGGAGAGCAACCTCACGGGCCACCTGAGCCTCGTCTTCTTCCTCGCGTTCCTCCTCTTCTCCTGGACGACCGCGTCGATCATGTCGGGAGCGCTCATCGAGCGCGTCCGGCTCTCGGCGTACCTCATCCTCGCGGTCGCGCTCGGCTCGGTCGTGTGGATCATGGACGCCGCCTGGGGCTGGAGCGGCGGCGGCTGGCTGACCACGCGGTTCGGCTTCCACGACGCGATCGCCTCGCTCGTCGTGCACGGCGTGGCTGGTGCGTTCACCTTAGGAGTGCTCCTCAACCTCGGCCCACGCATCGGCAAGTACGACGTGATGGGCCGCGCGCGAGCCTTCAGACCCCACAACACGCACATGACGCTGATGGGGCTGATGCTGATCTTCACCGGCTTCTACGGGTTCTACGCCGCGTGTCTCTTCATCCAGTCGACGGCGTTCCCGGGCTGGCTCAACATCTACCTCTCGCCGACGACGCTCGGTGCGATCGCGATGGTGATCACGTTCGGCTTCGCGGGCGGCTTCACCGGCGGCTGGTTCGCGAGCAAGGGCGACCCGTTCTGGACGCTGTCCGGCGGCCTCGCCGGCGTCATCTCCGTCTCGGCGGGCGCGGACGTGTACCACCCGTCCCTCGCGTATCTCCTCTCGGCGACCGGCGGCATGCTCGCCGTCTGGGTCGGCGGCTACATCGAGAAGGGCTGGCGCGTCGACGACGCCGTCGGGGCGGTCGCGGTGCACGGCTTCTCCGGGTTCTACGGCGTCTTCCTCGTCGGGATCTTCTGCGGCGGCTACCCGACGGGCATCAACAACATCCCCGTGTCCTTCGGCGGCCAGCTGATGGGCATGATGGCGTTCCTGCCGCTCGCGTTCCTGCCCGGGCTACTTCCTGAGCTGGATCCTCAAGAAGCTGAACCTGCTGCGCGTCCCGCCGGAGGTGGAGCTCGAGGGCCTGGATCTCGCCGAGTTCCAGCAGGACTTCTTCCCCGAGTTCGAGCGGGTGCCGGAGGTCATCGTCATGCCCGACGGCGAGGAGGTCGAAGCCGGCGCGGTCCTGCTCGAGGCGTACAGGGCGACCACGAACGGCGCCGCACCTGCCAAGGTCGAGGCGTAAGGAGGAGCGATGTTCGACAGCTTCCCGTACGACGAGTGGAGCGATACCGTCACCGACTTCTGGACGTTCGGTGGTGCCAACTCCACCGGCACGTACATCATGACCGTGCTCGGCTGCATCCTCATGGTCGCCTCGATCGTCGGCTGGGTCGTCATGGAGAAGCGCAAGCTCGAGACCCAGGCCGCGGCGCTGCGTGCGTCCGGCGCCTTCGACCGCGCGCCCGCGACGACGAGCGCCGGGGACTAGAGAGGAGCGACGTGGCCGAGAAGCAGATCGACTTCCCGCCGCTGCAGAAGGAGGTCGCGTGGGTCGCGCCGTTCATGATCGCTCTCTCGCTCGTGTGCACGGTGATCGTCGTCGATCATCCTGCTCACCGACTTCGACGGCGCGTTCATCGGCCCGTGGGGGTAGATCTAAGAACGCTTGGCTGCTCTACCTCCACTGCGCAATCTGTAGCCGGAAGCAGGCCGACGGCCTCATTTCCGGCGCCGCCTGGGCGCGGCTCGAGCTACCCCCGGTGCCGAGGTCGACCATCCCGCTCTCAAGGGCTCGATGTTCCGCGTGTGCCCGTCCTGCAGGAGCGCCATCCGACTGGCGCGAGCCTCTGCGCTCGCTCGGTCTGGACGACGCCGATCAGGCACGCGCGGAGGCTCGGTAGAGACCCGTGCGGCGCGCGCGCATCTTCTGGTCAGCGGGTCAAGAGCTCGACGACCATCGACGGCGACTGGCGACCAGGGAGGATCGATGAACATCCTTCTCGCGTACAACGACACCGATGCCTCAAATCGGGCGCTCGAACGCGCAGCGCAGCTCGCGACGCTCTACGACGCGAAGCTCGTCGTGACGAGCGTCACGCCGGTGGCCGTAGGCACCGCCCCTGAGCATGGAGCCTGGCGCCGAGCTCCAAAAGGCGGCCGCGTTGCTTCGCGAGCAGGGAGTTGAGGCGGAGCTCGTCGAGGCGATCGGCGACATCGCGTCGGCCATCGTCGAGGCCGCCGAAACGCACGACGCGGGACTCATCGTCATCGGGACGCGCGAGCCGAGCCAGGTCGAGCGGATGCTCGGGCACAGCGTCAGCGAGTCGGTGCAGCGAATGGCCCACTGCGACGTGCTGATCTGCCACTAGACCTCGCTCAGAACAGCCCGACCGTCTCCCCGATCTCGTCGATGTCGATCGCGAAGGCCGCGGGCGTCTTCCCGAGGCCGGGCATCGTCATCATGTCGCCGCACAGCGCGACGATCCAGCCCGCGCCCGTGTACGGCCGCAGGTCGCGAACCGTCACCGTGAAGCCGGTCGGCGCGTTCTTGAGCGCTGGGTCGTGCGACAGCGAGAGGTGCGTCTTCGCCATGCAGATCGGGAGCCGTGCGAGCTCGGTGCCCGCCCAGTCCGCGGCCTTCTTCTTCGCCACCGGAAGCAGTTCGACGCCGTCCGCGCCGTAGACCCGCGTCGCGATCAGGCGGATCTTCTCCTCGATCGGCGCGTCGAGCGTGTATGCGAAGTCGAAGGAGTTCGCCTCGTCCGCAGCCGCGACGGCGGCTTCGGCGAGCGCGGTCGCACCGTCGCCGCCGTGCTCGAAGGCGGTGTTGATCTCCGCCGCGTAGGCGCCGGCCTCGGTCGCGAGCCGCCTGACGAGCTCGAGCTCCTCGGCGCGTGTCCGTCGGGAACTTGTTCACGCCGACGACGGCCTGCAGGCCGAACCCGTTGATGATCCCGATGTGGCGTGCGAGGTTGGCGGCGCCGGCCTCGATCTCGGCCGCGCCGCCCTCGAGGTCGCCGCCGTGGTGCTTCAGCGCCCTGACGGTCGCGACGAGGACGACGGCGCTCGGGCGCAGATCGCCCATCCGGCAGGTGATGTCGAAGAACTTCTCCATCCCCATGTCCGACGCGAAGCCGGACTCGGTGATCACGTAGTCGCCGAGCTTCAGCCCGACCCGGTCGGCGACGAGCGAGTTGTTGCCGTGGGCGATGTTCGCGAACGGGCCGCAGTGGACGAACGCGGGCTGGCCCTCGAGGGTCTGGACGAGGTTCGGCTTGATCGCGTCCTTCAGGATCACGGCCATCGCGCCCGCGGCCTTGATGTCGTCCGCGGTCACCGGCTCGCCCTCGTACGTCTGGCCGACCGTGATCCGCCCGAGTCGCTCGCGCAGGTCGGCGAGATCGCGAGCGACGGCGACGAGGCCCATGATCTCGCTCGCGGCCGTGATGTCGAACCCGGTCTCGCGCGGCGCGCCGTGCGCGCGGCCGCCGAGTCCCGTCACGACGTTCCGGAGGTTGCGGTCGTTCATGTCCATGCACCGGCGCCAGGAGACGGCGAGCGGGTCGAGCCCCGACGCGTTGCCGTGGTGCAGGTGGGCGTCGATCATCGCCGCGAGCAGGTTGTTCGCGGCGGTGATCGCGTGCAGGTCGCCGGTGAAGTGCAGGTTCAGGTCCTCCATCGGGACGACCTGCGCGTAGCCGCCACCGGCAGCGCCGCCCTTCACGCCGAAGACCGGCCCGAGCGACGCCTCGCGGAGACACAGGACCGGACTGCGGCCGAGCTTGCCGAGGCCCTGCGTGAGCGACACGGACGTCGTCGTCTTCCCCTCCCCGGCAGGCGTCGGCGTGATCGCGGTGACGTTGATGAGCTTCGCGTCGGGCCGCTCGGCGAGCCGATCGATGACCGACAGGTCGACCTTCGCCTTGTACCGCCCGTACGGCTCGACCTCCTCGCCGAGGAGCCCCAGCTCGTCGGCGACGTCGCCGATCGGGCGGAGCGTCGCGGCCTGGGCGATCTCGAGGCTGGAGGGCATCGTCGTAGACATCGCGATCCTTTCAGTGGCTGACGGCGGCGGCGGCCAGCTCGGAGACCAGGGTGTCGGTGTGGAAGCGCTCCATCGCGAAGGGCGCGATGAGATCCGGCGTCTTCCCGCTCGCGACGAGCTCGGCGAGCGTCACGCCGACGATGGGAGCGGCCTTGAAGCCGTACGTCCCCCAACCGGTCGAGACGTGGAAGTTGTCGATCTCGGTCTTGCCGAGGATGGGGCTGTAGTCGGGCGAGAGGTCGCACAGGCCCGTCCACGTGCGGAGCACCTTCGTCCGCTCGAGCTGCGGCAGGAGCTCGATCGCATGACCGGCCGAGTACTCGAGGAACGAGAGCGTCCCGGTCGACTTGTAGGTCGTGTACGGCTCGATCTCGGCGCCGATGAGGAACTCGCCGCGATCCGTCTGCGACACGTAGACGTGAAGCTGCGACGAGACGAGGACGACGTCGAGGAACGGCTTCACCGGCTCGGTCACGAACGCCTGGAGGATGTGGGTCGTGATCGGGAGTCGCAGCCCGACGAGCCGGCCGACGAGCGACGACCAGCCCGCCGTCGCGCTGACCACCTGACCACACTCCACACGACCCCGCGACGTCTCGACCGCAGTGATGCGGTCGCCGCTCCGCTCGAAGCCCACGACCTCGGTGTTCTGATGGATCTCGACACCGCGACGGTCGGCGGCACGCGCGAAACCCCAGACGACCGCGTCGTGCCGGATGATCCCGCCCGGTGGGTGGTAGAGCGCTCCGACGATCGGGTACGAGGGGCGCTGCGAGAGGTCGAGCTCGGGACACAGCTCGGCGATTCGAGGCGGGTCGATGACGCTCGACCTGATCCCGAGGAGCTGATTGACCTCGGCGCGCTCCTGCATCGTGATCATCGCCCGGTCCGAGTGCGCGAGCGTCAGGTGCCCGTGCTGGGAGAACATGAGGTTGAAGTCGAGCTTGTCCGAGAGGCCTTCGTACAGTCGCACGCTCTCGCCGTAGAAGGCCGCGCCCTCGGGCGTTCGGTAGTTCGAGCGGATGATCGTCGTGTTCCGGCCGGAGGCGCCCGAGCCGATGTACGACTTCTCGAGGATCGCGACGTCCGTGATCCCGTGGCTCTTCGCGAGGTAGTACGCCGTTGCAAGACCGTGGGAGCCGCCGCCGACGATGACGACCTCGTAGCGGCGCTTGAGCTCCGGTCGCGCGCGCCACATCCGCTTCGGGAAGAAGATCTCGGTCAGTGCCATTCCGAGCCTCCCAGACCGGCGATCGCGTCGAGCACGGCCTCGGCGACGTAGTGCCCGAGCTCCTGGTGCACGTAGACGCGGAACCAGCCGTCCGCGTCCCTGCGGAAGAGTGCGGTCACGTGTGCGAACGGCCCCGCAGTCGGGATCCGCTCGAGATCGAGGTCGGTCAGACGGCGCATGATCTGCTCGTTCGCGATCGCGATCCCCGCGTACGCGGCGGTTGCGTCGTACGCGAGCGCGCCGGCCGCTCGCACCCGCTCGGCGGCCTCGCCCGGATCGGCGGCGGTGAAGAGGAACCCACGTCGCGGCGAGAGCCGGAGGAGTTCCTCGCCGAGGACCGGAACGACTGCGTCGAGATCGCCACGGATCTCGACGATGCCTTCGAGCGAGAGGTCGCGGACGACGTCGGGGTCGGCGCCTTCGAGCGCGCGCCGAAGCGGCGACGTAACCGTCCCCTCGGCGCAGCGCGACGGAGAGAGGAACGAGAGCGTCACGACCGCATCCGCTCCCCTGAGGTGTCGTAGAACGCGCCGTGGGTGATCTTCGCCCCGCGCCGCAGCCGGTCGATGACGATCTCGACGCGCGTCCCGGGCTGCGATCGGTCGGTCGGCACCCAGGCGAGCCCGATGATCGAGCCGACCGCGTCGCTCCGGCGCGCGCTGGTCACGCGCCCCACGGGCATGCCCTCGATGACGATCTGGGCGCCCTCGGCCGGGACGAAGCTCTCCTCCATGGTGAAGCCGACGAGCTTCTCCTTCTCGTCGCGTTGGGCGAAGTGCTCGAGCGCGAACTTCCCGACGAAGTCGTCCTTGTCCATCTTCGGCAGCCAGGACATGCCCGCGGAGTAGAGGTTCGACTCGGAGTCGGTGTCCTGCCCGACGATGATGTGACCCTTCTCCAGCCTGAGCACGCGCTGCGGCTCGAGGCCGAACGGCCGTGCGCCCTCGGCGACCAGCGCGTCCCAGAGGTGCTCTCCGGCCGGACTCGGGAAGTGGAGCTCGTACCCGAGCTCGCCCACGAAGCCGATCCGAAGAGCGAGGGTCGGGACGCCCGCGACGTCGAGGTGCTTCGCGTCGAGGTACTTGAAGGCGTCGGCGGCGACGTCGTCCGGATCCTCGACGAGGCGGCCGAGCGCGTCGCGCGACCGAGGCCCGGCGAGGTTCACGGCCGCGAGCGCGCCGGTCACGTTGACGATCTCGGCCTCGTAGCCCCAGACGGCGTTCCACCACTCGAACCATGCGGTCACGGCGTCGGCGCCGGTCGACGTGGTCGTCACGTAGTAGAGGTCGTCGGCGAGCCGCGCGATCGTGCCGTCGTCCATGATCCGCCCGCCGTCCGAGGTGAGGACGCCGTAGCGGATACGGCCGGGCTTCATGTCGCCGAAGCGGTTCGGATAGAGCCGCTCGAGGAGCGCGACCGCGTCGGGCCCTTCGACGAGGAGCTTGCCCAGCGTCGAGACGTCGATGACGCCGAGCGACTCGTGGACCGCGCGCACCTCGTCCTCCGGCCTCTCGCCATATGCGTACGGGCGCTTCCACGGCCCGGCCCACTGGATCGTCGCTCCCGCCTCCTCGTGGCGCCAGTGGATCGAGCCTCGGCGCGCCGGCGTCAGGTCGCGGCCCGCCAGCAGCCCGAGCTCGACCGGCGCCCACGGCGGCCGCGCAGTCGTCGTCCCGATGGCCGACTCGTACATCCGGGTCTCCTGCGCGTACACGCGGATGCTCGGGAGGTGGCAGAGCTTGCCCTGGCAGGGGCCCATGGTCGCCGTCGTGTAGCGCTTTGCGAGCTCGATCGAGTCGAAGCCCTCGCCGATCGCGCGCTTCATGTCCTTCGTCGTGACGTCCTCACAGACGCAGACGAAGCACTTCCCCTTGCCGGGGTAGGTCGGCTCCGGCGCGACCTTCGACAAGCCCTCGCCGGTCACGCTGCCGACCGCCTCGACGCCGTCGGGAAGCTCGGTCGGGACGAAGACGCCGAGAGCGTCGTCGTACTCGACGCGCGCACCCGCCTGGGCCAGTAGCGAGTACGCCGGCTGCCGGCCGCCCGACGCGACGAGCAGATCGCAGGCGATAGCTCTCGCCGTCGAGCACGAGGCGGCGCACGCGGCCCTTTCCGCCCTGAGCTGCGAGCTCACGCGGTCGAGCGTCCCGCAGGTCGACGACCTTCACGACCTCGATGCCGATCTCCTCGAGCTCGGCCGCGATCGACAGCGCGTCGTCGTCGGCTCCGACGACGACCGCACGCTCGCCCGGCTTGATCGAGTAGTCCCGGACGAGACGGCGAACGCCGTCGGGGAGCATCACTCCGACGAGGTCGTTCCCGGAGAACACGACGGGCTGCTCCGTCGCGCCGGTCGCGACGACGATCTTCTCTGCGCGGAACCGGTAGAGAACCGTGCCGGCGTCGACCGGGACGAGACCCCCCTCCCAGATCCCGAGCGCACGCGCAGGTGCGAGCACCTCGACGCCTGGGAGTTCGAGATCGGCGTGCCGCACGTCCTCCTCGACGAGGACGACCCCGGGACCCGCTTTCGCGGCGTCGAGCGCGGCGGCGCGTCCTGCCTCGCCCCCGCCCACGACGAGGACACGCGCCCGCCGGTGCTCGGTGTCGTAGCGGCGCGAGTGACCGGCGTGCGGATCGAGCTATCCGAGTCCCGCCGCGCCGCGCAGGAACTTCTCGTACAGCGGCCAGGCCGCGCGCGGGCGGATGAACGTCCGGTAGTAGAAGCCGACCGGCGTGAACGGCCCGCCGATCTTGTCCGTGAGCGACATGAAGTCGAAGTCGAGCGACCAGCGCACGTTCTGCCCCTCGACCACAGCGCCCTCACGGATCGGCTCGGTGCAGACGCGGACGTTCGGGACTCCATCGACGGTCATCTGGCAGTTCGGGCAATGACCCGAGCAGCAGAGGAGGCCGCGCGGACGGTGGTACTTGAACGAGCGTGAGAAGACGCGCTTTCCGGCCGCGAACGCGGCCGACGCGATCGTGTCGCCCTCGAAGCCGGTGACCTTCCAGCCTGCGAACGTGAAGGAGACCGCCTTCCCGCGGTCGATCCGTTCGCCCGCTCGCGCGTCGAGTCTCACGCCGGCTTCCTCGGATCCGGGCGGATCACCTCGAGTACCTCGTTCGTCCGCGTGTCGCGCTCGGCGAGGAACCACTCGCCGCACCCCGCGCGGTGCTGCCACCACTCGCGCTGGACGCCCGCGACGTTGTCGCGGAAGTACACGTAGTCGGTCAGCTCACGCAGGCTCGGGGACCCCGTCGGCCGCGTCGTGACCTCGCCGAAGTACGCGTATTCGTCCACCGGGCGCGGACCGCAGTAGGGGCAGGCGAGGAGGAACGACACTCAGATACCTCGCGGCCGATCGGAATCTGGGAATGCAGATTCCGATCGCGCGGAGACCCCTGAAGGCAGCTGCTTCGCAGCCGCTGTCTGAGCGTCTACTCGCACGCCTGTCGTAACCGGAGCTAATTGCACCTTGAGCAATACTGTGCCAGAATCCGCAACGAACCTACACCGATGTCGCGCACTCGTCAACCGTCCACCCGTCGAATTGGCGCTGCCGAGCGTGCGATCACGGTCCTCGACACCCTTGCAGACGGGGGCGAGCTCGGCACGAACGAGGTGGCACGGCGCACGGGAATGACGCCGAGCACGGTGTCGCGACAGCTCGGGACGCTCGCGGCCTCGGGCCTTGTCGAGCGCGTCGACGCGACCGGCCGTTACCGGCTCGGCATCCGCCTCATCCACCTCGCGAACTCCGTGCTCGCGCGGCTCGACGTGCGCGAGGTCGCGCGGCCGCACCTCGTCGCGCTCGTCGAGGCGACGGGCGAGACGGCAACGCTCTCCGTACCCGGCGACGACGACGCGATCACCGTCGACTTCGTTCCCGGAGCGCACCAGATCCAGCCCGTGTCGCGTCTCGGCCGGCCGTCGATCGCGCACGCGACGTCTGCGGGCAAGGTGATGCTCGCGTTCTCCGGCCGCGAGCTCCCCGACGGGCCGTTCAAGGCGTATACGACACGCACGATCACCGACCGACAGGTCCTCGCGGCCGAGGTCGAGCAGGTACGGATCCGCGGCTACGCGCAGGCGGTGGGCGAGCGCGAGCCCGGGCTCACTGCCATCGCGGCGCCGATCCGCTCCGCGCGCGGCGAGCTCGAAGCCGTCGTCGCGCTCCAGGGGCCGAGCGAGCGTTTCGACGACGAGGCTGTCGAGACAGCTCTGCCGCTGCTCCTCGATCGCGCTGCGACGGTGTCGCGCGAGCTCGGCTGGAACGGCTGAGTGGCCGCGCCGTTCGATCCACTCGAGCGCCTCTTCGAGGTCGACTCGCTGCCGGTCGCATCGCTGCCTGTCGAGCTCGCGCGTCTCTACGACGGCGACCTCGGGCTCGCGGATACGTGTCTCTACGCGAACTTCGTGGCGTCGCTCGACGGCATCGTCTCGATCCCGACGCTGCGCAACTCGAACACGTTCATCGCAGGCGACAACGACGCCGACCGCTTCGTCATGGGACTGCTCCGCGCGTACGCCGACGCGGTGCTCATCGGATCAGGCGTCCTGCGCGCGAGCCCGCGCGGCACGTGGCGCGCGGACGCGATCTACCCGCCCGCCGCCGGCGAGTACGCGGCGCTCCGCGAGGCCCACGGCCTCCCAGCCGCGCCCGAGGTCGCGGTGCTCACCGGCAGCGGGTCGATCGACCCCGAACATCCTCTGCTCGCGGCGGGTGCGCTCGTGCTGACGAGTACCGCGGGCGCTGCGCGGCTCACAGCCACCGTGCCGGAGACCACGACCGTCCTCGCCCTCGCCGACGAGGAAGCCATCGACCTCCGCCTGGTCGTCGCCGCGCTCCACGATCGCGGGCACCGGAAGATCCTCAGCGAGGCCGGCCCGCACACGTTCGGCGGGCTCCTCGACGCAAGACTCGTCGACGAGCTCTTCCTCACCTCGTCGCCGCTCCTCGTCGGCGACGCCGGGCCGGGAACGCGGTATTCGCTCGTCCAGGGAGCCGATCTCGTCCCTGCGGCGACGGAGGCACGGCTTCTGAGCGTGAGACGTCACGGCTCGCACCTCTTCACGCGGTACGCGCTCGAACGAAACTAAGCCGAGCTCGCCAGCGCCAGCCGCTCGCCGAGCGCGCGCACGCTCGCGCGCAGCTCGTCCGGTCCACGGATGCTGAAGCCACAGCCGAGGCCGGCGAGAACGGTCGCCGCCCAGTCGAGCGAGTCGGCACGCATGCGGAGCACCGTCACGCCGTCCTCGTCGGCCAGCTCGGCCAGCGTCGCAGGGACACGCCGCAGCGCCTCGTCCACCGGTAGCTCGAGCACGACCTCGACCTCCCATCCCCACGGCACGCGTGCGAGCGACGTGCGCACGTATGCGACCGGGTCGAAGCCCTCGGGGCGGTCGTCCGCCGTCTCGCTGGTCACGCGCAGGCGCAGCATCCTGTCGACGCGGAACGTCCGGAGGTCGTCGCGCAGGTGGTCGTACGCGGCGAGGTACCAGCGGCCCGAGTGGACGACGAGTCCGTGCGGGCTCAGCTCACGCCGCGTCTCGTCGCCCGAGAACGCCCGATACGTGACCCGGATGCGATGCCGCCGGCGGATCGCCTCGGCCAGCACGAGCACCGTGTTCCCCGTCACCGGCGCCGCCCTCGTCGCGCGGGTGGTGAAGTCGAGTGTCGACTCCAGCGCCTCCACGCGGCGGCGCAGACCGTCCGGCAGGACGCGGTGGATCTTCGCGAGCGCTCCGTCGACGGCCTCCTCGGAGCCCGACAGCCCGAGTCTCCCAGCCGCCTGGACGCCGAGCGCGACGGCCACCGCCTCGTCGTCGGTGAGCATCAGAGGCGGCAGCCGGTAACCCGGCCGGATGCGATACCCACCTCCGACGCCTCGCTGCCCCTCGACCGGAATCCCGAGGTTCTGGAGCGCCTCGACGTAGCGACGGACCGTTCGCGGGTCGATCTCGAGCTGATCGGCGATCTCGCGGCCCGTGATCAGGGGTTTCGCCTGGAGGAGCTCGAGGAACTCGAGAAGCCTTGCCGTCGGCGTGAGCACGAATGGGAGTAGAGCACAGATAGAGGGCTTGATACGCCCTATTTCCGCGATAGCGTCGGAGTCGTTGGCGACGACTGGGGGTACGACGTGACCGCAGCAGTGAGAGAACGTGCGACGTCCACGGACTTCGACTTCTGGATGGGCAGGTGGGACGTCCACAACCAGCGTCTCGCGCAGCGTCTGGCCGAGTCGAACGACTGGGACGAGTTCGAGTCGAAGGTCGCGGCGAGGCCACTTCCCGGTGGCCTCGGCAACGAGGACGTCTTCTGCACCGACTACGCCGGAGGCTTCGTCGGAATGTCCTTCCGCTTCTTCGACGCAGAGACGGGCCTGTGGTCGATCTACTGGGCGGACAGCCGGCGGCCCGGTCTGCTCGACCCTCCCGTGCTCGGCTCGTTCTCGGATGGCGTCGGCATCTTCGAGGGCGACGACACGTTCGAGGGACGCCCGATCCGCGTGCGGTTCACGTGGTCGGCCGTCGACACGCCCACACCGCGCTGGGAACAGGCGTTCTCCGACGACGGCGGCGAGACCTGGGAGACGAACTGGATCATGGACTTCAAGCGAGCTTTGCAGGTGGCTGCATGAGCACCTCTCGCCTATGGCTCGAGCTCGTGGGGGACCCAGGTTTCCCACACGAGCCCCCTCCTTCCCGAGAGCGTGGGGAACCTCCCGGTTCCCCACACCCCTCCCCGCTCATGCCCGGGAGAACCGGTCATGAGCGCACTCGAGCAGACGAGCGTCGCGGACGACTACCGCCACGCCGAGAAGTTCGCCAATGCGGAGCCGAGCCTGGCTCTCGGCGACACGATCCTCAAGTGGTACGACGTCGCTCCCGACGAGGCCCCGGTGCCGCTCGCCATTCGGGCCGTCGCCCGGCGTTGCCTGCGCGACGCCGCTCGCGGAGACGAGCTCGGGGCACTCGGCGAGCTGGGCTTCGTCATCCTCCACCGCTGCGGCGAAGACTTCTACTTCCTCCTCGTGTGCTCGTGGCGGAACGAGAACGAACTGTGGGAGACGGTCTGGGCGAAGGACGGCGAGAGCGACGTCCTGTTCCGCCCGTGGCCGATCGACGGCGCGCATCGTCCGACCTTCTGCGTCTGGGAGCTCGGTGCCGTGGCGCACGAGCGCGAGGCGTGGACGCGCTACCTCCTGTCCCCGCGCGACAAGGCCGCACGGGACACGTACCTCCGGGACTGCTACTCGGGGCTCGTCTGATGCCGAGCGTGCCCGAAGGTCAGGAGCTGTTCATCGTCCGTGTCGAGCGCGGCGGGCCGTGGGACTGGTCGAAGGACATGCGCGAGCAGGTCGAGTGGACCGAGCACGCGCACTTCATGAACTCGCTCGTCGACGACGGCCTCATCCTCCTCGGCGGCCCGCTCGCCGGCGGGAAGGAGGCGTTCCACGTCGTCGACGCGTCCTCCGAGGAGGCTCTGCGCACGCGCTTCGCCGAGGATCCGTGGGCGAGGAACGGGATGCTGACCATCACCAGGGTCGAGCGCTGGACGATTCTTCTGGCGCACGAGGGCGACTAGACGCTCGAGCCCGGGATCCAGTCGGTGCCCGCCAGCGGCACCTTCGCCATCGCCGCCGCTTCGACCGTGAGCGCGACGAGGTCCTCCGGCTCGAGGTTGTGGACGTGCGACTTGCCGCACGCGCGCGCGAGCGTCTGCGTCTCGAGCGTGAGGACGCGCAGGAAGTTGGCGACGCGCCGCCCGCCGAGCACGGGATCGAACCGCGCTGCGAGCCCGTCGTCTTGGGTCGAGATGCCGGCCGGGTCGAGCCCCGCCTGGTAGTCGTCGTAGAAGCCGGCGGCGCTCCCGATCTCGCGGTAGTCCTCGTCGTGCTCCGGCGCGTTGTCGCCCATCGCGACGAGCGCGGCGGTGCCGATCGACACGGCATCGGCCCCGAGCGCGAGCGCCTTCGCGACGTCCGCCCCGCTTCGGATCCCGCCGGAGACGATCAGCTGCACCTGCCGATGCAGGCCGAGCTCCTGGAGCGCGTCGGCCGCGATGCGCGTCGCCGGGAGCGTGGGGATTCCGACGTGCTCGATGAAGACGTCCTGGGTGGCGGCCGTTCCGCCCTGCATGCCGTCGACGACGATCACGTCCGCGCCCGCCTTCACGGCGAGCTGGACGTCGTAGTACGTCCGTGTCGCGCCGACCTTCACGAAGATCGGCTTCTCCCAGTCGGTGATCTCGCGAAGCTCGGTGATCTTGATCTCGAGGTCGTCCGGACCGGTCCAGTCGGGATGCCGCGAGGCCGAGCGCTGGTCGATCCCCTTCGGGAGCGAGCGCATCTCGGCGACGCGGTCGGAGATCTTGTGCCCGAGGAGCATCCCGCCGCCGCCCGGCTTCGCCCCCTGCCCGACGACGACCTCGATCGCGTCGGCCTTGCGCAGGTCGTCCGGGTTCATCCCGTAGCGCGAGGGAAGGAGCTGGTAGACGAGCGTCTTCGAGTGCTCGCGCTCCTCGGGGGTCATGCCGCCGTCGCCCGTCGTCGTCGACGTGCCGACCTCGGTCGCCCCGCGGCCGAGCGCCTCCTTCGCCGGCGCCGAGAGCGCGCCGAAGCTCATCCCGGCGATCGTGATCGGGATCTTCAGTTCGAGCGGCTTCTTCGCGAAGCGCGTCCCCAGCACGACGTCGGTCGCGCACTTCTCCCGGTAGCCCTCGAGCGGGTAGCGGGAGATGGAGGCGCCGAGGAAGAGGAGGTCGTCGAAGTGCGGCAGCCGTCGCTTCGCGCCGAACCCGCGGATGTCGTAGATGCCCTCCGCGGCGGCCCGCTGGATCTCGGCGATGACCGTGCGGTCGAAGAGGTACGACTCGCGCAGATTCCAGGGGCGCTGCTCCGTCGCGGACATCAGTAGGCGCCCGCGTTGTCGATCTTGAACGTGTAGAGCTGCCGCGCCGAGCCGTAGCGGCGGAAGTCGGCGGGATTCGCGTCGATGCCGGCGGCGCCGAGCAGGTCGCGCACCTGCGCGAGGTGCTCGTCGCGCATCTCCTTCTCGATGCAGTCGGCACCGAGGCTCACGACGTCACCGCGAACGTAGAGGCGCGCCTCGTAGATCGAGTCGCCGAGCGCCTCTCCCGCGTCGCCACACACGACGAGAC
Source organism: uncultured Gaiellaceae bacterium (assembly GCA_963805135.1). GTDB lineage: Bacteria > Actinomycetota > Thermoleophilia > Gaiellales > Gaiellaceae > GMQP-bins7. Next base: position 25,484 of record CAWDSX010000029.1, on the reverse strand, counting down.
AGCCGGTTTGCGCCATGAACGCGCTCATGTGCCCGACCGAGCCCCCGACCACGACGTCGATGCCCTTCATCGAGATGCCGCAGCGCGACGACGCGTTTCCGTGGACGACGAGGAGCCCTCCCCGCCCGGTCGCCCCCGCGGACTGGCTCACGTTGCCGTCGACCTCGACGCGGCCCGACATCATGTTCTCGGCGATCCCGGTGCTCGCGTTCCCGTGCACACGCACGGTCGCGAGCTTGTTCATCCCCGCGCAGTAGTAGCCGACGTGGCCGTCGATCTCGACCTCGACGTCGGCGTCGAGTCCACAGGCGACGGCGTGCGCGCCGCTCGGATTGACCACGCGCCAGTGCCGGGGCCCGGCGCCGGACGCGAGATCGTGTAGACGCTGGTTGAGCTCCCGAAGAGAGGTCGTCTCGAGGTCGACGACCTCCACCGCGGCGTGCGCCCGCTCGGCGACGGCCATCAGACGAGGGCCTTCTCCCAGGCGTACACGACGCCAGGCTCCGGCTCCCACGCCCGGGCGTCGGCAGCGCCCGGCAGCACGGCGATCGCACGCCACTCGGACGACATCGCGACCCACTCGTCGGTCTCCGCCAGCACGGCCGGCTTGCACGCGATCGGGTCGCGGAGCACTGCGAAGCCGTCAGCCGTGCCGACCGCGAAGGTGTAGAAGCCGTCGAGGTCGTCGAGACAGCCCTCGAGAGCCTGCTCGAGGCTCGCTCCCTCGCGCAGGCGCCAGGCGAGATAGCCGGCGGCGACCTCGGTGTCGTTCTCCGTCTGGAACTCGATGCCCTCGCGCCGGAGGCTCTCGCGCAGACGGTTGTGGTTCGAGAGCGAGCCGTTGTGGACGAGGCAGAGGTCGAAGCCCGTCGAGAAGGGATGAGAGCCTTCTGTCGTCACGCGGCTCTCCGTCGCCATGCGCGTGTGGCCGAGAGCATGCGTGCCCTGGAAGTCCTCGAGCGAGAACGCCCGCGCGAACTCCTCGGGTAGGCCCGTCTCCTTGTAGATCTCGATGACGCGGCCGGCGCTCATCACGCGCAGGTCCGGCCGGTTGGCGCGCACCCACCGCTCGGCATCCGCCGCATCGGCGTCCACGACGAAGACGGCGTGGCTCGCGCGCACGGACGGCTCGGCGCACGTCCCGAACGCGTCGCAGAGACCGTCCCGCACAGTGCCCCAGCGCTCGTGGTCGTCCGCCGAGTAGAGGGTCAGCTTGCTCGAGCCGTTCGGAGCCGGGCTCCGGTAGACGGCGACGCCCGCCGAGTCCGGGCCTCGGCTCGACATCTGGACGAGCATCGCCGCCAGGTGCTCGCCGAGGCGCCCCTCGATCTCGGACGACTTCGCGAAGAGTCCGACGATTCCGCACATGTAGTCAGTATCTCCATAGATATCCGGCGGATGTCACGTATTTCCGCCTTTGGACATGGAGCTTTTCTCCATACCTCCTAGAAGCGGGTCAGGTACTCGCGGATCTCCCAGGGCGTGACCTGCTCGTGGTAGCGGAACCACTCGTCGCGCTTCGTGCGCGCGTAGTAGTCGAGGTAGTCCTCGTCCCGACCGCGCCCGAACGCCGAGCGAAGGACGTCGTCGGCCTCGAGCTCGCCGATCGCCTCGAGGAGATTCGCAGGCAGGGCGCTGAGGCCGCGGCCGGTCAGCTCCTCGTAGGAGAAGTCGTACAGGTTGTCCGAGTTCGGCTCGCCTGCGTCGAGGCCGTTCTCGATCCCGTCGAGACCGGCCGACAGCACCGCAGCCGCGGCGAGGTACGGATTGCAGGAGCCGTCGATCGTGCGATCCTCGATGCGACCGGGCCCGGGGATACGGAGCATCTGCGTGCGGTTGTTGTAGCCGTACGAGATCCACACCGGCGACCAGGTCGCGCCGCTCGTGGTCGAGCCCAGCTTGAGCCGCTTGTACGAGTTCACCGTCGGCGCCGTGAGCCCGCTGTACGCACGCGCGTGCTTCTTGAGGCCGCCGATGAAGTGGTACGCGGTCTCGGAGAGCCCGAGCCCGCGCGGATCGCCCTCGTCCAGGAACAGGTTCGTGTCGCCGTCCCAGAGCGACATGTGGAAGTGGCACCCGTTGCCCGTCAGCTGCGTGAACGGCTTGGGCATGAACGTCGCGATCATCCCGCCCTGCTCCGCGAGCGTGTGGACCATGTAGCGGAAGAAGATCGCGCGATCGCACGAGGTGAGCGCGTCCGAGTACGTGAAGTTCTGCTCGAACTGACCGTTCGCGTCCTCGTGGTCGTTTGCGTAGTTGCCCCACCCGAGGTTGTTGCAGAAGCGCGAGACGGTCGTCAGATGGTCGTACCTGCGGGTGAGGCCGGCGATGTCGTAGCAAGGCTTCTCGAGCGTGTCGTACGGATCGGCGATCTCGATCGATCCGTCCTCGAGCTGCCGCACGAGGAAGTACTCGAGCTCGAGGCCCATCTTGAACTCGAAGCCCTTGTCCTTCGCGTTCGCCGTCACCCGGCGCAGGATCGTGCGCGGGCAGTACGGCCACTCCTCCCCCTCGACCGTCACGTCGCACGCGAAGCGGGCGAGGTTCTGCTGCCAGGGAACGGGCGTGTAGCTCTCCAGATCGGGAATCGCGGCGATGTCCGGGTCGCTCGGCATCTGGCCGATCTCTCCGGCTGCGAACCCGGCGAACCCCGCGCCGTCCTCGAGGAGTCCGTCGAACGCCTCGCGCGAGCCAACCGGCACGAGCTTCGCGCTCGGCCGCGCGTACATGTCGACGAACTGCGCGAACACGAACTCGACGCCGCGCGTCTGCATGTCCTCCCAGATCGCGTCGGCCGATCCGGTCCCACCCATGGAAGCTCCTCCTCTGACGTCGGGTGAATAGCCCTACCAGCGATGCGGATCGCGAATGAAGGTGCGGGTTGCACACCTTCTCGACGACCACATGGCTGGTAGCTCCACACCACGACAGCGGGCGCGCAGCGCCCGCCTTCAGGGATCTTCGCGCGATCGAAGCTCCGCGCCGCGGAGCTTCGATCTGCGCACTACGGAGCTCTGGCCGCCCCGAGGGCCTGCTGCAGCCGCACCATCTTCACGGCGATCTCGATGGCGAGCCAGTCGTCGCGCCGGAGGTCGAGGCCCGACAGCTCGCCGATCCGCCGCAGGCGCTGGCGCAACGTGTTCGGATGGACGTACAGCGCCTCCGACGTCGCGCTGATCGATCCGTGCCGCCGCAGGAATTCCTCGAGCGTCGCGACGAGCTGTGCGCCGCGCAGGACGTCGTAGTCGGCGAGCTTTCCGACCGCGTCCACGGTCGCGTCCCGAACGCCTCCGTCCACCGCGACACGCAGGAGGTACTTGTACGCGCCGAGGTCGTCGTACGCGAGGACGGACGGCCCGCCGGAGAGCGCGACGGTGCCGATCAGCGCCTGCTGGGCCTCGGCGAATCCGTCCGCGTACGACGCCTGGCCGCGGCAGACGCTCGACACTCCGATCGACACCGGCTCGCCGAGCTCGGCGTGGATGCGCTTGAGCAGCTCGACGAACGACTCGCCCGAGGACGACGTCAGCCGGACGAGGGCGCGCAGCGAGTCCTCGCGATGGTCGAAGAGCGACCCGGGCGCCGCGCTCCGAAGCGACCGTGCGAGCGCGTCGCTCCACGGCTCGGCGACGAGGACGACGTGAGGCTGGTCGAGATCGCAGCCGAGCCGCGCGGCGCGCCCCTCGAGGTCGCCACGCGGACGGCCGCCGGCGAGCTCCTCGAGGAAGTCCTTGATGAGGTTCTTCTCCGTGAGTTGCTCGATGACCTGGACCTTCTTGATGCCGACCGCGACCTGGCTTGCGACTGCGCGCCCGAGCTCGACGCGGGTGCTTCCCTCGGCGACGAGCAGACCGATGAGCTCGCCCGTGGCAACGAGCGGGATCGCGAGCCGCGTGCTGCGGCCGCCGCGCGCCAGCTCGGGGCCGAGCTCGGCGAGGCCGAGCGTTTTGCGAGCGCCACCGGGCTCCGGATCGCTCGCCCGCAGGTCGAGCTCCTCGCGGGCCGGGTCGAGCAGGTACAGGTGGCACGCATGCGCACCGAGCAGCCGGCGCGTGTCGGACGCGACCATCTCGAGGAGGTCGTCGAGCGCGTCGGCACTTGCGATCGCCTCGGCCAGTTCCGTCAGCTGCTCGAGCTCGGAGACGCGGAGGCGAGTCTCCTCGTAGAGGCGCGCGTTCTCGATCGCGCTCGCGACCAGCGAGGCGGAGGTGACGATGAAGTCCACCTCGCCGTCCGTGAACTCCCGCGGCGCCTCGGTGTGCGCGGTGATCGCCCCGATCGCCTCGCCCGAGCGTCCGACGATCGGAACGGCAAGGAGCGACTGGTAGCGCTCCTCCTCGAGCTCGGGGACGTACTTGACCCGCGGGTCGGCCAGCGCATTCTCGCGGATGAACGCGGGCTCGTCGTGCTCGACGGCCCACCACGCGAGGCTCTCGCCGCGCTCGAAGGCGACCTTCCCCGCCTGGCGCTCGTACGGCGGCGACGCGGCCCGCATGACGAGGCGTCCGTCCTCGAGGAGGTAGACGAAGCACCCGTGCACGCCACTCGCGTCGGACATGAGCCGCACGACCGCGGGCAGCACGTCGGCGAGCTCGATCGACGAGGCGACCGTCGAGACGATCTCCTGCAGGAACTTCTCGCTCGTTTGCAGGGACATCGCCGCGGATGCTACGACGCCGAACGCTAGCGGGCAATGAGTCGGCGCGGCGACAGCGGCCGCAAGGCGGCCCCTTCAGGGATCTACGTGCGACCGGAGTCTGCTTCTGCAGATTCCGGTCTTGCGCAGAGCTCAGTGCAGCGCGACCGCGCCCACGTGTCTTTCGTACGCGCCCGACTCGAGGATCTCCGCGATCTGCTCGACCGCGAAGCGGATCTCGTCGTCCGTGGAGAAGAAGTGCGGGCCGAGGCGGATGCCCGCTCCGGGGCGATAGTCCCCGAGGATGCCGCGCGCCTCGAGCTCCGCGTACACGGCAGCCGAGTCCGGCACGTTCACGATCACCGCCCCGCCACGCCGGGCCGGATCGCGCGCGGAGTGCACCTCGAAGCCCGCAGCGTCCGCGAGGTCGATGAGCAGCGCGGTCTGGCGCAGCGAGTTCTCGCGGATGCGGACGACACCGATCTCCTCGATCAGGTCGTAGCCGGCGGTCCCGGCCATGTGCGCCGCGGGATTCGGCGTGCCGGTGAGGAACCGTGCGGCGCCGGTCGTGTACTCGAGGTCCTCCTCGAACGCGAACGGACGGGCGTGCGCCTGCCAGCCGACGTACGTGGGCTCGAGCCGCTCGGCGAGGTCGGGCCGCACGTACAGCCAGCCGTTCGCCGGGCCGCCGCACAGCCACTTCACCGAGCCGCCGACGGCGAAGTCGACGCCGAGCGCGGTGACGTCGACCGGGACGATCCCGGCCGACTGGTAGCAGTCGAGGATCACGTGCGCGCCGACCTCGTGCGCGCGGCGGACGATCGGCTCGACGTCCTGGATGCAGCGAGTCCTTGAAGAGGACGTGGCTGATCGGGACGAGCAGCGTGCGCTCGTCGATCCGCTCGACGATCTCCGCGTCGTCCTCGCAGACCACGACCTCGAGGTCGGGCTGCGCCTGGTACAGGTAGCGCACCGACGGGAAGTTCCCGCGCTCGTAGACCACGCGGTTCCTCGTCGAATCGACCGGACGGAAGCACGACAGCGCGATCGCCTCAGCGATGGCGACGTTCTGCTGCATGACCGTCGACCCGGCCGGGGCCCCGACGATGCGCCCGATCTGGTCGCCGACCTCCATCGGCGTCCGCCACCACCCCTCCGACCATGCGCGGATCCCCCGCTCCGCCCACATGCGCGCGAACTCCTGCAGACGCTCCGGCGCGCGGCGCGGCATCGGCCCGAGCGTGTGGCTCGCGAGGTACGTCGTATGCTCGAGGATCGGGAACTCGGAGCGGTAGTCGAGGAGGTCGCGCATGAGATGTCCCATGTCAGCCTCGCGAATCATGTCCTTACTCGCGGCCGGCCGCGCGAGCGGCCGCTTCAGGGGTTGTCGCGATCCCGAATCTGCTCCTGCAGATTCGGGATCTGCGGAGGGATGACCAACCTGCCGGAGATGGGGGATTGGGACGCCGTCTTCGACGAGACGTACCTCCAGACGTACGTCAACCTCGCCACGGAGGAGCAGAGCCGCGAGCAGGCACTTGCAGCCGCGAAGCTCGCCGAGATCGAGCCCGGCTCGGAGATACTCGACTGTCCCTGCGGCTTCGGTCGACATGCCGTTCCGCTGGCGGAGGCCGGCTATCTCGTGACAGGAGTCGACCGCTCGCCGAGCCAGCTCGCGGAGGCGGAACGTCGGCGTGGCGACGCCGAGTGGCCTCGCCTCATCAGAGGGGACTACCGCGAGCTGCCCTTTGCTGACTCGAGCTTCGACGCGGTGCTCACGCTGTTCTCTTCGCTCGGCTACCTCGAGCGCGACGAGGACGTCGGCGTGCTCGGGGAACTCCGTCGCGTGGTTCGCCCGGGCGGCCCGCTCGTCCTCGAGACCGCGCATCGAGACGCCTTCGCTCGCGCCGGAGTACCACAGTCGTGGCAGCAGCTCCCCGACGGCTCGCTCTACCTGGAGGAGCGAACGTTCGACTGGGCGGCCGGGACCCTCGCCGACAACCGGGTCGTCATCTCGCCCGAGGGGGAACGGATCGAGCGCCCCTACACCCTTCACGTCTACTCCGTCAAGGAATGGGTCGAGATGCTCCACGAGGCCGGGTTCGTGGAGGTCGCAGGCATTCGGTGCCTGGGACGGAGTGACACCGATCACGCCCGCCGCGTGGCGTCTGATCCTGCGCGCGCGCTGACGACGATGGACTAGGCTCGCGCGGGATGCGCGTCAGGTTCGACCGCTTCTACACGTACGCGGAGCTCACGGAGACGCTCGAGACGTGGGCCGCGGAGCACCCCCGGTTGTTCTTGGTCGAGTCGATCGGGCACTCGTACGAGGGGCGCGACATCTGGCTCTGCACGGTGACCAACACCGAGACCGGCGCACCGGACGAGAAGCCTGCCGTCTTCGTCCACGCGCAGATCCACGCGATGGAGTTCACGGGGACGACGGCGGCGCTGAACGTCCTCGACCACCTGCTCCACTCGGACGACGCGCGCGTGCGCCATGCGGTCGACACCCGGACCTTCTACGTCGTCCCGCGCGTCAACCCCGACGGCGCCGAAGCCGGGCTCGCCGACGGCCGCTTCCGGCGCTCGAGCGTCCGGCCGTACCCGCGCGAGGAGCCCGAGGACGGACTGCACCGCGAGGACGTCGACGGCGACGGGCGTGTCCTCTTCATGCGGATGCGCGACCCCAACGGCTCGTGGAAGCCGCACCCCGACGACACGCGAGCCCTCGTCCCGCGTGCCGCCGACGACGTCGAGGGCGACTTCTACCGCGTGCTCCCGGAAGGCACGATCCGGAACTGGGACGGCGTGACGATCCCGGTCGCGCCGCCGCTCGAAGGTCTCGACCTGAACCGCAACTGGCCGGCGGACTGGGCGCCCGAGGCGGAGCAGCTCGGAGCGGGACCGTTCCCCACCTCGGAGCCCGAAGTGCGCGCACTCGTCGAGGCGATCGTCGCCCGCAGGAACATCACCTCGTACATCGGCTACCACACCTTCTCGGGCGTGCATCTCCGCCCCTGGTCGGGACATCCCGACGACGACTTCCCCGTCCCCGACCTACGCGCGTTCAACCTCATGGGCGAGGAGGCGACGCGCCTCACCGGCTACCCCGCGATCTCGATCTTCCACGACTTCAAGTACCACCCGAAGCAGGTCATCAAGGGCGGCGACGTCGACTGGATCTACGACCACCTCGGCGCATACGCGTGGGTCACGGAGTTCTGGAGCCCGCAACGCCGGGCGGGGATCTCCGACTACCACTTCATCGAGTGGCTGCGCGAGCACTCGGCAGAGGACGAGCTCGCGGTGCTGAAGGTCGCCGACGAGCTCGGCGAGGGCTACGTCGACTGGTACCCGTTCGAGCATCCGCAGCTCGGTCCGGTCGAGATCGGAGGCTGGGACCTCGTTCGCTTCTGGTTCAACCCGCCCCTGTCGCAGCTCGAGGCGGAGGTGAAACCGCACGCCGACTTCGCCGTCCATCTGGCGCTCGTCTCGCCGCTGCTCGAGATCCGGTCGTTCGACGCCGAGCCGGTCGCCGAAGGCGCATTCGCCTGAGACTCGTCCTCGAGAACGCGGGCTGGCTCCCGACGAACGTCACCGAGAAGGCGCTCGAGCGGAAGGCCGTTCGTCCGATCGAGGTCGAGCTCGAGCTCCCCGACGGCGCCCGCATCGCGACCGGGAAGGAGCGCGAGGAGGCAGGACAGCTCGGCGGCCGCGTCGAGCGGCGGCAGGTGATGTGGTGGGGGACCGATCATTCGACGGCCGAGCGGACGAAGGTCGAGTGGGTCGTCGAGGCACCCGCCGGCGCGAACGTCGGAGTGGTCGCCCGGCACGAGCGCGCCGGCACCGTTCGCGCCGACCTCGTTCTGTAGCGATGCGCGCGCTGGTGCTCGACGCACCGCGCACGCCGCTCCGCGCGACGGAGCTCCCCGACCCCGTCGCCGCTCCCGGCCAGATCCTGCTGCGTGTCCGCGCCTGCGGCGTCTGCCGCACGGACCTCCACATCGTCGACGGTGACCTCGAGCACCCGGGGCGCCCGCTCGTGCCCGGACATCAGATCGTCGGCGAGGTCGTGTCCGGCGGCGACCGCTTCGAGCCCGGCTCGCGGGTCGGCGTCCCCTGGCTCGGCTGGACGTGCGGCGAGTGCCGCTTCTGCCTCGCGGGAACCGAGAACCTCTGCGACCGCGCTCGCTTCACCGGGTACGACGTCGACGGCGGCTACGCAGAGCTCGCGGTCGCGGACGAGCGGTTCTGCTTCCCGATCCCCGAAACCTATGCGGACGACAAAGCCGCGCCGCTCCTCTGCGCCGGGCTCATCGGGTTCCGATCCCTTCGCCTCGCGGGCGACGCGGAGAAGATCGGCCTGTACGGCTTCGGCGCCTCGGCGCACATCGTCTGCCAGGTCGCCGTCGCCCAGGGCCGGACCGTCTACGCCGGCACACGCGCGGGCGACGACGAGACGCAGGAGTTCGCGCGCTCGCTCGGCGCGACGTGGTCGGGTGACGCGGCCGCCGGCCCACCGGAAGAGCTCGACGCGGTCATCGTCTTCGCCCCCGTGGGAGAGCTCGTTCCGGCCGCGCTGCGGCACATACGGAAGGGCGGGTCGGTCGTGTGCGCCGGGATCCACATGAGCGACATCCCCACGTTCCCGTACGAGTCGCTCTGGGGCGAGCGCGTGATCCGCTCGGTCGCGAACCTCACGCGTGCCGACGGCGAGGAGTTTCTCGCGCTCGCGCCGACGATTCCCGTGCGCGCCGAGGTCGAGACGTTCCCGCTCGAGGATGCGAACGAGGCGCTCGACCGTCTCCGCCGCGGTGCCCTCCGGGGCTCGGCGGTCCTGGTAGTAGCGTAGGACCGTGACCGCCGCCACTCCGACCGCCGCCGGTGGCCCGCTCGTCCTCGCAGACATCAGCGGCTACACCGCGTTCCTCCAGTCCGTGGCGTCCGCGCACGCGGGCGACGCGTTTGCGGACGGGGCGGTGCCGGACGCGTACGCGATCCTCACGCGCCTGCTGGACGGGATCGTCGGCGGGCTCGTGCCGCCTTTCACACTGTCGAAGCTCGAGGGCGACGCGGTCTTCGCGTTTGCGACGGATCGCGACGCCGTGCCCAAAGGGAGCGACGTCCTCGTGTGCTTCGCAGGCTGCTACGGACATTTTCGCCAGCAGGTCGGGTCGGCGAAGGAGATCTGGCCGTGCTGGTGCGACGCCTGCGCGAACATCGAGACGCTCGACCTCAAGTTCGTCCTGCACGCCGGCCCGTTCGTGATGCAGGAGATCGCAGGCCAGCGCGAGCTCGTCGGACCTGAGGTCGTAATCGTCCATCGCCTGCTCAAGTCGAGCGCGCCGGAGCTCACGGGACGCGGCGGCTTCGCCCTCGTGACGAGCGCGGCCGCGGAGCAGCTCGAGATCCCGCTCGACGACTGCACGCCGGTCGTGGAGAGCCACGAGCACTACGCGCCGATCGACGCGCACGTGTTCGCGCTCAGCGCCTAGCCGAAGCGAGCCAACTCGACGAGGCCGCCGTCGGCGGCGTGGTCGACCTGCAGCGTCGTGTGCTCGATCCCGAACTCGTCGTGGAGGAGCCGCTCGAGCTCGCGACGCCGGCCATGGCAGTCCTCTCCGGGGCGAACGAGCACGTGCGCGGAGAGCGCCGGGAAGCCGGACGTGATCGTCCAGACGTGGAGGTCGTGCACCTCGACGACCCCGGGCGCCCCGGCGAGCCGCCGGCCGAGTGCGTCGACGTCGAGATCGCGCGGAGTCGACTCGAGGAGGATCTCCGTCGAGTCGCGGAGGATCGACCAGGCGCTCGCGAGCACGAGCAGCGCGATGAAGATGCTCACGAGCGGATCCGCCTGGACCCACCCCGTCGTGAGGATCACGATCGCTGCAACAGCAACGCCGACCGATCCGAGGACGTCGGCGAAGACGTGCCGGAACGCCGCGTCGACGTTGAGGCTATGCGCTCGTGCGCCTGAGAGCACGAAGCCGGCGACGACGTTGACGGCGAGGCCGAGGAGCGCGATCCCGAGCATCCACCCGCCCGAGGGGGTCACCCGGGTCGCGGAGGCGCATGATCGCTTCGACGAAGATCCAGATCGCGAGCGCCACGAGGAGCACGCCGTTCGCGAGCGCCGCCAGCACCTCGGCGCGCTTGAAGCCGTAGGTGCGCTCGGCGGTCGCCGGCTTCGCGGCGAGCCACACCGCGACGAGCGCAAGCGTGATCGCGACGTTGTCGGAGAGCATGTGCACCGCATCCGCGAGCAGGGCGAGGCTCCCGGCCGCAACGCCCCCAACGACCTCGACCGCCGTGTACGCGAGCGTGAGCGCGAGGGCAATCCCGAGCGCGCGCCGGCTCTCCACCCGTCCGTGATCGTGGTCGTGCGCCACGCGGACGTTCTACCGCGTCGAGCGGGCGGTGGTCGGCGCGGCCGAGTCGACCGGAGGAGGCGCGACGTTCGTCAGGATCGCCGCCGCGAGCAGGACCGAGAACGCCACGATCGCCTCACCGACGAGGCTCGGATGGACGTCGGGCTCCTCGCCCGCCTCGAGCCGGGGACGAACGACGAAGTGATGGACGGCGCCCCAGACCAGCGCGAGCCCGACGATCGCGACCTTCATCAGCAGCAGGCGGCCGTACACCGTCTCCCACAGATCGTTCAGCTCGGGAAGGCGGACGAGCGCGAGGTATGCGCCCGCCAGCACCATCACCGCCACGAGAAGGACGGCGAGCCGCGCGAAGCCGAGGAACGCTTCTCGGCGCAGGGACGGCGCGAGCGGCCAGACGAAGAACGCGAGGGCGGCGACCCCGCCGACCCAGACCGAGGCGGCCACGAGGTGGAGCCAGTCCGCGAGCTCGGCGAGCCACGAGGCGTTCGGCTCCGTCGCCTGGTGGCCCGAGAGCGAGAGCCCGGAGGCGAGCACCACCGCGATGGCGAGTGCCGGCCAGCGAAGCTCGAGCCTGTCGAAGACCCAGCCGACGAGGAGGAGCGCCGCGATGATCCCGAACCCGAAGGTCATGACGAGGAAGGCGACACCGAAGCGGGTCTTCTCGGCGAACGGTTGGAGATCGCCGTACGGGAGATCCGCGATCGGCAGCTGGAGCGCATTCGACGCCCGCAAGACGAACGCGACGATCCCGACGTCGATCACCAGGAATGCGGCCACGACCGAGACGAGGTGGAAGCGGGTCTCGAGCACGGACGGAACCGCGCCGCGGAGGATCAGGAGCCGCACGACGAGCGGGCCGATCAGCAGCGCGAGCGCGCCGAAGAGCGCCCAGCGCGCGACGTCGTCGCGCCAGGTCGTCCCCGAGGCGCCTACGGCCTCGGTCGGCGGCGGAGCGGCGACTCCCACGCCGAACGTGAAGACGCCCGCAGGCGAGTGCCCGTCCTCGCCGATCACGCGCCAGCGCACGGTGTAGCCCTTCCCGTCCACGAGGCGGGAGACCGGCGCTACCACCACGTATCCGTCATCCTCCGTCCGCGCGGTGCCAGAGAGCACGGTTCCGTCGGGCGCGAGCACCTCCACCGCGTTCGAGGTGATCGTGACGGCCTGGCTGAAGCGGAGCCGGATCTCCGTCGGCGGCGTGTCGACGCGCGACTGCGTGATCGGCTCCGAGCTGATGAGGACGACATGCGCGAGCGCGCTGCCGGGCAGGATCAGCGCGGCAGCCGCGACGGCGAGAACGACGAGCCCGCGCCTCACGGGCCTGCGCCCGCGCCGAACCGCCCGAAGATCGGAGCCGCGTCTCGGTCGGCGAACAGCAGCACGGCGAGCAGGACGAACGTCAGCGCGAAGCCGGCGCGCCATACGAGCTGGCGCGGGCGCAGCGCCTGGCCGAGCGGGAAGATCGAGAAGAGGACGAGCATCCAGCCGATCGCGTGGTGGAGGAATGCGGACCGCGAGTAGAGCCACGTGTTCGGCTCGTGCACGAGGAACGCGAAGCCCGAGGCCAGGAGCGCGAAGGCCGGAACGAGCGACCAATTCGGGCTCCGCAGCTTCCCGCGGACGAGCGCCAGCTCGACCGCGCCTGCCACGAGCGCGACCTGAGCCCACACTGCATGCGCGAGCAAGTGCATCGTCGAGAAGGTCGAGAAGACCGTGATCACCCACAGCCCGACGGTCGACGCGACGACGACGGCTGGGAAGAGGTATGCGCGCCAGGCGCGGCGGCGGAACACCTCGGTGCCCACGATCGCCTCGGAGACGAGAAGGAGGCCGATGAGGAGAGAGACCGCCGCAGCGATCCAGTGAGCAGTTTCAGGCCGCGGGATCACGCAGCTCCTCGAACTCGAGGTCTTCGACCAGGCCGGGGGCGATCACGAAGGTGAAGGCGAGGCCGACGAGCACGACGAGCAGTGGAGCCTGGAAGAGGTAGTCGTAGATCCCCTGTCCTGCGCGGTCGAGGAGGACGATCCGGTACGGCTGCGCGACCGCCCAGACGAGCCCGCCGAGGATCGTCAGCGGACCGAGCAGCTGGACGGCAAGCGCTCGCCAAGGGCGCCGCAGAGCCCGCTGCCGCTCGTCTTCCCTCGGGATGCTGGTTGCAATCTCTGAGCTCACCCGTTTCTCCCGTCCCGGGAGTGTTGCCACCGGTGGGCATGCTGCGCAAGGTTCTGTTCAGAACTGCGGCAGCGACGTGGGGCATCATGGATTCGTGCGGGTCCGGATCTTCGCCGTCGTCGCAGCGATAGCAACCGTCGCGTCCCTCGCAGTCGTCGCCCTCGCGAGCAGCTCCGCGGACGGGCTCCCCTCGTACACGAGCGGGTACGCGAAGTGGCCCAGGATCAACCGCAAGCCGTTCACGAAGTGCGGCCCGCCCTGCGCCCACAGCGGCGTCAAGAACGTCTACACGAGCAAGAAGAAGGTCGGCTCGAGGTATCCGAACGGCACCGTCGTCGTGAAGACCGTCGCGCAGACGGGCGACAAGACCGGGCTCCCGAGCCAGGTCGCGGTCATGCGGAAGGCCGCCGGTAAGTGGCGGTACGTCGAGTTCGGCCTCTCCGGCTCACGCTACTCCGTGATCGGGCAGGGGTCGTTCTGCCAGAGCTGCCACATGCAGGCGCGCGCGAACGACTACGTCTTCACGAAGCGCTAGCCGCCGCGCGCGAGCGTCAGGCTGCTGCGCGTCTCTTGCGCTGCCAGGTCATGAAGAGGGCGCCCACTCCACCGATCAGGCAGATGACCCCCAGAATCCAGAGGATCAAGCCGCCGATGATCATGAAGATGATGGCCGCCACGATCAGACCCAGCCCGATGATGTTCGGTGCCATGGCGTGTGTGTTCGCCGGCGTGTCGCCGTCTCCTCGCGGCGGTAGGTCCTCGCTACTGCGCTGCGAGCTTCCTGCGGCGGTACGTCATGAACAGCGCGACGATCCCGCCGAGCACCATCGGCAGGCCGATGACGTATCCGACGAAGTTCAGGAAGTACATAAACAGGATCCCGGCGATGATCAGGCCGAGTCCGACGAGGTTGACAGGCCAGTTTTCCATTGCCGCATCTTCGCGGCTCTGACGCCGATTCTCCGTCCCCTAAAGGGGTTTCACTCGTTCGAAGGCCGCGATCGCGCGCTCGAGGTGCTCGCGCTCGAGCGCGGCTGACACCTGCACGCGGACGCGCGCGGTTCCCTCGGGCACGACCGGGAAGCCGAATCCGGTCACGAAGACGCCCTCGTCGAGGAGGCGCGCGGACAGCGCCATCGCCTCGGCGGTCTCGCCGATGATGATCGGGACGATCGCGGCCTCGCCGTCGAGCGGGGCGTAGCCGGCCCCGACGAGCAGCTCGCGGAAGACGCGCGTGTTCTCGCGCAGCCGGGCGAGCAGCTCGGGCTGCTCGAGCATGAGCTCGATCGAGCGCAGGGCGCTGCAGGCGACGGTCGGGGGGAGCGCGTTCGAGAAGAGCTGGGGCCGCGAGCGCTGGGCGAGGACGTCGCAGACCTCCTCCGACGCGGCGACGTAGCCGCCGGCCGCCCCTCCGAGCGCCTTCCCCAGCGTGCCCGTGATGACGTCGACCTCTCCGAGGAGCCCGAAGTGCTCGACCGTCCCGCGCCCGGTCTCGCCCAGCACGCCGACACCGTGCGAGTCGTCCACGACCACGACCGCGTCGTACTCGCGCGCGAGCTCGACGATCTCGGGCAGTTTTGCGAGGTCGCCCTCCATGGAGAAGACGCCGTCGGTGACGATCAGCTTCCGCGCCTCGCGCGGAGCGGCGACGAGCCCTTCCCGCAACGCGACCATGTCCGAGTGCGGGTAGATGACCTTCGACCCCGGACGCGAGAGCCGGATCGCGTCGATCAGGCTCGCGTGGTTGAGCTCGTCGGTGAGGATCACCGTCGTCTCGTCGGTGAGGCTCGGGATGCACGCCTCGTTCGCGTTCCAGCAGGAGACGTAGGTCAGCGCCGCCTCCGTGCCGGAGAGGTCCGCGAGCGCGCGCTCGAGCGCGAGGTGCGGCTCGAAGGTCCCGCAGATGAACCGCACCGACGCCGTGCCCGCGCCGTAGCGCTCGAGCCCCTCGATGCCCGCGCGCACGACCTCGGGGTGTCCGGCGAGGCCGAGGTAGTTGTTCGAGGAGAGGACGATCACCTCGCCCCGCCCCTCCATCTGGACGACGGGACCTTGCGGTGACTGGAGCGTGAGGAACCGCTTGTACGTTCGCGCCTCGCGAAGCCCGTCGAGCTCCGCGCCGAGCTGCTGGTCGAGAGTGGCTGTCACGCCGATGCTCCGTTCGGTCGGAGGACGATCTTGCAGGCTTCGCCCGACTCGAGCAGCGCGAACGCCTCTTCGTACCGCTCGAGCGGGAGCTCGGCGGTGATGAGCGGGCGGAGATCGACGACGCCGTGCTCGAGGAGCCAGCGCGTCGTGTACCAGGTCTCCCAGATCTCGCGGCCGTTGACTGCGGTGACGGTGAGGTTCTTGAAGATCAGCGACTCCGCGATGTCGATGGTCGCCGGACGCGCGGGAATCCCGAAGAGGACGACGTTCCCTCCATGACGCACGACGTCGAAGGCGTCCTCGATCGCGCGCAGCGCTCCGGACATCTCGAAAACGACCCCGACGCCGACCCCCTCGTTCTGCTCGATGAACCACGCGGCGACGTCCTCGACCTCGTCGACGTTCACGACCGCCTCGGCACCGAGCCTCCGTGCGAGCTCCATTCGAAACGGAACGTGGTCGGACGCGAACAGCCGACCGGATCCGAACGCCTTGGCTATCGCGATCGTGAAGAGTCCGACCGGGCCGCAGCCGAGCACGGCGACGGCACGGCCCGCGAGATCCTGCGTCGACGTCGCGAACACGGCGTTGCCGAACGGCTCCTGCAGGCACGCGATCTCGGGCGGGAGCTTCGAGCGGTCGTTCTTCCAGACCACCGAAGCCGGTATGGCTGCGTAGTCGGCGAAGCCGCCGTCCCGGTCGACCCCGAGGATCTTCGTCTGCTCGCACATGTGGGCCTTGCCCGTTCGACAGTGGAAGCAGACACCGCAGGTCACGTGGCTCTCGGCGGAGACGTAGTCCCCCTCCTCGATGTCCCGAACCCCGCTCCCCGTTGCGACGACCGTCCCGCACAGCTCGTGGCCGAGTGTCAACGGCGGCTGCACGCGCTCGGAGGACCACTGGTCCCAGCGGCTGATATGCAGGTCGGTCCCGCAGATCGACGCGGCCTCGATCCGGACGAGGACCTCGTCGGGCGAGGGCGTCGGGACGGGGACCTCCTCGAGCGTCAGACCCGCCGTCGCCTCGCGCTTGCGGATGGCGCGCATCGTCTCCACGGCGGGCTCATCCTGCCACGGGAGCTCGGGCGCGAGGCCGGTTACGATCGCAGCGGTGTCGGAGCCCACGTCGAATGCCTCGAGGAGCAGTACGGCAGCCCGCTCGGGCTCCAGCTCCTCGGAGGCGACGACGCGGCGACCAAGACCGACGGCTAGCGCGATGTCGCGGTCACTGCGGCCGTCCGCCCGGAACGACGCCCGTCGCTCGGCGTGACCGTGCACCGCACCTGCTGCCCGCTCTTCGCGGCCCCCTTCCGCAGCACGTCGGAGAGCCCCGCGCTCATGACGGCGCGGACGAGCTTGCCTCCGACCGTCCAGCGGTAGATGGGGAACCACCAGTAGCCGCGACCGTGCGCCGGCCGGACGCGGCGGTCAGCGAACGGCGACCGGGGTGCCGACGTCGACGAAGCGGTAGACGCGCTCGGCCTCGCCCTCCGGGAGCCGTACGCAGCCGTGCGACGCCGGATACGAGGGCACGTCCGGTGACTGGTGCGTCGCGATGCCGCCGTGGAAGTACGCCGCGTACGGCATCCAGACGTGGAACGGCACCGACCACGAGTAGAGCGACTTCACGTAGACACGGAAGTCGCCCGTGGGCGTCCGGTCGAACGAGCCCGTCGACGTGTGCACGGCGCGGACGACCTCGCCGTCCTCGACCATCAGCAGGACGCCGCGGTCGCGCGAGATCTCGATGCGCTTGCCCGGCCGGCGGGCGGCGGGCCTCGGTCGCGACGCGGTGAAGAGCGCGACCTGCGTCTGGCCGGTCACGGTGCCCGTTCGGTCGAGATCCTCCCACCCCTGAAAGGCGAGGAGCGCCTGCTCGGTGAGGTAGTCCGTCGACCCCGTGGCGTCGGAGGAGTCGAGGTAACCGAGGGCGCTCAGGCGGAGCTGGAGGCCGCGGACGACGTACGCGTAGTCCTTCTCACCCGTCTCGGCCCGCCACGTCCCGGGGCGGACGCCGAGCCGCGCCGTCGTGAGGAAGCGGCCCTCCGACGCGACGGCGACGAACTCCTGCTCGCCCAGCGGAGCCAGTGTCGCGGCGATCTGCCAGAGCCGCGTGCGCTTCGTCTCGGCGGAGCCTGCGCCGAACGTCGAGCGCGAGAAGCTCGCAAACCATGTGTCCCGCGACCGGCGCAGCGAGCGGAGCCTGGCCGTGTCGGACAGTGCGGTACGAATTCCCCGCCGGCGCTCGGCCTTCGTCGGCCCCTGCGTGAGCTCGCGCAGCGCCGTCTCCTGCGGCGTCATCCCCTTCGGGACGACCCGCTCGACGCGGACGATCCATCCGGTCTTGACGAAGGCGACCTCGACCGTCTTCGGCGCCGGCCTCTGGATCGCGCGCGCCCGGGTCGCGACGGCCGCACGTGGCGCCGACGACGACTGCAGGTCCACGGCGAGAAGCCCTGCGAACGCGAACACGAGGACGACGAGCAAGACGCGCATCGGGGCGGTCCGGATTCGCCGTCTCGCGCAAGATGCCTGCGTGCGGACGCTCACGTTGCGCGAGCTGAACCGGGCGACGCTCGCCCGTCAGCTCCTCCTTCGCCGCCACCGGCTCACGGTGAGGCAGGCCGTCGAACGCACCGCAGGGCTGCAGGCGCAGTGGCCGCCGTCGCCGTACCTCGGCCTGTGGACGCGCCTCGACGGCTTCACTCCCGACCAGCTCGTCCGCGCCGTCGCGCGTCGGACTGTCGTCAAGGCGACGCTCATGCGGACGACGCTGCACCTGGTCAGCGCGTCCGACTACCTCGCCTACGCAGGCATCTACCGCCAGAGCCGGATCCGTGCGCTCCAGCGCCAGCTGGCCGCCCAGGGGGAGGACGCGGACTTCGCGAGGGATGGAGTACGCCTCGCAGCCTTCGCGGCCGAGAAGCCCAGATCGCGGCCCGAGCTGCTCGCCCTGCTCGGGCGTCCGAAGCTCCGGATCGAGGAGCGTGCGCCGTGGCTCGTCTGGTACGGCCTCGCCGCCTATGCCGGGCTCGTCAACGGCCCTTCGTCCTCCGTCTGGCGCGAGCACACGACCGGCGGCACGTTCGTTCCCGCACGAACCTGGTTGGGCGCCGACGGCGCCGAGGGAGACGCCGCCGCCGCAAACCTCGTGCGCAGCTACCTCGCCGGCTTCGGGCCGGCTTCGCGCGCGGACATCGCGCAGTGGACGGGCTTCGCGCGGAGCGTCGTCGCCCGCGGACTCGCTGGGCTCGACCTACGGCGCTTCCGCGACGAGCACGACCGCGAGCTGTACGACCTCCCGAGGGCGCCTGTTCCGGCGTCGGACGTTCGTGCTCCCGCTCGACTGCTCCCACGTTTCGACAACCTCGTGCTCAGCCACGACGATCGGCGTCGCGTGGTCGCGGACGAGCACCGGTCGGCGGTGATCCAGGGAGGCGAGGTCTCGCCGACGTTCCTCGTGGACGGCTTCGTCGCCGGCACGTGGTCGCTCGACGACGGCCGCGTGCGGCTACGGCCCTTCGCCCCGCTGCCACGTGTCTGGAGACGCGAGCTCGAGGACGAGGCCCGGCGGCTCGAGGCATTCGTCCGCGAGCACGGCCCGTCGCGATGAACTGGCTCGGCCCGGACGAGCTCCGCGTCGGGCTCGGCTGCATGCGCCTGCCGTCCGACGAGGACCTCGCACTCGCCACGATCGCCGCCGCGCTCGAGGCAGGCATCACCGTCTTCGACACGGCGCACGCGTACGAGGAGAACGAGGCGCTGCTTGCCAGGGCGCTCGGGGACACCCCCGGCGCACGCCTCGTGACGAAGGGCGGAATGGCGCGAACGGACGGCGGGTGGATCCCGGACGGCCGGGCGCGTTCGATCCGCGCGGACTGCGAGGCGAGCCTCGCGGCGCTCGACGGCCTCCCCGTCGACCTCTACCTGCTCCACGCTCCGGACCCGCGGGTCGAGTGGAGGACGTCCGTGCGTGCGCTGGCCCGGCTCGTCGACGAGGGCCTCGTCGCGCGAGTCGGCGTCTGCAACGTGAACCGAACACAGCTCGACGAGGCCTGCGAGCACGCGCCGATCGCCGCGGTCCAGGTCGCGCTGAGCCGGTTCGACGACACCGCCCTGCGAGCCGGCCTGGTCGACCGCTGTGCAGAGGCGGGAATCGCGCTCGTTGCCCACTCCCCGCTCGGCGGAACGCGTCGCGCGGCTCGGCTCGGCAGGGACCAGGCCCTCGGCGAGATCGCACGAGCCCATGACGCCACGGAGGCCGAGGTCGCCCTGGCGTGGCTGCTCGGCCTCGGACCGCATGTCGTCGCAATCCCGGGCGCCCGACGCCCGGAGACCGCCCGCTCCGCCGCCCGCGCCGCGTCGCTCGAGCTCGCGGAGAGCGAGTACGAGCGACTCGGGCACGCCCGTGCCGCGGGCGACCGCGCCGCGGCGCACAGGTGACGTCGTCCTGATCATGGGCATCCAGGGATCCGGGAAGTCGCGCATCGCAGAGACGTACGTCGAGCGCGGCTACCTGCGCCTCAATCGCGACGAGCGCGGCGGAACCCTCAGACAGCTCGCGGGCGCGCTCGACGAGACCCTCGCCGCGGGCAGCCGTGACATCGTCCTCGACAACACGTACCTCTCCCGCGCGTGGCGCAACGACGTCGTCGCCGCGGCGGCGCGCCACGGCGTCGCCGTGCGTTGCATCTGGCTCGACACGCCGCTCGCAGACGCGCAGGTCAACCTCGTCCAGCGGCTGCTCGACCGCTTCGACCGGCTGCTCTCGCCGCCCGAGCTCAAGGCCGCGGCCCGGAAGGAGCCCGGCGTTCTCACGCCGACGCAGCAGATGCGCGCGCTGCGTGAGCTCGAGCCGCCGCTGGCGGACGAGGGCTTCGCCAGCATCGAGCGGGTCCCGTTCTCGCGGGCGGAACGGGACGGACGACCGGGCGTGTTCGTCGCGGCGGCCGGCCGTGCAGCCACCTCGCCGCGGGGACGACCGAGGCGGACGCGCCGCACCTCGTCTTCGACTGGCGCCCCGACGGTCCGTCCGGTGACCTCGAGGCTCTGGCCGCTTCGCTCCCGGCGCCCGCCGAATGGGCCGTCTGCACGCACCCGGGAGGGCCACCGACGTGCTGGTGCCGGCCGCCGCTCCCGGGTCTCGTGCTCGAGTTCGCGCGCCGGCACTCGGTCGATCCCGCGCGCTCGGTCGTGGTCGGCACGAGCCCCGCACACCGAACGCTCGCGAACGCCCTCGGCGCGCGCTACGTGGACGCGGGCGGCTAGCAGCAGTCGTCGCCGTCGCAGCAGTCGCCGCCGTCGCAACACGTGACGATGTCGGCCATCGCTCCTCCTTTCATCGAAGAACGTCGATGAGCCAGTCTAGGTGCTACATTGACGATCGTCAATGAAGACCCTGCCCGTCCTCCAGCCGCTCTGCTGCGGTCCCGACCTTCCGCCCATGGACTCCGACGCGGCCGAGGACCTCGCCGCCGTCTTCAAGGCACTCGCCGACCCGACGCGGGTGGCGATCGTGAGCCGCCTCGCCTCGGGCGAGATGTGCTGCGTCTGCGACCTCACGGAGGCGTTCGAGCTCTCCCAGCCGACCGTCTCGCACCACCTGCGAATCCTCCGCGACGCCGGTCTCGTCGAGTCGGAGCGCCGCGGGACGTTCGCCTACTACTGGCTCGTGCCCGAGGCGATCGAACGCCTCAGGGGCGTGTTCCAGCCGGCCGAGCTCGTCGCGGCGTCCTAGCCGTCGATCGCCGGCGCGGCGGCGTACTCCTCGTCCGTGACGTGGTCGCCCCACGTGGCGTTCACGCCCTCGTCGTCCACCTGGAGCATCGCGATGTGGGTCATGAAGCGCGTCGCCGAGGCGCCGTGCCAGTGCTCCTCACCGGGCTCGAAGAACACGCGGTCTCCCGGCCTGATCACCTCGATCGGGCCGCCACGCCGCTGGGCGAATCCGATGCCCTCGACGACGTAGATCGTCTGGCCGTGCGGATGTGTGTGCCAGGCCGTCCGCGCGCCCGGCGTGAAGTGGACGCTCGTCGCGCTGAGCCGCGACGATCCCGACGGCGTGGCGACCGGGTCGAGGTAGACAATGCCGGTGAACCAGTCATCCGGCCCCATGGATGTGTCAGTGCTTCGCGTGATCTGCATCTCGCCTCCCGTTGATCGGCTGCTCGGGAGCATGCCGATTCTCGAAGGGAATGCGACCGACGCTGCGAAGGCTCCCTCGTGAGCATCTGGTGGTACCTGGCGATCGCAGCCGTGATCGTGCTTCTCATCAACGTCTTCGTCGTGCTCCTGTTCGTGATCACGGGCGAGCGGAGCGCGCGAGCCGACGACGCGTACTTCGACAGCTGACGTCAGCGATCGTCTGACGGGGCGCGCTCGACGAGAGTCCGCGCCCAAGACGTTTTCAGGAGACGGTTCCTGGGGAGGAACCAGAGGTGATCGAAGCCGCGATCATCCTCGTTTCGCTCGTCGTGGCGTACTTCACCGCGACGCTGTAGTCGCGCACCGCAGCTGTTCTCGATCGCGCAGTCGTGCGCGCACGCTGTGCCGCGTCTGTCGCCGTGTCAGCGCCTCTCGCGCTCGTTCCCACTTCGACGTGAGAGGGTTGCCGCTTCGCGGCGGGCGAGCCGAGTCATCTCCCCCAGACGGAACGCACGTCCGCCGCGCTCCACCCGATGACAGCGTCGGACTGGCAGGCGTGTGTGGCGGGCGGGAAAGGGCCGCTCCTGGAACCCACCTTCAGGAGCCGCCTACACCGCCCGCCTCCCTTGCAGCGAGCCGGCCGCAAACCCACGTCGTTGTAGAGTCCGTCCTCTAGTAGTGATCCGATGAGGGGAGGTTCCGTGCCCGAGGTAACGGACCCCACGTTCTATCGGTCGCCCGCCGCCGCCATCGCCGCGCCGCCTGAGGAGCTCGCCTACGTCGCGGCGTTCGACCCGGCCGGCACGCAGCGCGACGCGATGACCGTGGTCGACTGCGATGCCGCGTCGTCCACCTACGGCCAGGTGGTCGGCTGGACGGAGCTGCCGACCGGAGGCAACGAACTGCACCACTTCGGGTGGAACGCCTGCTCCAGCGCGCTCTGCCACGAGGGCCATGCCCACGACGGCGCGCTCGAGCGCCGTTACCTGATCGTGCCGGGCCTCCGGTCGTCGCGCACCTACGTGCTCGATACCAAGCCAGACCCGCGGCAACCGCAGGTCGTCCGCACGATCGAGGCGGAGGAGCTCGCCGCCAAGGCCGGCTACTCCCGTCCGCACACCGTCCACTGCGGACCCGGCGGCATCTTCATGTCCAACCTAGGCGGCGCCGACGGCGCCGACGGCCCGGGAGGCGTGGCGCTCATCGACCACGACACCTTCGAGGTCACCGGCGCCTGGGAGACCGACCGGGGCGAGCAGCACTTCGCCTACGACGTGTGGTGGCACCTCAACGACGACGTCGCCATCACCTCTGAGTGGGCGACCCCCTCGATGATCGAGGCCGGGCTAAACCCCGAGGACCTGCTCGGGCGGCGGTTCGGCCACCACCTCAACTTCTGGAGCCTGTCCGAGGGCAAGCTGCTCCAGCGCGTCGACCTCGGCGACGAGCACCAGATGGTGCTCGAGCTGAGCCCGGCGCACGACCCGCGCAAGGCTTGGGGCTTCGTCGGGGTGGTGATCAGCGTCGCCGATCTCTCCGCCTCGGTGTGGCTGTGGCACCGCGACGACGGCCGCTGGGCGGCGAAGAAGGCGATCACCATCCCCGCCGAGCCCGCCGATGCCTCCGAGCTCCCGCCCGCGCTTCAGCCATTCGGCGCGGTGCCGCCGCTCGTGACCGACATCGACCTCTCCGTCGACGACCGCTGGCTGTACGTGTCGTGCTTTGGAACCGGGGAGCTCAAGCAGTACGACGTCAGCGATCCGCACAACCCGAGAGAGGCCGGCTCGGTACGCCTGGGCGGCATCGTCCGCCGCGCGCCGCACCCCGCTGCTCCCGACCTTGGCCTGAGCGGCGGGCCGCAGATGGTCGAGCTGAGCCGGGACGGCCGGCGCGTGTACGTCACCAACTCGCTCTACGCCAGCTGGGACGACGTCTTCTACCCAGAGGGCGTGGGCGCTTGGGTGGCCCGCATCGACGCGAACACAGACGCCGGCGGGATGACCGTCGACCCGCGGTTCTTCCCCCACGGCGACGATTTCCGTGGTCTGCGGGTCCACCAGACCCGCCTCCAAGGCGGGGATGCGTCGAGCGACTCGTACTGCTTCGTCGAGTAGGTGTGGCAATCTGCGCCGCCCGCCGCGGCCACCTGCTGGGCGGGCGGCGCCGTAGACCTCGCCTGTGTCTTCTAGTCGGACAAGAGAAATCCCTGGAACTCGACCAGAGCCCATGCCGGACTCGAACCCGTGACCCCTTATTACGAGACAGGAACCGCCTGTGACGATCTGTCAGGGTCGCGTGACGAGAAACACAAGCGGGGGTTTGGTAGACATTCGCGTTACTCCCGCGCCTCGTGTTCAACGCGTGACACCGTGTGCAAAACGTTCGTTTGCACTGCCGTTTGCACTAGTCGGTAGTCGAAGCATCTTCCGACCTGGCGATCGCCCCGGGGATGGTGGTCGAGCGTTGAGCGAGTTCTTAGCACTGCGGCGCAGGATCCCTTGGTAATCAAGTCCTACTGAGGAGGTCGAAGTCCATGCGGCGGATTCTGATGACGTCGTTTGTGCTGGCCTTGGTCTCGCGGCGTTCGCGTCCCAGGCTGTCGCGGCGGTGACAATCAACGAGCACGTCACCCTCAGGGCACCGTGATCGACAACTGCACAGGCGAGCCTGTGGACATGGTGACGATTAGCCACCTCCTGGTCGCGAGGAAGTCGACGGCAAGGGGTGGCGCATCTCGGCACTGACCGTCGACGCAACCCGCTTGGAGGGCATCCGGCCAGCGGTGCTCGGTTCGTTGGGTAGTTTCACCAGACGCAGCAGCTTCGTGGCGACCTTGGGTCGACCACACGGACACTGACCTTTACCGACAACACCAACATGATTCGTATTGGGGAGAACGGAACCACCGACGACTTCGCTCTCACCACCGTGCACTTCACCCTCGAACGCGAACGGAGGCTCGTGTCCTCAAAGTCGGACTTCGAGTTCGAGTGCGCATAGCCATATCGAGCACAACGACTGTCTGGGAGAGCGCTCCTCGAGAGTCGAATCTGAGCGGCTGAATCGGATTCACAGGGCGCCTCCTGCTACCCCCGTTAGACTCGAACGTCATCAGGCGTTCCTTCGCTCACCCGTCGTCCTCGATCACCCGCGAATCGCCGTTTCGTCGAGCGCGTCCGTACTCGCGCCAGCGCTCGATGAAGTCGCTTATCTTCCTTGTCGCCTTCGAGCAGGTCGGAGATGGACCCGCAGTCGTCGGCGATCTCGTTATCGGGGCCCCGACGCCGACCGCTGCCAGGTCGCTGCCTGCTTCTTGTTGGCGCTGGCACACGTCGCACTCGTCCTCGTCGCGCATCGTAGACCGTCGCGCCCTTAGTCTTCTCAACGACGACGACCTGCTGCGGTGTCCGCGGGCGGTCGCAGCGAACACACGTGATGCCTTCGGCGGCCATGCCTCCACCGTAACCGCTCGTCGGTCGTTGCGACAGTGTAGTCGCGGTAGATCGACCAGTACTGTTGCGTTCCGCCGTACAGACAGGATGCGGGGGTCAGTTCCGCCCCCGCACCTAGACGTCCTAACTTCCGATCTTGACGCGGACGATCTTCGCGTTTCCATCGAAACGCCGTCCGCCTCCTGGTCTGCCTCGCACGAGAGCTTGAGTACGTCGCCACTGGCGACGGTGGTGACCGCTGTCAGCGCCCACGGACTGTTCCTCACCTCCCTGAACGTGTCCGAGAGGACGCGGATCAGGTTAATTCCGTGCTGTTCTTGCGAATCGCACAGTCCGACTCGTGGAAGTCGTCAGCGTCCCCTGGCTAACGGTGCTGCCCTTCGCTGTTAGGAGATACGTGCCGGCGGAGTTGGTGTTGATGTCACCGACAAACAGGTCGTGGAGGCGCCGTCAGAGGCAATCGGTTGACCCGTGGAAGGGAAACCCACCTGCGGTTCGTCGAACGACGAAAGTGACCCCGGCGCGGCGCACTGGATGT
>CAWDSX010000028.1:0-19841 GCA_963805135.1 uncultured Gaiellaceae bacterium | reverse complement strand
CTACTCGCGGGGCCGCGGTATCCGCGGCGCGCACACGCTCAGGTGCACGGTCACGATCACCGCCACGACGGCGACCCGTAGCCAGTGCTCCCAGCTCGCCTCGTACACGAGGTACGCGACCGTCCACGGCAGCGTGACGAGCCACATCAGGACCTCCCACACGATCGGGAGCCCGCGCAACCAGTCGTAGGCGTCGTCGAGCGTCGACGGCGACACGGCGAGTAGCGTGACGAACGCGCCCCAGAGCCCGGCCATGAGCGCGAGAAACGCGGATCCGGGGGCGTGTATCGGGACCGACACGGCTCGACGCTCGGGCGTATCGACGGCGATCTGGCTCATCTCGTCACCTCCTCGTTCGATCAGAGCCTCGCAGTCGCGGGCGAGCGGGGCATCGGGAGTTGTCCGCACTCGGCTGCGGAGGACAACGGGTAGCCTGCGCGCCCGTGAGCGACGAGACGACGAACGCCGAGAAGAACGGGAAGAAGCCGGATCACGAGCCGCCTGCCGGGGCCGAGACGACGGGAACGTGGGGCAAGGGCAGAAAGGCGATCCAGTATTCGGTCGCGGGCAAGTGGACCGTCCTGCGGAAGAAGGAGAAGCCCGCCGCCGAGATCTTCTCGGTCTCGTACGTCGCAGCGAACGGGGACGGAGATCGTCCGGTCACGTTCGTCTTCAACGGCGGCCCGGGCGCGGCGTCCGCGTATCTCCACATGGGGGCGGTCGGCCCGCAGCGCGTCGACTTTCCGCCGGACGGGACCCTGCCGGCGATGCCGCCCCGCCTCGTCGAGAACGAGTCGTCGTGGCTCGCCTTCTCCGACCTCGTGTTCGTCGACCCCGTCGGCACCGGGTTCAGCCGGGTGATCGAACCGGAGAAGACGGGCGACGGGAAGGACGGTGGGAAGCCCGACGAGAACGCGCCCGACCCGAAGGAGTACTTCGGCTACAAGCGCGACCTCGAGTCGCTGTGCGAGTTCATGAGCCGCTGGTTGTCGGAGCACGGCCGCTGGGGCTCGGCGATCTTCATCGCGGGCGAGAGCTACGGCGGCTACCGCGTCGGACGTCTCGCGCGCCAGCTGCAGGAGGCGGCGGGCATCGGGCTGAGCGGCGCGATCCTCATCTCGCCGGCGCTCGAGATCACCGGCCTCACCGCGACCGACTACGACGTGCTCAGCTGGATCGACCGCGTGCCGACGATGGCCGCGGCGGCGCTCCACCACGGCCGCTCGCGTGCGTTCCGCAAGGGCACGTCGCTCGCGAAGGCGCTGCGCGAGGCCGAGGAGTTTGCAACCGGCGACTACGCCGTCTTTCTGGCGCGAGGCGCTGCTCTTCCCGCGAAAGAGCGCACGCGCATCCTCTCGCGGCTCGCCGACCTCCTCGGGCTCCCGTTGGACCTCGTCGTCCGCGAGGACGGCCGCGTCGGGATCCTCCGGTTCGTGCGTGAGCTCCTGCGCGACGAGCGGAAGGTGCTCGGGCTCTACGACACGACGATCACGGCGACCGACCCGTTCCCGGACCGCGACGAGTTCTCGTGGCCGGATCCGACGCTGTCGGGGATCAGCCCCGCGTACACGGCGGCCGTGAACCGGATGCTCCGCTCGGAGATCGGTGTCGAGACCGACCGCGAGTACGCGCTCCTCTCGTACGAGGTCTTCACCTCCTGGAAGAACGACGCGGAGAGCCACGCGTTCGCGCCGCCGCCCGGGGCGACGGACGACTTCCGCTACGGGATGGCGCTCAACCCGCACATGAAGGCCTTCATCACCCACGGCCAGTACGACCTCGTCACGCCGTACTACGCGAGCGACCGGCTGCGGAACCTCATGAAGCTCGACCCCCAGATGGCCGACCGCCTCACGGTCCAGCACTACGGCGGGGGGCACATGTTCTACGCCTGGGAGTCGAGCCGCCACGCGTTCGCTGCTGACATCGCAGCGTTCGTCGCCGACGCGACCTAGCCGTTCTCGGCCATATATGCGGCTGACAGCTTCTTCGGCGCCTGGATGAGCCAGGCATCCTCGAGGCGCTCCCACAGCTCGTCCCGCTCGATCGCCTCGACCCTGATCTGCACCGCCGGGAAGCCCGTGTAGTGCGGGCTCGTGAAGTAGACATCGGGATTCGAGTCGAGGATGAGCTCCTTCTCGTCGCGCTCGACGCGGACGGCGAGTCCGCCGCCGTCGCGCTCGCGCGCCTCCCACGCGAAGCCCTTCCCGCGCACGCTGAACGCGACGCGGCCCGAGCTCGAGGCCTCGACCTCGGGGAGGGCGAGCGCGAGCTCGCGGACGACGTCCCAGTCGGCCACGGCTAGTTCCCTGCTGCGCCGAACGCGTCGACGAGCCGCCTCGGCGCGCGCAGGAGCCACGAGTCCTCGATCCGCTCGCCGAGCTCCTGCGGCTCGATCCGGTCCATGCGGATCAGCACGATGGGCTCGCCGTGGTAGTGCGGCGTCTGGAAGTAGCGGTCGGGCGCCGACTCGAGGAGGAGCGGGAGCTCGCCGGGATCGACGCGCACCGCGAGCGCGTCGTTCGCCGCAGCGTCGGGGCTCACCCAGACGAAGAGCTTTCCCTTCACCTTGAACGCCGGCTTCCCGTACGTCGTCGACTCCTCGGCGCCCGGGAGCGATGCGGCGATCTCGCGGACGGTGTCCCAGTGGGACATGGCGTGACGATAGTCTCGGCGCGCCGATGAGGACGTGGATCGGGATCGCTGCGTCGTTCGGGGTCGCCGCGACGCTCGGCGTCCTCCACTACGCGGACGCGAACGCCGTCCTGCAGTTCGTCGTCGGGATCGTGGCGCTCGCACTCCTCGCCTGGACGGTCGGCGTCGGCACCGAGGTCGTCGCATCGCGCTTCGGCCCGGCCGCGACCGGCGTCCTCCAGTCGACGCTCGGGAACCTGCCGGAGCTCTTCATCGTCGTCTTCGCGCTCCGCGCGGGCGAGCTCGTCGTCGCGCAGACCTCGATCCTCGGCTCGCTGCTGGCGAACGCCCTCCTCGTGCTCGGGCTCGCGATCGTCGCGGGCGCGGTGCGCTCGGAGGACGGCGTCATGCGCTTCGAGCGCCGCCTGCCGAACGACACGACGATGCTGCTGATGCTCGTCGTGTTCATGATCGCGATCATCTCGACGTCGCTCTCGCTCGGAGACCGGGCAGCGGACAACGCCGAGACGATCTCGGTCGTCGGCGCGATCCTGATCCTCTGCGTGTACGGCGCCTGGATCGCGAACTACCTGCGAAGCGACGCGGAGCCGGCGATCGAGGCGGGCCACGCGCCGCCGATCGCGTTCCGAGCCGGCGTCGGCGTCCTCGCAGTGGCCGGTGTCGCGGCTGCGTTCACGTCGGACTGGTTCGTCGCCGTCATCGATCCTGCGACCGAGGAGCTCGGCATCTCGAAGGCCTTCACCGGCCTCGTGATCGTGGCGATCGCAGGGAACGCCGTCGAGAACGTCGTCGGCATCCAGCTCGCCTGGAAGCGGCGCTACGACCTCGCCATCTCCGTCGTCAAGAACTCCGTAGCCCAGATCGCGGCGTTCCTCTATCCGGCACTCGTCCTGATCTCGATGCTCTTCAGCACGCACCTGACGTTCGGGCTGCCGAACACCGGGCTCGTCCTCGTCGTCGCGCTCGTGTTCGCGGCGCTCGCGATCTGGCAGATCACCGGCGACGGCGAGGCCGCGGCGTACGAAGGGCTCGCGCTCGTCGCGACGTACGCCGTGCTCGCAACCGTCGTCTGGTTCGAGTAGGAGGTCAGGCTCCGGACGAGCGCCTCGTCATGCGCATCGAGCGGACCGGCGAGCACATGCTCGTGACCGAGGACCTCACGTAGCGCGCGCGCAGGGTGAGCCCGTCTGCCTACGATGGAGCCCGTGCCGAAGGCCTCGGTCATCACTGCCCCGACGCTCGAGGAGCAGTTCGAGGAGTACCGAGTCGAGCTCACCGGCTACTGCTATCGCATGCTCGGCTCGGTCGACGCCGAGGACGCCGTGCAGGAGACGTTCATCCGCGCGTGGCGCGCGATCGACCGGTTCGAGGGCCGCGCGGAGCTGCGCTCGTGGCTCTACCGCATCGCGACGAACGTCTGCCTCGACATGATCGAGAGCCGCAAGCGGCGCGCACGGCCGATGGACCTCGGTCCCGCAGGTGCGCCGGTGGTCGAGAACCTGCGCACGCCCGACCAGCTCTGGATCGAGCCGATGCCCGACGGTCTCGTCGTCGGAGACGGCGACCCGGCAGAGATCGTCGCCGGCCGTGAGTCGGTGCGTCTCGCGTTCGTGGCCGCCCTGCAGCAGCTGCCCGCGCGCCAACGCGCCGTCCTGATCCTCTGCGAGGTACTTCGCTGGAAGGCCTCGGAAGTGGCGGAGTTGCTGGAAACGAGCGTCGCCTCGGTGAACAGCGCGCTGCAGCGCGCCCGCGCGACGCTCGAGGCGAGCGAACTGACGCCGTCGACGACCGCGCCCTCCGTCGACGCCGCGGACGAAGACCTTCTCCGCCGCTACGTCGACGCATTCGAGCAGTACGACATGGACGCGCTCACGGCGCTCATCCACGAGGATGCGACCCAGTCGATGCCGCCGTACGACCTGTGGCTGGCGGGTCGCGACGACGTCCTCACCTGGTGGTTCGGGCCTGGCGCCACGTGTCGCAACTCGCGCGTGATACCGGTGGCGTCTGCGAACGGCGCACCCGCGTTCGGGCAGTACCGGCCAAGGCCGGGGGGCGAGGGCTACGAGCCCTGGGCGCTGCAGGTCGTCGAGATCGAGAACGGCCGGTTCGTCGAGTTCACCTTCTTCCTCGACGTCGAGCGGCTGTTCCCGCGCTTCGGCCTGCCGCTGGACTACGCCGCTCGCTGAGTACGTCGGAGAGGCCCACGAGCTCGACCAGTTCGAGCAGCGGCTGTGACGCGTTGCGCAGCGTGACCCTGCAGCCGAGCCGGCAGGCCGCCAGCTGAAGGCGCGCGAGGGCGTCGATCGTTACGGCGTCGGGGGCGACTCCGGCGACGTCGCACACGACGGCCGCGCCGCTCTGACCGAGAAGCGCGCACACGCGATCGCAGAGCCCGGGGAGGTCTGCGCGTGTGATGGGGCCGCGAATGGCGAAGGTGGCCTCGTCCGGCCCTGATGTCGGCATTTGCCTGAACGGACTCCGCGAACGTCCGGAACTCATCGCTCGAGCGTGAGTCGGCTCGCGCGACAGGTCGGTCTGAGTCGTCCGCTCGTCCACATGTCTCCCTGTGCAATCCACCTGACGCCCGAGCTCGTGGTCGAGGCGGCACGGACGCCGGACGACGACGAGCCGGTGTTGGAAACACCTTGTGAAGAGAAGGAGAAACCGTGACGCTTCTCGCAGCTGCCAGTGACGTCAACTGGCCCACCGCCGCGAGGCGCTCGCCCTGCTGCGAGCCCAGGTCGGCGAGCTCGAGCAGAACGTGCGGGAGGTGGACGCGTACTGAAGGCCGTCGAGTAGCCTAGGCAGGCCGTTGGTCACCCAGGGAAGAGATCGAGTGCGACTCGCGTTGGGACCGGTTTACGCAATCGACAGATGAATTACGTGACGCCGGCGGGTCGTACCCGGAACACCGACTGACGGGACCGGCCCGCAACAAGAACTGGGGGTGTGGAGCAGATGTCCGAAACGAACGACCGTCTCGCAGCACACGAACGACTGTCGACCGGCGGGCTCGCCCGCTGGATGCGCTGGTGCGCCAACCACACGTGGACGGTGGTCCTCGGCTGGGTGGCGATCCTTGCGTTGCTCATCCTGCTCGTCGCGACCGTCGGCGGCAGCCTGAAGGACGAGTTCGAGATCCCAGGCTCGGACACGCAGCGGGCGACCGATCTGATCGAGGCGGAGTTCGCCTCCGAGCAGGGCTCGGTGCTGAACCTCGTCTTTGCGGCTCCGGAGGGTGAGCGGCTCGACACTCCCGAGCGCGAGACTGCGATCGAGGACGCCGTCGCGAAGCTCAAGACGTCGGAGTTTGCTCCGAGCGGGGACAAGGTTGGCGTCGACAGCGTCGGCGACCCGTTCTCCAAGCAGACCTTCTCCGAGGACGGGCGCATCGCGTACGCCGAGGCGCAGTTCTCGGACGTCATCGAGACCGCGGACCGATCGCGGGTGGTCGCCGTGCAGGACGCGGTGCGCGAGACCGTCGAACCAGCAGGCATCACCGTCGAGTTCAACGGCGACGCCGAGTTCCCGCCGATCGAACAGGGCACGCAGGAGCTCCTCGGATTCCTGGCCGCGTTCATCGTCCTCCTGCTGGTCTTCCGGACGTTCGTCGCAACGGCCATCCCGATCGCACTCGCGCTCGTCGCCGTCGGCACCGCGTTCATCCTGCTCTTCATCCTCGCCGGACTGACGACCATCAACACGATCACGCCCATCCTCGTGTCGATGATCGGGATCGGCGTGGGCATCGACTACTCGTTGTTCATCGTCACCCGGTTCCGTCAGTACCTCCACGAGGGTCTGCCACCGTGCGACGCGGCGGCCGAGGCGGGTTCGTCCGCGGGGCGGGCGGTCATCTTCGCCGGCCTCACCGTCGCGATCTCCGTCACCGGTCTCGCCTTCTTCGGACTCGACTTCGTGACGAAGCTCGGGATCGGCGGCGCCCTCGGCGTCCTGACGACGGTGCTGATCGCGAACTCGCTGCTCATCGCCGTGCTGGCGAAGCTCGGGCACAAGGTCGACCGTCTCAAGGTTCCGTTCCTCAAGCCGATCGACGACTCCGAAGCCGCACGCGACAAGACGCTGATCGCGCGCTGGGGGCGGTTCGTGACCGCCCACGCGAAGCCGGTGTTCTGGATCCTGCTCGTGGCAGGCCTCCTGCTTGCTGCGGGCTCGGCGCTCGTCCGCCTCGGTGCATCCGACCAGGGGACGCAGCCGACCCAGCAGACGGCGCGCCGCGCGTACGACCTGCTCGCGGAGGGTTTCGGGCCCGGGTTCAACGGCCCGATCCCGATCGTCGTCGACGTCAACGGCGACGAAGACGCCCCGCAGCGCGTGTTCGAGGGCGTCCAGGCGCTCGGGGAGCAAGGCGACGTCGCGTCGGTCGGCGAGCCACAGTTCAACGACTCGAAGACGGTCGCGATCGTCTTCGTCACTCCCGACTCGGCACCGCAGGACGAGGCGACGGCGGATCTCGTCCACCGTCTCCGAGACGAGGTGGTGCCGGCTGCGACGGAAGGCAGTTCCGCGGCGGTCTACGTCTCCGGTCTGAACGCGGCGTTCATCGACATCGCCGACCGCATCATGGAGCGGCTGCCGATCTTCCTCCTGTACGTCGTCGGCGTCACGTTCATCGTGCTGGCGATGGCGTTCCGGTCGATCGTCGTCTCGCTGACGGCGGCGTTCACGACGATCCTGTCCGCCTTCATCGGCTTCGGTGTTCTCACGCTCGTGATCCAGGAGGGTCACCTCTTGGGCCTCACGGGTCTCGACAAGACGGGGCCGATCGAGACGTTCGTGCCGCCGATCGCGTTCGCGATCCTCTTCGGCCTGTCGATGGACTACATGGTGTTCCTCACGAGCCGGATTCGCGAGGAGCACGTCCACGGCCTGAGACGAGCGCCGCGGTCGAGCACGGCATCGCGGCGATCGGCCGCGTCGTCGTGGCGGCGGCGATCATCATGGCCACCGTCTTCTCGGCGTTCATCCTCACGCCGGAGCGCGTCTCGAAGGAGTTCGGCCTGCTCCTTGCGGTCGCGATCCTCACGGACGCGTTGGTCGTGAAGATGACGCTGATACCGGCCTTCTTCACGCTCATCGGCGAGAAGACGTGGTACATGCCGCGCTGGCTCGACAAGCTCTTGCCGAACATCACGATCGAGCCGCCGCACGACGGCGAAGAGCGTGCTCCTGCTCCGCGTCCGGAGCCGAGTGAGGCGACGTCGTAAAACGATGACTTCTGCGGTCGTCGGAGGTCTGAGCTCCAGACACCGACGACCGCGAAAGGAGCCGACATGACTTCCCTGGACTCACGTTCCCGCTGGCTCGCACTCCTGATCGTCTGCCTCGGCGACCTCATGATCGTGCTCGACGTGACGATCGTGGGCGTCGCGCTCCCGTCCATCCGCGAGGACCTCGACTTCTCCGAGACGTCGCTCGCGTGGGTCGTCAACGCCTACCTGCTGACGTTCGGCGGCTTCCTGCTGCTCGGCGGACGGCTCGGTGACCTCTTCGGGCATCGGCGGCTGTTCATCGCCGGGATCGCGCTCTTCACGGGGGCATCGCTCGCCTGCGGGCTCGCCAGCTCGCAGGCATGGCTGATCGGCGCTCGCGCGGTGCAGGGCGTCGGCGGCGCAATCGTCTCCGCGGTCGCGCTCTCGCTCATCGTCACGCTCTTCACCGAGCCCGCGCGACCGGGCGAAGGCGATGGGCGTCTTCGGATTCGTCGCCGCAGGCGGAGGTTCGATCGGCGTCCTCCTCGGCGGGATCATCACTGACGCGCTCGCGTGGAACTGGATCTTCCTCGTCAACGTCCCGATCGGCATCGCCGTCGTGGTCTTCTCGCTGCTCGTGCTGCCCGCCGGCCGCGGGTTCGCGCCGTCCACGCCGGCTCGACGTCGCGGGCGCCGTCACCGTCACGGCCTCGCTGATGGTTGCCGTCTACGCGATCGTGAACGGGAACGAGGTCGGGTGGGGGACGCCTCGGACGCTCGGGCTGCTCGGCGGTCGCAGGCGTCCTCCTGGGCGTCTTCCTCCTCATCGAGTCGCGCGTCCCCGAGCCGCTCATGCCGCTTCGGCTCTTCCGCCTGCGCAACCTCTCGATCTCGAGTGTCGTCGGGCGTCCTCTGGGCCGCGGCGATGTTCGCGTGGTTCTTCCTCTCGGCGCTCTACATGCAGCTCGTGCTCGGCTACAGCCCGCTCGAGGTCGGCCTCGCCTTCCTGCCGGGGAACCTCATCATGGCCGTGTTCTCACTCGGGCTCTCGGCGAGGCTCGTCATGCGGTTCGGGATCCGGACGCCGCTCGGCGTCGGTCTCGGCTTCGCCGCGCTCGGGCTCCTGCTCTTCGCTCGAGCACCTGTCGACGGCACGTTCGTCGTGGACGTGCTGCCCAGCATGATCCTGCTCGGCCTCGGTGCGGGCATGGCCTTCAACCCGGTGCTGCTGGCTGCGATGGGCGACGTCCCGCAGGAGGAAGCCGGCCTCGCCTCCGGTGTCGTCAACACCGCCTTCATGATGGGCGGCGCGCTCGGCCTCGCCGTGCTCGCGAGCCTCGCGGCGATGCGGACGGAGACGCTGACCGATTCCGGCAGCGCCGAGCTCGAAGCCCTGGCCGGCGGCTACCACGTCGCCTTCCTCGTCGGCGCGATCTTCGCGGCCGCGGCGGCCGTGCTCGGCGCGGGTTTCCTCCGACCGAAGCCGATGCCCGCGCCCGAGGCACACCAGGCGGAGTTCGAGCCCGCGACCGAGGCCGCGTAGCGCCGAGGAGAGGGACCGTGGTCGACGCGCAGGGCACGCTCGACCTCGGCGAGCTGCGGCGATCGGTGGCCGGCGCCGTTCTCGACCCCGACGGACGACGGCTACGACGCAGCCCGCCGCTGCTTCAACGCCGCCGTCGATCGACGTCCGGCGGTGATCGTCCGCTGCGGGAGCGCGTCGGACGTCGCCACCGCCTTTCACTTCGCGCGCGCCCATTCGTTGGAGGTCGCGGTGCGCGGCGGCGGTCACAATCCGGCCGGCCACTGTGCCGTCGACGACGGGCTCGTCATCGACCTCTCGTCCATGCGGCGCGTGGACGTCGATGCGGACGCCGGGACGGCTCGTGCGAGCGGCGGCGCGACGTGGCTCGACTTCGACGCCGCGACCCAGGCGTTCGGCCTGGTCACTCCGGGCGGCGTCGTCGGCTCGACGGGCGTGTGCGGGCTCACGCTCGGCGGAGGCATCGGACATCTCACGGCACAGCACGGACTGACCTGCGACAACCTCGTGGGTGCCGAGCTCGTGACTCCCGACGGATCGATTGTCCGCGCGAGCGAGAGTGAGAATGCCGAGCTGCTCTGGGCCCTCCGCGGCGGAGGCGGCAACTTCGGCGTCGCGACCTGGCTGGAGTTCCGACTGCATCCGCTCGAGCGCGTCGTCGGCGGCCGCCTCGAATTCCGTGGCGAGGGCGTTCCGGACGTCCTGCGCCGCTTCCGAGACCTTGCCGCCGGCTCACCGGGAGAGCTCAGCTGCCAGGCCGTGCTCTCGGTGGACGAGTCTCTGGAACCGACGCTGCGTCGTCGCACCGTGTTTCACGGGCGCCGGACGGCGTCGACGACGGGCTGGGCGCCATGCGTGCACGCGGCAGGACTGGTCTCCGACGAGGTGCGCGAGCATTCGTTCCTCGAGCAGCAGCTCGTGTTCGACTCCGCGTACGGCGAGAACCGCCACTACTGGAAGGGCCACTTCGTCGGCGAGCTCCCGGACGAGCTGATCGACGACCTCGTTCGGATCGTGCGCGACTTCGGACGGCCCCCTGCTCACCTCCTGATCGAGTCGCTTCACGGAGCGCCGAAGGACGTCGACGACGACTTCTCGGCACTCGCATATCGCCGGGCGGCCTTCAACGTCAGCGCGATGGCGGTCTGGGTCGACCCGCGCGACGACGAAGCCAACGTCGAGTGGGCTCGGGCGACGGCGGCTGCGATCGAGCCGTGGTCGCTCGGCGGCGGCTATGCCAACTACATGCAGGCGGACGAGCCGCTCGAGCGTGTGCGCGCCGCTTTCGGCGACGAGGCGTTCGACCGTCTTCAGGCGTTGAAGCGTCGCTACGACCCGACGAACGTCCTACGCCGCAACCAGAACATCCCACCCGGCTAGGAGGAGAAGACGTGGACCGGAAGCTCGAGCAGGCCGACGCGCTCTACGGAACGTACTGCTGGTCGATCGAGCAGACCGTGTCGACGTTCACGCCGATCCAGACGCCCGTGTCGAGTGGCTCGAAGAGCTCGACCGGCTTCTCGCCCTCGACCAGCTGGGCCAGCTCGTCCACCGTGACCTCGGTGGCGCCGAAGTCGGCCGGGTCGCCTTGCTCGTCAGCACCGTGACCGGCGTGTCGGCAGGCACGAGGTAGGTCAGGAGGCGATGTCCCTCCTCGATCCGGTAGTTGTCGTTCGGGACGGGCTCGCCGGGCTCGACGACCCCGTCCTCTGCGGCAGCCTCGTTCGCCGTCACACCGCTGGTGAACCACGCGGGATCGAAGCGCATGCGGTATCCGTCGTCGCCCTCGGCTTCGAGCGACGCGATATGGCCGTACGACCGGTCGCCGCACGGCGAGGCGGCAGCCGGCTCGTCGGAGTCGTCCGTGAAGTAGAGCGTCGCGAAGACCCCGGCAGCAACAGCTGCGACGGCCGCAACGCCTGCCAGGACGATGACGGCGATCTTCATGACGAGCCGCACGGCATGGTACGTGCCGCGTCGGCACCACGCCAGGAGAAGGGAGTGACATGGACTACAGGCTCGAGCTGGTTGCGATCCCGGTCTCGGACGTCGACCGGGCGAAGGATTTCTACGTCGAGCGGGCAGGGTTCAACCCCGATCACGATCACGCGGTGGGGAACGACATTCGGTTCGTGCAGCTGACACCGCCCGGGTCGGCCTGCTCGATCGCGATCGGACACGGCCTGACGGACGCGCCGCCGGGATCGGTCAAGGGCATGCAGATGGTGGTCGCGGACATCGAGGCAGCGCACAGCGAGCTCGCCGGTCGCGGCGTCGAGGTCAGCGACATCCACGACTTCCCATGGGGGTCGTTCGTGTTCTTCGAGGACCCGGACGGCAACCGCTGGGCGGTACAGCAGATCCAGCCGCGTGTGGCAGGGAGGGGAGGATGGCTGATCTCAAGCTCGAGCTCGTGCTGATCCCGGTGTCCGACGTCGACCGGGCTAAGGCCTTCTACGCCGAGCAGCTCGGATTCACGCTGGACGTCGATCACGAGCCGAACGAGGAGTTCCGGGTCGTGCAGCTGACGCCGCCCGGCTCGGCCTGCTCGGTGACGATCGGGAAGGGCATCACCGACGCCGACCCCGGCGCCTACCGCGGCACGCACCTCGTCGTCGAGGACATCGAGGCGGTGCGGGAGGAGCTCGTCGGCCGCGGGGTGGAGGTCGGCGCGATTCGGCACATGACGCCGCAGGGGTGGGCGGACGGCGTCGACCCGAATCACGCCGACTACAACTCGTTCGCCGACTTCGCCGACCCGGACGGCAACACGTGGGTGCTCCAGGAGGTGCGGCGGGGCGCCGACTGAGCGCGGTCAATCCGCGAGCAGCGGCATCGAGACGCCGGGATCGCGCCCCACGAGGACGGCGCGCGTGATCGAGGCCGAGCCGTAGCGGTCCTTCACCGCGTCGAGCGCGGCGTCGAGCGCGTACGGCGCGCCAGTCCTCGGCCAGCGTCAGCTGCACGGCGTCGGTGTTCTCGAGGTTGGTGAGCGAGATGCCGACGAGGGTGATGCCCGCGCGCCCGGATGAGCGGTGTCGCGGCGCCCAGGAGAGAGCGCGCGGCCTCGAGGATCGTGTGTGACTGATCGGTCAGTCGAGGCATCGTCAGCGACCTCGTCGCGCGCGTGAAGTCGTCGAAGCGAAGCCGGAGAACGACGGTCCGACACCGTCTCCGGCCGGTCCGCAGCCGTCGCGCGACGCGGTCGACGATGGCGATGACCGACGAGTCGATCTCCTCGAACGACTTGGGACGTCGGCCCATCGCTCGCTGTGACCCGATCGAGCGCCTCCGGCGGCCGGGCTGCACGGGCCGCGGGTCGCGGTTGTGCGCCAGCGCGTGCAGATGGCGCCCGGATGCCTGCCCGAGGAGGTGCACGAGCAGCGGCTCGTCGAGCGCTGCCACCTGGCCGACCGTTCGCAGGCCGCGATCGTGCAGCTTCGCCGCCGTGACCCGTCCGACGCCCCAGAGCCGCTCGACGGGGAGCGGATGGAGGAACCCGAGCTCGTCGTCGGGCGGCACGACGAGCAGGCCGTCGGGCTTGGCGACGCCGCTCGCGACCTTCGCGAGGAACTTCGTCCTCGCGACGCCGACCGTGATCGGCAGCCCCACCTCCTCGAGCACGCGCCGCCGAAGCCGGGCGGCGATCTCGGCGGAGGCGGCCCGCGAGCCGCTCGAGCCCGCGCACGTCGAGGAACGCCTCGTCGATCGAGAGCCCCTCGACGAGCGGCGTCGTGTCCTCGAACACCTCGAAGACGGCCTTGCTCGCCTCCGAGTACGCGGACATGCGAGGACGGAACGACGATCGCGTGCGGGCAGAGCCGCCTCGCCTGCCGGCCGCCCATCGCGGTCCGGACGCCGTACGCCTTCGCCTCGTAGCTCGCCGCGAGCACGACGCCGCCGCCCACGAGCACGGGCTGTCCGCGGAGCGCGCGGTCGTCCCGCTGCTCGACCGAGGCGAAGAAGGCGTCGAGGTCGGCATGGAGGATCGTCGCCGCCATACGAACATATGTTCGCACCGCTTGTGCGGGAGGGCAAGCCGGCGAGTGCGCGATCGCCGCTCGACGCGGCTAGGGGAGCCAGTCTTCGCGGTACCGCGTCTGCTGCCGCTTCTCGAACTTGCGTACGCCTCCGTCGCGTCGCTCGTGTCGCGCTCGACGCTCGACCCCGTGCCGCGCGGCCGCCTCGTCCACCGTGTAGCCGCCCCAGTCCGGGCCTTCCTGGTTCGCGCGCGCGCCGACGGCGATCACGATGCACGGCCCGTCGCCTGCACCGACGATCGTGTGCTTCGTCAGGCTCGGGCAGTGGAGGAAGTCCCACGCGCGGAGCGTCCGCTCCTCACCCTCGACGACGAGCACGGCCTCCCCCGAGACGACGAGGAAGTCCTCCTGGTCGACCTCCCAGTGGTACATCGCCATCGGTACGCCCGGCAGCAGCACCTGGACGTTGATCCCGAGCTGGGTGAACTCCTGGTCGCCTTCGAGGTCGCAGAACGCGCTGCGCCCGTCGATGTGGTACCAGCGCGCGTCACGTGCGTTGACGACGAACCATCCCTCGCCCGTCGCGACGAGCCCGTGCTCGGTCTTCTGCGCCTCGGCCTCCGGGACCACGACCCAAGCCTAGTATCTCGCGCTATGCATGGGCTGACCGTCCTGTGAGCGACCTGGCAGCGGAGCTCGGCGCCGTCGCGGCCGAGTCGTCGTTCGCGGGTGTGGTGCGGGTGGATCGCGACGGCGAGCTCGTCCTCGGACAGGCGTACGGCCTCGCCGACCGGAGGTGGCGCATCCCGAACGTCACCGACATGCGGTTCGCCATCGCAAGCGGAGTGAAGGGCATGACGGCGCTGACGGTCGTCAGCCTTGTCGAGGACGGCACGCTCGCGCTCGACACGACCGCGCGCTCGCTGCTCGGGGTCGATCTCCCCCTCGTCGCCGACGACGTGACGGTCGAGCATCTCCTTGCACACCGCTCCGGGATCGGCGACTACGTGGACGAGGACGCAGGTGGGGAGATCACGGACTACGTCCTGCCGGCCCCGGTCCACGAGCTCGCCGAGACGGAGGACTACCTCGCCGTTCTCGACGGTCATCCCACGAAGTTCGCGGCGGGAACCGCGTTCTCGTACTCGAACGGCGGCTTCGTGCTCCTGGCGCTGCTCGCGGAGCGCGCAAGCGGCGTTTCGTTCCGCGATCTCGTCAGCCGGCGCGTATCCGTTCCGGCCGGGATGTCCGACACCGACTTCCTGCGCTCCGACGAGTTGCCCGAGCGGACGGCGCTCGGCTATCTGGCAGCTGACGGGCTCACCACGAACGTCCTCCACCTTCCGGTCCGCGGCACGGGCGACGGCGGCATCTACACGACGGCGGCCGACGTCCGGAGGCTGTGGACGGCGTTCTTCGCGGGCCAGATCGTCTCGGCCGCGTGGGTCGAGGAGATGACGCGGCCGCGAAGTACCGACTCGGAGGGCCGCCGCTACGGGCTCGGGTTCTGGCTCCACGCGTCGACGGAGACCGTGATCCTGGAGGGCTACGACGCCGGCGTCTCGTTCCGGTCGCTCCACGATCCCACGACGGACACGACGTGCACGGTGATCGCGAACTGGAGCGACGGCGCGTGGCCGGTCGCTCGCTACCTCGCCGGCGCGCTCGGGCTCTGACTCAGACTCGGGCCCGGGCCGACCAGGCGCTCGCCCTGATGACGAACGGTGGATCGGAGAGTCGCTCGCGGCAGCGCTCCCGAAGCTCCTCGCGAGCCTCCGGATCGAGCCCGGCGACGTACGAGCCCGCCGGCCCGACCCCGAGCGTGTACGGCTCCCACCACTCCTCGAACGTCTCGTGCTCGACGGTCACCGTCAGGGGTTCCTCCTCGACGTCGGTGAAACCGACCTGCTCGAAGAGGCTCGTCAGGTCGCCCTGGGTCGCTCCGGCCAGCTCGCCCTCGCCCGTGCTCGAGGGATCGAGCTCGCGGACGACCTCCCAGTAGATGCTGAGCGGCCCACGGCCGCCGCCGTGGTCCCAGACGCTCGCGGCCACGACGCCTCCGGGAGCGGTGACGCGGCGCATCTCGGAGAGGCCGCGGGCGGGGTCGCTCATGAAGTGGACGACGAGCTGCGCGATCGCCGTGTCGAAGCTGCCGTCCTCGAACGGAAGGTCCTCGGCGGCGGCGTGCAAGACGGTGACGTCGGGGTGCCGCTCTCGCAGGGCGGCGACGAAGGGCTCGGACGGCTCGACGGCGGTGACTGCGGCCGCCCCCAGCCGGTCCGCGAGGACGGCGGTGAGCGCGCCCGGTCCGGCGCCGACGTCGAGCGCGCGTTGTCCGGGGACGACGCCCGCGAAGTCCGCGAACGAGGGGGCGAGCGGATTGGAGTACCGCCCCATGAACTTGTCGTACGCCTCGGCTGCGACGGCGAAGCTCATCGGCGCCGACTCTATGCGCTGGCTCCGAGCCTCCGCGTCGATTACGTCGACCTACGCGCCTACGCTGGTGGCCGATGCGATCCGTGCTCTTCGTCGTGAGCCTCGTGCTCGTCGCCGTGCCCGGCGCCTTCGCGCGCGACGCAACCACGACCCTGACGCTCGAGCAGCAGGTCGGCCAAGTTGTCGTCATGAGCTTCCGAGGAACGACGGCGCCTGAATACGTGCTCGATGCGCTGCGAGAGAAGCGCACAGCGGGCGTCATCCTGTTCGGAGGCAACATCGCCTCGCCTGATCAGCTCCGCGCGCTGACACGGGCTCTAGGCCGCGCGGGCGGTCGCCCGCTCGTCACCGTCGATCAGGAGGGAGGCCGTGTTCGTCGCGTGCCATGGGTGGGTCCTGTCCTCGCCCAGCTGGGACAAGCCGCTGTCGGGACGGTCCGGAACGACGCGGCCGCGGCGGCGCGCGAGCTGCGGGCTCTCGGGATCACCGCGACGTTCGCGCCGGTAGCCGACGTTCCGAGCGACCGCGGCTCGGCGGTCGCGTCGCGTGCGTTCTCGCGGGATCCGGCGGTTGTGAGTGCGTCCGTCCGGGCCTCCGTGCGCGGATGGCGCTCGGGCGGCATTGCTCCTGCTGCGAAGCACTTCCCCGGCATCGGGGGGCGGCCGCGAACACGGACGCCGCCGTCGTCAGGATCACGCGGTCCCGTGCCGAGCTCGAGCGTGTCGACCTCGCGCCGTTCCGCGCGGCTATCGCCGCCGGCGTGCCGCTCGTCATGGTCGGGCATGCCCGCTACCCGGCGCTCGACCGCTTCCGGATCGCGTCGCAGTCGGAGCCGATCATCGACGGTCTGCTCCGCGTCGAGCTGGGTTTTGGTGGCGTCGTCGTGACGGACTCTCTCGAAGCGCGGGCGTCACTCGCGACGGGCTCGCTCGAGAAGGTGGCCGAGCGCGCGGTTCGCGCCGGCGCCGACCTCGTGCTCCTGACCGGTCGCGGCTCCTATCAGCCCGTGTACGACCACCTGCTTGTCGTCGCGAAGAGCGACCCGGCGTTTCGGGCTCGCGTTCGCGAGTCCGCCGCGCGCGTCCTCGCCCTGAAAGCCGGCGCGCGCTAACGCTCCACGGGCGGGGTCGCGCGCAGCTCGGCCGCGAACGCGTCGATCTCGTCGCGGCGGTACGAGCTCAGCCGTCGCGTGTCGCCCGGCGGGTCGGTGGCGAGACCCGTTCCCTCGCGCCACGCGTTTCGCGGCCGGATCGGACGCGGCTGGAACCCGCCGCCGCAGTTCGGGCACACGTCGTGGAGCACTCCCTCGACGCACGCCGCGCAAAACGTGCACTCGTACGAGCAGATCCGCGCGTCGGGCGCATCCGGCGGCAGGTCCTTGTCACACAGCTCGCAGTTGGGCCGAAGCTCGAGCACGTGCGCCGCACGCTAGCTCTCGGGGCTCCCTTCGCAACAAGAGTGCGACGCGCGAGCGTCGATTCGCGAAAGGACAGTTTCCGCGCGAGGTGTCGCGCGCTACCAGAGGGGAACTCACGTCCCTCTCCCGATCGGAGCTGCCCATGCATCGAGTCCGACTCCTCACCGCACTCGTCTTCGCCGCCGCCCTGCTCGTGGCGCCTGCGGCCCGCAGCGCCTCGCCCGACATGGTCGTCGGTCAGGTGTACGGCGGCGGCGGCAACAGCGGCGCGACGTTTGCGAACGACTTCGTCGAGCTGTTCAACCGCGGCGCAACCGCCGTCGACCTCGGCACCTGGTCGATCCAGTACGCGTCGGCCACCGGCACGAGCTGGCAGGTCACGCCCCTCAGCGGAAGCGTCCAGCCCGGGAAGTACTTCCTCGTTCAGCTCGCCTCGGCGGCTGCGGTCGGGGCTGCGCTCCCGACTCCGGACATGACGGGCACGA
Source organism: uncultured Gaiellaceae bacterium (assembly GCA_963805135.1). GTDB lineage: Bacteria > Actinomycetota > Thermoleophilia > Gaiellales > Gaiellaceae > GMQP-bins7. The sequence goes on along the minus strand of CAWDSX010000028.1, from coordinate 2,109 downwards.
CGAACCTCGCCAACTCCGGCGGCAAGGTCGCTGTCGTCCGCAGTGCGACTGCGCTGACGTGCGGCGCGGTCGCCGGCAGCTGCTCGGCCGATGCCAACGTGGTCGATCTCGTCGGGTACGGCTCGGCGACCGACTACGAGGGCTCTGACGCGGCGCCCGGCCTCAGCAACACGACCGCTGATCTCCGTGCCGGCGGCGGCTGCACGGACACCGACGTGAACGAGAGTGACTTCGCCAGTGCGACGCCGACGCCGCGAAACTCGGCGACTCGCGGCTGCACCGTGTGCAGGCGGACCTCCGCCCGAGGAGTCGGCATCGGCGAACGCAGGGGTGGACATCGACATCGAGGGCGTCCTCTCGATCACGCTCGAGAAGCAGAACATCAGCTTCGGGAGCGCGCTCGCCGGTGAGAGCCCTGCTGCGGTCTCCGAGCGCGTCACGGTCTCGAGCAACAACGCGGCCGGCTACGCACTCAGCGTCCACCGCTCTGCCTTCCAGCCTGCCGACCTCCCGCTCGGCATGACCGCGTCGGCGCCGACCGGCGGTCAGATCGGGCCTCAGCTCGCCGGCGGCGCGAAGGCGGCGATCCCGATCGCGCCGGCCCCCGACCTGCTCATCGGAACGACGTCGGCCCGCAGCGCCACCGGCGGGGACGCGTGGCCGACGAGCGTCAGCTTCGTCTCTGCGCTCCCGGTCGTGCCGCCGGGCCACTACACGGCGACGGTCACGTACACGGTCATCGGCCGATGACCGGAGGCGTCCTCCGCGTCGCCGGTCTTGCTGTCCTGCTCGCGCTCGCGTCCGCCTCGGCGGGCGCGAGCGGGGCACGGCCTCCGGTTGCCCTAACTGCATCGCCTGCGCACGTCGAGCTGGCCGGGTCCGGACGGGCGACGGTTCGCGTGACGAACTCGGGGACGAGTCGCGTCGTGCTCGACGTCCGCCGAGCGGGCTTCGCGCTCGATCTGCGGGGCGAGCCGAAGATCGTCGGACAGAACGCCGGGCGACGCTCGGCTGCCGCGTGGCTCGGCTTTCGTCCGCGGACGCTCACACTCGGACCCGGCGACTCGGGATCGGTGACGATCGCGTCGAAGGTCCCAGCGCGGGCCGAGCCCGGCGATCACGACGCACTCGTCCTCTTCACGACGCGGCGACGCGTGCGCGACGGGCTCGCCGTACGGGTGCGCATGGGAGTCGTCGTGGTCGTGCGAGCACCGGGCGAGGTCGTGCGGCGCCTTGCCTGCGGGGTCTACGCGCCGTCCGCACCAGGACGTGGTCGCCTGCTCGAGCTCGTCGTGGTGAATCGAGGCAACGTGACGGAGTCGTTCACTCGGGGCCGCACGGTCGTCTCCGTCGAGCGGGATGGCCGACGGCTGGCGCGGCTGACTGCTGCGACCAGATCGCTCCGGCCGGGACGCGCGGCGTGCTGCAGTTCCCGCTACGGCGTCGCCTCCGGGGCACCGTCCTCGCGCGCGTCGACCTCGTCTACGGCGCCGGTCGCATCCAGCACGTATATCGGCTTCGACTGTGAGGGTGTCGTTGAGCGACGAGACATGCGCGAGCAGCAGGTCGAGCGGCCGCGGTACGCGGTCGAGATCGAGCGCCTCGACCATCAGCGGTGCGTGTCTGATCTTCCCGGCGCTACTTCCGAAGAAGCGGCGAAGCTGAGCCTCGACTGGTCGGCCCTGCCATTGCGGCTGCTTCTGGAAGGTGCGGAACGAGGAGAGCTTTCCGGTCCGCTCGAGCACCGTCTCGACGCCTTCCGCTCCGAGCGCACGGATCAGCTCGCCCTCGAGATCCGGCTCGCAGACGAAGAACCCGAGCGCCTCGAGCTCCTCGCGAGTCTCGGCCGGCCCGACGCCCGTGCGCTCGAGCGCCCGCCCGAACGGAACGAGCTCGCCCACGTCGCAGAGCCCCGCCGAGCGCACGCCGTCCGGGAGATCGCTCAGGAACCTGCCGATCGCGTGGGCACCTCCGATCGACACGACCTCCACACCCTCGGCGGCGAGATCGCGTCCGAGCCGATGGGCGAGGGCCTCGACCGCGGCCTGGTCGCTCGGGCCTTCGACGAGAACGACCCAGTACCGTATCCGCCACGACGTCCATGTCGGA
>CAWDSX010000027.1:0-84109 GCA_963805135.1 uncultured Gaiellaceae bacterium | reverse complement strand
AGGTCGACGTCGACACGGCCGTTCGCTGCGCGGAGGCGTGTGCACGGAACGTCCTCGCTCAGCTCGAGCGCATCCCCGGTGGCCTGGCCCGGGTCGAGCGGCTCGTGAAGCTCACGGTCTTCGTCGCGGCTGCGTCCGGCTTCGATCGTCCGCACGTCGTCGCGAACGGTGCGTCCGAGGTGCTTCTCGCGACGCTCGGCGACCGCGGAAAGCACGCCCGCTCTGCGATCGGGGTCGCCTCCCTGCCGCTCGGCTCTCCGGTCGAGGTCGAGGCGATCGTGCAGCTCGTCAGGACGCCGGACGCGTGATCGCGCCCTCGGACGCGGACGAGACGAGCGCCGCGTACTTCGCGAACACGCCGTCCGTGTGGCGTGGCGCGGGCGGCGTCCAGTCGGCGAGGCGTGCGGCCAGCTCGTCGTCGGAGAGCTCGACGCGCAGCTCGCGCGCCTCGACGTCGACGACCACGGTGTCGCCGTCCTGGAGAGCGGCGAGCGGGCCGCCGCGGAACGCCTCCGGCGACACGTGTCCCACCATGAATCCGTGGGTCGCGCCCGAGAAGCGCCCGTCGGTGACGAGGGCGACCGACTCCGAGAGCCCCTCGCCGACGATCGCGCCCGTGACGTGCAGCATCTCGCGCATCCCCGGTCCCCCGGCCGGGCCCTCGTAGCGGATCACAACCACGTCGCCGGGCTCGATCGCGCCCGCCTTCACCGCCGCGAAGCACGTCTCCTCCGAGTCGAACACGCGCGCTGGTCCACGGTGTTCCATGCGGTCGTGGCCGGCGAGCTTCACCACGCATCCCTCCGGCGCGAGGTTGCCGCGCAGGATCGCGACGCCTCCACGCGACTTGAGCGGGGTCTCGATCGGGACGACGACGGTCTGGCCCGACGTCTCCTCCACGCTCTCGGCGACGTCGGTGAGCGTGCGTCCGTCGACGGACGCGACGCCCGCGTGGACGAGCGAGCGCTTGCGCAACTCCCGCGCGACCAGGCCGACGCCGCCGGCGCGGTAGACGTCCGTGGCGTGGTAGCGACCCCAGGGCTTCATGTCCGCGACGATCGGCGTCGCGGCCGAGATCCGGTCGAAGTCGTCGATCGTGAAGTCGATGCCGAACTCGTGGGCGATCGCGACGAGGTGGAGGACGCCGTTCGTGGAGCCTCCGGTGCCGGCGATCGCGGCGGCCGCGTTCTCGACCGCCTCCTTCGTCACGACCTGAGAGGGCCGGAGATCGCGCCGCACGACGTCGACCGCGAGCGTGCCGATCTCGTAGGCCGCCTCGGCCTTCGCGCCGTTCACCGCCGGGATCCCGTTCGCCCCCAGAGGTGTCAGGCCGAGGAAGTCGACCATCGTAGACATCGTGTTCGCGGTGAACTGCCCGCCGCACGCACCGGCCGCGGGGCACGCCACGGACTCGAGCTCGTGCAGCTCCTCGGCGCTCATCTTCCCGGCGGCGTAGGCGCCGATCGCCTCGTAGACGTCGCCGATCGACACCTCGCGGCCGCGGTAGAGACCCGGCGCGATCGAGCCCGTGTAGAACACGACGGCCGGGATGTCGAGACGGCCGAGCGCCATGATCGCGCCGGGCGTCGTCTTGTCGCACGCGACGAGGCACACGAGCCCGTCGAAGAGGTGCCCGCGCGCGACGAGCTCGATCGAGTCGGCGATCACCTCGCGCGATACGAGAGACGCGCGCATGCCCGAGGTGCCCATGGAGACGCCGTCCGAAACTGCGATCGTGTTGAACTCCATCGGCGTCGCGCCGGCGTCGCGGATGCCGCGCTTCACGTGGATGGCGAGGTCGCGCTGGTTCAGGTTGCAGGGCATCGTCTCGATCCACGTCGTCGCGACGCCGATGATCGGCTTCGCGAGGTCGTCGTCGGTGAAGCCCGTGCCCTTGAGCATCGAGCGTGCGCCGGCGCGGTCGGGGCCGTCCGTGAGCGCCGCGCTCTTTCGCTTGGCCGGGTCGGAGGGGCGGTCGTACGGATTGCTGGTCACAGTGAGTGTGCTCCTTCCGGAGAGACGGAGAGGGACAGGACGCCGACGTCGGGAAAGCGGTCGGCGAGCTCGCGGGCGCAGGCGGCGGCCGCCTCCGGTCGCGCCCATACGATCACGCTCGGGCCGGAGCCGGAAATGGTGGCGCCGAGCGCGCCCGCGGGCGTGTCGTCGCGCACCTGCGCGAGAAGCGGCGCGCCGTTCGGCCCGGTAGGGCTCGTGGATGCGGTCGGCGAGCGCCTCCGCGAAGAGCTCGGTCGATCCGGACGCGAGCGCCGCGCCGAGCAGCGCGGCGCGCCCGGCGGTGAAGGTCGCGTCCTCGTGCGCCACCGCTCGGGCAGCGCCGCGCGGGCGGCGGCGGTCGACACCGTCGCCTCCGGGACGAGCGCGATCGGAACCGCCGGCGCGTCGTCGGCCAGGCGCGCGATTCTCGTGTCCCACGTGAGGCAGACGCCGCCTGCGAGCGCCGCCGCGAGGTTGTCGGCGTGGCCTTCGAGCTCGACGCCCGCGGCGAGGAGCTCCTCGGCTCCGAGGCCGAGCCCGGCGATCTCGTTGGCGGCGGTCAGGCCGAGCGCGATCACGGCCGCACTCGAGCCGAGGCCGCGCTCGCGCGGGATGCGGTCGAGGAACGCGAACCGCAGGCCCTCGACGGGCGCGAGCCGGGCGAACGCCCGGACGCCGAGGTGGTCGAGGTCGGGCTCGCCGTCGCCCTCCGATCACCTCGAGCTCGTTCCAGAGCTCGAGTGCGACGGCGGCGCAGTCGAATCCGGGTCCGACGTTCGCCGAGCTTGCGGGCGCCCGAACGCGGACGGCGCTCATCGCGAGGCGGCCTCGATCGCGTCCGGGTCGGGATCGACTGCGACGGGCTCGGGGCTGAGCCGCGAGGCCGACTCCGGATCCTTCAGCCCGTGCCCGTGACGACGCAGACGACCGTCGAGCCGGGCTCGAGCTCGACGTGCTCGAGCGCCGCGAGGCCGGCTGCGGACGACGGCTCGCAGAACACGCCCTCGTCGCGCGCGAGCTCGCGCCAGGCTCGGAGGATCGCCTCGTCGGTGAGCGAGACGACGACGCCGTCGGACGCTTCGAGGGCCTCGGCGACCGTCGCGGCGTGGGCCGGGGTGCCGATCCGGATCGCAGAGGCGACGGTCGTCGCTCGCTCGACCGCCTCGCCGGCGACGAGCCGAGGCAGTGCCTCGGACTCGACGAAGCCGCGCGCGTAGGCCGTCAGGTTGCCCCCTCCGCCGTACGGGAGCGCGAGGACGTCGGGCGCGGCGCCGAGCTCCTCGCCGATCTCGAACGCGGCCGTCTTCTGGCCCGTCGAGCCGATCCGGATTGAGCGAGTTCACGAGGACGTGCGTTCCGCGATCCGACGAGGGCCCGCGCCGCCGAGAGCGCCTCGTCGAAGCTGCCGCGAACCTCGAGCACGCGCGCGCCGAGCGCACGCGCCTGCGCGAGCTTCCCGGACGCGACGGCGCCTGCGGGCTGCAGGACGACCGCCGCGAGCCCCGCGCGCGCGGCGTACGCCGCGGCCGAGGCGGCGGTGTTTCCCGGTCGACGCGCAGATCACCGCCTGCGCGCCTGCCTCGACCGCTCTTCGAGATCGCGACCGTCATGCCCCGGTCCTTGAAGCTCCCGGTCGGGTTCGCGCCCTCCCACTTGAGGTGCAGCTCGACGCCGAGCCGGCGCGAGATGCGCGGCGCGTGGAGGAGCGGCGTCGATCCCTCGCCGAGCGAGACGACCGGAGTGGCGTCGGTCACGGGCAGCCGCTCGCGGTAGCGCTCGATCAGTGAGTGCATGCCGCTTTCTAGCGTGTCAGGCCCAGCCGAGCTCGGCCACACCGCGGTCCGAGACGACCGGGACGAGGAACGGCCGCGCGTGGACGATCTGGAGCTCGGAGATCTCGGAGAGCGCGGCCTCGACCGCGCTCTCCGCGGCCTCGTGGACGACGACGTGGAGGACCGCTCCGACCGGCGCGGGCATCTGCACGAGCCGGGCGACCGAGACGTCGTGCTCGGCGAGGCGGCGCGCGACGTCGGCGAGGACTCCGGGCCGGTCGTCGACCTCGAGGTGGACGTAGAACGGCGACCGGAGCGCTCCGGGCGGGAGCGCCTCGAGCTCGCGCCAGCACGCGTCGTTCTGGAGGAACCCGTTCGCCGCCGTCCCGATGACGCTCACCATGTCGGCGACGACCGCGGACGCCGTCTCGATGCCTCCCGCGCCGGGTCCCTCGAGCGTGATCTCGCGAATCGCATCGCCCTGGAGCATCACGGCGTTGAACGCCCCCTCGACTGCGGCGAGCGGGTGGTGACGGTCGACGAACGCCGGACGGACCCGGACGTCGAGCTGTTCGTCCACGAGCGTCGCCGACCCGACGAGGCGTACGACCATCTCGAGCTCGCGTGCGGCCGCGACGTGGAGCGGCGTGACGTCCTCGACGCCCTGGTAGTCGACGTCCGCGAGCGTCACGCGAGAGCCGAACGCGACCGTCGCGAGGATCGCCATCTTCGCCGCGGCGTCCGCGCCCGAGACGTCGTCCGTGGGATCCGCCTCCGCGTAGCCGAGGCGCTGCGCCTCAGCGAGTGCCTCGGCGAACGTCGCCCCGCCCTCCATCTCGGTGAGGATGAAGTTCGTCGTCCCGTTGACGATCCCGAGCACGCGGTGGACGTTCGACACGACGAGCGCCTCGCGGAGCACCTTGATCACGGGGATCGCGGCGCACACGCTCGCCTCGAAGCGGAGTTGAACGCCTGCGGCCGCCGCCGCGGCGAAGAGCTCGGCGCCGTGCTGGGCGACGAGCTGCTTGTTCGCAGTGACGACGGGCTTGCGTGCCCCGAGGAGCTCGAGCACGTGTGCCCGCGCCGGGTCGATCCCGCCCATGAGCTCGGCGACGACACCGATCGAGGGGTCGTCGCGGATCGCGGCGAAGTCGGTCGTCAGGACACCGTCGCCGGGCGACGACGCGCGCTCCTTCGCGGGATCGCGCACGAGCGCGCGCACGACGCGGAGGCGGATCCCGGTCGCCCGCTCGATGTCCTCCGCGTTCTCGACGAGGAGACGGTCGACGGCGGCGCCGACCGTCCCGTAGCCGAGGAGGCCGACTCCGACCTCGACCGCGGGCCTAGCCAGCCCGCACCTCGGTCTCGCGTCGCATGAGCGCGCGCAGCTCCTTGCCGACGCGCTCGATCTCCAGCTCGGACGCCTCCTGGCGCAGCTCCTTGAGCCGCGGCTCGCCCGCGTCCATCTCTGCGATCCACTCGCGCGCGAACGCGCCGGACTGGATCTCCTCGAGGAGCGCCTTCATCTGCTCGCGGACGAGGTCGTCGATCACGCGCGGGCCGCGGGTGAGGTCGCCGAACTCGGCCGTGTCCGAAACGGAGTAGCGCATGCCCGAGAGGCCCCCCTCCCAGATGAGGTCGACGATGAGCTTCAGCTCGTGGAGGCACTCGTAGTAGGCGACCTCGGGCTGGTAGCCCGCCTCGACGAGCGTCTCGAACCCGGCGCGGATGAGCTCGGTGACGCCGCCGCAGAGCACCGCCTGCTCCCCGAAGAGGTCCGTCTCGGTCTCCTCGGCGAACGTCGTCTCGATCATCCCTGCGCGCGCGGCGCCGATGCCCGCCCCGTAGGCGAGCGCGAGGTCGAACGCGTTTCCGCTCGCGTCCTGTGCGACCGCGACGACGGCCGGGGTGCCGAAGCCCTCCTCGAAGAGGCGGCGGACGATGTGCCCGGGGCCCTTCGGGGCGACCATGATCACGTCGTACCCGTCGGGCGGCGCCACGCGCCCGTAGTGGACGTTGAACCCGTGGGCGAAGAGGATCGCCGAGCCGGTCGCGAGGTTCGGCGCCACCTCGGCGTACACCTGCGGCTGGACCTGGTCGGGGAGGAGGAACGAGACGATCTGCGCGTCGCGTACCGCCTCGGCAGGCGTGGAGACGGTCAGCCCCGCATCTTCCGCAGCCGCTCGTGAGGGGCTGCCGTCGCGCAGGCCGACCTCGACGTCGACGCCCGAGTCCCGCAGGTTGAGGGCGTGCGCGTGCCCCTGGCTGCCGTAGCCGAGGACGGCGACCTTGCCCGTGAGGAGGTCGAGATTGCCTTCGCGGTGGATCGTTGCCATCTGGGCGTCTCCTTCGGTGTCGGTATCAGGTGAGGACGTGCTGACGGCGGTGAGGTTTGGCGTTCGGGGCCGCGCGGCCGATGCCGATCCTGCCGGTTCGGACGAGCTCCTTGAGCCCGTGCGGACGGACGAGCTCCTCGAACGAGTCGATCTCCTCGGGGTCGCCGACGATCTCGAAGACGATCGCGTCGGCGCCGAGATCGGCGACGCGCGCGTTGAACGCCTGCGAGAGCGCGATCAGCTCGCCGCGCCGGGCTGGTGTCGCGGTGACCTTCATCAGGGCGAGCTCGCGCTCGACGGCCTCTCCCGACTCGAGCTCGGAGACCCGAAGGACGTTCACGAGCTTGTGCATCTGCTTCTCGATCTGCTCGAGCGGGTGCTGCTCGCAGTCGACGCGGAGCGTGATGCGCGAGACGTCGTGCCGCTCCGTCGGGCCGACCGAGAGGCTCTCGATGTTGAACCCACGGCGAGCGAACATGCTCGAGATGCGCATGAGCGCACCGGGCTTGTTCTCGACGAGGACGGACAGGGTGTGTCTCACGCCGCGGCCACCGACTTCTGCTCGTCCACCTCGTCCGGGAACTCGACGAGATCGAGCGCGGCCGCGCCGGCCGGGATCATCGGGAAGCACTGCTCGGCGGCGTCCACGCGTGCGTCGACGACGGCGGTGCGGCCACAGGTCAGCGCCTCCTCGAGGACGCCCTCGAGGTCGCCCTCCTTGTCGACGGTGAAGCCGACCCCGCCGTACGCCTCGGCGAGCTTCGCGTAGTCGGGGAGGTGCTTCGTCAAGTGGATCTGCGACTGGCGCTCGTCGAAGAACATGTCCTGCCACTGCCGGACCATCCCGAGGTAGCCGTTGTTGACGATCACGACGACGATCGGGAGCCCCTCGAGCACGGACGTCGCGAGCTCTTGCTGCGTCATCTGGAAGCAGCCGTCGCCGTCGACGCAGACGACGGTCGCGTCGGGCCGTGCCGCCTTCGCGCCGATCGCGGCGGGCACGCCGTACCCCATCGTCCCGAGGCCGCCCGAGGTGATGAACGAGCGCGGCCTGTCGCAGAGGAGGTACTGCATCGCCCACATCTGGTGCTGGCCGACGCCGGTCGTCCAGACGACGTCGTCCCGTCCCGCGGTGAGCTCCTGCAGGGTCTCGAGGACGAACTGCGGCTTGAGGGTCTCCTCGCTCCGGCGATAGCGGAGCGGGAACTCCTCGCGCCAGGCGGTGAGCTGGCGCAGCCATGGCTCGGTACGCGGAATATGGCCGGTACCGTGGAGTGCGCGCAGCTCGTCCGCGAGGTCGGAAAGGACCTGCTTCAGGGGTCCGACCACGGGAATGTCCGCCTGACGGAGCTTGGAGATCTCGGCTGAGTCGATGTCGAGGTGGATGACGGTCGCGCCGGGGGCGAAGGCCGCGAGCTTGCCCGTGACGCGGTCGTCGAAGCGAGCGCCGACCGCGACGAGGAGGTCGCACTTGTTCATCGCCCAGTTCGACCACTTCGGCCCGTGCATGCCCGGCCAGCCGTAGTGGAGCTCGTGCGTCTCGGGGAACGCGCCCTTGCCCATGAGCGTCGTGACGACGGGGAAGCGCCCGACCTCGGCGAGCGTCCTGAGCTCCTCGCAGGCGTCGGCGTTCAGCGTGCCGCCGCCGACGTAGAGGACGGGTCGCTCGGCGGCCGCGAGCGCCTGGGCGGCGCGGGCGATCTGGCGCGGATGCCCCTTCTGCGGCGGCTTCCAGCCGGGGAGGTCGACCGACTCGGGATACTCGAAGTCGAGCTCGGCCTCCTGGACGTCCCGCGGGATGTCCACGAGCACGGGGCCGCAGCGGCCGGTGCGGGCCACGTGGAACGCCGCCTTCATGACGTCGGGGATCTGCTCGACGTCCTGGACGAGCCACGAGTGCTTGACGATCGGGATCGTGATGCCCGTGATGTCGCACTCCTGGAAGGCGTCGGTGCCGATGAGGTGCGAACGGACCTGCCCGGTGACGCAGACGAGCGGCGTCGAGTCCATCCACGCGTCGGCGATCGGCGTGACGAGGTTGGTCGCCCCGGGCCCGGAGGTCGCGAACGCGACGCCGGTGCGACCGGATGCGCGGGCGAAGCCCTCGGCCATGTGCCCGGCGCCCTGCTCGTGCCGGGCGAGGACGTGCCGCACGCTCGTGCCGCGGGCGAACGCGTCGTAGATCGGGAGGATCGCCCCGCCGGGGAGCCCGAACGCGACGTCGACGCCCTCGGCCTCGAGCGACCGCAGGACCGCGTCTGCGCCGTTCATCGTTGTGCTCATGCGATCGCCTCGCGGTAGAACTCGGACGTCGTCATCGCGTGCGGCAGGTGCGAGATGACCACGTCGGCGAACTCGCGCGTCGTCGCGCCGACTCCGACGCGCACGAGGTCGGGCGTGCGGACGCCGTTCGCGCTCGCCTCCAGCACTGCGTTGGTGAGCGTCTCGGCGGCCCTGCGCTCGCCGAGTCCCTCGCCGAGCATGAGGGCCGCGGCGAGGAGCATCGACGCCGGGTTCGCGACGCCCTGGCCGGCGATGTCCTCGGCGGCGCCGTGGACGGGGGCGAAGACGCTCGGCCCCGATCCTGCGAGCCGGCTCGACGCAGCGACGCGCGGCGCCTCTCCGTGCGCGAGGAAGCCGAGGAGCGCCTCCGCGTAGGCGGCAGGCGTGACGACGACGTCGAAGCGCTCGGGCTCGAAGGCGAGGTCGTGCACGGCCTCCTTCACGGACAGCTCCTCCGCCTGGACGCCGTCGTGCCGCGCGGCCTCGCGCGCGAACGCCTTCTCCCACGCCTCGTCGCCACCCACGGACGCGACCCGCGCGCGGCTCGAGCGCGCGACGTCGAACGCCCGCGCGAGCGTCCACTCGCGCCCCGCGTCCGTCAACGGGCTGAGCAGGTCGATCGAGCCGTGCTCGGCGAAGACGACGCGGTCCAAACGCGCGCGCAGGTCGAGTTCGGACTCGACGTCGGCGAGCGCGGGATTCGATGCGACGGCGACGAGCACCGCCTGCGCACCGAGGGTCGCGCTGCGCGTGGCAGGTGTGAGCGCCTGCCCCGACTGCGTCCGGGACTCACTCCCGAACGGCGGGTGCGTCTCGCGGATCCGGAACCCGTGGAGTCCGGAGACCTTCGCGAGGGCGCGGCTGGCCTCCGCCATGACCTCGGGCGCGATGCCGTGCCCGGAGAGGCAGGCGATCGTGTACGTCGTTCGCTCGGTCATGCCGCGACCTCCTCGAAGGCGTCGGTGAGGGTCACGTCCGCGCCGGCGTCCGCGAGCAGCTTGAAGCGGGCGAAGGCGGCGTCCAGCTCGTCCTCGCTGGGGCTCAGGCCCGCGTCGGTCACGGCGCGGCGGAAGGCGTGCCGGCCCGAGTGCTTCCCGAGCGGCAGCGTCATCGTGAGGCCGAGCTCCTCCGGGTCCATGATCTGGTACGTCCCCTCGTGCTTGAGCATCCCGTCCTGGTGGATGCCCGCCTCGTGGGCGAACGCGTTCGCGCCGACGATCGCCTTGTTCGGCTGCACCGCATACCCGGTGAGCTCGGAGACGAGGCGCGACGCATGTCCGATGCGACTGGGGTCGATCCCCGTCTCGTAGCCGTAGGCGTCGGAGCGTACGCGAAGCGCCATCGCGACCTCCTCGAGCGCTGCGACACCGGCTCGCTCGCCGATGCCGTTCACCGTGCACTCGACCTGCGATGCGCCGGCGCACACGCCGGCGAGCGTGTTCGCGACCGCGAGGCCGAGGTCGTCGTGGCAGTGGACGGCGAGGGCGACCTGGTCGAGCTCGGGGCAGAGGCGGCGGACCTCGGCGACGAACGCGGCGTACTCGTCGGGGAGGGAGTACCCGACAGTGTCCGGAAGGTTGACGGTCGTCGCGCCCGCCTCGATCGCGGCGCGGCACACCTCGGCGACGAATGCCGGATCGGAGCGGGTCGCGTCCTCGCAGGCGAACTCGACCTCGTCGACGCGACCGTGGACGTAGGCGACGGAGTCACGTGCCTGCTCGAGGACCTCGTCGGGCTCGAGGCCGAGCTTGAACTCCATGTGGATCGGGCTCGTCGCGAGCACGATGTGGACGCGCGTACGGCCGCCCGCGACGGCGAGTGCCTCGACCGCAGCGTCGAGGTCCTCGTGGCGCGTTCGCGAGAGCGAGGCGACGGTGGGTCGGCTCACGGCCGCTGCGACGGCACGCACACCTTCGAAGTCACCGGGAGATGAGACCGCGAACCCAGCCTCGATCACGTCGACACCGAGCGCGTCGAGCGCGTGGGCAATCTTCACCTTCTCGTCAGGCGAGAGGGCGATGCCCGGCGATTGCTCGCCGTCTCTCAGGGTGGTGTCGAGAATCGTGATCCTGCGGTTCTGCACTGGCTGCTCCTTCGGTCGGGGTCGCCCGGAGGGCGTACCTCTCCTGCGCTTCGGTCGGTGTGTGCGCCCTGCGGCGCGTGAGCGCGATCTCCCCTAGAAGGGGAGAATCAGGAGCAGCTCGATGCCCGTACCGCAGCTGGGTACGGCCACAGCTGTGGTGTCAACGGGTACGGATGTAAGCGCCCGGGACGGCATCGAAGGACGGAGTGTGCGGGACGACTCGCGGTCTTGTCAAGCCCACAACGCGTGACAAGCTGGTGAAGCGCGCTTGATCTGGTCCGCCGCGCGCACTACTCTGCCGAGTTCAATGCCGAGCATGATCGCGAACACCGCACCGGTACGGACGCCGATTATCTCGTTCGCGATTTTTGCTGCGTACATGCGCAGCTAGCCGGCGACCTCCTCTTCCCGCCTCCGCCGGACTAGCTCAGAAGCAACCGGCGGGAGATGTCCTTCTCAGACGTGAAAGGCGCGAAGCACGGTGGACGAACCGCAGCGGCTCCTCTACGACCCTCGACGTGAACGAAGCGCGTGTGGCATCGGCCTCGTGGCCGACCTGCGCGGACGCGCGTCACGCGAGCTGCTCGATCGTGCGCTCGCCGGGCTCGCCGCGGTGGGGCACCGCGGTGCGTGGGCGGCGGACGGCGTCACGGGCGACGGCGCCGGCGTCCTCCTCCCGCTGAGCCCTGCGATCACCGGCACCGAGGGCGCCGGGGTCGCGATGTGCTTCCTCCGAGAAGGCTGGCTGCGCTCCGCTGTCGAGGACGCGTGCCGCGCGGAAGGGCTCCAGCCCGCGGGCTGGCGCGAGGTGCCGATCCGGACGGCGGCACTCGGCGTCACCGCGCTCGCCTCGCTCCCGCGCATCGACCAGCTCCTCCTCGCTCCGTCCGAGCACCCGGATGCCGAACGCCGCGCCTACCGCGCGCGCCGGCGCGCCGAGCGCATCCCCGGCGTCTACGTCGCGTCGCTCTCGTTCCGCACCGTGACCTACAAAGCGCTCTGCGCTGCGGCCCAGCTCGCGCGCTTCTACCCCGACCTGGAGGATCCCGACCTCGTGGTCCCGTTCGCGATCTTCCACCAGCGCTTCTCGACCAACACGGAGCCGAGCTGGGAGCGCGCCCAGCCGTTCCGCTTGCTCTGCCACAACGGCGAGATCAACACGATCGACGGCAACGTCACCTGGACGGATGCGCGCGAACGGGCTCGCGGCGACGAGCCCGCGCTGGCGCCCGCGCTCGATCGAGCCGGCTCGGACTCCGCCCTCCTCGACAACGCGCTCGAGCTGCTCGTGCGGGACGACGGCGTCGACGTCGCCGAGGCGCTGTCGGTGCTCGTTCCGCCCGCGTGGCAGAACGACCCGCGGCTCGACGAGGAGGTCCGCGACCTCCATCGGTTCGGCGCGTTGCTCAGCGAGCCGTGGGACGGGCCCGCTGCTCTTTGCTTCACGGACGGACGGACGAGCGGTGCGGCGCTCGACCGCAACGGCCTGCGTCCTCTTCGCGTCGCGATCGCAGGCGACGAGCTGCTCGCAGTCTCCTCCGAGGCAGGGGCGGTGCCGTTGCCGGACGGCGTCCCCCTGCGCAGGGCGCGGTTGGGGCCGGGCGGCATGCTGACGCTCGACCCCGACCGCGGCCTGCTGGTCGACGCCGAGCTCCGCCGCGAGCTGGCACGGAGGCGCCCGTACGGGGCCTGGGTCGACGCGAGCATCCGCCGGGTCGACGTCGGCGACCCTGTCGCGCCGCCCGGGGAGTCGCTCGACGCGCGGCACGTCCTCCACGGCTACACGCGGGAGGAGCTCAACGCGATGCTCCGCCCGCTTGCCCAGAGCGGTCACGACCCGGTGTCGTCGATGGGTGACGACTCGGCCATCGCTCCGCTCGCGGGTCGGGATCGCCCGCTGACGACGTATCTTCGGCAACGCTTCGCGCAGGTCACGAACCCTGCAATCGACCACCTGCGGGAACGGCTCGTCATGTCGGTGTCGACGCTGCTCGGCCCCCGCTCTCCGTCCCTCGCCGTGGACGGTCCGCTTCCCACCGTGACGGTGCTCCCCGGCTTCCTGCTGTACCCGGACGGGGTCGACGCGCTCGACCCGCGCGTCCTCGACGCCACGTTCACCGAGGAGGAAGGGCTCCGGCCCGCGCTCGACCGCTTGACCGTGCTCGCCGAGTCCGCGGTCGCGGCCGGCGACACGCTCCTCTGCCTGAGCGACGTCGAGGCGGGAGGAGAACGCGCGCCCGTGCCCGCACTGCTGGCGCTCTCGGCCGTCCACACGCGTCTGGTCGAGATGGGGCTCCGGATGCGCTGCTCGCTCCTCGTCGCGTCGGACGAGCCCCGCGACACGCACGCGATCGCCTGCCTCCTTGGGTACGGCGCCGACGCGATCTCCCCGCGCCTCGCGCTCGAGACGGTCGCCCACATGGCCGAGGACGACAAGGTCGGCGGCGATCGGCCCTCGCCCGAGGAGGCGCAACGGCGGCTGCTTGCCGGACTCGAAGAGGGCGTCCTCAAGGTGATGTCCAAGATGGGCATCTCGGACGTCTCGAGCTACCGTGGCGCCCGCCTGTTCGAGGCGATCGGGCTCGACCGCACGCTCTGCGCGGAGCTGCTCGCCGGGACGCCGTCCGCGATCGGCGGTGCCCGTCTGGAGCGGTTCGAGCGCGAGGTGCTCGCGCGTCTCGAGGCTTCGCGTGCCGAGCGGCCGAGACTCGAGAACCCGGGCTACGTGAAGTACCGGAAGGGCGGCGAGCCGCACGCGACCGACCCCGACGTGGTCGACGCGCTCCAGGCCGCGGTCGCCGGCGCGCACGCGCTGCGGGGTGCGCTGCGCGGCGATCGCTCCGACCTCTACGACCGGTTCGCGGCGCTCGTCAACGAACGAACGCCGTTGGAGCCGCGCGACCTTCTCGAGCTCGTACCCACCGGCCCACCGGTGCCGCTCGAGGAGGTCGAGCCGGCTACCGAGATCGTGCGGCGCTTCTCGGGCGGCGCCATGTCGCACGGCGCTCTGTCCGCGGAGGCCCACGAGACGATCGCGATCGCGCTCAACGGGCTCGGCGCGCGGTCGAACTCGGGCGAGGGCGGCGAGGACTCGTCGCGCTTCCGGAACGAGCGGAACTCGGCGATCAAGCAGGTCGCGTCGGGCCGGTTCGGCGTGACCGCCGAGTATGCGGCGTTCGCCGAGGAGCTGCAGATCAAGATCGCGCAGGGGTCGAAGCCCGGCGAAGGCGGTCAGATCCCCGCGCACAAGGTGTCCGAGGAGATCGCTCGCCTGCGGCGGTCTCAGCCGGGCGTCTCGCTCATCTCGCCGCCGCCGCACCACGACATCTACTCGATCGAGGATCTCGCGCAGCTGATCTTCGACCTCCGCGAGGTGAACCCGCGGGCGGACGTATCCGTGAAGCTCGTCGCCGAGGCGGGCGTCGGAATCGTGGCCGCGGGAGTGGCCAAGGCGCACGCCGACGTCATCCACGTCGGCGGCGCCGACGGCGGCACCGGCGCGAGCCCACTCCCCTCGATCAAGCACGCGGGCGCTCCGTGGGAGGTGGGGCTGGCGGAGACCCAGCAGGCGCTGGTCGCGAACCACCTCCGCGGTCGCGTGCGGATACGCGTCGACGGGGGCTTCAAGACGGGTCGCGACGTGGTCGTCGCAGCGCTCCTCGGCGCGGACGAGTTCTCGTTCGGCACCGCGCTGCTACTCGCCGAGGGGTGCCTGATGGTGCGCTCGTGCCACCTCGACAC
This sequence comes from uncultured Gaiellaceae bacterium, assembly GCA_963805135.1. Lineage (GTDB taxonomy): Bacteria > Actinomycetota > Thermoleophilia > Gaiellales > Gaiellaceae > GMQP-bins7. The sequence continues at coordinate 69,899 of CAWDSX010000027.1, read as the reverse complement.
GTGCCCGGTGGGGATCGCGACCCAGCAGCCCGAGCTGCGCGCCAAGTTCGCCGCGACCCCCGAGATGGTGCAGACGTACCTGCTCTACGTCGCCGAGGAGGCTCGCCGTCTGCTCGCGTCCCTGGGGCTGCGCGCGCTCGACGAGGCCGTGGGGCGGGTCGAGTGCCTCCGCCAGCGGCACACCGGCGATACGGCGGCCGACACGCTCGACCTCTCGCCGTTGCTCGCCCGGGCCGCGGAGGGCGCGTCGCGCCACACGGCCGCTGCACCGCGCGGCGCAGGCGACCGGCTCGGAGGGCTGATCTACTCCCAGGGCTCCGCGGCGCTCGAATGGGCTGCGCTCGTCGAGCCGAGACACGTCGTGACGAACGGCGATCGTGCCATCGGCGCGCGCCTCGGCGGCGCGGTCGCGGAACGCTACGGCGCCATGCCACCTCCCGGTCGCCTTCGCGCGCACTTCGAAGGCTCGGCGGGGCAGAGCTTCGGCGCGTTCCTCACGTCCGGGATCCAGCTCCACCTCGTCGGAGAGGCGAACGACTACGTCGGCAAGGCCATGAGCGGCGGCCGAATCGTGATCGCGCCTCCACCCGACGACGCCGGCGACCCGTGTCTCGTCGGGAACACGGCACTGTACGGAGCGACCGCCGGCAAGCTGTTCTGTGCAGGTTCCGCCGGCGAGCGCTTTGCGGTGCGCAACTCGGGCGCCGTCGCGGTGGTCGAGGGCGTCGGCGACCACGGCTGCGAGTACATGACCGCGGGGACGGTCGTCATTCTCGGTGAGGTCGGCCTCAACTTCGGCGCGGGCATGACCGGCGGCGACGCCTACGTGTTCGATCCGCTCGGTCAGCTGAGCGAACGCCTCAACCCCGACCTCGTCGTTGCGCAGGAGCCGAGTCCCGCCAGGCTCGACGAGGTGCGCGCGCTCGTCGAGCGGCACGCCCGGTACACGGGATCGGCGCGCGGCATCCGGCTGCTCGGGGCGTGGGAATCCGAGGCGAGGGGGTTCGTGCACGTCGCTCCGCGGGTCGAGGCGACGACGCTCGAAGCGGACGCCGAGCTCGTGGCCGAGGGCGCCGCGTGACCTCGGGCCTCGATCGACCCGCCTCTACACTCACTCTCCGATGAGCGTCACCGACTCGACCTGGACGCCGTCGTCGTGGCGCGGCCACGCGGCCGGGCAGCAGCCCGACTGGCCCGATCCGGATGAGCTCGCGGCCGTTCGCGGACGCCTGCAGGGGCTTCCGCCGCTCGTCTTCGCCGGTGAGGCGCGCGCGCTCCTCGTGGCGCTCGGCGAGGTGTGCGAGGGACGCGCTTTCATGCTCCAGGCCGGAGACTGCGTCGAGTCGTTCTACGACGTCTCCGCGCCTGCCATCCGCGAGCGGCTCAAGGTGCTCCTGCAGATGTCTGCCGTCCTCACCTATGCGGCGACGCTGCCGGTCGTCCGGGTCGGACGGATCGCGGGGCAGTTCGCGAAGCCGCGGTCGTCGCCGACCGAGTTCGTCGACGGCGTGGAGCTTCCGTCGTTCCGCGGTCACATCGTCCACTCGGACGAGCCCACGCCAGAGGCGCGCGTGCCCGATCCCGAGCGGCTCGTACAGGGCTACTACCAGTCCGTCTCGACGCTCAACCTGCTGCGCGCGTTCACGAAGGGCGGGTTCGCCGATCTCACGCACGTCCACAACTGGAACCGCGAGTTCGTCGCGTCGTCCCCTTCCGGACGCCGGTACGAGGCGCTCGCGGACGAGATCGAGCGTGCCTTGCGCTTCATGCAGGCCATCGGGTTCGACCTGGGCAGCGAGCGCACGATCCACGAGGTCGACGTGTGGACGAGCCACGAGGGCCTGCTGCTCGACTACGAGGAGCCGCTGACCCGCACCGACTCGCTCACGGGGCTGCCGTACGACTGCTCGGCGCACATGCTCTGGATCGGCGACCGGACGCGGGATCCCGACGGCGCCCACGTCGAGTTCTTCTCCGGCGTGCACAACCCGATCGGCGTCAAGCTCGGACCGAGCGCGTCGGGGGACGATGCGGTGCGGCTCGCCGAGCGGCTGAATCCCGACCGGATCCCGGGCAGGCTGACCTTCGTGGTCCGCATGGGGGCGGCGGGCGTCCGGGAGGCGCTCCCGCCGCTACTCGAAGCCGTCCGGCGAACGGAGATCCCGGTCGCGTGGGTCTGCGATCCGATGCACGCCAACACGGTGCGGACGACGTCCGGCACGAAGACGCGGCACTTCGAGGCGATCATGACCGAGCTCGAGGGCTTCTTTGCCGCGCACCGGTCTGTCGGGACGTGGCCGGGCGGGATCCACATCGAGTTCACCGGCGAGGACGTGACGGAATGCGTCGGAGGCTCCGAGGCCGTGCGCGAGGAGCAGCTCGACCACCGCTACGAGACGCTCTGCGACCCGCGCCTGAACGGGCGCCAGTCGCTCGATCTCGCCTTCCGCGTCGCCGAGCTGATGCGCTCGGCGTGAGCGCCGGAGGGGCATGCGCCTAGCCGTCGTCGGGACGGGCCTGATCGGGGCCTCGGCGGCTCTCGCCGCGCGCCGAGCCGACGAGTCCGGAGCGGTCGTCGGATGGGACGAGGACCCCGCCGTCCTCGAGCTCGCCGCCGAACGCGGTGCCGTCGAGCCCGCGGCGTCGCTCGGTGAAGCCCTGCAGGAAGCCGACCTCGCCCTCGTCGCCGTACCGGTTGCAGGACTGCCGGGCGTCGTACGCAGACGTACTCGACGCCGCACCGCCGGCGTGCACCGTCACGGACGTGGGCTCGACGAAGGGGGCAGTGTGCGACGCGGTCGGAGACGACCCGCGCTTCATCGGCGGCCACCCCATCTGCGGCGCGGAGGCGCGCGGGCCGGGCAGCGCAAGCGCGGACCTCTTCGAGGGCGCCACGTGGTTCTTGACACCGCTCGCCGCGACGGGGCCGGCGCGCTATCGCGCTGCACACGCGTTTGCCGTCGCGCTCGGCGCGCGCCCGGTCGCCATCGATCCCGCGGCGCACGACCGGCTCGTTGCGGTCACGAGCCACCTCCCGCACGCACTGGCGAACGTCCTTCTCAACCAGGCCGGGTCGGCGCGAGTCGAGGGCCACGATCCACTCACCGCGGCAGGTGGCTCGCTCCGCGACATGACGCGGATCGCGGGCGCGAATCCGCGCATCTGGGTGGACATCTTCCTCGAGAATCGCGAGGAGCTGCAGTCGGCGCTCGGCGAGCACCGCCGCCGCGTCGAGCAGCTCGAGTCGGCGCTCGAGTCCGGCGACGCGGGCTTTCTCGCGCGCTGGATCGGCGAGGCGAGCGGCAACCGCCGCCGGATGCTCGAGACGGCGTACGAGGACGCAGGCGCGCTCCATCGCCTCCGCGTCCACGTTCCGGACCGGCCGGGCGTGCTCGCAGGGATTTTCCAAGCGCTCGGAGCCGACCGCATCAACGTCTCCGACTTCGAGCTCGAGCATCTCTCGCCCGAGCGCGGCGGCACGCTCACGGTGCTGGTGACGGGCGAGGAGGACGCCGCGGAGGCGGCGAGCCTCCTCGAGCGACAGGGATACGGCGTCGTCGTCGCACCGGTGATCGACGAGTAGGGCGGTTCAACGCGGCAGGTGCAGCCCGAGGCGTCGCGGCAGCGACGCGACGAAGCGCGTGGGCAGGCTCGGCTCGCGCCCCGCGTCCTCGGCGGCGTCCGTCGCCACGAGCGCCCGCCTGATGAGTGCGCCGCCGGCGTAGCGGAGCGGCTCGGGAGGGAAGAGCTTCCGGCGAGGCTCGACGAGTACGAGCTGCGTCCGCTCGTCGCGGCGGTCGAGCGCGAGGCGGGCGAGGATCTCTCCCCCGAGATAGGAGGGGCCGACGCCGTTCCCGGTGAACCCGAAGCCGTGGTGCACCCGTCCGCGGCTGCCGAAGAGCGGCAGGTGTGTGGGTGACACGTCGATCGGCCCGCCCCAGGCGTGCGTCACCTCGCGGCCGCGGGTCTGCGGGAAGAACCGGGTGAGGCTCTCGCGCGTCGACGCCACGACGTCGCGATCGAGCTCGAGGCGATCCGCGGTGCGGCCTCCGAACCCCATCGTGCCGCCGCCCCAGCCGAACACGATCCGTCCGTCACGCGTCGTTCGTGTGTAGTGGACGAGCGTCCGGCTGTCGACGATCGCTTCGCCGTTCGTCCAGCCCAGCTCCTCGAGCACGTCCGGGACAGGCTCGGTGAGGACGATGTGGCTCGAGGCGACCGCGAGCGAGAGGCGATAGCCGGGGAAGCTCGCCGCGGCGGTGTTCACCGCGAGCACTGCCGCGCCGGCGCGAACGCGGCCGGCCCGTGTGGTCACGCTCCCGTCGCGGTCGAGGCCGGTGACCTCCGTCCGTTCGTGGATCCGGACTCCGCGCTCGAGGAGCTTCGCGCGCAGCCCGAGCGCGAGGCGTGCCGGGTGCACGGTGGCGTTCAGGCGGTAACGCGCTCCTCCAAGGAAGAGCGGCGACGCGCAGCGCGCGCGTACCTCTTGCGCCGAGACGGAGACGACCTCCTCGGGCGCACCGAGGGCCGCCGCCGCGTCGACGGTGTCTCAGCCACGATCCCACCTGCGACTCGGTCGTCGCTACGCGGAGCATCGGCGCCTCTCGGAACCAGGCGTCGACTCCGGTCGCCTCGCACCACGCGGCGATGCCGCGCACCGCATCCTCGGACGCGCGGCAGACCGCGAGCGCGGCGGCGTCGCCGGCCCTCTCACGGAGCGTCGGAGCCTCGCCCCACAGCGTCTCGCAGAAGCCGCCGTTGCGACCGCTCGGCCCGTGCCCGCAGAGCCCGGCCTCCAGCACCAGGACGTCGAGCTCGGGCTCGAGCTGTCGGAGCTGCCACGCCGTCCAGAGGCCGAGGTACCCGCCCCCGACGACGACGACGTCGGCGCCCGTGTCGCCTGCGAGAGGAGCCTGTGGCGTGACGTCGCCGGCCTCCTCGAGCCACCAGCCCGTGCGCGTGTGGCGCATCAGGCGGGCGCCGTGCCGCGTCGTGCGAGGGCGATGCTGCAGGCGACGACCGCGGCCGCCGCGATCGGCACGAGCAGCGTCCAGAAGAGCGGCAGCCCCCCGATCAGGGCGCCGACCGAGGTCAGAACGGCCGACAGGGCGCCCGGACGCACGAGCAGCTGCCCGGCGAGGAGAAGGGCCGCGCCGACTGCGAGAAACGCCGTCCAGAGGACGATGTCCCGTGTGTGTTCGAACTCGACGAGCGCGAGCCCGCCGACCGCGGCGAGGGCGTACAGGAGGCCGAGCGCGATGACGAGGAACCTCGTCGCAGATGCCAGGCTCTGGCCGCGCATGGGAGCCGAAGCCTAGACGGGGATCTGCCGCGGCCCCGTCGCCCGTCGGCACGGGGCGTCCTCCTGTTCGCAGCGCCAGGGGTGGCGGACGGGACTCGAACCCGCGACCACCGGGACCACAACCCGGGGCTCTACCGACTGAGCTACCGCCACCGCGCCGGCGACAGGATAGCGCCGTCCTACCGGGCCGCCAGGACCGCCTGCGTCTGCGTCGTGCGCGCCACCCGCCGGCCGGAGGCGTCGAAGACGTCCGTCTCGAGGACGATCGTCGTCTTTCCAACGTGCAGCGGTCGCGAGCGCGCGAGCACCGTTCCCTCGCGGATGACCCCCAGGAAGTTCGTCTTCGACTCGATCGTGACGGTGGTTGCCCCCGGCGGGAGGTTGAGGAACGCGCACACCCCGCCCGCCGCGTCGGCCAGCGACATGAGCACGCCGCCGTGGAGCGCGCCGGCGGCGGTGCAGAGCTCCGGAGCCCACTCGAGCGTGGCATCGACCTCCTCCGGGCTGCCGAACGTCCTGACGCCGAGCGTCTTCCCGAGCGGCATCTGCGCGTTCACGACCTCTGTGAGCTCCGGCTTCTCCACCCGCAGAACCTAGTTCAGCCGCCGCTCGAGGTATGCGGACAGCCGGGTGAGCGGGAACGAGATGCAGAAGAAGATCACCATCACCGCGCCATAGATCTCGAACGAATGGATCTCCCCGACACCGGCCGGCGGCGGGGCGGTGAGCCGTTCGATCTGGCGCTTGGCCGTCTCGAGGAGCTCCGCCGCCCCGATCACCTGGACGATCGTCGTGTTCTGGATGATGTTGACGAGCAGGCCGACGAGCGGGGGCAGGAGACGGCGAAGCGCCTGGGGCATGATGACGAAGGCGTGGCGGCCGACCCAGCCGAAGCCGAGCGCCGATGCGGCTTCGTGCTGCTCGCGCGGGATGGACTGGACGGCGCCCCGCGTCGCCTCGGCGACCTGCGCGCTTCCCCAGAGGATGAGCGCGATCGCGCCGGCGGTGAGGGCATCGAATCGGAGGCTCACGCTCACCGTGGGAAGCGCGAAGAACATGATGAAGATCGTCACGAGGATCGGCAGCCCTCTCCAGATCTCGATGTAGAGCCGGATGAGCGCCCTCAACGGCAGGAACTTGATCGTCAGGAGCGTCCCGAGCGTGATCCCGACGAGCGTGCTACCCACGAGCGCAATCGCCGCGATCTTGAGGGTGTTCCGCAACCCCTCCTCGAGCATGTACCGCGCGACGTCGCCGGTCCAGTCCGGAAAGCTCATCGAGCCTCCTCGGGCAGCGCCAGATGCGACTCGAGGAGCCGGATCAGCGCGGACATCGTCCACACCAGGATCAGGTAGGTCGCGGCGAGGACCATGAACGCCTCGGCGGTCTGAAGCGTCAGCGCCTGGATCTGGAGCACTGTCGTCGTCAGCTCCGGGTAGCTGATGACGTACATCAGCGAGGTGTTCTTGACGACGCTGATGTAGGTGTTGATCGATGAGGGCAACGCGATCCGCCCGCCTATCGGCAGCGTCACGTTCAGGAAGGTCGCGAGTCGGCCGAAGCCCAGGGCGGCGCCTGCCTCGCGATAGCGCGCGGGGACGGCTTCGAAGCCGGCGCGGAAGTTCTCGGTGTTGAACGCGCCGCCCCAGATCATCACGGACAGCCAGGCAACTGTGAACGCCTCGAGGCGAACGCCGGGCCACGGGCCGATGCCCTGCGTCAGGCCGTAGTAGAGGAAGAAGATCTGCACAAGGATCGGTGTGTTCCGGATCACCTCGACGTACACGGCGGCGAGCTGGCTGACGACGGGGACCCGATACGCGCGCGCGGCGCCCAGGACGACTCCGATGACGAACGCGCCGGCGATGGCGATCAGCGAGACCTCGATCGTCCGGCGCAGGGCGGCGACGAGCTCGTCGAAGTTGTCGCGGACGAAGGACCACGTGTCCGAGAGAAACGTCAGATCGAGACCAAGGGCGAGGGCGGTGGTCATGCCCGGGGAGGAGCGGCCGCGTGCGCGGCCGCTCCTCGTGTCGGTACGACGGCGGTGCCCGCTACGGGCACACCGTCGTGATGTCGCCCTTGTTGTAGCCGAAGTTCTGCTTCGGCCTCAGGATGTTCTTCGAGAAGGGCGCGACCTGCGCCGGAGGAACCGTGTTCTTCAGGATCGGGAAGAACAGGTCGCGCTTCTTCATGAGATTGAGCCGCGAGTCGACCCATGCCTTGAGAGCGGTGTTGCCCTGCTTGATGCCGATGCCGTACGGCTGAGCGAGGAAGAGGTCGCTCGTCAGCTTGTAGGACGGATCGGTCACGGCGATGCCGAGCAGCGCGGTGTCGTCGAACATCAGTGCGTCTGCGCGGCCGTCTCGGAACGCGATCAGCGCGTTCGAGAAGACGTCCGTGACGATGGCCTTCGTGTCCTTGAAGCAGTTCTTCACCCAGCGGTCGTAGACGGATCCGCTCGTCGTCGCGATCGTCTTCCCCGACAGGTCTTTGAGGGAGCGGACCGACGAGTTGTTGGTGACGAGCAGGCGCCCGGTCGCCTTGTAGTACGCGCGCGAGAAGTCGATTCGTGTGTCCCGGTCGGTGTTGTAGGTGAACGTCGCGATCACGAGGTCGACGCGTCCCGTGGTCAGTGCGGGCTCGCGGGCCGCTGTGCTGATGCACGTCCAGGTGACGCGGTTGGCCTTGCCGAACGCGAAGCGCGCGAACCAGCGTGCGATCTCGACGTCGAAGCCGGCGTTCTTGCTCTGCAGCCCGATGTATCCGAACGGCGGCTGGTCGCACTTGACTGCGATGTTCCACCGTTTTCGTGCCTTGATGTCGGCAGGGAGCGGCGGCAGCTTGGCCTGATCGGCGGCGAAGGCCACCTGCGGGCCTGCCTCACGGGCGGACGCGGCGCCGCCCCAGGTCGCGAGCGCGACGCCCGCGACGACCGTTGCGAGCACGACTGCGGCGAGTCGTTTCATTCGGCTGTTCCTCCTTCGTCGATGGTGAGCTCCTCCAGGGAATGTGCGAGTTGCAGGCTGCGGCGTAGGAACCGCTGCGTGCGTTCCTTGCGCGGCCGGTCCAATACCTCCGCCGGCACGCCTTCCTCCACGATCTTGCCTTCGTCCATGAACACGACGCGGTCTCCGACGTCACGCGCGAAGTGCATCTCGTGCGTGACGACGAGCATGGTCATGCCGGTCTTCGCGAGGTCGCGCATCACGACGAGCACCTCCCCGACGAGCTCCGGGTCGAGCGCCGAGGTGACCTCGTCGAAGAGCATGACGTGCGGGTTCATCATCAGCGCCCGCGCGATCGCGACCCGCTGCTGCTGACCGCCCGAGAGCTGGTGCGGATGCTGGTCGGCCTTCTCCTCGAGTCCGACGGTCACCAGCAGCTCGCGCGCGCGTGCCTCGGCGGCGCCGCGTCTCATCTTGCGGATGCGCCGCGCCGCGAGCGTGAGGTTGTCCATCGTCGTCAGGTGCGGAAACAGGTTGAACTGCTGGAAGACGATGCCGATGCGTTGCCGGACCGCCGAGACGTCTGCGCCCTTGCGGGTGATCTCGTCACCTTCCAGGTAGATGCGACCTTCCTGGATCGGTTCGAGGAGGTTGACGCAGCGCAGCAGGGTGCTCTTGCCGCTCCCGCTCGGGCCGATGATCACGAGCACCTCCCCGCGCCGGACGCTCAGGTCGATCCCGTCGAGCACGAGGTTGTCGCCGAAGCTCTTGCGCACGCCCTCGAGCTGCACCATCGGGTCTCCGTTGGACGTGGCTACCGCGCTCTCGTGGGCGAGCGGTGTCTCCATGTTCACCAGTCGTAATCCACCTGACGTCCATCAAATCGAGAGCGACCGCCTCGCGTCAAGCGGTTGACGTGATTGGGTGGCGCGCGTACCCTCCTCGAGCCCGTTCGTCGACCGAGAGGAGATGACCATGAAAGTCGTTTGCTGCATCTCTGTTCGGCTCGACGCCCTCGCGTAGCTCCAGGTTGCGCCCGGCGCGAGCCGCGGCCCAGGTTCACCATCCGAGTGAAGGAGCTTTGCGTTGTCCGATGGAACCCTGGCCGCGCTTGAGCTCGTCCAGCTGGGCTGGACCGACGAGCTCGAGGCGGCCTCCACGCCATATCGAGAGCGGGGATTTCGACCCGCTCGTGTCGTCGCGGAGCACCGCGGCGGCTACTACGTCCGCTCCGAGCTGGGCGACCGGCTCGCGCATGCGCGCGGGCGCATGCGTGACGACCAGATCTGGGGTGGCATGCCGGCGGTGGGCGACTGGGTCGTCGTCTGCGATGCGCCCGGAGACCGCGACGCGATCGAGGCGCTTCTGCCACGGCGCACGAAGGTCTCGCGCAAGACCCCGTGGCTGAAGGCGGAGGAGCACATCCTCGTCGCGAACGTGGACACGGTGGTCCTCGTCAACGGACTCGACGCGGACTTCAACCCGCGTCGCCTCGAGCGCTACCTGACCGCGGCCTGGGACAGCGGGGCGGACCCGGTGATCGTGCTCACGAAGCTCGACGTCTGCGACGATCCGGCCAAGCTCGTCGAGGCCGAGGCGACCGCGGTGGGCGTTCCCGTCCTCCCCGTCAGCAACGTCACGGGCGAGGGGCTCGACGCGGTCCGCGCGCTGCTGCAGCCCGCGAAGACGTTCGTCCTCCTCGGCTCGTCGGGCACGGGGAAGTCGACGCTGGCCAACCGGCTCGCGGGACGCACCGTGATGGAGATCGGCGACCTCCGCAACGACGGCCGCGGCCGCCATACGACGCGCCACCGGCAGCTGCTGATGATGCCCGGCGGCGCGATCCTCATCGATACGCCCGGCCTGCGTGAGCTGCAGGTCTGGGAGGGCGACCTCGACAGTGCGTTCGCCGACATCGCGGAGCTCGCCGTGCAGTGCCGGTTCAACGACTGCGCGCATTCGTCCGAGCCCGCATGCGCGGTGCGCGAGGCGCTCGCATCCGGCGAGCTCGACCCGGATCGGTGGCAGAACTACGTCAAGCTGCAGCGCGAGCTTCGCTCGATCGAGGCGAGGAGCAGCAAGCGGATCCAGCGCGAGCTCAAGAGCCGCTGGCGGGCGCGCGCTCGCGAGACGCGTCGGGCCCGCCGCTACGGAGGCAAGCCCTAGGTCGTCCTACTTCGACAGCTTCGTGACCCAGTACGGCGTCGACGCGTTCGGCGACGGGAAGTCGAAGCGCGCGTTCACCGCATACAGGCGGCTTCCCTGCTCGGCGATCGTCGTCGGGAAGTCGAGGTTCGCCGGGTCGCTGATGCGCCGGACGACTCGTCCGCTCCTGAGGTTCGGGGAGAGGGCGATCTTCGCGACCACGTCCAGCGAGTTCTGCACGACGTACAGCGTCTTGCCGTCGAGCAGGATTCCGTCGCCGTTGGGCACGCTCTCGCCGCCCGCGAGCACGATCGTGCGCGCGACGCCGTTCGCGCCGGTCGTGAAGAGCTTCCCCGTGTTCGACTGGACGAAGACGAGCGTCTTCCCGTTCTGCGTTGCGTCGATGCCGTTCACGTTGAAGTTGGAGCCCTGGCTGTAGTCGCCGCCCAGATTCACCGTGGTGAACGAGGTCGGCCCGCCGGGCCTTCCGTTCGGACCGAGCGGCACGCGGTACAGGACGGGCTTGAACGAGTCCGTGAACCAGGCGGCCCGCTTCGTGACGACGACGTCGTTGACGAAGCTGCCGCCGCCGGACAGCGCGTACGACGTGATCAGCGTCCCGGTCTTCGCGTTGTAGACGTACGCCTTTCCGGTCGGACCACCCGCGACGAACAGCCGGCCGCGGTCGACCTTCATCCCGATCGCCGCGTCGCCGGAGACCGCCGGGAGGACCGCGCCCTTGCCCGTGCGGAGGCTTCCGCGATAGACGTCTCCCGTCGGGATCGAGCCGACGTAGAACGTGTCGCCCGCGATCGTGATCCCCTCGGGCTGGAACCCGTTCGGCAGGTCGATGCGGCTCGGAAACGCGTTCTGCGCGCCGGCGGCCGGCGTCACCAGGACGGCGACTGCTGCGACTGCGACGAGTAGCCGAGTCATTCGGATCCCCCTTCCGTCGGACCTCTCCGAAACCGTAGCTACCCGAGAACGCCGTGCGCGAATCTATGGTGCGGTCGTGGCGGCCCGCACGCCTCGTGAACGCATGCTCGCCGGCGACCTCTACCTCGCCGACGACCCCGTGCTCGAGCAGGAGCGACGCCGCGCGGCGCTGCTGACGAAGGAGTACAACGACTCGTCGCCCGACGAAACGGCGAAGCGCCTGCGCATCCTCCACGAGCTGCTCGGAGCCTTCGGCGAGGCGAGCGAGATTCGGCCACCGTTCTACTGCGACTACGGCTACCAGACGCACGTCGGTGCGGGGACGTTTGCCAACTTCGGCCTCGTGGTCCTCGACGTCGCCACCGTCACGATCGGCGACGACGTCCAGATCGGCCCGTACGTCCAGCTGCTCACGGCGACGCATCCGCTCGAGCCCGAGCCGCGGCGCGGGAAGTGGGAGTCGGCCGAACCGATCGTCATCGCCGACAACGTCTGGCTGGGGGGGGAGCAGTCGTGGGCCCGGGCGTGAGCATCGGCGAGAACACGGTCGTCGGTGCCGGCGCGGTCGTCACCCGCGACCTCCCCGCGGGTGTCGTCGCGGCGGGTGTGCCGGCACGCATGATCCGCGAGCTCTGACGTCTGCCCCGAGACGTGTGGCTCGACGATGATCCCGTCGACGCCGTAAGCGCGACTCGAGGAGGATGACATGGCGAAGTGGGTGACGAGAGAGCGTCCGAAGACGGATCGGATCGCGTGCCCTTGGCTGATCCGGCGTTTCATCGACGCCGAAGCCGAGTTCCTCTACGTGCCCGCGGACGAGGTGCTCGCGGTCGCCGAGCGTGAAGGGGCGCACTCCTACGACGCGCCGGGCGCCGAGTACACGCATCGAGACGGGCTCTGCTCCTTCGAGGTGCTCGTCGAGGAGTACGACCTCGCCGACCCCGCGGTCGGGCTTCTCGCACGAATCGTCCACGGGGCCGACGTCGCGGAGGATCGCGACGCGACGCAGCAGTCACGCGGCCTGCTCGCGATCGCGGAGGGCTTTCACCTCCTCGAGCTCGGCGATCACCGCCAACTCGAGCTCTCGCTGCCGGTGTACGACGCTCTCTACGCCTGGTGCAAGAACGAGGTGGCGGCGACCGCGTAGCCGGAGTGGGGCGCTCTAGTAGCCGGCGCCCGACCCGCCGCCTCCGTAGACGACGAGGAGCACGACGCCGATCACGGCCGCCGCGATCAGGAGAGCGATCACGATCCAGCGCGTATGGCGCGATCCGGCTTCGGTGGGGCTCAGCCGCTGATTGAGGGATGGCATGGCGCCTCCTTCGTGTTCGGATCTTCTCTCCGTACTACGAGCAGCGCCCATGTGCGGATGAACACGTCCGTGGGCCGTTGCGAGAGAGTGGCCCCGGGAGGAGTCGAACTCGCCCGGCAGATTCGAAGTCACCCCCGGCGTCTCGGCACGTCTCGGCTGACCTGGGCTTTCCGAGCGCCGATGCGGGATTCGGTGCTGGCGGTCGATTCGATCTCGGCCGGTCTCGGTGGGTCTTGTTGCCCCGCCGTTGCCCCACGGGTTGCCCCGGCTCCTCCTCGGTCAGCCGAACGTCGCCCAGGCGATCCGGACGCCGCTGCAGCGAAGGGTGGCTGCGGGTTTCCCACACCAATCATGCGCTAGTAACCGCTCGCGACTATTTGCCACGAGCGCGACGATTGTTCCTCTTCTGTCCAGAGGAGGTGCACTATGGCCACCGCGCTCGCCCTCGATCAGGCACAGAGCACGAAGCGCTTCGCGCTCCACTTCTTCGAGATGGTGTTGGTGATGATGCTCGGAATGTGCGTGCTCGGCGTTGTCTTCCGCGAGTTCCACACCCTGATCTTGGGGGGCGGCTTCGCTGCCGCGTGGGACGATCACGTGCTGCTCGCTGCCTTCGCTATGGCGTTCAACATGACAGTCCCGATGGTGCTCTGGATGCGCTACCGCGGCCACAGTTGGGAGCGAGGCGGCGAGATGGCACTGGCGATGAACCTGCCGTTGCTAGCGGCGCTCGTGCTCTATGGCCTCGGTGCGATCTCCGCACAAGGCGTGCTCGGGATGCAGATGATGCTGATGATTCCAGCGATGCTGGGCGCAATGCTCTACCGCAGAGACGAGTACAGCGCGCCGCACCCACTGCACCGCCATCGCGGGAGATCGTTGATGGAAGCGCGCTAGCTGTCGCCGGGCGGCTCTAGTTCCTACTCGGTCAGCAGCCCGTAGCTCGCCCAGGCGATGAGCACGCCGCCGAAGATGATCAGCCACGTCTGGTAGCCGGGCACGGCGACGGCGATGGCGACCGAGAGCACGGCGATCGCGACCATCGCCCAGCGCGTCGTTCTCACCGCGCGACCCACGGGCCGACTCCACCGATGCGGTCGACCGAGATGTGCATTACGTGTCCGGGCGGAGGGTCGTCCATCGGCGGGAACTTCACGTTCGGGCCGAGGTAGATATATGCGAGTAGCTGGAGAAGCTCCGCCGCGCCGCCTTCAACGAGCCGCGCCCGACCGTGAACGACGAGGTACTCCTTCAACCCAGGCGGGTGGATTTCCGTGCCCTCGATCGAGAGCGCGACCCGTGGATCGCGCGCCACGTTCTGCAGCTTGCGCTGGTCGGCGCGCAGGTGACCCGACACGATCTCGTCGCGGTCCAGGCCAACCCAGATGCAGGAGACCTGCGGCGAGCCGTCGGGGTTCAGCGTCACGAGGTGCGCCAACGACCCCAACTCGAACAGTCTCAGCGTGCTGTCCGGAAGCTTCACTTGGTGGCCTCGGTCATGGCGTTCTCCCTGGCGGTCGGCTTCTTAAGCAGCGTGATCGTCGCCGTCGACGGCGTCGTGACCGTGATCCCGGCGGCCCGTAGCCGATCGTCGCGCTCCTGCGCCTCGGCCTCGCTGAGTAGGTTCCTCGTCGGTTCTGTCACGCCGCCAGGGTAGCGACGTGCGTCATCGCCGAGCGCGTCGATACCACAGGCATGACGACGCAAATCGAACCACGCCTCCTCATCTCGGCCGCCGAGACTGCGCAGCTTCTGGGCTGCTCGGTGCCGACCGTGAAGCGTCTCGCCGAGAAGGGCGACCTCAGGCTGTCCGCTTCGCGCCGGGCGGTCACGTTCGCCTTCAGGCGGCACGGCTCGGTCGTGTTGCCCCACACGTTGCCCCACGGTCATCTCGGCGTCCTGCGCGTCTCCGGCGACGGCCTGTTTGCAGGGCTTTCGTGAGTGGCCCCGGGAGGAGTCGAACCTCCGCCCGCAGATTCGAAGTCTGCCGCTCTATCCACTGAGCTACGGGGCCTGGGGCGCTCAGTATGCCGGTGGCGCCCTACGCTGCTCGTTCGGCTTCGTGCTCGTCGCGGATGCGTGCGACGAGGACGCGCACGACGGTCGGCTCGTACTCGGTCCCCGCGAGGCGCATGAGCTCGTTCAGTGCGTCGTCCTCCGAGAGCGCCTCGCGGTACGGGCGGTCTGAGGTCATCGCGACGTAGGCGTTGCACGCCCTGACGATCCGTGCGGCCACCGGAATGTCCTCGCCGGCGAGCCCGTCCGGATACCCGCTCCCGTCCCAGTTCTCGTGGCACGAGCGGACGATGCCGGCGACGCTGCGCAGAGCGGGCGAGGCACGGAGGATCCGCTCGCCGACGATGGTCTGCTGGCGGACGAACTCCCACTCGCGCTCGTCGAGCGGGCCGGGCTTGTGCAGGATCTCGTCCGGAACGGCGAGCTTGCCGAGGTCGTGGAGCTGGGCGGCTCGCTCGAGCTCGTCCAGCTCGTCGCGACGGAGACCCAACGAGGCGCCGATGTCGAGCGCGAGCGACGAGATGTCCGCCCGCTGCGCCTCGAGCTCCGGCTCGCGGATGGAGATCGCAGCGAGAAGCGCTGCCATCGTGCGCTCGCTCTCCCCCCGGCGTGAGTACTTCTGGGCGTAGAGACGCTCGTCCGCCGTCTGCAGGGCGTGGCTCGGGTCGGTCGCCTCGTCGGGCAGGACCACCGCTCCGAAGGAGCTGTCGATGTCGAATCCCTCGCCGTGCTCCGTCAGCGCGTCACACGCGCGGTCGATGAGCTGCTCCGCCTCTCCTTCGCTCAGCGTGGCCATGAGGCAGAACTCGTCCCCACCGAGGCGGTACACCGCCCCGTCCTCACCGGGAACGGTCGCGAGCTTCGCGCCGAGCCGCGCGAGGAGCGCGTCGCCGGCGGGATGCCCGAACGTGTCGTTGTAGTTCTTGAAGCCGTCGAGGTCGAAGAGCATCAGCAGCGTCTGGGCGACCGGCTCGGCGCTCAGGCGTCGCTCGAGGTCGGAGACGAGCTGCCGCCGGTTGGCGAGCCCCGTCAGCGCGTCCGTCGTCGCCTCCGCCCGGGTCAGCGCGAAGAGGCGACTGTTCTCGCGGAACGTGACCGCGAGCCGCACGATGACGAGCACGAGCGTGAGCGACGCGAGGACGATCGCCAGGAGGTTCAGGCGGGTGAAGTGGTCGTAGACGAGGATTCCCGTCGCGACGAGCGCGCACGCGGCCGGGACGGCGAGGAGCGGGCGACCCTCGACGTCGATCCCCTTCCGGCTGCGATCGTGGGCCCACGCCGCCGACCCCACCAGCAGCATCGAGGTGGGCCAGAGGATGTCGATCCACGTTCCCTCGACGTACGTCCCGTTCGCGGACTGGAACAGGTAGACGGCGTCGGCGATGGTCGTCGCGAGGGCACCCAGCCCGAGGAGGAGCCAACGCTCGCCGGGCTTCCAACCGGTGAGCGAGAAGACGCCGAAGACGGCGGACAGCAGGAGCACGTCGCCGAGCGGGTACGCGAGGTTCGTCACGACCACCGAGGTCGAGCCCTCGGTGCTCCCGAGAACGAGCTCCACGAGAACTGCGGCACCGAGCGATGCAGCTGCGAGCGCCGCGGTCGCGCCGTCGATCCACAACATGTCGCCGATCGATTTGGCGCGCGAGCGCAGCAGTAGCACGATTCCGGCGTACAGGAGGACGTAGAAGCCGATGTAGCCCACGTCCGCCGGCGACGGGTACTCGTCGGGCTTGACGATCGCCCAGTAGATCTCGCCGAACGTCCACGATGCGAGCGCAAGCGTGATGACCGTCCACGCTCCCCGGTCCTGCTGGACGAGGTAGGCGTGCGAGCCGGCGATGACGCAGGCGAAGACCATGAGCCCGTCGTAGATCCAGGTGTTCGCGAAGGTCGAGAGATCGCCGTTCTGCGACGCGAACAGCGTGATGGCCGCGAACACCCCGAGGCCGACGGCGGCTATCACGCGCGTCGCGTGGACCCATGTGCGAATAGACATGTCCGGACGAGAATCGGCTCGTCACAACCCCTACTTGAGCGCTTGACTCCGATCAGCGGTCCAGTCCGTCCGATGCCGGTCCTACCCTCGCGCCATGATGCTCGGGATCGTGGTCTTCGGAGCCGCGTTCCTCGCCGGGCTCGGGCTCGGTACCTACACGCGACGGCCGCTCTCGACGGCGTTTCTCGTCCTCGGGAGCTTCACCGCGTTGCTGGTGCTGGCCGCGACCGGCGAGGTCCTGCATGCGGCCGGCGTGCTTGCGATCGTCGCCCTGCTCGGCCTCGTCGCCGAGAGCATGCGCGAGACGTTCGCGCGCCTCGTCGACGGGTACTAGGCGCCGAGTCGGAGCAGCGAGCGCGGGCGCGAAGCGCCCGCGCTTCAGGGATCTTCGCGCACCTGGCATCCGCATTTGCGGATGCCAGGTGCTGCGGGACAACGCGGATGCCAGCTGCTGCGGGACAACGCTGCGGGACAACTCCGAGTCAGAGCAGCGATCGCGGGCGCGAAGCGACCGCGCTTTAGGGATCTTCGCGCACCGGCATCCGCACTCGCGGATGCCAGGTGCTGCGGGACAACGCTGCGGGACAACTCCGAGTCAGAGCAGCGATCGCGGGCGCGAAGCGACCGCGCTTCAGGGATCTTCGCGCAGCTGGCATCCGCACTCGCGGATGCCAGCTGCTGCGGGACAACTCTGTGCGGGCGGAGGGACTCGAACCCTCAAGCTCTCTCGAGCACCGGCACCTAAAGCCGGCGTGTCTGCCGTTCCACCACGCCCGCGCCTGACAGTCTAGGAACGGCGGGCGAAGCGGTCGATGCGGAAGAGCCCGATGTCGTGGCGCGTCGAGCCGTCGATCGCGAGGTCGGCGAGGATCTCGCCGACCACCGAGCAGAACTTGTAGCCGTGGCCCGAGAAGCCGGCGCCGACGACGGCCGCGGCCGTGTCCGGGTGGCGGTCGATGAGGAAGTGCTCGTCGGGTGAGGGCTCGAACAGGCAGGTCTTCAGCGCCACCGTCGGCCCGGCGCCTTCCGGGAAGTAACGCTCGGCGAACGCACGCAGCGGTGCTTCGTCGGCGAAGGTCGGCTCGCGGGCGATCGTGTCCGGATCGCCGCCCGCACCGAAGTGGTCGTAGCGACCGAGCTTGAAGCCGGGAATCGCGTGCGCGGGGAAGCCGTAGAAGTGCTCGCCGTCCAGCGCGAGGTTGAACACCGGCATCCGGTCCGGCTCGAAGAGCTCGGGGCGCGTCGGCGCCAGCCAGGCGAGGGACTGGCGCACGCCGTGGACGAGGCCGCTCGGCAGTCGAGCGACGTCTTGTGACCACGCGCCGGCTGTCAGGACGAGCCTCTCCGCCTCGAGCTCCGCGCGGTCGGTCCTGATCCGGACACCGTTCTCCGTCTCCGACCACTCGAGCACGCGCTCGCGCGCCCGCAGCGCCGCGCCGCGCCCGAGGGCGCCCTCGACATGTGCGACGATGCACCGCTCCGGCACGACGAACCCTCCCTCCGGCTGGAACGACGACCTCCATCTCGGCCGGCAGGTGGTACGCGGGAAAGCGGCGCTCGACCTCCGCGCCGCTCAGCACCTCGTGCTCGATGTCGTGCTCGGCGCACGAGAGGAGCACGCCCTCGAGGATGCGCTCGCCGCCCTCCACGATCCCCGTGATGCGCAGCAGCTGCTCGCCGGCCTCGGTCTCGAGCTCGCGCCAGAGCTCGTAGGCCCGGCGGAGCAGCGGGACGTAGTCCGGATGCTCGAAGTACGCGAGTCGGATGATCCGCGTCAGACCGTGCGACGAGCCCTGCTCGTGCAGGAGGTCGAACCGCTCGAGCCCGAGCACGCGCTTGCCGCGCCGCGCGAGGTGGTACAGCGCCGCGCTTCCCATCCCGCCGACTCCGACGACGACGACGTCGTACCGCTCCACGGACGTGACCCTATCGGCGGCTGGTTGAATGGCCGAATGACCACAGCTGTCGAGGCCGTCGGCGAGAACCGCATCCGGCTGACCGTCGACGTCTCGCCCGATCAGGTGCGGCACGCGGTCGACCACGCGATGTCCGACCTGTCGGAGAGCATCAAGATCCCCGGCTTCCGCAAGGGGAAGATCCCGACGCAGGTCCTCGTCTCGCGGCTGGGCAAGGACCGGATCTACGCGGAGGCGGTCGACAGCCACATCGGCGGCTGGTTCTGGAGCGCCGCGTCACGGAGCCGCGTGCGCCCGGTTTCGGACCCGCAGTACGAGTTCGAGCTCCCCGATACCGCCGACACGGCGTGGAGCTTCGTCGCGACCGTCGACGTGCAGCCGTTGCCCGAGCTCGTCGACTGGACGACGCTCGAGGTGCCGCGCGCGCAGGTCGACGTACCGCAGGACTCCGTCGACGCCGAGATCGAGGCGCTTCGCGAGTCCGTCGCCGAGCTGGCGCCCGCCGGCGATCGGCCCGCGCAACCCGGCGACACGCTCGTCGTCGATCTCGTCGACGCCGACGGAGAGGCGCAGATCGACACGGTCGTCGAGCTCGGCGGCGGCAGGCTCGCGCCGGAGATCGAGGCCGCGCTCTCCGGAGCGAAGGCCGGGGAGACCAAGCAGATCGCCTTTCCGCTCGCGGACGGCTCGAGCTCGAACGTCGAGATCACGGTTCGCGAGATCCAGGAGAAGGTTCTGCCCGAGATCGACGACGAGCTCGCGCGCTCGGCGAGCGAGTTCGACACCGTCGCCGAACTGCGCGCGAGCATCGAGGGGACTCTGCGCGAGCAACTCGACGCCGAGATCGACGCGGCATTCCGCATTTCCGCCGTCGACGAGCTCGTCCGCGCGTCGTCCGTGCAGCCGGCGCTCCCGCTCGTCCGCACGCGAGCAGCCGACCTCCTCACGGGGTTCGCGCGCTCGCTCGAGCGACGCGGCGTCACGCTCGAGACGTACCTCACCGCGAGCGGCGGCTCGATCCAGGACCTCGAGCGGCAGATGGTGCTCGAGGCCGCCGTGTCGGTCGCGCGCGAGCTCGCGCTCGAGGCGCTCGCCGCCAAGGCTGGGATCGAGGTCTCGGACGACGACGTGAAGGAGTACGTCCGCGACGAGTCGCAGGCCGCGGGCGAGGAGGACGTCGAGGGCGTCATCGAGGACATCTGGGCGCACGGCCAGCAGGAGTCGATCCGCGAGGACCTCCGCCTCCGCGCCGCGCTCGATCGCCTCGTCGCCGACGTCACGCCGATCGCGCCCGAGCTCGCGGAGGCGAGAGACAAGCTCTGGACCCCGGACAAGGAAAAGCCCGAGGGTGAGACGAAGTTGTGGACCCCCGGCAGCAAGGAGACCCAATGAGCCCGTTGATTCCGATGGTGATCGAGCAGACCTCGCGCGGCGAGCGCTCGTTCGACATCTACTCGCGCCTGCTCAACGAGCGCATCATCTTCCTCGGAACGCCGATCGACGACCAGATCGCGAACCTCATCGTCGCGCAGCTCCTCCACCTGGAGTCGGAGGACCCCGACAAGGACATCTCGATCTACATCAACTCGCCGGGCGGCATCGTGTACGCCGGGCTCGCGATCTACGACACGATGCAGTTCATCCGCCCCGACGTGCAGACGATCTGCGTCGGCATGGCGATGTCGATGGGCGCGGTCGTCCTCGCGGGCGGCACCAACGGCAAGCGGAGCGCGCTGCCCCACTCGAAGATCCTCATCCACCAGGGCTCGGCCGGATTCTCCGGACAGCCGACGGACATCGAGATCCAGGCGCGGGAGGTAATCAGCCTCAAGCGGCTAATGGAGGAGATCATGTCCACGCACACCGGCCAGACCATCGAGAAGGTGTCGAACGACATGGAGCGCGACTACTACATGACCGCCGAGGAAGCCAAGGAGTACGGGATCATCGACAGGGTGGTCTCCGCCCGTTCGTAACGGGCTGCCCCTTCCATCGACGGTGAAAACGGAGTAAAAGGAGACACGTGGCTCGGGCGAGCGAGGGCAACGAGCAGCTGCTTTGCAGCTTCTGCGGGAAAAGTCAGCGGCAGGTCAAGAAGCTGATCGCTGGTCCCGGCGTCTACATCTGCGACGAGTGCATCGATCTCTGTAACGAGATCATCGACGAGGAGCTGACGACTCCGGCGCAACTCGACCTCGACAATCTCCCGAAGCCGCTCGACATCTACTCCGTCCTGAACGACTACGTCGTCTCGCAGGAGGAAGCCAAGCGCACGCTCGCGGTGGCGGTCTACAACCACTACAAGCGCGTGCGCATGGGTCTCGAGGACGGCGAGGTCGAGCTCCAGAAGTCGAACATCCTCCTCCTCGGCCCAACCGGGTGCGGCAAGACGCTGCTCGCGCAGACGCTCGCGCGGATCCTCAACGTCCCGTTCGCGATCGCCGACGCCACGGCGCTCACGGAGGCCGGCTACGTCGGCGAGGACGTCGAGAACATCCTCCTGAAGCTCATCCAGGCCGCGGACTTCGACATCAAGAAGGCCGAGACCGGGATCATCTACATCGACGAGGTGGACAAGATCGCGCGGAAGGCGGACAACCCGTCGATCACGCGCGACGTCTCGGGCGAGGGCGTGCAGCAGGCGCTCCTCAAGATCCTGGAGGGCACGATCGCGTCGGTGCCACCACAGGGCGGGCGCAAGCACCCGCACCAGGAGTTCCTCTCGATCGACACGACGAACATCCTCTTCATCTGCGGCGGGGCGTTCGCGGGGCTCGACAAGATCATCGAGCGCCGCATCGGGAAGAACACCGTCGGCTTCTCGGCAGACGTGCGGTCGCGTAACGCGACCGAGAGCTCCGAGCTCCTGAGCGACGTCATGCCGGAAGACCTCATCACGTTCGGTCTCATCCCCGAGTTCGTGGGCCGCCTTCCGGTCGTATCAGCCGTGCATCAACTCACGAAGGACGACCTCGTGGAGATCCTCGTCGAGCCCAAGAACGCTCTCGTCCGGCAGTACCAGCGCTTCTTCGGCTACGACGAGATCGAGCTCGTCTTCACGGACGACGCGCTGTGGGAGATCGCCGAGCACGCGCTTGCCCGCGAGACCGGCGCGCGCGGCCTCCGCTCGATCATCGAGCTCGCTCTCCTCGACGTCATGTTCGAGCTCCCGTCGCGCACGGACGTCACGAAGTGCGTCCTGACGAAGGAGACGATCACACGCGGCCAGAAGCCGACGCTCGTCACGAGTGGAGCGGCGGCGGTCGCGGACGAGCTCGACGAGCTCGCCGAAGAGTCGGCGTAGCCGCGTCTGCAAGTTAGGTCGTTCGACCTATTTCGCCGACGGGGCGGCTCGGGTTACGCTGTCGCCATGCCTCGCTATCTGATCGAACGGACGTACACGGTCGACATGGACGGGCTCCCGACCGTCGCGACGCGCTCCAAGGCGATCGGGCACTACCACTATCCCGAGATCGTTTGGGAGCACAGCCATGTCGTGGTCGGTGTTGACGGGACGCCGAAGTCCTTCTGCATCTACGAGGCGCCTAACGAGGAGATGGTTCGGGAGCACTCCCGGTACCTCGGCGACCACATCGTGGAGACGATCTACGAGATCGCCGGCGACGTTTCGCCCGCCGATTTCCCGCTGACCGACGCCCCCACCCAGCCCGCGGCCTAGGTCAGCTCGCCGGCCTCGGTTTGAGGTGACGGCAGCATGACGTCCCGCTGCTGCACGTGGATCACGGCCTGGAGTGCCACGGCGAGCTTTTGAGTGATCTCTCGCCGGCGCTCGTCGTCGTCGCCGAATAGCTCGAGCGTCTCGCGATAGAGGGTCACGGCGCGCAACTTCGCCCAGCCTCGGCCCGCCTGACCGGCCGCGGCGGTGAGATGCTCGATGGCGCGCTCGTTCTCCCCCGCGGCACGCCAGTGGTGTCCGAGCGCCTCGTGCGACTGCCCGACGTCCGTCGTCGCCTCGAGGAACCGAGCGACGGCGGCGTGCCTGGCCCGACGCGCTTCTCGCGGGAGCGTTCCGTATGCGACGTCGTGGATGAGCCCGTGCTTGAAGCCGAATTGCTGGTCTCCCTTGATCCGGGAAACCGCCTCGCGCTGGACGAGGTCGCGGGCCTCGAGCGAGCCGAGGAGCTGGGAGAGGTCGGGCCGGTCGTCGATCTCGCACAGGGCCCCGCGCCAGAACACCCGGCCCACGACCGACGCGTCGACGAGCACGGCGCGTTCCGCCGGCGGAAGCGCATCGAGCCTCGCGGCGATGATCGCGCGGATGCTCGTCGGCAGCTCGTCGAGCCCGCGTGCTTTCTGCTCGCCGAGACACCTGGCCAGCTCCTCGATGAAGAGCGGATTGCCCTCCGCCGTCTCTGCGACCTGCCCTGCGCGCGTTGTCGAGTCGACGCGGCCGAGGAGCTCGGCAGCGAGCTCGCTGCTCGCCGCGTCGGAGAGCGGCTCGAGCGGCAGGGCCGTGTATGCCGGGAGACCGCCGCCCCAGCCGGGCCTGTCGCCGAGGAGTTCGGGCCGCGCGAGCGCCAGGAACATGACCGGGACGTCGCGGACACGCGCGGCGAACGTCTCGAGCAGATCGAGCAGGCTCGCGTCGGCCCAGTGGATGTCCTCGTACACGAGCAGTGTCGGCGCGCGCATGGCGAGCGACTCGACGAGGACACGTGCCGAGAAGAAGAGCTGCTCGCGGTCGGCGATCTCGCTGTCTTCGTCGAGGCCCAGGAGGACGGCGAGATTCGGTACGTGCTCCTCGGCTGCCGCAGGCCCCGCGAGCGCGGCGATCGCTTCGACGAGCTTGCCTCGTGCCTCGGTGGCGTCGTCGCTGTCGAAGATGCGTGCGGTCTGCTTGACCTGCTGGCCGAACGCGCTGTACGGGGTCGACGCGCCGTACGGCGTCGAACGACCGCGGATGACGGCCGCGCGCTGTCCCGCCACCAGCTGGGCGAGCTCGAGCGCGATCCGCGACTTGCCGATCCCGGCCGGGCCGAAGACCGTGACGAAGTGGCTCCTTCCCTCGTCGACGACGCGTTCCCAGACGCCCGTGAGCACGCCGAGCTCGCGGTCGCGCCCGATCATCGGCACCTGCGTCGCAGGTCGCTCGCCGATGGCTGCGGTTGCCCGAAGAGCGAGCCACGCCTGTACCGGAGCCTCCTTTCCCTTCGCGACGATCGGCTGGGCTGGGCGGTACTCGATCGAGCCGCGGGTCCCGATGTACGTCTCCTCGCCGACGAGCACCGCTCCGACCGGCGACGCGGACTGAAGACGGGCCGCGGTGTTGACCACGTCCCCGGCGACGAAGGTCTCCCCGCGCTCGGGGCTGGCGTTCAGGGCGACGATCGCCTCGCCCGTGTTCACGGCCACGCGCAGCTGGAGCCCTTCGTGCTCGGCCCAGTCGCGCACGGCGAACGCGGCGCGAACCGCGCGTTCCGCGTCGTCCCCGTACGTCACGGGGGCGCCGAAGACGCCCATGACCGCGTCGCCAACGAACTTCTCGACCTTTCCGCCGTGGCTCTCGAGCTCGCCGCGGACGCGCTCGTAGTACGGGACGAGGAACGCGCGGACGTCCTCGGGGTCGAGCTTCTCTGAACGGGACGTGAAGCCGACGAGATCGACGAAGAGGACCGACACCAGCCGCCGCTCCTCGCCGACGGCTCCGGGCTCGCCGAGGGCGGACCCGCAGGCGTTGCAGAACTTCGCGCCGTCCGGATTCTCCTGGCCACATCGCGTACAGCCCAACACGGGGTGGAAGACTAGAGGCCGCTCTGCCGAGGAGGTGTCCAGTGCCCGAGCCCGTGTACGACTCCAAGCGCGCCGAGGCGTTCGCCGGGCGGATGCTCGACATGCTGAACGGCGCCGCACTGATGGTGCTGACCTCCGTCGGTCATCGGACGGCGTTGTTCGATGCCCTGGCGGAGCTCGACGGCGCAACGAGCGACGAGCTGGCCGCGGCCGCAGGGCTGAACGAGCGCTACGTGAGGGAATGGCTCGGCGGGATGGCCACGGGCCGAATCGTCGAGCTCGATCCGGATACGGGCCGCTTCTCGCTGCCCGCGGAGCACGCCGCGTGGCTCACGCGCGCGGCTTCGCCCGACAACCTCGCGGTCGAGGCGCAGTGGATCCCGACGCTCTCGATCGTCGAGGACGACATCGTGCGAGTGCTTCGAGAAGGGCGGTGGTGTGCCCTACGAGAGCTTCGCACGGTTCCACGAGGTCATGGCCGAGGAGAGCGCGCAGACCGTCCTGTCGGTGCTCATGTCGCACATCCTCCCGCTCGTTCCCGGAATGGCCGGGCGCCTCGAGGAGGGCGCGTCGCTGCTGGATCTCGGCTGTGGGCGCGGTCGCGCGCTGCTGCTCCTCGCCGAGCGCTTCCCCGCCTCGACGTTTCAGGGCTACGACCTGTCAGGCGATGCGATCGCGTACGCGTCAGCCGAGGCTGCGGCGTGCGGCCTCGAGAACGTGCGCTTCGAGGTGCGCGACCTGAGCACCTTCGACCGGGACGCCGACCCCGAGGCGTTCGACTACGTCACGACGTTCGACGCGGTGCACGACCAGGCGAAGCCGCTCGCCCTGCTGAAGGGGATCCGCCGGACGCTGAGGCCGGGCGGCGTCTACCTCATGCAGGACATCCAGGGCTCGAGCCACGTCCACGAGAACCTCGATCACCCCGGCGCGCCGCTGCTCTACATGATCTCGTGCATGCACTGCATGACCGTCTCGCTCGCCCAGGGCGGCGACGGGCTCGGTGCGATGTGGGGCGAGGAAAAGGCGCGTGCGCTTCTCGCAGAGGCGGGGTTCACGTCGGTCGACGTGCATCTGCTGGAACACGATCCGTTCAACGCGTACTTCGTGGTCCGTCCCTGAGGCAGGTCCAACTGGCACGGGCGCGAGGGCGCCTTCCGTAGGCTGCCCAGCGTGACGTTCGCTACCCGTCCGGAGCTGCGCGGCACCTTCGGCATGGTCGCGTCGACGCACTGGCTCGCGTCCCAGACGGGTATGGCGGTGCTCGAACGCGGAGGCAACGCCTTCGATGCAGCCGTCGCGACCGGGTTCGTCCTGCAGGTGGTCGAGCCGCACCTGAACGGGCCCGGCGGCGAGGTTCCCGCGGTGTTCTGGTCGGTGGAGAGCGGCGAGCCGCTCGCGCTCTGCGGGCAAGGGGTCGCCCCGTCCGCGGCGACGATCGACCGCTTTCACGGCCTCGGCCACGAGTTGATCCCGGGCACCGGTGTCCTCGCGGCGTGCGTGCCCGGCGCGTTCGGCGGCTGGCTGCTGCTCCTGCGCGACTACGGCACGTGGAGGCTCGAGGACGTCCTCGGGTTCGCCATCGGCTACGCCGAGCACGGGTTCCCGCTCCACGAGCGCATCCGCGCGACGATCGAGCTGAACGAGGAGCTCGTCGCGAGCTGGCCCGGCTCGCGCGACCTGTACCTGCCGGCACCGGAGCCCGGCGCGCTCTTCCGCAACCCGGCGCTTGCAGAGACCTACCGGCGTATCGTCGACGAGAGCGGCGGCGGCTCGCGCGAGGACGGGATCGAGAAGGCGCGACGGGCCTGGTACGAGGGATTCGTCGCCGACGAGATCGACCGCTTCGTCGCAGCGGAAGGAGGTCTGTTGACGGGCGCCGACATGGCAGCCTGGCGTGCGACGGTCGAGCCGGTCGCGACGCTCGAGTACCGCGGGCTCACCGTCTGCAAGACGCTGCCGTGGGCTGCAGGCCCTGTCGGCCTGCAGCAGCTCGCGCTGCTCGGGGGGTTCGACCTCGCGGAGTTCTCCGCGGCGGAGTTCGTCCACGTCGTGGTCGAGTGCGGGAAGCTCGCGTTCGCCGACCGCGACGCGCTGTACGGCGACTCCGCCGAGGTCCCGCTCGAGACGCTGCTCTCCCCCGACTACAACGACGAGCGGCGCGCCCGCATCGGCGACGAGGCGTCAGAGGAGTACGTCCCGGGTCTCGGACGCCTTCCCACCCTGCACACCGCGGAGGCCACCGCCGGTTCGGGCGAGCCCGGGCGCGGCACCGTCCACATCGACGTTGTGGACCGCTTCGGGAACATGCTCTCGGCGACCCCGAGCGGCGGGTGGCTCCAGAGCTCTCCCGTCATTCCCGCACTCGGGTGGCCGCTCGGGACGCGCGCGCAGATGTTCTGGCTCGAAGAAGGGCTCCCGTCGTCGCTGGAGCCGGGGAAACGTCCGCGCACGACGCTGTGCCCCGGACTCGCGTTACGTGACGGCGAGCCCTATCTCGCGTGGGGGACTCCCGGCGGCGACCAACAGGAGCAGTGGGCGTTGCACGCGTTCGTGCGCCACGTCGACCTCGGGCTCGACCTGCAGGCGGCGATCGACGCCCCCGAGTTCCACACCGACCACCTCATCTCGTCGTTCTACCCGCGCGGGTTCGCCTCGAAGTCGCTCGCCGTCGAGTCGCGCTTCGGGTCGCGCACGATCGCCGAGCTGCAGCGTCGAGGCCACGACGTGTCCGTGTGGCCGGCCTGGTCCGCGGGACGCGTCTCGGCCGTCGCACGGGAGACCGACGGCCTCCTCCGCGCGGGCGCGAACCCACGAGGCATGCAGGGCTACGCGGTAGGACGATGAGCGAGCGCGTGCGCACGTACAGCTGGGAGGACCCGTTCGCGCTTCGCGATGTCATGGCCGGACGCTCCGGGCTCGAGCTCATGCAGATGATGGCGAGGGGCGAGCTGCCGCCCCCGCCGATTGCCCAGACGCTCGGCTTTCGCCTGGTCGAGGCGGAGCGCGGGCACGCGGTCTTCGAGTGCGAGCCCGCCGAGTACCACTACAACCCGATCGGCATCGTCCACGCCGGTCTCGCGATGACGCTCATGGACTCGGCGATGGGCCTCGCGTTCGTGACGACGCTCAGCGAGCCCCTCGGCTGGACGACGCTGGAGGTGAAGTCGAACTTCACGCGTGCGCTCACGGCCGAGACCGGCCTGGTCCGGTGCACGGGGTCGGTCGTCCATCCGGGCAGGCGCGTGGCGACGACGGAGGCGCGGATCGAAGATCTCCAGGGGAGGCTGTGCGCGCATGGCACGAGCACGATCCTGGTCCTCGACGGTTGAGAGCGCTACCCTGAGACGATGCGTCGCGACGGCAAAGGTCTCTCGCTGTCCCCGGTAGCCGGGCGGCGCCCGCGCGCGTAGCCGCCGAGCGTCGCAGCGACTCCACCCTAGACTGCCGCCCGATGGAATCGCGGTACGACCCGAATGCCGTCGAGGCGCGCTGGCAGGAGGCCTGGGAGGGCGCGGGCCTGTACGCGGCCGGAGTCGGCGCTCGCCGCGACGAGACGTACGTCATCTGCGTCCCGCCCCCGAACGTCACGGGCGGGCTGCACATGGGCCACGCGCTCAACGGCTCGATCCAGGACGTGCTCACCCGCTGGCATCGCATGCGCGGCTTCGACACGCTCTGGCAACCGGGCTACGACCATGCGGGGATCTCGACGCAGAACGTCGTCGAGAAGGAGCTCGCGAAGGAAGGGCGCACCCGCCAGGACATCGGGCGCGAGGCGTTCGTCGAGCTGACCTGGGAGTGGCTCGAGAAGACGGGCCGCACGATCATGGGGCAGTTCCGACGGCTCGGCTGTTCGCTCGACTACTCGCGCGAGCGGTTCACGATGGACGACGCCTACGTCCGCGCGGTCATGACGTTCTTCGTCCGGCTCTGGGACCGCGGCTGGATCTACCGCGCGAACCGCATCGTCAACTGGTGCCCGTTCCACCAGACGGCGATCTCCGACCTCGAGGTCGTGCACGAGGAGATGGACGACACGCTCTTCACGATCCGCTACCCGCTTCGCGGACGGCGACGGCCGTGACGGCGTTTCGATCGCGACCGTGCGGCCGGCCACGATCCTCGCCGACGTCGGCGTTGCCGTCCACCCCGACGACCCGCGCTACCGCGACGCGATCGGCCGTGAGATCGTTCGTCCCGTACACGGAGCTGCGCGTGCCCGTGATCGCGGACGCCCGCATCGATCGCGAGTTCGGCACCGGGGCGCTCAAGGTCACGCCCGGGCACGACCCGCTCGACTTCGAGATCGGGCGCGACCACGGGCTGCCCGAGCCGATGGTGGTCGGTCCGGACGGACGCATGAACGAGCAGGCGGGCGACCTCGCGGGGCTCACGCAGGAGGAGGCCGGGGCGCGTGTGATCGCGTGGGCCGAGGAGCGCGGCCTCGTCGAGAAGCGAGAGCCGTACCGACACTCGGTCGGCACCTGCGAGCGCTGCCACTCGCGCATCGAGCCGCTCATCTCCCTGCAGTGGTGGTGTGCGATGAAGGAGCCGGCAGCACCGGCGATCGAGGCGCTGCGCGAGCGTCGCGTGCGCTACCACCCCGAGTCGCAGCACCGCTTTGCCATCGCGCTCGCTCGAGGACTCGCCCGACTGGTGCATCTCCCGCCAGCTCTGGTGGGGGCACCAGCTGCCGATCTGGACGTGCCCCGACGGCCATCTGACCGTGACCGTGGACGAGCCCTCGGCGTGCGCCGAGTGCGGCGCGGCCGAGCTCGAGCGGGAGTCGGACGTGCTCGACACCTGGTTCTCGGCGGCGCTCTGGCCGTACGCGACCCTCGGTTGGCCGGAGGACACGCCCGAGCTTGCCCGCTACTACCCCGGCGACGTCAACTCGACGGCCCGCGAGATCATCCGCCTCTGGGTGAACCGGATGATCTGGACCGGGCTCGAGGTGCTCGGCGACGTCCCGTTCACCGACTCGATCATCCACTCGACGGTGCTCGCGCTCGACGGTCGCCGGATGTCGAAGAGTCTCGGCACCGGCATCGATCCGATGGAGCCGATCGAGGAGTACGGGGCGGACGCGACGCGGTACGGCCTGCTGAAGATCTCCTCGACGCAGGACGTGCGCTTCTCGTACGGCGCGATCGAGGAGGGGCGGAAGCTCGCGATCAAGCTCTGGAACGTCGCGCGACTGATCCTCCAGAACGCCGAGGGCGTCTCACCGGCGCTCGAGCCGCGTGACCTCGAGGAGCGCTGGATCCTCGCGCGTATCGACGCCGCCCGGGCCGAGATCGAGGACGCATGGGCGCGCTTCGACTTCGCCGAGTCGACGGCGACGCTCTACCACCTCACGTTCGACGACTTCTGCGACTGGTACGCGGAGGCGATCAAGCCTCGCCTCTACGACCGCGACGAGGCGGCGATCGCGACCGCGCTCGGCGCGCTCGAGCGGCTCCTCGCGCTCCTGCACCCGGTGTTGCCCCACGTCACCGAGGAGATCTGGTCGCAGCCTCCCGAGCCGCGCGGCGCGGTTGATCGTGTCTCCGTGGCCGGACCCGGACGACCGCTTCGCGGACGATGCGACGTCGCTCGACCGCGTGCAGGAGGCTGCGCAGATCTTCCGGCGGAGCGGCGTTCAGGTCGAGCTCGGCTCGGACGACGAGCGGCGCATCTTCGCCGCCGTCGTCCGCCCCGAGCGCGTCCAGACCGACGGCAACCGCGACGCCGAGATCGAGCGGCTGCGGAAGGAGGTCGCGCGCGCGGAGGGGATGCTCGCGAACGAGCGCTTCGTCGCGAACGCGCCCGAGGCGGTCGTCGCCGCCGAGCGCGAGAAGCTCGAGCGCTACCGCCGCGAGCTGGCCGCGCTCGAGGGCTGACGCAAGCGGCCGTCGCGGCTAGATCTTCCCGGCCGCGCGCCACTTCGCCCAGATCCGCTTCATCTCGGCGGCGGTCGCGCGCACCGAGTCTTCGGCGCTCGCCTTGCCCTGCGACACCTGCGCGAACATCCGCGGCACGAGGAATCGGTCGAGCGTTTCCTGCACGGCGGCGTTCGCATATCCCGGGTAGCCGACGTTGCGCGTGTACTGCGACGCCACGGTCGTGAGGATCGAGTACTTGCCCTTGGGCGGCGTTCGTATCCGCCGCCGCGGCCTTGTAGATCCTCTTCAGCGGGTGCGCGCCGGGAAAGCTCGGGTAGTTGAAGAACCTGGATGCCGGCGTCGCCTCGCTCGCCGCGAGGCAGACGTCGGCGATGAACCTCTCGGCCGCCTCTCGGTTCTTCGCGAACTTCCAGACGGAGTACACGGCCGTGTACTGACCCAGCGACATCCGGCCGCCCGGCCCGCCGGGGATCGGCCAGATCCAGAGCTCGGGTGCGAACGGCATGCCGAGATCCTCGGCCCGTCGAATTGGCGAGATCGCATTCATGATCAGCGACCCCTTGCCCGAGAGAACGAACTGGTTGTTGGAGGCCGCGTTCCAGTCGTAGACCGTGCTCTCGCCACCGCGCGCCTGCAGATCGGCCATGAATCGGACCGCCTCGATCGTCCGCTCGCTGTCGATCGCAACGGCGCCGGACTCGTCCTGCAGGAACGCGCCGAAGCACATCAAGAACGAGATCAACGCGACGTTCGAGTCGGGCTCGTTCGCCTGTCCGATCCCGAGCGGATGCCCCGCTTCCTTGAGCGCCGCTGCCAGCCTCGCGCACGTGATCCCACGTCGCAGGCGACTGGCCGAGCGAGTTCCAGACGTCGTGGCGCCAGATGAGCGGTGCGGGGACGTGGTAGTCCGAGACGCCGAAGTAACGCTTCGTCTTCGGGTTGTACGTGCTTCGCTTCCCGATCTCGCCGTATCGCCCGACCGCCTTCTCCACCTGGTGGACGATCGCGGCGTGATCGATCACCTGATCCTCGTACCGCGCGGCGGCGAGAGGAAGCCGAAGATGTCGTGCCCGCGTTGCTCCTTTACTTCCGTGGCCGCGAGCGCTGGGAGATCCGTGTACGGCTCGAGGTCGACGTTGACGTCCACGTCGTTCTTCTCTCCCCACGCGCCGCGCCCACTTCCTGAACCAGCCGTTGTAGCCCGGCGACGAAGTGCGACCACTGGACGACCGACAGGTCACCGGCGAGCCAGCGTCCCGAGTACCGAAGCGGCCCCGCAAACGCATAGGGCGCCGACGCGCCTCCGATTGCGGTTGCGACCGCCGCTCCGGCGGCGCCGCGGAGCAGCTGCGAGCGGGTGATCGGTCGTCGGACCGCGAGCCGGTCACCGGGGCAGCTCCATGATCGGTGTATTGGTCAGTGCGAAGACCGCGTCGAGCGGGACGGAGAACTCGACCGAGCCCTCCGGAGTGGTGGTGAGGAAGCCCTTGTCGACGTTCGCACCGGTCCCGTCGCCGTTCCACACGATGAGCCTGAAGAACGTGTTCGGAGGCAGGCCACCGACGCTGTACGAGACGGCGGCGTTCGAGCTCGTCGGGATCGAGCCGCCATCGGTGTCGAGGCCGAGGATGGTGATGTCCTTTGCGGGCGAGACGTACGCCGTCAGCAACTTCGATCCGTCCGCGCCCGGCGCAGGCACCATCTGAACGATGCTCCCTCCTCTCGGCTGGTCGCCAATGTCATCAGCTGCAGGACGCGATAGACGGGCCGTTCCGGCCAGCCCTGCGCCGCAGGGCCGAGCGCCGAGTGATCCTGGGTCCCGCTGTCGTACTTCGCCGGGTACACGTCCCACTTCACCGTTCCGCTGAAGCCCAGCTGCGTCGCGCGGATGTTGAACCACGCCTGCTGGAAGGCAGCGGCGTTCGTTGCGGACATCGGCGTGCCGTCGGGCCAGTAGCCGGGCTCGAAGCTGGGCTCTCCCTCGAACGTGCCCAGGCCGCGGACGCCGAACTCTGTGATGTACAGAGGGCGGCGCTGCCCTTCCGGGATCGAGGCGTAGATGGACCTGACCTCGCGGAGGAGCCTTTCGTCGATCTTGTCCGGCTCCCAGAAGTCCCAGTACACGTGCACGGACCACGCGTCGAGCAGATCGCCCATGTTGCGCGCCATGTACCGGAACCACTCTGTCTGCGACGCTCCCGCGGTCGACCGGATGAGGTCTCCCCCCATGAAGCGGACGCGATCGCGGATCCCCCGAGCGCGGAGCTCGCGGTCGAGGAGTCGATGAACCTGCTGGTACTCCGGCAATGTCCTCTGGGTCGTGTTCGGCTCGTTGAAGAGGGTGACCCAGAGACGCGAGATCGCGCCATCCTCGAGGAGCACGCCGAGCTCGTCCGCGAACCGGTCCATGTTGTTCATCGCGAACTCGAACGTGCTGCCCTGCCAGGTGACGTTGATGTCGGCTCCCGCGCGATCCGCCAGGCGCACCGTCTTCTCGAAGGAGCTCAGACGATCAGCGTTCGTCCAGGCCGAGGTGTTGAAGAAGATGCGAACGAGCTGCGGATCGAGCGCGACGACCTTCGCCTCGACGCCGTCGAGCCGCGGCGGCGGCCCGCTGATCTTGGCATACAGGTTCTGGTTCAGCTGCCCGCCGAAGCCGCCGAAGCTCCCGACGACGCCGCGCGTCGGATCGAGCGTGAACTCGGGGGTGCTCGGCGACTGGCTGCCAGTCGCAGCTGCGGGCGTCGCACCGATGGCTGCGAGCGTCACGACGACAAGGACTCGGAGAGCCACTGCACGGGTACGCGCCCTCGAAACTCCCCGCAGAGCCTTCCGTGACGATCTACTCGACATGCAGGCTCCTCCGTCTCTCTACGTTTGAGTGTACGACGTCATCGAGCCTCCCCCAAGCCGCTCAAGAAACGCTCAAGCTCACGTCTGCGACCTACGATCGGGCAGTGAACGCCGTCGACTGGCTCGACGCGATGAGCCCGTGGCCGCGCGACGGCTTCGGGCTCGACCGGATGCGCGAGCTCCTCGCGCGAGCTCGGCGACCCGCAGGACGCCTATCCCGGCGATTCATGTCGTCGGGACGAACGGCAAGTCGACCGCGACGGTCACGATCGAGCAGTTGCTCCTCGCCGACGGGCTCAGCGTGGGCGCGACGATCTCGCCTCACGTCGCGGGCTGGAGCGAGCGAATCCGCATCGACGGGCGGAGGCGGACTTCGAGGTCGCGATAGCTCGCGTTCGCCCAGTCGCGGAACAGCTGGCTGCGACGCAGTTCGAGATCGTCACGGCTGCCGCGCTCGCGGCGTTCGCCGACGCGCGCGTCGACGTTGCCGTCGTCGAGGCCGGGCTCGGCGGCCGCCACGACGCGACGAACGTCCTTCGAACGCGCGTCGTGCTCCTGACGAACGTCGGGCTCGACCACACGGACGTGCTCGGCGACACGCTCGAGGCGATCGCGAACGAGAAGCTCGCCGTCGCGCCTCCGGACGCGATCGTCGTCCTTCCCGACCGGCACGTACGCGCACCTCGTGCCCGGACGCGACGTGCGGATCGGCGGCGCACGCGAGGCCGCCGAAGCGTTCGTGGGGCACGCGATCGCCGCGGACCCGCAGGTCGCGCTCCCCGGCCGCTTCGAGCGCCGCGACGGCGAGATCCGAGACGGCGCGCACAATCCCGACGGTGCGCGCCACCTGGTGGATCAGCTCGACGGCGACGACTACACCGTCGTCGCCTCCATCCTCGCCGACAAGGACGTCGACGCGATGCTCGCGCGACGCTTCGTCGCGCAGGTCGTCGCTTCGTCGCCACGAGCTCGTCGTCCGCTCGCGCTCTTCCGGCCGCCGACCTCGCGGAGCTCGCGCGCGCGTCATTTCGATCACGTCGAGGTCGTCGACGACCCGGTGGCGGCCGTCGCCCGCGCGCACGAGCTCGGCGAACCGGTGCTCGTGACCGGGTCGCTCTACCTGCTCGGCGACCTCGCGCAGTCGGAGTAGCGTGCGGCATGGCGCGCGTGACGGAGCGTCTGGCGGTGCTCGCCTTCGCGGCGCTGATCGTCGCCGCGATCATCGGGATCGCCTTCGCCGTCGGATACGGGATCGGCAAGCTTCTGCTATGACCCTCGCCGTGGCGCCGCCGCTCCAGGTGTCCCTCGAGGACCCCAACTGGACGCTCTTCCGGAACCTCGGGATCGGGCTCGTCGTCGTCCTCTGGCTCGCGACCGCGTACTGGACGTTCAAGGACGCGCGCCGGCGGATCGAGGATCCGTGGCTCGTCGGGCTCGCGACGCTCGTCGGGCTGTTCCCGCCCTTCCTCGGGCCGATCATCTACATGTTCTTCCGCCCGCCCGAGTACATCCAGGACGCGCGCGAGCGCGAGCTCGAGATCAAGGCGATGGAGGAGCGGCTCTCGCAGCTCGACCAGCGCTGCCCGGTCTGCCGTGCGAAGGTCGAGGCCTCGTACCTCGTGTGTCCCGTCTGCACGACCCGGCTGCGGTCCGCGTGCCCGTCGTGCGGGCAGCCGCTCGAGTCGTTGTGGCAGGTTTGCCCGTACTGCGCGACCGACATCCCGCCCGGCTTGCCCTCGCTCGAGGACCTCTCCGGCCCGCGACGGCGAGCGCGCGACTAGACTCCGCGGCCGCATGGCCCGCGAGACGACACTCGTCCTCGTCAAGCCGGACGGCATGCGCCGTGGGCTCGCGGGCGAGATCATCGCCCGCTTCGAGCGCCGCGGGCTCGAGCTCCGCGCCGCGCGGCTGCTGAAGATCCCGAAGCCGACCGCGCGCGAGCACTACGCAGAGCACAAGGGCAAGCCGTTCTTCGGCTCGCTCGTCGACTTCATCACCTCGGGGCCGGTGCTCGCCCTCGCCGTCAGCGGCGAGTCGGCGATCTCGGTCGTGCGGACGATGATGGGCGCGACGAACCCGCTCGACTCGGCGCCGGGCACGATCCGCGGCGACTTCGCGCTCGAGCTCTCGGAGAACATCGTCCACGGCTCCGACTCGAAGGCGAGCGCGCGGCGCGAGCTCGCGCTGTTCTTCCCCGACGGTCTTGTCTGAGCCCGACTACGTCGCGGAGAACCGCGCGCTCTGGACGGAGTCGAACGCGCGAGTACACCGACGCGCAGGCGCGACCGCGCCTGGCGCCGCGAGGAGATCACCTGGGGCATGTTCGGGATGCCCGAGACGCGACGTCGGCGTCCTCGGTGACGTCGCCGGGCTCGACGTCGTCGAGCTCGGCTGCGGCACCGCGCTACTTCTCGGCCTGGCTCGCGCGCCGGGGCGCGCGTCCGGTGGGAGTCGACGTCACGCCGGCGCAGCTCGACGACGGCGCGGCGGCTGCAGGCGGAGACCGGGATCGAGTTTCCGCTCATCGAGGCGAACGCAGAGGACGGTGCCGTTGCCCGACGCGAGCTTCGATCTCGCGTTCTCGGAATACGGAGCGAGCATCTGGTGCGATCCGTATGCGCTGGCTCCCCGAGGCCTGCGCGGCTGCTCCGGCCCGGCGGTCGTCTCGTGTTCCTCTGTAACAGCCCGCTCGTGATCCTCTGCGCGGTCGACGATCCCGACTCGACCGTCCGAGACGCTGCAGCGCGCGCAGCGCGGGATGCACAGGCTCAGCTGGTCGGACGGCGGCGTCGAGTTCCACCTCGGCCACGGCGACATGGTTCCGGCGCGCTCCGCGGACGCGGGCTTCGAGGTCGAGAACCTCGTCGAGCTCTTCGCCCCGAGGACGCCGCGACTCACGAGTACTACTCCTTCGTCACGGCCGACTGGGCGCGGAAGTGGCCGGCCGAGGAGATCTGGGCGGCGCGGAAGCGCGCCTGACCGTGTCCGAGCTCGACGTCGTCACCGGCGCGTTCTCCTACACGGGCCGTTACATCGCGGAGGAGCTGCTCGGCCGGGGCCGGCGCGTCCGCACGCTGACGCGGCGCCCTCCGGACCCGTCGCATCCGCTCGCCGCGAGCGTCGAGGCGGCGCCGTTCGTCTTCGACGACTCGCTCGTTGCGACGCTTGCGCGGCGCGGACACGCTCTACAACACGTACTGGGTTCGCTTCGAGCGCGGCGCGGTGACTTTCGACGGGGCCGTTGCGAACCTGCGGCGGCTCTTCGAGGCGGCGGAGCGAGCCGGCGTCCGGCGCGTCGTGCACGTGAGCGTCGCGAACCCGAGCCTGGAATCGCCGTACCCCTACTTCCGAGGAAAGGCGCAGACCGAGGACGCCTTGCGGTCGGTCGGCGTGTCGCACGCGATCGTGCGGCCGACGCTCGTCTTCGGCCCGGACGACATCCTCGTGAACAACATCGCCTGGGGTCTGCGTCACGTCCCGGTGTACCTCATCCCCGGTGACGGGCAGGGGCAGGTGCAGCCCGTCTCGGTCCGGGACACCGCGTCGATCTGCGTCGAGGCGGGCGGGCGCGACGACAACGTGACGCTGGACGCCGCAGGTCCCGACCGCTGGACGTACGACGACTTCGTCCGCCTGATCGCTCGCGCGGTGGGTAGCCGCGCGAGAATCAGGCACAGCTCCGAGCGAGTCGCTCTCGCCGCCGCACGCGTGGCAGGGCTGTTCCTGCGCGACGTGATCGTCACTCGCGACGAGCTCGACGCACTCGCGGCCGGACTCCTGGTATCACACGAGGAACCGCGCGGCCACGAGCGGTTCGAGCCCTGGCTGGCGGAGAACGCCGACTCGATCGGCCGTGCTACACGTCGGAGCTGCGGCCGCAACTTTCGCCGATGAGTCGTCCGCTCGTCCTCGCCTCCACGAGCCCGCAGCGCCGGGCGATCCTCGAGCAGCTCGCGATCCCGTTCGAGGCGGTCCCACCTGACTACGTCGAGGACGACTCGCCGGACGACGACGCCGTCGAGCTCGTGCGCCGGCACGCCGAGGGGAAGGCGCGCTCCGTTCACAAGCAAGGCCGCTTCACGCTCGGCGTCGACACGACCGTCCTCCTCGACGGGCGCGTCTACGGCAAGGCCGTGGACCGAGACGACGCAGGCCGGATGCTCGGCGAGCTCTCGGGGCGGACGCACACCGTCGTGTCGGGTGTCTGCCTGCTCGGTGCTGACGCCGACGTTCTCCTCCACGAGACGACGGACGTGACCTTTCGTGTGCTCACGCGTGGCATCCTCGACGCGTACCTCGCGAGCGGTGAGTGGGAGAGCCGAGCGGGCGCCTACGCGATCCAGGGCCTCGGCGGTCGTCTCGTCGAGCGCATCGACGGGGACTACCTCAACGTCGTCGGGCTCCCGGGCGCGCTGCTCGTCTCGATCCTCGAGCGCCACGCGCCAGACTTCCTCATCGCTGATCAGTCGACGCGATCAACTCGCCCGCGGGCTCACCCTCGCTCGGGCTTATCGGCAAGAAGGAGGGGGCTCGTGGGGGAACCACGGGTTCCTCCACGCTGACGGGCCAAGCTGCTGCAAACGCGCAGGTAGACTCGCTGTCCCTCATGGGCTGGTTCAAATCCGTCACCGGGTTCGGAGGCCGAGACATGGCCGTGGACCTGGGCACCGCCAACACGCTCGTCTACGTGCGCGGTCGCGGGATCGTGCTCTCGGAGCCGTCGGTCGTCGCGATCGACCAGCGCACGGGCGAGGTGCACGCGGTCGGGGTCGAGGCGAAGCGGATGCTCGGGCGCACGCCCGGGACCATCTCGGCGATCCGGCCGCTGAAGGACGGCGTGATCGCCGACTTCGACGTCACCGAGCAGATGCTCCGCCACTTCATCCAGAAGGTCCACCAGCACCGCTTCGCGCACCCGCGCGTCGTCGTGTGCGTGCCCTCGGGGGTCACGGGCGTCGAGAAGCGTGCGGTCGAGGAGGCGACGCTTTCGGCCGGTGCGCGCCAGGCTTACCTCATCGAGGAGCCGATGGCCGCCGCGATCGGCGCGGGCCTGCCGGTGGCCGAGCCGACCGGGAACATGATCGTCGACATCGGCGGCGGCACGAGCGAGGTCGCCATCATCTCGCTCGGCGGGATCGTCGTCTCGCAGTCGATGCGCGTCGGCGGCGACGAGATGGACGAGGCGATCGTCAACCACATCAAGAAGGAGTACAAGCTGCTCGTCGGCCAGCAGACCGCCGAGGAGATCAAGCTCGAGATCGGCTCGGCCTACCGCCTGAAAGAGGAGCTGCAGGCCGAGGTGCGCGGCCGCGACATGATGACCGGTCTCCCGAAGACGGTGATCATCTCTTCCGAGGAGATCCGCCGCGCGCTCGACGAGCCCGTCTCGCTGATCATCGACGCGATGAAGTCGACGCTCGACAAGACGCCACCCGAGCTCGCCGCCGACATCATGGACCGCGGCATCGTGCTCGCCGGCGGCGGTGCCCTCCTGCAGGGACTCGACGAGCGCGTCCGCCACGAGACGCAGATCCCGGTGCACCTCGCCGAGAGCCCGCTGACGTGCGTCGCCGTCGGCTCCGGGCGCAGCCTCGAGGAGTTCGAGGTCATCCATCGCTCGAACCGCAGTCGCGCGGCCCGGCGCAACGGGTTGCTGCGCGCGTAGTTCGGCCTTCGTTGTGCGCCGGTGAGGCGGGCGCCGGGTGATGAAATCCCGCGGGATGCCCGGCTACACTGGCTCGCCATGTCCCGGCAGCGCAGCGCGCGATCGGCAGCGCTGGGCCTGACAGTCCGGCGTGTCCCCACGACCATTCCCTCTCGCGGCGCGGGACAGCTTCGCCGTCGGCTCGTCGTGGGCGTCCTCGTCCTGGCCTCCCTCGTCCTCATCTCGATCTCCTTCCGCTCGGACGAGAGCGGCCCGCTGAGCGGCGTCGAGTCGGCTGGTGCGACGGCCCTCCGGCCGTTCGCCGTCGGGCTCGAGCGCGTCGCGCAGCCGTTCCGCGACGCCTACAGCTGGGCCGACAGCCTGCTCACTGCACAGGACGAGGCGGAGAAGCTCCGGGAGGAGAACCGCGAGCTTCGGCAGCGAGAGATCCAGGCCGCGTTCGCGCTCCAGGAGAACAAGTACTTGCGGGCGCAGCTCGACTACATCGACAGCCCCCGCTTCCCGGCGGACTTCGACCCGGTCGTCGCCGAGGTCACCGGCCGTCCGGCGGGCGCGTTCACGCAGGCGATCGTGATCGCGGCCGGCTCGGACGACGGCGTGCGCCTCAACGACCCGGTGGTCACGGCCGACGGGCTCGTCGGCGTCGTCACCCGTGTCACACCCGATCTCGCGCGTATCCAGCTCCTCACCGACGAGGCTGCCGCTGCGTCGGCGATCGACCTGCGCACGGGCGCGACCGGGATCGTGCGCCATGCCCGCGGAACCCGCGAGACGCTCGTGCTCGACCGCGTCCGCAAGGAGGACGTCGTCCGCGTCAGCGACGAGGTCGTCACCGCGGGCTGGCGGGCGGGCGCATTGAGCTCGCTCTTCCCGAAGGGGATTCCGATCGGGAGAGTCACGAGCGTCGGGCAGACCGACACGGATCTCTTCCAGCAGGTTCAGGTCGACCCGTACGTGGACTTCGGCGCGCTGGACGCCGTGATCGTGCTCGTCCCGAACGACCGCCCGCGATGAGCGCGACGACCTGGCTCCGCGCGCTCGCAGTCGCGTTCGTCGCGGCGATGGTGCAGGTCGTCGTCGTGTCGTCGATGGTCGTCGGAGGCGGTGCGCCCGATCTGCTTCTCGTGACCGTCGTCGCCCTCGGGCTTCTGCGCGGTGCGATCCCCGGAGCCGTTCTCGGCTTC
Source organism: uncultured Gaiellaceae bacterium (assembly GCA_963805135.1). Lineage (GTDB taxonomy): Bacteria > Actinomycetota > Thermoleophilia > Gaiellales > Gaiellaceae > GMQP-bins7. Next base: position 29,987 of record CAWDSX010000027.1, on the reverse strand, counting down.
GTGGGCGGGCTCATCGTCGACGTCTCTACGCTTGGGACGCTCGGCGTGACCTCCCTCGTCCTGACGCTCGCCGGCTTCTGGGCGGGTCGCTACGGGGAGACGACCGGTCGCGACCGTCGCCTCGCCCCGATCATCGCGGTGGGCGCGATCACCTTGCTCGCCGGCGTGTTCGGCTACGTCCTCCACTACCTCCTCGACGAGGACGTCGTCGCACGCCACGCGCTCGTCACGGCGCTCGCTTCCCGCGTTCGTCCTGAACCTCTTGCTCGCGCTGCCCGTCCACCGGCTCGTGCGCTCCATCGTCGGCGAGGACGCGCGTGCGGAGCCCTCGGCCGAGGTCGAGGTGCTGGTCTCGATGACCTCCGGGCCGTACCAGGAGCAGCGGGCGCCGTCCGGGCGATTCCTCCCGCCCGATCCGCGCGTTCGCGAGCCGCACCGCCTCACGCCGCAGCTCGCGCTTCGGGTTGCGATCCTCGGCGGGTTCGCGCTCGTCGCATTCGTCGTCCTCTTCTTCCGCCTCTGGTCGCTCCAGGTGCTCTCCGGCGACGAGTACCTGAACGCCGCGCAGTCGAACCAGCTCCGCCTGATCCGGGTCGAGGCGCCGCGCGGCCCGATCCTCGATCGCCGCGGCCGCATCGTCGTCTCGAACGTCGCGGGAACCGCCGTCGAGCTCTGGGTCGGGGACATGCCGACGGAGGGGCGGTACGAGCTCGTGCGACGGCTCGCCGACGTACTCGACGTCAAGCCGCGCAAGCTCGCGCGCGAGGTCGACTCGCGCCGCCTCGATCCGTTGACACCCGTCGTCGTGAAGACGGCGGTCGGTGAGGAGCAGGTCGACTACCTCTACGAGCACCAGGCCGAGTTCCCCGGCGTGCGGATCGTCCAGATCTACCTCCGCGGCTACCCGTACTCGTCGCTCGCGGCACAGGTGCTCGGCTACACGGGCGAGATCTCTCCCGAGGAGCTGAAGAAGCTCCGCAAGACGTACCGAGCCGGCGACCGCATCGGCAAGGCAGGGATCGAGGCGGCCTACGACTCGTACCTGCGTGGGCGTCCCGGGCTCGGTCAGATCCGCGTCGACTCGCTCGGCCGACAGGTGAGCCCGTACGTCCCGCGGCAGGAGTCGACGCCCGGATACGCATTGCGCCTCACGCTCGACATGAAGCTCCAGCGGGCCGCCGAGCAGGCGCTGCAGTACGGGATCGACCTCGCGCACGAGAACGACCAGTGGGCGGCCAACGGCGGCGCGATCGTTGCGCTCGACCCGCGCGACGGCGCCGTCCTCGCGATGGCGTCGGCGCCGACGTTCAAGCCGTCGGTCTTCGTCGGCCGCACCGACCCGAAGAAGCTCGACGCCCTCTATTCCGACACCGGCAACCCGCTCTTCAACCGTGCGACCGCCGGCCTCTACCCGCCGGGGTCGACCTGGAAGCCGGTAACGGCGCTCGCCGGCATGCAGGAGCACGTCTTCTCCGCGTACGACTCGCTCCAGTGCACCGGGTCCGCGACGTACGGGCTCGACAAGCAGAAGTTCCGGAACTGGAATCCGTACGTCAACCGGCCGATGACGCTGCCCGAGGCGCTCGCCGAGTCGTGCGACACGTACTTCTACGAGATCGGCAACCGCTTCTACGAGGGCGGCACCGAGAGCCGGGTGCGCATGCAGCAGTGGGCGCGCAAGTTCGGCTTCGGTGCGCCGACGGGGCTCGACATCGGCGGTGAGGCCGACGGACTCGTTCCGACTCCCGAATGGCGCAAGAGGACCTTCGACAGCGACTGGGACCGCGCGTGGAACCCGGGCGACTCGATCCAGCTCGCGATCGGTCAGAAGGACCTGCTCGTCACGCCGCTGCAGATGGCGGCGTTCTACGCCATGCTCGCCAACGGCGGGAGTCTCGTGAAGCCCTACCTCGTCTCCGACGTCGAGCAGCCGGGCGGAAAGGGCTCGCCGCGCGTCGTCCTCCGTCGCTTCGCCGCCGCCCCGCCGCGCTCGGCCGGCGTCGATCCCGAGGCGCTCCGGGCCGTGCAGGACGGGCTGTACGCGGCTACGCACTCGGCGAACGGCACGTCGTCAGGTGTGTTCGGGAGCTTCGCCGTGCCCATTTCCGGCAAGACGGGCACGGCCGAGAAGGTCGTGCAGCTTCCCGGCTATCCCGCCGGTCATCTCGAGGACCAGTCGTGGTGGTGCGGCTGGGGCCCGTCCGAGTCGGCGCGCCTCGTCGTGTGCGCCCTCATCGAGAACGGCGGGCACGGCTCGAGTGCCGCCGCTCCAGCGGCACTGAAGGTGTTCGAGAAGTTCTTCGGCGTCGAGGCGCCCCAGGCGAGCTTGGTGGACACGGACTGAGGTCGCGATGATCGAGATCTCCCAGCGCGCGAGAGTTCGCCCGTCCACCGGGCGGGCCGAGCCTGCACTCGTCTCGTTCCTTCGCGGCCTCGACTGGATCCTCATGCTCGCGGCCGCCGGCCTCGTCGGCTACGGCCTCTGGGTCGTCTCCGGCATCACGCGCTTCGACGTGCCTGGCGACGAGAACTACTTCGTCGTGCGGCAGGGGATCGCGGCCGGCGATGGGCGCCGTCGGCCTCGTCGTCGCGGCGCTCGTCCCTCTCGACATCTGGCGTCGCAACTGGAAGCTCGTGTACGGAGCGACCCTCGGGCTGATGATCGTGGTCTTCGTGGCCGCCGAAACCGTCCGCGGCTCCAAGCGGTGGCTCGACCTCGGCGTCATCCAGTTCCAGCCCTCGGAGCTCGGGAAGGTCCTGTTCGTGCTCGCCATCGCGGGCTTCGCTGTCGATCGCGTCGGTCCGGTCGCCCGCTGGAGGACGATCTTCACGGTGCTCGGGCTCGGCGCGGCTCCGATCCTGCTCGTGTTCATGCAGCCGGACCTCGGTACGGCGCTCGTGTACTCGGCCGCCCTGTTCGCCGTCCTCTTCTTCGTCGGTCTCCGCTGGCGCCAGCTCGTGACGCTGTTCGCCGTGGCTGCGCTCGCGATCACCGCCGTCCTCTGGTGGCTCCCGGCCGCAGGCGTCCAGGTCTTGAAGCCGTATCAGGCTGCGCGCCTCACGCTGAACCCGGACGCGGACCCGAGCGGGATCACGTACAACCTCAGCCAGTCGATCACCGCCGTCGGCTCCGGCGGGCTCACCGGCCGCGGCCCGGTCGAAGCAAGCCAGACCCGGCTCGACTACCTCCCCGAGCACGCGACCGACTTCGCGTTCGCATCCCTCGCCGAGCAGCGCGGCTTCGTCGGCTGCGCGATCCTGCTCCTCCTCTACCTCCTCGTTGTCTGGCGCGGCCTGCGCGTGATCACCGGCGCCTCCGACCTCTATGGCGTCGTGGTCGCGGGCGGCCTGGTCGTCGCGTTCCTCTTCCAGGTGTTCGTCAACGTCGGCATGACGATGGGCGTGGCGCCGGTGACGGGCATCCCGCTGCCGTTCGTGACCGTCGGCGGCTCGTCGATGGTGGCGAATCTCGTGCTGATCGGGGTGCTTCAGAGCATTCACGCGAGGGGCGAGCTCGGCCGGGCGGGACCGCTGTGAGGGCCGCGGACGTGCGGGCGTTCGTCGGGGAGTTGAAGGGCCTCGGCTTCGCCGTCCGCGACGAGATCGAGCCGCGGCGCGCGGGGCCGATCGTCGTCAGCGGCGTTCTCGCCGAGCAGCTCGCGAAGGAGCTCGGCGCGGGAGCCGTCCCGGGCGCAGTGGTCGTCGCGAGCAACGCTGACCTCGCGCACGCGGCCGCTCACGTCCGCATCGTCGCCGGCGATCCGAGCCCGGAGGACGAGGCGCTCGTCTCCGCCGCTGCGAGACTCGGCGTCGAGGTCGTCATCGTCGAGCTCTGGCCGCAGCCCGACTGGACGCGGCCCTTCGTCCTCTCGCCGTTCGTCGTCGAGTGCCGCGCGGGCGAGGGCTTTCCGGTAGCGGAGATCTCCGACAGGATCATCGAGGCGACCGAGGACGCGCCTGTCCTCGCCGCGCAGGTTCCCGTCATCGCGGAGGCGACGCGCTCGTGGCTCGTCAAGCGGGCCGTTCTCCGTTCGGCGGTCATCGGGCTCGTCGGGTCGCGACTCGGTCGATCGCGTCCACTCCTCGTGCTCGAGCAGGCGCGCCTGGTCGCGCGCATGCGGGCGGTGTCCTCGGGGCCGGCGGTCTCCGACGAGCTACCCGTGATGGCCGGGAGCGCTGCCGCAGTGCTTGCATCCGGCTTCGCATTGCGGACCGCCGCCCGAAGCGCGGGGACGATGCTCCCGGCGCCGCTCGTGAACGCCGCCGTCGCGGCTGCCGGCACGTGGGCGTTCGCTCGTGCCTTCCGGCTACTCGAAGAGCGCAGCGGCTTGCTCGAGCAGGGCGACCTCGACCGCGAAGCGGTCGCGCCTTAGGGGGACTTGCTCCTATCGCACGAGCGGAATCCGCGATCGCGGATTCCGGTTCCGTGCGGACAACTCCGTCCGGACCTGGTCCTAGGATGCGCCCCGTCGAGCGCATGGGAGGGACGATGCCGAACACGGAGCTGGCGGAGGAGCTGTTACAGCTCGAGGAAGCCGACGCGTGGTTCGAGTACCTCGAGTCCACCCGCGGTCAGTTGGAGAATCGATATGCCGAGCTCGAGCCCTGGGCCTGGGCGCGCCTGTCACAGCGACTCCGGGCGGTGCGTGCACGGCGGGCGCGGCTGCGCCCGGCGGCGGCCTGAGCGGCTCGGCCAGGAAGGGGCCGACGGCGCGGCTGGTAGCCTGTCGTCAGGTCATGTCGACCACCGTCTTACATCCACGCAGCGCGAGGCCGGGCCGTCCGATGGCTGTCCGGGGCCCGCGCGCGACCGAACGAGGAGAACGAACCCTTGGCACTACGCTGGTTTCGCTTTGGCAAGCAGCAGGACGAACCGGCAGCGGAGGAACCCGCTGCCGCGGAGGTAGCACCACCGCCTGAGGCTCCGACGCAGGAGTCGGCGGAGACAGAGGCGCCGGCGGACGAGTCGCCGGCAACCCCCAAGAAGAGGCGTCGCCGCGGAAGTCGCGGAGGACGCGGTCGCAAGAAGCCGGTCGCCGGCGAGGCTGCGGTACCCGAGGACGACGAGCCCGCGAAGCCGGCCGCCGCACCCGCGCGTACGAAGCAACCGTCCCGTGACGGCAAGCAGGATCGCCGGCAGTCGCGGACAGGTGCGCGCCGGCGGACGCCGACCAAGCGCGCGCCGCTCCCGGCGGCGAAGCGCGAGCTCGTCATCTCGGTCGACGTCGGCGAGCAGCGCGTCGCGATCCTCGAGGACGACCGGGTCGCCGAGGTCTACCTCGAGCGCCCGGAGCGCCGCTCCATCGCCGGGAACATCTACCTCGGCGTCGTGGACAACGTGCTCCCGGGCATGGAGGCCGCATTCGTCGAGATCGGCCTCGAGAAGAACGGATTCCTGTACGTCGACGAGATCGTCGGACCGGAGCTCGAAGGCCGCAAGGGTGCGCGGAAGATCCAGGATCTGATCAAGCGCGGCCAGACGCTCATGGTGCAGGCCGTCAAGGACCCGATGAAGTCGAAGGGCGCACGCCTGACGACCGAGCTCTCGCTCCCCGGTCGCTTCCTCGTCTACGTCCCGAACGGCGAAGGCTCCGGTGTCTCACGGCGTCTCGAGGACGCCGAACGGACGCGCCTCAAGGAGATCGTGAAGAACCTCGACCTCAAGGGCGGCGGGATCATCGTGCGGACAGCGGCCGAAGGTGCGTCGGCCGAGGACATCGAGCGCGACCTCGTCTTCCTCCAGCGCCTCTGGAGGACGATCCAGGCGAAGGCAAAGTCGGCGACCGCGCCGACGCTCGTGTACGAGGAGGCGGAGTTGCCGCTGCGTATCGTGCGCGACCTCTTCGCCGGAGACTTTATCGGCGCCCGGATCGACGACGACAGGACACATCGGCGGATCGTCAGCTACCTCAAGAAGACCTCGCCGCACATGGTCGAGCGCGTCCATCGCTATCGCGACAATCCGCCGCTCTTCGAGGCGTCCGGAGTCGATGCCGAGATCCGCTCGACGCTCGATCGCCGCGTAGATCTGCCGTCCGGCGGCTACCTCGTGTTCGACTACGCCGAGGCGTTCACCGTCATCGACGTCAACACCGGCCGCTTCGTCGGCTCGCGCGGCAAGAGCGCTCAGGGGCGGCTCGAGGACACGATCGTCAAGAACAACCTCGAGGCCGTGACCGAGGTCGTCCGGCAGCTCCGGCTGCGGGACATCGGCGGGATCATCGTCATCGACTTCATCGACATGGCGAATCCCAAGAATCGCGAGACGGTCGAGGAGGCGCTGCGGTCCGAGCTCGAGCGTGACCGGACGAAGACATACGTCGTCGAGATCTCACCGCTCGGCCTCGTCGAGATGACGCGCCAGAACGTGACGGACGGCCCTCGCGAGATCCTCACCAACCGCTGCCCGATCTGCTCAGGTGACGGTGTCGTCGTCTCCGACGCGACGCACGCGCTCGAGGTCGAGCGCATGCTCCGCGGGCTCGCGAAGGGCTCGCGTGTGCAGGCGTTCGAGGTCGAAGTGCACCCGCGCGTGCTGGCGCTCCTCGCCGGTTCGGGCGGTACACGACTCGAGGCGCTCGAGGCGGCCGCCCGACGCCGGTTCTTCCTCGTGCCTGCGGCCGGCAACGGCCACGTCCACCTCGATCACGTCGAGGTCGTGCGGCAGGGCAAGCTCGACACCGTCCGCCCGGCAACCCCTGTCGCGGACGGTGACGAGATCGAGCTGAAGCTCGTCGAGGTCGGCCTGCACGACCCGACCGCGGGCGTGGGCAAGCTCGACGACGGCTACGAGGTGATCGTGTCCGGCGCGTCGAAGCTCGTCGGAAAGAAGGTGAAGGCGTCGGTCGGCCGTGCGTTGCAGGGAATAGCCTTTGCCGCGTTGGCCGACGGCCAGGCCGTCCCGGCGTCGCCGATCACCTTCGAGGCGGAGGCTGAGAAGCCGATGCGGGCCTCGCGGAGCAAGAAGGAGCCCACGGTCGTCGAGGACACAAGTGTCGAGCCGGACGAGCCGCTCGCCGAGGACGCCGAGGACGTCGAGGAGGTCCTTCCCGACGCGGCACCCGCGGCCGCGACCACGGACGGGCAGCCGAAGAAGAAGAGGACACGTCGCGGGACGCGCGGGGGCAGGACACGCAAGAAGCCGGCAGCTGCCACGGCGGCCGAAGGCGACGAGGCGACTGACGACTCGGCTAACGGCCGCCCACAGTCACCCAGAATCCACGTCCCGCCCCCCGACCTGGAGACAGTCGTCACCGAGGAAACGTCCGAGCCGGCCGCCGAGGTAGTTGCAGCGGACGAAATCGGAGAGGCGGCCGCGCCTGACGGTCAGCCGAAGAAGAAGCGCTCTCGACGCGGTTCGCGCGGCGGGCGCAAGCGGAAGAAGCCCGCCGTAGGCGCAGGCGAGGAGGCGACCGCCGACGAGCCGGTGGCCGCAGCGACACCGGCCGAGGACGGAACGCCGGAGTACGTCCCGATGTCGGAGTGGATCGACGACTTCGACGCCGCCCGGCGAGCCTAGCCGCTATCATGCTCGGGCTTTCGCGGGCCTCAGGCCAGCGTTCGACCTCGAGAGATATGACCTACGCGATCATCAAGGTTGCCGGAAAGCAGTACCGCGTCCGCGAAGGCGAGCGCCTTCTCGTCGACCGCCTGCACCAGGACGAGGGCTCGACCTTCGCTCCGACGGTGCTCCTCGTCGGTGGCGACGGCGGTGCGCAGCTCGCCCCCGGCGACGGTGCCGTGCAGGCGAAGGTCCTGGGCCAGACGAAAGGCCCCAAGATCCGGATCGGCAAGTACAAGAAGCGCACCGGGTATCGCCGCCACACGGGATTCCGCGCATCCCTGACGCAGATCGAGATCGCGTCGATCGGGGGCGCTGCAAAGCCGTCCCGGTCGACCGGGAAGCCGAACGCGGAGAAGGCGCCCGAGAAGCCGCCGACGACGACCGAGGCTCCGGCTCCCGCTGACGCGGTCGCCGGCGATCTCCCGGAGGGCTACCCGGACATGACGATCTCGGATCTCAAGGCCGCAATTTCCGGGTGGAGCGCATCCGAGCTCGCCGCGGCTCTCGCGTACGAGCAGGAGCACGGAAAGCGCAAGGGCGCGCTCGCAGCGCTCGAATCCGCCTCCGGCAAGGAGGGTGATTCCTAATGGCGCACAAGAAGGGTCTCGGCTCCTCGCGCAACGGGCGCGACTCGGAGGCGAAGCGACTCGGCGTGAAGGTGTTCGCCGGCCAGCCCGTCAAGACGGGCATGATCATCGTCCGGCAGCGCGGAACGAAGTTTCGCCCCGGGGCCGGCGCCGGTCTCGGCCGAGACGACACGATCTTCGCGCTGCGCGACGGCACCGTCGAGTTCCGCCGCTCCGGAGAGAAGCGCTTCATCTCGGTCGCCGCGGCCGCCGAGTAACGCGGCTCGGCTCGGCCGGGTCATGTTTCACGACCGCGCGCACGTCCACGTCCAGGCGGGTCGAGGCGGCGACGGCGGCCTGAGCTTCCGTCGCGAGAAGTACGTCCCGAAGGGCGGTCCTGACGGCGGCGACGGCGGGCGCGGGGGAGACGTCGTGGTCTCCGTCGACGCAGGTCTACGCGATCTCTCGGCGTTCCGGCGGATCCGGCGCGTCAAGGCCGGACGTGGCGGGAGCGGAGGAGGAAGCAAGAAGCACGGCGCCGAAGGCGACGACGCCGAGCTCCACGTGCCTGTCGGCACGCAGATCGTCGACTCGGACGAAAGACTCGTCGCGGATCTGACGACCGAGGATGGACGCGTGGTCGTCGCGGTCGGCGGCAGCGGCGGCCGCGGCAACGCCCGCTTCGCGACACCGACGCGGCAGACGCCGCGCTTCGCCGAGACCGGCCTTCCGGGCGAGGAGCTCGAGCTCGAGCTCCGGCTCAAGCTCGTGGTCGACGCGGCGCTCGCCGGCTTCCCGAACGCCGGCAAGTCCTCACTCCTGCGGCGGATCTCGAACGCGAAGCCGAAGGTCGCCGACTACCCGTTCACGACGCTCGAGCCGGTCCTCGGCGTGGTGGACGGCCCGGAGGAGCGGCAGCTCACCGTCGCCGACGTTCCCGGTCTCATCGAGGGAGCGGCCGACGGCGCCGGGCTCGGGCACCAGTTCCTCGCTCACCTCGAGCGCGCGCGGCTCCTCGTGCACGTCCTCGACGCCTCCGAGCCCGACCTGGAGGCGCGCTTCCTCACGATCGATCGCGAGCTCGCCCAGTACGGCGCCGGGCTCGACGCGAGGCCGCAGCTGGTCGTGCTCAACAAGATCGACCTCGTCGAGCGCGTGCCTCCGTTCGAGCTCGCCGACGAGCGCGTCGTGCGCGTGGTGCCCACATCGTGTGCGACCGGCGCCGGGATCGACGAGCTCAAGCTCGCGCTGTTCGAGCTCTGCTCTGCCGAGCCGCCCAGGACGTACGGCGACGACGAGCTGCCGGAGTTCCTCGACTATCGGCCGCGCGCACGACGCGGTCCGCGGTTCCGGATCCTGCGCACCGACCGCGGGTACCGCGTGGTCGGCACTCCCCCGTCGCCGGAGGAGCTCGAGGCGGCGCTGCGCGGCCTCGGCATCAAACGCGGCACTCAGGTCGAAGTCGGCGACGAGGAGCTCGAGTGGCAGTAGCGGGCATTCTCGGCGGCGTCTTCGATCCTCCGCACGACGGTCATGTCGCGCTCGCTCGCGCCGCCGTCGCGCAACTCGGGCTCGAGCGTCTCTTCGTCCTCGTCGTCGCAGACCCTGGCCACAAGCACGCTGCGACGCCAGCCGGGACGAGGCTCGAGCTCGCGCGGGCGGCGTTCGCAGGCGTTCCCGAGGCGACCGTGGAGCTCGATCGCCACGCCCGCACGGTCGACTCGCTCGAGGAGCGCAGGTTGCCCGCGGACACCTACTTCGTTCTCGGCGCCGACGAGCTCGCCGACTTCGAGGGCTGGAAGGCTCCGCGGCGGGTGCTGGAGCTCGTCCGACTCGCGGTCGCGATGCGTCCCGGCGTCTCCCGCGAGACGGTGGACGCCGTGCGCCAGCATCTGAAAGCCGACGAGCGCATCGTCGAGTTCGAGGTGGAGCCGTTGCCGATCTCCTCGTCCGACGTACGGGAGCGCGTGGGCCGGCAGGAGCCGATCGACGACCTCGTCCCGCCTGCGGTCGCCGCGGAGATCGTGCGCCTCGGGCTGTACACGACCCACGAGTAGACTGGGACGGAACCGGACGAGGACGCGAGAGAGACCGACCTGACACCACTCGAGCAAGCACGGCGTACCGCTGCTCTCTGCCAGGAGACGCTGGCGACCGACGTCACCATCCTCGACATGCGCGGTGTCTGCGACTTCACGGACTTCTTCGTCATAGCCACCGGCCGAAACGCACGGCAGACGAAGGCGATCTACGACGAGGTCGCGGGCGTGCTCAAGCGCGAGCACGACCTCCTGCCACGGTCCTCGGCGGGCGCGACTGAGGCGACGTGGATCGTCGCCGACTACCTCGACGTCGTCCTCCACATCTTCACGCCCGAGACGCGCGGCTTCTACCGCCTCGAGGAGCTGTGGAGCGACGTTCCGTCGGTCGAGGTCGAAGCCGTCGCGGCCGGCTAGCTCTCGCCCTGATCGTCGTCCGGCGGGTCGAGCGCGGCAGCGCCGCTCAGGCTCGGCGCGAGCGGCCGGCGAGGCTCGCGCACCCCGACTCCGCCATCGAGCTCGGACCAGCCGTCACGGCTCGAGCCCGCCTCCGAAGAGCGCGCGGACGAAGCGGGAGATCCGACGCCGAAACCGACGCACCTCGTCAGGGTAGCGGTCTCTTCGCCGCTAGACTGGGCCGCTCCAGGGGCCGTAGCTCAGCTGGGAGAGCGTCTGGCTGGCAGCCAGAAGGTCAGGGGTTCGAGCCCCCTCGGCTCCATCCTCGATTCGAGGTCGGTCGGCGATGAATTGTCGAACTGCCGGCCGTCTGTTCGTCGTAGTGGAGAGAAAGCGGAGCGACGCTCTGCCCACACGCGAAAGGAGATCGCATGGCAGGCCAGATGGTTCATTACGAGATTCCGGCCGGTGACGCCGAGAAGGCGAAGGCGTTCTGGGGTGGCTTGTTCGGCTGGGATTTCCAGGAGTTTCCCGGCGCACCGGGCGGTTACCACATGACGCGGTTCTCCGAGAACACCGGCGGCGCCATCTACGGTGCCGAGGGCGGCAAGCGCGGCACGCGGACGTATTTCGACGTCGACGACATCAACGCGGGTCGTTCACGCGTCGGGGAGCTCGGCGGCGAGGCGGGCGAGGCCACACCTGTGCCCAACATGGGCTGGTTCGCGATCTGCACGGATCCCGAGGGCAACGAGTTCGGGCTCTGGCAGACCGACGACAGCGCACCTGGCGCGTAGCTCGAGTCAGAGGGGGCGGCGCACGGAAGCGCCGCCCCGGCTGTCCTCTGCGGCGGTGCTAGAACCTGGGTGACACCGACGCGAAAGGGACGGCCATGCCCTTCTACCAGCGGCGCGGGGAGATTCCGCGCAAGCGCCACATCGTCTTCCGCGAGAACGGGCGGCTCCTGACCGAGGAGGTCATGGGCCTCGAGGGCTTCACCGGGAACGAGTCGATCCTCTACCACCTCGAGTCGCCGTGCCGCGTCAAGGAGCTCGGAACGTTCACGCCGATCGTGCGTGAGGAGTGGGTTCCAGAGACGCACGCGCACCGGCTCCAGAACACCTACGAGATCCCGCCGTCCGGGGACGAGATCTCCGGACGACGCTCGCTCATGTGGAACGACGACGTCGAGATCTCGTTCTGCCGCCCCGAAGGGACGATGGACTACTTCTTTCGCAACGGCGAGGGCGACGAGGTCGTGTTCGTCCACGAGGGGAAGGGCACGCTCGAGACCATCTTCGGCGACGTCCCGTACTCGGACGGCGACTACATCGTCATCCCGCGCGGGACGACCTACCGCTTCATGCCCGAAGGCGACCAGCGCTACCTCGTCTTCGAGACGCCGGGTCTCATCGAGATTCCGCGCCGGTACCGCAACCAGTACGGGCAGATCCTCGAAGGCGCTCCGTACTACCACCGCGACATCCACCCGCCGACGGACCTGCATACGCGCCGCGAGCGCGGCGACTTCCTCGTGAAGGTCCGCGTGCGGGGCGGGTATCAGGAGTACGTCCTCGACTACCACCCGTTCGACGTCGTCGGCTGGGACGGCTTCCTCTACCCGTGGACGTTCTCGATCCACGACTTCGAGCCGATCACGGGCCGGATCCACCAGCCGCCTCCCTCGCATCAGACCTTCCAGGGGCACAACTTCGTCATCTGCTCGTTCTGCCCGCGGAAGCTCGACTTCGATCCGGAGGCGGTTCCGATCCCGTACCACCACTCGAACCTCCAGTCGGAGGAGATGATCTATTACGTCTCCGGCAACTTCGGGTCGCGGAAGGGCATCTCGGTCGGATCCATCACGCTGCACCCGTCAGGCCTTCCGCACGGGCCGCAGCCCGGTCTCGCGGAGAAGGCGCTCGGCGTCACGGAGACGACCGAGCTGGCGGTGATGTGCGACACCTTCAGGCCGCTCAGGCTGTCGACGTTCGCCCGCGATCTCGACGACGGGCGCTACGCCTACTCCTGGTACGAGCCGCCCGCGGACGAGCCCAGCCTCGCGGGTGTCACGAGCCACCTCTAGATGGACTGGGCTCGTTTCCTGGACGAGCTCCCGCAGCTGTTCGACGATTTCCCGCGCTCCGAGCATCCACGCGACAGGCGTTTCCGGTCCGTCGCCGACGGCGTCGAGAACCTTGCACGTGAGAACAACCTCGCACTCGTCAACCTGGCTGCGACCTGTCTCGGCGAGGGCGAGGCCTACGTCGAGATCGGCGTCTTCCACGGCGCCAGCCTCATCGCGGCGATGCTCGGCAACGAGGGCAAGCGCTTCATCGGCGTCGACAGCTTCGCCTTCGGCGATACGTCACTCGAGAAAATCGAGGCGAACCTCGCCCGCTACGGCCTCGGCGTACCGGAGATCGTCGTCGGCGACGCGTTCGACGTCGTCCCCGCAGGCGGTCTCGGGGATGCGAGGTCGGCGTCTGGTACTACGACGCCGCGCACTCCTTCCAGGCTCAGATCGAAGGGCTCAGGATCGCGGAGCCGCTCCTCGTCTCGGGCGCGCTCGTGATCGTGGACGACACCGACTGGGACGACGTCGAGCGCGCGGCGGACGCCTACCTCGCCGAGCAGCCGCGCGCGCGTCGTGTGCTCACGATCGACGGAGACCGGCGAGGTGCCCCGCAGTGGTGGGAGGGGATGCAGGTTCTCGTCTGGGACGCGTGAGCTAGGTGCCGACGATGGTGATGCGCCGGTTCATGATCACGCCGCTCCGGTCGTTCAGCGCGAACGTCGCCGTGTACGTGACGCCCTTCTGGACGCCGCCCTTGACCGTGACGCGCGCTGCGAGTGTGCAGTCCTGCTTCAGCGCCGCACTCTGCTGGCCGACGCTGATCAGCGCGTGTCCCCGGAACACGCGCCAGGTCATGCCGATCGGAGTTCCGGTCGTGTTCGTCGCGCAGTAACGGCGTGTGTACAGGTTCACCAGCGGTGTGAGCGTGCCGCGAGGAAGTGTGACGAGCCCGTTACGCGCGTCGAGCGGCCGAGCGCTCGTCGAGAAACGGGCGGGCGACGTGCCCTTCGGTGCGCCGGTGCGGGTGTAGACGCCCGGAATCCCACGGCTGACCCTGGTCGTCCTGGTACACGAACCAGATGAACATGTTGACGAACGGGTAGCCGGCCGAGATCGAAATCGCCTGCTGGATGTACCTCGCCTGCAGTGGCGTAGGGGACGCCGAGCGAGTCCTCGGGCCGCGTCTGGTGGCCGTACTCCGTGACCCAGATCGGTACCGACTTGCGCTTGAACCACGTCTTCAGGCTCGCGTCGAAGCTCGGCAGCGAGGCGAGGGAGACGTTCGGCCACTTCACGACCTGGGAGGGCGGTGAGCTCGGGACCGACGGGTACGGATGGTGCGACCACGCGTCGAACTTGAGCTTCGGGTTGGCCTTCGCGACGAGCTCGGCGAACTTGCCGGGCGAGTGGATGGGGCGGATGCCCGTGGCCTTGTCGCTGCCGCGCGCGGACGTCTCGCCGATCGCGACGAGCGAGCGCGGACTTCCTGCCTTGATCCCGGAGTACGCGGCGGCGGCGAGCTTCGCGTAGTTCGCCGGCGCGACCGAGCGGCCGCGCGGTCGAACTGGGGCGTCAGGAACCCCTGCAGGTTGGGCTCGTTCCAGATCGAGTAGAACCGCACGAACGGGTAGCCCTCGTAGCGGCCCGAGTATCGCGACGCGATCGCACGTGCGAAGGCGGTGAAGTCGGAGACCCGCGTGGGCATGACGTTCGGGGTCTTGCCGCCGTTCGCCCACCTCGGCGTCCCCGAGACCGTCAGGATCACCTCTTGGTCGTTCTGCTGTGCCGCGCGAACGGCCTCGTCGACGTCGTCGAACTCGTACGACGGGTCGAACGGGTCGGACGGCGTTGGCCGGGCGCGTCTTCGCGGCGAGGTTCCACTGGACGAGCAGACGAATGACCGACGCGTTGTTCTGCGCCGAGCTTGCGAAGAGCGCCTGGCGACGTTCGGACGGCATCAGCCAGCGGAAGCTCGGATCGTCGTGGAATCCGACCCACATGCGCTGGGCCGCGAACGTGGTCGGTGCGACCACTCCGGCGAGGACGGACAGAGCGATGACGAGGCGGACGATGCGTCTCACGAGCACACTCCCGAGAAGGCGGCGGACGGCTAGGACGAAGCTCCGGGCACCCTAGCGGCTGCTGTATGAGGCTTGTGTTAGCAACCCCTGCTCCGGATCGGGGGAGCACGGCGGTTAGACTGACGGCCGTGACGCCGACCGTTTGGGAAGGGATCTTCATGCTTCTCATCCTCAAGATCCCCGTGCTCTACCTGGCGATCGTCGTGTGGTACGCGGTGCGCGCCGAGCCCAAGCCGGAGTTCGGCGGTGACGAGGTCGGCGTCGTTGCGCCGCTCGCCCCCTGCGGCTGGGACGACTGGAAGCGGCGGCGTCCGCGACCGTACGGATTCCGACCGCGGCCGGCAGGCCCGCGCATGAGGGCGACGGTCCAGTTCACGTGAGTGCAGCCGCCGCCCAGCACCGCGCCGACCGCGTCGCCGGTTTCCTGTGCGCCTTCTCCTTCGCCCTGTCCGGCATCGCGATCGCGCGCAACCCTGGGCTGCTCGCCACCGCAGCGATCGTCGTTGCGCTCGTGGCTGCGCGAATGACCGAGGGGCACCGTCGGCTCGCAGCTGTGGCGGTCGGCGTCGGAGCGGCGGCTTTCGTGGTCGGAATGTTCGTCGCCGTCGTGACCGACAGCGGCATCTACTGATCGTCTCGGTACGGAGCGCGCGGTGACCAGCCTCGAGTCGTCCGGCCTCAATGCCGGGTACGTCGGGCAGCTCCTCGAGCAGTACCTCGAGAATCCCGAGGGCGTCGATCCGGCATGGCGCGCCGTCTTCGAGGCGGGAGACGTCGGACTCCTCGCCGCGCTTCCGGGCCTCGAGCGTCTCGCCGGAGGTCGCGTCGTGCGCGACGGCAACGGCGCGACCACTCCTGTCGTCCCCGAGCCCGCCCCCGTGCCTTCTGCGCCCGCTCCTGCTCCCCCGGCGCCCGCCCCGGCGCCGCCTCCTACGCCCGAGGTGGCAGCCGACGGCGAGCTCGTCGGGGGCGTTGCCGCCGCGATGTCGCTCGTCAAGGCCTATCGCACACATGGCCACCTCAATGCGCGGCTGGATCCGCTCGGCTCGGAGCCGATGGGGGACCCCGCGCTCGACGAGACGCGGCTCGTGCCGCCGTTGACGCCCGAGCTCCAGGCGCGGATTCCGGCCAAGCTCCTGCGGCTCTCCGTTCCGGGCGAAACGCTCCTGGACGCGCTCCCGCGGTTGCGCGAGGTCTACGCGGGGACGATCGCGTACGAGATCGAGCACATTTCGGACCACGCCGAGCGCGTCTGGCTGCGCCAGGCGATCGAGTCCGGCCGCTTTCGCCGTGCGTTGCCCGCCGAAGAGCGACGCTCGCTCCTCGAGCGACTGGCCCGGGTCGAGGCGTTCGAGACGTACCTGCGGCGCGCCTTCATCGGTCAGAAGCAGTTCTCGATCGAGGGGCTCGACGTGCTGGTGCCGATGCTCGACGAGTCCGTCGAGCTGGCCGCCGCCGGCGGCGCGCACGAGGTGTTCATCGGCATCGCACACCGCGGTCGCCTCAACGTCCTGACCCACGTCGTCGGCCGGTCGTACGCGTCGATCCTGCGTGAGTTCGAAGGCGAGCGCTCGATCGACGCTCTGATTTCCGACCCCGAGGGCGGCACCGGTGACGTCAAGTACCACCTTGCGGCCTCCGAGTCGCGCGTGACGGGCGCGGGTGAGATCCAGGTCACGGTCGCATCGAACCCGAGCCACCTGGAGGCGGTCGACCCCGTGGTCGAGGGGCTCGCGCGCGCCGAGCAGACGGACCGATCCTCCTCCGCGGGGATCCACGATCCGACGGTCGCGCTCCCGATCCTCATCCATGGCGACGCGTCCTTCGCGGGCCAGGGAGTCGTGGCCGAGACCTTCAACCTCATCGAGCCTCGACGGCTACTCGACGGGCGGGACGCTCCACCTGATCGCGAACAACCAGGTCGGGTTCACCACCGATCCGGCCGAGGGCCGCTCGACGCGCTACTCGAGCGACCTTGCGAAGGGCTTCGACGTGCCGATCGTGCACGTCAACGCCGACGATCCCGAGGCAGCCCTCGCGGCGATCCGGCTGGCGCTCGCCTATCGCGACGAGTTCGGGCACGACGTCGTGGTCGACCTCGTCGGCTACCGCCGCTTCGGTCACAACGAGCAGGACGAGGCCGCGTACACGCAGCCGCTCCAGTCCGAGCGGATCGAGCAGCAGGTGCCAGTCCGGGAGTCGTACGCAGCACGACTCGTCGCAGATGGCGTCGTCGGTCCGGACGACTCGGCGCGCATGTTCGAGGAGACGCTCGCGGAGCTCCGCGCCGCGCACGACGAGCTCCGGACGAGCTTCGCCGCGCCGATCCCACCCTCGGAGCTCCCGACGAAGACCGACACCGGAGCCGCAGTCGTGACCGCCGTCACGGCCGATCGCCTCGTGCACCTCGGGGAGCAGCTGCTCGAGGTCCCGGACGGCTTCGACGTCAACCCGAAGCTCGCGCGCCAGCTCGAGCGCCGCCGCGAGAGCCTGCAAGCGGGTGGGATCGACTGGGGCCACGCCGAGGCGCTCGCCTTCGCGACCCTCCTCGAGGACGGGATTCCGATCCGTCTGTCCGGCCAGGACACCGAACGCGGCACGTTCTCGCATCGGCAGGCGGTACTCCACGATCCGCGACACGGGGGAGACGCTACACGCCGCTGCAGGCGCTTCCGTCAGCGGCGGCGTCGTTCGAGATCTACAACTCGCCGCTCTCGGAGTACGCGGCGCTCGCATTCGAGCACGGCTACTCGATCGCGGCTCCCGACGCGCTCGTGCTGTGGGAGGCGCAGTTCGGAGACTTCGTGAACGGCGCGCAGATCGTCGTCGACCAGTTCATCGTCTCGGGCCGATCGAAGTGGGGCCAGACCTCTCGGCTCGTGCTGCTCCTTCCGCACGGCTACGAGGGCAACGGGCCCGAGCACTCGAGCGCCCGCCTCGAGCGCTTCCTGCAGCTCGCGGCGCAGGACAACATCAGGGTCGTCAACTGCACGACGGCTGCGCAGTTCTTCCACCTGCTCCGTCGCCAGGCGCTCGACGCGACCGCTCGACCGCTCGTCGTCATGACCCCCAAGGGCCTTCTCCGCCTCCGCGAGGCGACGTCGACACTCGACGATCTCGCGCAGCGCGCGTTCCAGCCGGTGCTCGACGACCCGGCTGCCGACCATGCGGGCGTGCGTCGGCTCGTCCTCTGCAGCGGCAAGATCTACTACGACATCGTCGCGCACGAGCTGCGCGAGAGCGCACCCGCGGTCGCCGTCGCGCGGATCGAGCAGCTGTACCCGTTCCCGCTCGAGCTCGTGACGGCGCTCATCGCCTCGTATCCGGCCGTGGCGGAGATCGTCTGGGCGCAGGAGGAGCCCCAGAACATGGGAGCGTGGCGCTCGATCCGCCACCGCCTCGAGGAGGCTGCCGTCCAGGCCACGGCAGGTGCGCGCGTGCGGTACGTCGGGCGGACCTGGCGCGCGTCGACGAGCGAGGGCTACCCGACGCTCCACCAGTACGAGCAGGATCGGATCGTCCGCGCTGCGCTCGGCGACGACGCGAGCTGACCTAGGCGCGCGGGCGACTGCGCCGCACGAGCGACGACGCGACGCGCGGGCCGTTCCGCCGCGCCGCGAGGATGAGCTGTTGCCGCTGCTCGGGCGGCAGCCGTCGCCACGCCTCGAACATCACGAGCGCAACCGTCGTCGGCTTGATTCGCCGCACGAGGTAGATGAGCACGGTCAGGACCGCGATCGGCACGTCGGCATCGTCGCATATCGCCGCTCCGCCCCGAGAGCTGTCGTGCACCGGAGCTCCGCACTCGATCCGGTAGACTCGGGCGCCTCAGGCGACGTGCAGTGGATCAGAACGACCTCCTTCCAGTCGACACCGAGTCCGGCTTCGCACAGGCGATCCGGGAGCATCTCGAGCTGAAGAACCGCAACGCGGAGCTCGACGGCGAGATGCCGATCGACCGCTACCTCGACGGCGACCCGCTCGAGAACCACCCGCTCTTCAAGAGCGAGGAGCAGGCGCGGATCGAGGAGACGATGGAGGGTGAGCCCGCTGCCGAGCTGAGCTCTGATCGGCTGCCGTGGCCCGGTGAGGAGACCGCCGAGGACGTCGGAGGGCGCAGCGCTCGACGAGGCGCTCTGGACCGGCCGGCCGCGCGATTTCGACTGGGGCGACTGACCGTCTCCACTTCCGAGCTCGTGACGTCCGCGGAGCGGCTGCGCGGCTACGCCGAGCTCGCCGTTCGCGTCGGCGCGAATGTGCAGCCGGGTCAGGACGTCGTCGTCACGTGCCTCGTCGAGCACGCCGAGATCGCCCGGGCGGTGACGCGCGAGGCGTACCGCGCCGGCGCGCAGCACGTCGTCGTCCTGTACTCCGACCTCCACGTACGGCATGCGGCCGATCGAGCTCGGGCCGGAGTCCGAGATCGGATGGTCCGCTCCGTACCTCCTGGACTGGTTCAAGCGGTGGCCGACGGAGAACCCGGCGCTCATCTCGTTGACCGGCAATCCGACGCCTGAGCTCATGAAGGACCTCGACCCGGCGCTCGTCGGACGATCGGATCCGCGCGACATCAGGGCGGCGATGCTCGAGAACATCGGCGGAAGGCACGTCAACTGGACGATCGTCGCCGCGCCGAACACGGGCTGGGCCACACAGGTCTTCGGCGAGCCCGATGTCGAGCGTCTCTGGGACGCCGTGGCGACGGCGACGCGGCTGGAAGAGCCGGATCCGGTGGCAGCCTGGCGCGCGCACACGGCGAGGCTGCAAGCGCGAGCCGACGCGTCTCAACGAGCGTGGTTTCGACGCGATCCGCTTCCGAGGGCCGGGTACCGACCTCACGATCGGGCTCGTGCCCGAGGCGCTCTGGCGGTGCGCTGCGTTCGAGACGGCGCACGGCATCACGCACGTCCCGAACCTCCCGACCGAGGAGGTGTTCACGAGCCCGGACTGGCGGCGCGCCGACGGCTACGTCCGCTCGACGTACCCGCTCGTCACCTCCGGGACGAAGGTCACGGGGCTCGAGTTCCGATTCGAGAACGGCAGGATCGTCGACGTGCGCGCCGAGTCGGGCGCCGAGATTCTGCGCGCGCAGCTCGCCGTGGACGAGCAGGCGCCGTACCTCGGCGAAGTCGCGCTCGTCGACGGCTCCTCTCCCGTCAAGCAGACGGGGCTCGTCTTCAGCGACACGCTGTTCGACGAGAACGCGACGTGCCACATCGCCTTCGGCGCGGGAATCCCCGAGATCCTGGAGTCCTCGGTGCCGCAGAACGAGCTCCTCGACGCCGGCATCAACGTCTCGGGCGATCCACACGGACTTCATGATCGGCGGCGAGGAGGTCGACGTCGACGGCCTCGACACCGGCGGTGATGCGACGCCGATCATCCGCGGCGACGCCTGGCAGCTCTAGCAGCTCGCGCAAAGCCCCCGTCTTTGGCTCAACCGTGCCGAATGCGGCCGCGGCGGCGACGCGATGTCGAAAGTGCGGCTTGACAGACTTCATCAGTGATGTCATAGTGACGTCACAATGCGGCTCGACAGCCACATCCAGGCCATCCAGCAGGAGCTCGGCGCGACGGCCGCGCTGGCGACGAGGCTACCGCGGAGGCCGCCCGCCGCATGGGCGACGCGCTCGCGGCGACGCTCCACCTCCACCTGCTCGACCTCCTCGGCGAGGCGGCCCTCGAGCTTTCGGGGCAGATCGAGCCGGGGCGCGTCGAGATCCGCCTCGCGGGCCGCGACCCCGAGCTCGTGGTCGTGTCCGAAGACGCGGGCGCGAGCGAGCCGCTCGGGCTCGGCGAGGAGGCTTCCGGACGCATCACGTTGCGTCTGCCGGAGTCGCTGAAGGCCGGAATCGAGGCGGCTGCCGACCGCGAAGGAATCTCCACGAACGCGTGGCTCGTGCGGACGATCGCCCACACGCTCGAGCAGCGCCCGCACAGAAAGAGCCGCAACCGCATGCAGGGCTACGCCCAAGGCTGAAAGGAGAGACGATGCTTCTCACCTCACTCCCATTCGACTACGCCGTCCTGCTCGCCGCGAGCGACCGCGTGCGCACCAAGCGCCCGCGCCCGTCGGGCGCCCGCGTCCGGCGCGCCCCGTCGAGCCGCGACGAGAGCTAGGAGACCTTCGATGCCGACCTTCGAGACCCCCGGGAGCGTCTCCCTCCAGATCAAGCTCCCGAGTGGACGCGTCGTGGTCACGACGGCCGACGAGCCCAGCACGACCGTCGAGGTCGTCGCTCTCGGCCGTCGGGGCCAGGACGCAATCGACGACATCGAGATCACGATGGACGAGCGCGCCGGCCGCCACGTCATCCGCGTCGAGCAGCGCGACAGGATTCGCTGGGGCCCTATCCAGATCACCTGGGGCGGCGACTTCGAGTGCCGGATCAGCTGCCCGCCCGGGACCGATCTCGACCTCTCCGGAGCCTCGACCGACGTTCGCGTCGAAGGCGAGCTCGGCGACGTCTCGGCGCGAACTGCGTCGGGTGACATCCGCTTGCAGAGGGTCGGAGGCCCGCTTCAGGTCAAGACCGCGAGTGGCGACGTGTTCGTCGGAGTCGTCGTCGCGCAGGGGTCGATCGCCACCGTTTCCGGAGACGTGGGCATCGAGCGTCTCGACGCGCCTCTCGCCGCCCGCGCGGTCTCGGGCGACATCACCGTCGGCTCGGTCGCGTCAGAGCTCGGAATCTCGACGACCTCGGGTGACGTCGATCTGAAGACCGTCCTCGAGGGCGACGTCCGTGTCCAGACCGTGTCGGGCGACGTGCGTGTCGGAATCGCTCGCGGAACACGGGTCTGGGTCGACGCAGCCTCGGTGTCCGGCCGCCTCGAGTCCGAGCTCGGCCTCGAGGATCAGGAGGAAGCTGTCGGCGACGCCGCGAGCGCGGTCGTCCCGCTCCACGTCAAGACCGTCAGCGGCGACGTGTCGGTCGTTCGCGCGGCAGCCGCGGTCGCGTCCTAGCCCGCGGCGCGAATCGCCGCCACGACCTCGTCCTCGCGGCCCTCGACGAGGAGGTCGACCAGGGTGCGGCCCTGGTCGCGGAGGCCGAGCGGAGCGGTCATCAGGTCGAACAGCTGCGTCTCGTCGAGCCCGCGTTCACGGGCTACGACGACGATGCGGGCGATGCTCTTACGCGGCTTTCCGTCCTCGAACTGCCACGCCGGGATAGCGCCACTCCGTCGATCCCGGCTCGCGAACTGCGATCAGCTCGCCGCCGCGGCGAAGGACGTCGATCCGCGCAGGGTCGACCGCCGTGCGCTCCGCGAGCCAGGTCGCCGGAAGCGTTCCGGGAAAGCGCGTCTCGGCCTTGGAGCTCATCCGGAAGGAGCCTAGCGGCCTGCCCCTTCGCGCTTCACCTCTCCGGCGCTTTGGAATCGCGCCTCAGGGGCCGATACGAGCTGCATGCTTCGTCGTCTCCTCCCGCTCCTCGCCGTTCTGCTGCTCCTTGCCGCAGGCACGGCGTCCGGCGCGCCGAGCGTGCACCCGCAGTGGGCCGCGGCCGAGATCCAGACCGTCGTCGACGCCGGTCTCATGGGGCCGTCGGCCGTGGCGTTTCGTCCCGACGATCCGCTGACGGCGTCCGAGCTCGCCGTTGTCGTCTCGAGTCTCGGCGGCGCGATCTCCATCGGCGATCCCGACGCGCTCGTCACCGTGCGCGAGCTCGACGCGCGCATCGTCTCGCTCACGGGTCTTCGCCCGGAGGCGCAGCACGTACGACAAGGGGTTCTCGACGCCGGTTTGGCGGCGCGTCCCTGGCTCGGCACCGAGACGGTCGCACGCCTGCTCGAGCTCCGGGTCAACCATCCGCGGGGCGAGGACGAGCTCGAGCTCCAGGTCACGCAGCCCGTCACCAGGGCCGAGGCCGCGTACAGCTTCGCGAGGTACCTCGCCCTCACGGGAGTGCAGGTCGAGAGCGCGAGGAGCGTCCTTGCGGGATTCACCCTTCCGCCGCTGACTGCCTGGCAGCGGGTCGTGGTCGACCGGGCGCTCCGCTTCGTCGGGTCGCCGTACGTCTGGGCGGGCACCTCGGAGAAGCCGCAGCAGCTCTTCGGCACGCAGTTGCCCGGCGGGTTCGACTGCTCGGGGTTCGTCTGGAGGGTCTACAGGAACCAGCCCTTCGAGGGCGCGCCCGGTCTGTCGCGCGTTCTCGTGGGCCGCACGACCTACGCCATGAGCGGTGAAGTCGGTCGCGCCCTACGCGTGAATCGCACCGCGCTCGCGCCCGGCGACGTCGTCTTCTTCGGCTCGAAGGGCGCGAGGTCGAAGCCGTCGGAGGTCGGACACATGGGGATCTACGTCGGGAACGGGTGGTTCGTCCACTCGTCGCGGTTCGGGACCACGCTGACGCCGATGACGGGCTGGTACGAGACCACCTTCGCCTGGGGCCGCAGCCCACTCGTGGAGGCCGGCCTGGAGTACTGAACGTCGTCGAGGGGAAGGGATGGTCGTGTCGAGACCGTCGATCGCGCACCTCGTCACGGGTGTGGCCGCCGCGGGATCGACCCCATAGGTCGCACGGCGCGGAAGCCTCGTATAGCGTCTCCCCCGTGCGCGTCATCGGTGCCCGCGTGCTCACGATCCTCGCGATCCTGCTCGCGCTCGTCGGGATGGTCGCTTTCTACGTCGAGCACACCGCCCTCGACGAGGATGGCTTCGAGACGATCTCGCGCAACATGATCGAAAACGACGAGATCCGCACGCAGGTTGCCGCCAAGTCGGTCGAGACGTTGTTCGAGAACGTCGACGTCGAGGCGGCGATCGCAGAGCGACTGCCTCCCGCGCAGCAGGGACTCGCCCCCGTTCTCGCCGGCCTGGCTCGATCGGGTGCCGACAGAGCCGCGGATGCCGCGCTCGAGCGGCCACGCGTGCAGACGGTGTGGGTGGAGGTGACGACACGGACGCAGCGCCAGCTCGTGCGCCTGTTGGACGACGACACGACCTTCATCCAGACCGAGGGTGGCGCCGTCGTACTCGACCTCCGTCCGATCGTGATCGAGCTCGGCGACCAGGTCGCGGTGATCGGAAAGGTCGCCGAGAGGCTGCCCGAGTCCTCGGGGAGGATCGCGATCGTCGAAGAGAGTCAGCTCGAGACGGCACAGACGGCGACGAAGGTTCTTCGCGCTGTCGCCGACTGGATGTGGCTTCTCGCGCTCGTCGTCGCCGCCCTCGCCGTCTGGCTCGCGCGCGGGCGCCGCAGGCTGGAACTCCGTGCGCTCGCGATCGGCGTTCTCGTCGTCGGCCTCTTACTGCTGGCCGTGCGTCGCTTCGCCGGCGACTACATCGTCGACGAGCTCGTGAAGGACGACGCCGTCAAGCCGGCGGCACACGACGCCTGGGCCATTCTCACGCAGACCCTCGCCGACCGCGCCTGGGTGTGGATCATCCTCGGTGTCATCACGCTCGTCGGCGTCTGGTTCGTCGGCGACACCGCTCGCGCTGCTCGAGCACGAGGCGCAGCCTCCCCCGTCTTGCAACGTCGCTCGACGACGTACTGCATCGCCGCCGGCGCACTTCTCGCCCTGGTGCTGGTCGCTCCGCAGATCGCCCGCGGGTGGCTGTCGGCGCTCATCCTGATCGGCCTCGTGATCGCCGGCATCGAGGTGGTACGGAGCATCATCCAGCGAGAGGCGAATCAGACCGGCTAGGGGCGCGGCGCCGACGCGGGCGATAAACGGCCTGCGTACGAGTCGCCTACACTCGCAGCACCACGAAGCGACCGCATGCCCGCCGTGGAATCTCGGCGCGTTTCCTAACAGATGGCGACGTTCATCCTCATTCACGGGGCCGGGGACGTCGGCTGGTACTGGCATCTCGTCGCGTCCGAGCTGCGCGCTCGGGGTCACGAAACCGTCGCGCCGGATCTTCCCTGCGACGACGACTCAGCCGGGCTCTCCGAGTACCGGGACACCGTGCTCGACGCAGTCGGTGACTACTCCGACCTCGTGGTCGTAGCGCAGTCGTTCGGCGCGTTCACCGCCCCACTCGTGTGCCACAAGGCAACCGTGGAGCTCCTCGTACTCGTCGCCGGGTTGATCCCGGCTCCCGGCGAGGCGGCTCGGGACTGGTGGGCGAGCACGGGCTACGAGCCGATTCGCGGCGAGTGGTCGGGCGACGATGTGGCGACGTTCTACCACGACGTTCCGCCGGAACTCGCGACCGAGGCGCTCGCGCGAGGACGCCCGCAGTCGGACACGCCGACCGAGGAGCCGTGGCCGCTCGCAGCCTGGCCCGACGTGCCGACCCGCTTCGTGCTCTGCCGCGACGATCGCCTGTTGCCAGTGGACTTCCTGCGCCGTGTCGTCCGCGAGCGCCTCGGCATCACCCCTGACGAGATCGACGGAGGTCACTGTGTTGCGCTGAGCCGCCCAAAAGAACTCGCCGCTTACCTCGACGGTGTCCACAGCTCTCAGAGTCGTTGACCGTCCCCGCTTCAGCTGCGAGAGTCCTGACCGTGCCAGCGCCGGTCGCCGCGTTCATGGACGAGTACATCCGTCGATACTCGGAGCGCGATGTGGAGGGCGTGACCGAACTCTGTCTCGCGCCCTTTCTCGCGATCAGGGAAGGCGTCCCGATCCACATGCCGGATCGCGATGCCGTGCGCGATCACTTCGCAGCCATGATCGACGCGTATCGCGGGGGCGGTGTCGCGGTCTGGAAGCGAATCGAGATCGATGTCCGGGAACTCGGCGAGCATGCCGTCTTCGCGACTGTGCGCTGGAACGCACTCGACGCGGACGGCGAGGTACTGCGGGACACCCGTACGACCTACCACCTGCTTGCGACCACCCGACAGCTGGCGGTTTCTCTCGTACACGAATCACTTCTAGGGCTCAGCGGCTGTTCAGAGTCGTAGCCGCCGGCGCCCGCGCGAAGAGGCCCAAGCGCACGTCAGGGTTCGACGATGACCTTGAGCACCTCGCGTTCGTTCATCGCCCGGTAGCCGTCGGGCACGCCGTCGAGGTTCGTGAAGCGGTCGAAGACCCGGCCCGGTTCGATCCTGCCTTCAAGAACGTCAGGGAGCAGCTCCTCGATGTACGCACGGACAGGCGCGGGGCCGCCGGCCAAGCTTGCGTTCTTCCAGAAGGCGATGCCGGTCGGAGTCGTGTCGTGCTCGGGCACGCCGACGCGACCGACGGCGCCGCCGGGCCGCACGATCTCGAGCGCTGTCTCGACCGCCTGTACGAGCCCAACGCACTCGAGCACCGAATGCGCACCGTGCTCGGTCAGCTCGCGGACGCGCTCGACCGCTTCCTCGCCGCGCTCCCGAACGACGTCGGTGGCGCCGAACTCCTGCCCGAGCGCGGTCCGCTCCGGGTTGCTGCCGAGCAGGATGATCCGCTCGGCGCCGAGGCGCTTCGATGCGATCACACCGCAGAGCCCGACCGCGCCGTCGCCGACCACGGCAACGGTCTTGCCAGGACCAACCTTGGCGGCCATCGCGGCGTGGTGGCCCGTTCCCAATACGTCAGAGAGGGTGAGCAGCGAAGGCAGCAAGCTGTCGTCAGCGCCGACCGGCAGCACGACGAGCGTCCCGTCCGCCTGCGGGACGCGTACGGCCTCGCCCTGACCCCCGTCGACCTCATCGAAGCCGTACCTACCTCCGTGGAGACATTCGCTGTGCAAACCCTCCCGACAGAAGACGCAGGTTCCGTCGCACCACAGGAATGGAGACACGACCAGGTCGCCGGCGTTGATCGTCTTGACCTCGCTGCCGACGTCCTCGACGACGCCGATGAACTCGTGGCCCATGCGGCGGCCCGATTCGGTCCGTTCCATCGCCTTGTACGGCCAGAGATCGCTCCCGCAGATCCCGGCTCGTCGGACGTGCACGAGCGCGTCGGTCGGCTCGATCAGGTGCGCGTCAGGGACGGTCTCGATCCGAACGTCGCCCGCGGCGTACATCAGTGTCGCCCGCACGCCCAAGAGCGTAGTCCGGCATTGCCGCTCGCAGTGGAGGGACATTCCCACATGCGCAGACGCCGTGAATGCGACACCCCGACGAGGCCCGCAGCAGGCCCAACGCCGCGAGCACCTCGCGCGGGGGCGGGCATGGAACGTCCTGGAACGACCCGCTTCCCGACGCCCAGCTACTTCCAACGGCGACTCGACCCGACGATGTACTGGCCGTAGCCGCGCAGTGCGGCTGCGGACGTGAGCACCTGATAGGCGAAGAGGTAGCCGAGGAAGCCGCGCTTGTCGGACTGCGGGTGGATGTCGAGAGTGCGAAATACGTGCCTGGCCTGCCACCGCTGCAAGAAGCCGAAGACGCCCAGCGTGATCGGAAGCAGGAGCATCGACCACCAGCCGAAGATCAACGGGTAGCCGAAGAGGAAGAGAATGACTCCGGGCACCCAGAAGAAGATGATGCCGATGTCGAGGAAGGGGACGAGGTAGTCGATCCCGGCGACGACTTTCGCGAGGACGCGGGGTTGTCTCGGGGGAGGGTGCGTTCGCAGGCCTTCGAGCATCCCCCTCGCCCAGCGAGAGCGTTGGCTCAGGAGGCGATCGAGGCGCTCGGGAACGACCGTGAAGCCGAGTGCGACCGGCTCGTACTGGACGATTCCCCGAGACCCCAGCAGCGTCCAGGTGAGCACGATGTCTTCACCGATCGCATCCGGCCAACCGCCGACCGCACGCAGGTCACTCGTCCAGTAAGCCGAGAAGGCACCCTGCGCGACAAGTGCGGTGTTGTAGGCCGCCTGCATTCGCTTCACGCCGTTGATCCCGAGCCGGTAGTCCCACTGCTGCATCCGGGTGACGAAGGTGGCCAGCGGATTCTCAGCAACGAGCGCACCGGCGCACGCCGATACGTGCTGACCCTGTGGCGCGTTGGTGACGCGAACCACGAGTCGCGCGAGCGACTGTCGGTGCAGATGAGTGTCGGCATCGACCGTCACGAGCAGCGGCGTGGTCACGGTCGCGAGAGCCGCGTTTAGCGCGTGGTGCTTGCCTTGTGCCGCCTCGAAGACACGTCGGTAGTCGAGGCCCAGGCGCTCACCCGCTCCGTCCGCGAGCATCGCCGTGTCGTCGGTCGAGTTGTTGTCGGCAACGACGACCTCGACGCGACCTCGGTACGAGAGTTCGGCGATGTCTTCGAGCGTGCGGACGATCACGTCACCCTCGTTCCACGCCGCCACCACGATCGTCACGGACGGCCACTCGCCTTCGGGCCAGTCCCCGGTCGGAGGCGCGAGCGGGAGTTCCCGGTATCGCGTGATCAGCAGCGTGAAGACCATGAACCCGATGACGAGGCCGGGGATGTACGCGAGGAGGAGAGGAATCACCCATCCCATGACGGGGCCGAGCGCGACCTCGAGGTCCGCCCTCCATGGCTCCGATGCCCAGACGCTGAACGCCACCCACGCAAGGGTCAGAGGGAACGCGATCGTGAACCGGATCGTTGGTCGAAGCCCCGAGGTCGGAGCCTCACGCCAAGTACGACCACCGAGTTGCCCGCGAGGCGGACGAACGGATCCGAGGTCTGCGTCAGCGACAGCGACCTCGTCATCGATCGAGGGCAACTGCGACGACGTGGTTCCTCCTTGGGCCTCCAAGCGTAGGCGCGAAGGTCGTGCTCGCAACTCCCCCGAAAGCGGGCCGTTGAACGATGGTGCAGCTCCCGCGACCAATGCCCGAACCCCCGAGCACGTCGCGACTTCTCGTTCGACGATCGCGGTGAGCATGAACTGAATCGCGTGCCGGGCACTTGGCGGCTGTACACGGTCGCGGGCGCCCAGTAGGGCGAGTCGCCTCAAGCCCACCCTTGAGCACGCTCGGGGTGGGGTAGACCCTCGACGCCTTTCTATTACGCGTGGGCGCACCGCCCGGCAGCAGAGCCCGGCCCGAACCAGCGCGTTGGCGGGGTTGACCAGGGGGTCGTTGCGGACCCTATCCCACACACGCGCGTGGTCGTGTGACTCCTATGCTCCACGGGCCACAAGGAGGTGAGAGATGGGGGCGCGCGCGATAGTTGCTGCTTCGACTTGGGAGAGGCGGCCCTGACCGAGGACACCATGGATCTCGACGAGCTGGTCTTTCATCCGTGGACACTGCAAGGGCCGCGCGACGTGCCGACCTTCGTTCGCGGCTCCGGAAGCTACGTGATCGACGCGGACGGCCGCCGCTACCTGGACTTCAGCTCGCAACTGGTCTTCACCAACCTCGGTCATCAGCATCCGCGCATCGTCGCCGCTATCAAGCAGCAAGCCGACAAGCTCTGCACGCTCGCGCCTGGCCATGCATCCGACGTCCGCGGGGAAGCGGCGCGAATGATCGTCGAGGTCGCCCCGCAAGGGCTCGGGCACGTGCTATTCACCACGGGCGGGACGGAGGCAGTCGAGCATGCGGTGCGCATGGCCCGCGTGCACAACGGGCGACCGAAAGTGCTCGCGGCCTACCGCTCGTACCACGGCTCGACAACGACCTCGATCCACCTCACCGGCGACCCGCGCCGCTGGGCCTCGGATACCGGGGCGGCGGGCGCCGTTCACTTCTTCGGCCCCTTTCTGTACCGCTCGGCATTCGGATCGACTACACCCGAGGAAGAGTGCGAGCGGGCGCTCGCACATCTCGAGCAGGTGATCCTTCTCGAAGGCCCGTCGACGATCGCTGCGCTGGTCCTGGAATCGGTGACGGGCAGCTCGGGGGTCATCGTGCCTCCGAGCGGCTACCTGCGCGGGGTCCGCGAGCTGTGCACTCGTCACGGAATCGTTTTCATTGCCGACGAGGTCCTCGTCGGCTTCGGTCGCACCGGCGCCTGGTTCGCCATCGACCACGATGGCGTGGCCCCCGACCTCATGGTTTTCGCGAAAGGCGTCAACTCCGGGTACGTGCCACTCGGCGGCGTGCTGGTCGGCGATCCGGTGTACGAGACCTTCACCCAGCGCCCGTATCCGGTGGGTCTGACCTACAGCGGGCACCCGCTCGCGTGCGCAGCCGCTGTCGGCGCCATCCAAGCCATGCACGACGAGGGCACCGTCGCGGCGGCCGCGCGCCTCGGCACCGACATCCTCGGGCCTGGGCTCGAGAAGCTTCGCGAGAACCATCCCTCGGTCGGGGATGTTCGTGGAGTCGGCGGCCTGTGGACCGTCGAGCTCGTCCGCGACCGGGAGACGAAGGAGCCGCTCGTGGCGGCCGGCGCCACCGGCGACGCAAATGCGCCGATGACCGCGGCTGTCAAGGCGTGCCTCGGTCGAGGGTTGCTACCTCTGATTCTGGGCAACCGCATCCATGTCGCTCCACCGCTCAACGTGAGCGACAGC
>CAWDSX010000026.1:0-9036 GCA_963805135.1 uncultured Gaiellaceae bacterium | reverse complement strand
AAGCCTGGTCGGCAACTCGTAAACGACCGGCTGGAGGCGCTCTTGCAATCGGATTCAGGCTCGCGAACTGACCTTGAGCGTCACTCTCTCGTCGGTTCCGCTCTCCGCCTCTCGTACTTCACCATCGTCTGGAATGGAGTTGTCGGAGTGACTCGCGTTGGTGGTCGGGCTCACCACGGGCAGCCTCGCGCTTGCCGGGTTCGCCCTGAACGCGCTGCTCGATTCATCCGCCTCGGTCGTACTCGTGTGGAGATTCCGGAAGGAACGAACCGATCCGGTCGCAGCGGAGCACCTCGAGCGCCGTGCGCAGACATGGGTCATTGTCGCGATGCTCGCTCGTCGCGATCTACGTCGGGGTCGAAGCCGTTCGTGCGTTGATGGACGGCTCGCATCCCGAGTCGACGGCGTTCGGCTTCGCCATCGCCGCGATCTCACTCGCTGGTGCTGCCGGTGCTGGGGCGTACTGAAGCTTCGCGTCGCTCGCCGTCTGGAGAGTCCGGCTCTACGTGGCGACGGTGTCCTTACACTCGCGGCCGCTGCACTGGCCGCGATCACGCTCGTCGCACTCATCGCCAACTCCGCTGCTCGACTGGTGGTGGGCCGATCCCGTGGCTGCGCTCTGATCGCCATCGCGCTTGGCCGCTGAGAAGCGACTAGCGTGGCCGTCCGCCATCGCTTCGGATAGCGATCATGCCGCGACGCTCCCGGACATCGAATATGGGCGGGAAATCGCGGCTGAGACTCGCGATCGATCTTGCGGCGGTTGCCAACCTGGTCGGGACGCTCGGGAAGTACCTCGGCCTTGCCGCCCTTTTCCGATCGTCTTCGCGCTCGGCTATCGGCGAGCCGGTCTCCCATTCGTCGTCGCCGGAGTGATCACGAGCGGAGGGGGCTACGCGCTCGAGCGAGCGACAGCGAAAGCGGCCGGACGTGTCAGCGTGCGCGAGGGATTTCTCGTCGTTGCGCTGACGTGGCTGCTCGCGGCTGGCTTCGCGTCCATCCCATACCTCTTCGAAGGGGGGATCGCAGCTCTCGCACCCGGTCGATGCCTACTTCGAGGGTATGTCCGGCTTCACGACGACCGGCGCGAGCGTGGTCACCGACTTCGATGAGATCAACCGCTCGCTCGGGATGTGGCGCCAGTTCACGCAATGGCTCGGCGGCATGGGGATCATCGTCCTTGCGATCGCGGTTCTGCCCCGACTTCGAATCGGAGGCCGCCAGCTCATGGAGTCGGAGCTCCCCGGCCCGGAGATCGCCGCCTTGTCCGAGCGCATTCGGTCAACTGCTCGAAGGCTGTGGTTCCTCTACGTCGCGCTGACCGTGCTGCAGACGCTCATGCTGTCGTCGCTCTGGCTCTTTGGAATCGACGAGCTGATGACGCCCTATCAAGCCCTCGCGCATTCGTTCTCCACGATGCCGACGGGCGGCTTCTCGACGCAGCCGCGCTCTGCCGAGGGATTTTCGGCGGAGTCGCAGTGGATCCTCGCGCTCTTCATGTTGATCGCAGGAGCCAACTTCGCGCTCATGTATCGAGCGGTCGTTCGGCGTCGTCCACATGCACTCGCCCGCGACGAGGAGTTTCGGCTGTACATCGCACTCGCCGTGGTCGCGACAGCCGCGGTCACCGCGATGCTTTGGGGCTACGGGATCGCTGAGGGCGAAGCCGCTCTCCGGACGGCCTTCTTCCAGACCGTCTCGATCATGTCGACGACCGGGGATGGCGAGTGCCGACTTTGCCCTCTGGCCGGCGCTCCTTCTGCTCGCGCTTTTCGCGCTCATGTTCGTCGGGGGCTCGGCGGGCTCGACCGGCGGCTCGATCAAGGTCGTGCGGCATCTGCTTCTGGGCAAGATCCTTCGCCGCGAGCTCCACCAAACAGTCAGCCCGGAGCTCGTGATGCCTGTCCGGCTAAACGGCGCACAGTCGATGAGCGCACGCTTCGAGCGATCGCGACTTTCATCCTCCTCTACGTCGGTGCATGGGCTGTGGGCGGTGGTGTCATTGCAATCGAAGCAGCCATCACCGGAGTCGGGCTTGCTCCTCTGGACGCACTCGCAACCTCTGCAACGGCCCTCGGTAACGTCGGACCGGCTTTCGGCGTCACCGGGCCGATGGGCTCGTTCGCTCCACTTGGAGACGTCTCGAAGGTCACACTGATCGGTCTCATGTGGATCGGGCGTCTCGAGATACTTCCCGTTGTCGTCTTGCTTACGCGCCATTACTGGCGTCTTTGACTTGCTCGGGCTCTCGCGGCTCCGCTCGAGGAAGCTACGCGGCGAGCGTCTGCCAGACCCCGCCCGAAGTGGATCTCTACGAAGGCCTCACGCACCAAACTCCGAGCCACCCACCCGCCTTCAACCCGAACGGAACGAAGGACGGCCCCACTATGGCCCCATTCTGCCACTAGTGCACTAGTGGCGTAGTTACCACACTTGTAGTTGCGGTTGACGAAGAAGACAGGTGCATGCAGCATCGGAACGCAGCGCAATGCACCCCTATCTTCTTCCTGACTCTCAATGTTCCCGGAACACTCCTGCCAGCGGTACACGGTCGCCCGTCGTCCTGCGTGGCGCCTGCTGAACGGTTCCCGGAAACTCTCGCCGCGATTCGGCGGGAGAAACCGGCAAACGTCCTAGGCCGCGTCAGCCCATGACAGCACTCGCTTCACCCGGGCGAATACCACCGCCCACCGCGCGGCGTTGAAATCCCTTCCTGGTCGAGAATGCGGGCGATTTCGGCCACCCGATGCCCGGAGCGATGTAGCTCCCGAATGCGCGCGACGGCCTCGGTTGACATCTCGCGCGGACGCCCCAGCTTTACGCCGTTCGCCTTCTTGATAGCGAGCGCGTCACGCGTCCTCGCCCCGATGAGCGCGCGCTCCCATTCGCTGACGCTCGCCATCACGTTCGCGACGAGCGCGCCTGCGGGGCTCGTCGTGTCGAGCGCGAGGTCCAGAACGCACAGGGACCAGCCGCGACGCTGTGCCCGTTGCAGGAGCCCGCTGAAATCATGGACGGACCTACTCAAGCGGTCCAGCTTGCTGACGCAGAGCACGTCAGCTCCGCCCGACTCGACGAGCGCGAGAGCCTCCTGGAGCCCTGGTCGCTTGAGATCCTTACCCGACGCTCCCTATCCGCGAGGACCGCGACGAGGTCCCACCCGCGCCTTGGCCTCAGCGCGAATGGCCCCCTCCTGCGCCTCGAGCCCGAGCCCGGAGCGCTCCGCTCTTCCGTGCTCGCTCTCGTGTATCCGATTCCCTCACTGTTCCTCCCTTCTCGGGGCAAGAAAAGGCCCGGCCGCTCGACGGGCCTGATCCCTCTGGCTTAGGTGTCTAGCTCGAGCTGCTGCGACGTATGACGCCATGCCGCACGAGCACGCCGCACCGCTTCGCTCGCGTCGACAGGACGCCCGGAGACGGCCTCCGCGTGCCGGATGCGCACGCACGCACCGCACACCGGACCGAGCATGACCGCCACGGGATTCATGGGCGCGCCGCACCGCTGCGCAGCGCTTCACGACGTCACCGGCTCGAGCTCTGCCGCCGCTCGGAACCGCTCCGGCTGGAACCGCTCGTTATCGCCTGCGAACAGCTCAGAGAGCTCCGAGACGAGCTGGGTGCGCGTCTCCGGCTCGAGGTAGCCGGCGTCGCGGATGAGGTCGGCGATGGCGCAGTAGTGCCGACGTGTGAAGATGGGTGCTGCCATGGAGATACACCTCCGTGGTCGGCCCCGGAGCGTTAGCGCGCTGCCGGGGCATTTTGTATTCATACGCAAAACGACCATATACGGTACGTGTAGCGCTGTCAAGAATCACACGGCAATTGGCGCAAACAAACACAAGAGCATCTGTTAGGGGGGCTTTCGTTTGTTTGCGGGCGTATAGGAACTGTAGATGCGAGACGTAGAACCGAGCTGCCCACCATTGACCCCCACCCCTAAAGCAGGCGCGAATACGCGCGTCGTATTTGTAGTGTTTTCAGAAATGCTTTACCGCCAGCGGTATGCCACGACTAGTTGCACGTGCCAGTCGGAACAGCTCGTCAGTCAAGTCCGCATGGACGGCGATACTGAAGCCGGAATGAGCGCCGTTCAGAACAACCGCGGAACAACAGCCGGTGGAGTAACAGGGCGAGGCTTCGCGCCAGGTACGAGCGGAAATCCGGGCGGACGGCCGAAGGGCCTCACTCGACGCGTACGCGAACTCGTGGGCGATGACGGTACGGCGATCGCGGAGTTCATGTATTCGGTCATGGCCGACGAAGGGTCGCGCACGGCCGACAGGCTTGAGGCAGCGCGGTGGCTCGCCGATCGGGGATTCGGAAGGCCGCCCCAGGACGTAGAGCTGGCGATGAAAGGGCAGGAGGCTCTCGATGTGCACGCGTTCGCGGCCTTCGCGGCGAAGTACCTTCCGACTGAGATGCTCGACGAAATGATTCTCTGCGTCGAGGCGACGATGGAAGCTGAGAGAGCGCTGCCGCAGAGACACATCCCGTTGGGGCACAGCTAGAGCAATGCGGCCGGCGCTACTCCGGGTTTCGCCATCCGCACCTAGGTTCCCGCGGGTGGTCCTAGCATGCAGATCCGGCTCTTCCCGGTTCAAACGAGAGGACGCTCGCGCACGCGAGCAGATTCGCTGAATGCTGTGGGTGAAGCCTGCGCCGTGACCGAGCCTGGGGGACTTTGTCAGGTCCGTTCGCTCTCTCGTTGCAGCTCGATGGGCTCCTCCACGGGCACCGTGACTGCATCGGCCTGCCACAACCAGCTCTTCGCGGCTCGGTCTAGCGCGAAGACGCCCACTCCACGATCTGCTCCGCGGTGATCGGAAGCGACGTGATGCGCACTCCGTAGGGCTCGAGCGCGTCCTCGATCGCCGCGCTCAGGATCGCCGGCGTCAGCATCCGCCCGCCCTCGCCGGCGCCCTTGATGCCGTAGGGCGTGTACGGGGACGGCGTCTCCTGGTGCGCGATCGTCATCGTCGGCACGTCCATCGACGAGGGCAGGTGGTAGTACTCGAAATTCTGGTTCCGGACGCGGCCTTCCGCGTCGTAGTTGTACTCCTCGTACAGCGCCGTTCCGAGGCCCTGGATCGTGCCGCCGATGATCTGGCCGTTGAGCGTCTTCGGATTGACGACCGTGCCGGCGTCGTGGACGGCGGCGTAGTGGAGGAACGAGAGCTTGCCCGTCTCCACGTCGACCTCGACGACGCCGATGTGCCAGGCGTGGCCGACGAACGGGTAGAAGATGCCGAGGTCGGAGCGGTCGTCGGACGGGTTGGTCGTGAGCGGGTGGTCGTAGGTCGACTGGGCGGCGAGCCCGCTGTCGACGTCCGCGGGTAGGTCGAGCCGGAACATGTAGGCGGCGAGCGCGATCTCGGCCAGCGAGAGCTTCCGCTCCGGCGAGCCGATGACGCTCACCCCGCCGTCCACGAACTCGAGATCGTCGGCGCTCACCTCGAGCTTGTGAGAGGCGATCGCCCTGATCTTCTCCTTCACCTCGGCGGCGGCGCCGGCGACCGCCCCGGAGACCATGACCGTGAAGCGAGAGCCGCCTGGCCCGGTGCCGGGAAGCGCGTGCTGCGAGTCGGCGTAGGTGACGACGATGCCCGCGGGATCGACGTCGAACTCCTCCGCGACGACCTGCGACACGACGGTCTCCGGGCTGTTGCCCCAGAGGCACTGCGAGTGCAGGGTGACGACGATCTGCCCGGTCGGGTCGATCTGGAGGCTCGCGCTCTCGGGGCTCGACGTCGGCGTGAACTCCGGCTGGTCGAACCAGAACCAGAACTCGGTCGAGCTGAAGACGCTCCGCTCGTTCGACGCGACGACGCCGATGCCGACGTGGCGGCCCTCGGCGCGCGCCTTGTCGCGCTCGGCCACCCAGTGCTCGTAGTCGCCGAGCTCGAGGATCTTCTCGAGCACGCCCTGGTAGTTGCCGCTGTCGTAGATGTTCCCGGTCGGAGTCCGGTACGGAAACTGGTCGGCCGCGATCAGGTTCCGGCGGCGGATCTCGACGCGGTCCATGCCCAGGTCGCGCGCGGCCATGTCCACGAGCCGCTCGAGCATCCAGTTGCTGCACTCCGCGCCGAAGCCGCGGTAGGCGCCCTGCTGGTTCTTGTTCGTCAGCACGGCGTGGAGGGAGTACTGCACGTCCTGGATCCGGTACGGCCCGACGATCTGCGAGAGCCCGTTCCCGTGCGTCCCGGTGCCGAACTGCAGGTAGGCGCCGTAGTCGTCGACGCAGTCGATCCTGAGCGCGCGGAAGGTGCCGTCGTCGTCGAAGGCGAGCTCGGCGTCGTACCAGCGGTCGGAGCCCGCGTGGTCGTTGTTGACGATGTGCGTGACCCGGTCCTCGACGTACTTCACCGGGCGCCCGGCGAGCATGGCGAGGAAGCCCGCGAAGGTCGGCACCTTGTGCATGAAGAACTTCGAGCCGAAGCTGCCGCCCGCCGCGACAGGAACGACCTTCAGCTTGGTCGCGGGGATCTTCAGGGACGCGGCGATCAGCCAGTGGAAGTACGTGAAGTTCATCGAGTTGGCGTGGATCGTCACGACGCCCGTGCCGGGGTCGTAGTCGCCGATCGCGCCGTTCGTGTCCATCGGCATCCCCGTCGAGCGCGGCCAGCGCAGCTTCGCCTGCACCTTGCGCGGCGCCTCGGCGAACGCCTTGTCGACCTCGCCGAACGTGAACGTGCGCTCGTAGGCGACGTTCGTCCCGAGCTTCTCGTGGACGAGCGGCGCGTCCTCGGCCTGCGCGTCGAAGGGATCGATGACGGCGGGCAGCGGCTCGTACTCGACCTCGATCAGGTCGCACGCGTCCTCGGCGATGTAGCGGTCCTCGGCGATCACGGCCGCGACGGCCTCGCCGAAGTGGCGCACCTTCTCGATCGCGATCAGGTCCTGGATGATCGGGCCCGCCCCGAACGACGGGAGCGGCGCCGCGTGCGCAGCGACGTCGGCGCCCGTCACGACACGGACGACGCCGGGCAGCGCGCTCGCGCCTTCGAGGTGTCGATCGAGACGATGCGCGCGTGGGCGTGCGGGCTGCGGACGATCGCCGCGTGGGCCATGCCGGGCAGGCTGATGTCGTCGATGTAGCGGCCTTCGCCTCGGAGGAAGCGCGGATCCTCGACCCGGTTGATGCTCTTCCCGAGCCAGCGGCGCTTGCCCGCCTCCTTCAACGCCGTCTCGGTCGCGATGCGCGCCGCGGCGGGAAGCTGCTCGATGGTCATGCCTGTCGCCGCCACGGACTGGATCGCCTCGACGATCTGCTGGTAGCCGGTGCAGCGGCAGATGACGCCGCTGATCGCCTCGCGGATCGCCAGCTCGTCGGTCTGGCCCGGGTTCTCGCGGAGGAACTCCTGGGCCGTGAGCAGCATCGCCGGCGTGCAGAACCCGCACTGGAGCGCGTGGTGGTCCGTGAACGCCTGCTGCAGCGTCGTTCAGCTCGCCTCCCGGCCCGGCGAGCGACTCGACGGTCTCGACCGAGCGGCCCGCCGCCTGGATCGCGAACATGAGGCACGAGCGCACGGCCTCGCCGTCGAGGAGGACGTTGCAGTTGCCGCAGAAGCCGTGCTCGCAGGAGAGATGCGTCCCCTTCAGGCCCAGGTCGTCGCGGAGGAAGTCGGCGAGCGTCTTGCGCGGCTCGACCTCGTGCTCGTACGGGCGTCCGTTGACCTGGATCCGGAGCGTTGATCGTGGCGGTCACGCGTTCTCCCTCCGTCGGGCGTCTTCGGCGGCGTCGCGCGAGGGCTCGGCGGGCGAGAACGGGAGCGACACGGCGTCGGTGCGCGGCGGAGACCTCGATGTCGTCCTCCGGCTCGATCCCGGCGAGAAGCGTCGTCGAGCGCTCTCTTCGTCCTCGAGCGCGCGTCGAGGCGTCGACGTGGAACGGCGTCGGCGCCACGCGGAGGAGGACGAGGTCGGCCGCTCCGTCGAGCGAGACGACCGCCGCGGCCGCGACCTGGCAGTAGTCGCGGTAGCGGGCGCTCGACCTCGTGGAACGCGGCCCCCGACCGTGCCGCGCGGGAGCCGGGAAGCGCACGCGGACGATCAGCTCGCCCGGCTCGAGC
Organism: uncultured Gaiellaceae bacterium; assembly: GCA_963805135.1. GTDB lineage: Bacteria > Actinomycetota > Thermoleophilia > Gaiellales > Gaiellaceae > GMQP-bins7. Next base: position 968 of record CAWDSX010000026.1, on the reverse strand, counting down.
GCCGTCGCGTTCGGGCCGCGGAAGAACGAGCGCGCCGGAATCGTCCGCTCGGCGTTCAGCGACCGGACGTCGATCGCCGCGTCGAGCGCGACCGCGGCGGCGGTCAGCTCGGCCCACGGGGCCGCGAAGGCGAGCGAGCCGCCGACGGTGCCGCGGCGGCGCGTCTCCTTGTAGCCGACGAACCTGGCTGCCTCGCGCAGCAGCGGCCACGACGCGCCGACGAGCTCGTCCTCGAGCAGCGCGCTGCTGGCGCACGAGCGCGCCCACGTGGAGCTCGCCGTCGCGCTCCTCGAGGGCGTCGAGGCCGGCGACGCCGTTGAGGTCGACGAGCGCGCTCGGCTTCACCTGGCGGAACTTCATGAGCTGGACGAGGCTCTGCCCGCCGGCGAGCGCGTACGTGCCGTTCCCGCCCGCGAGCAGCTGCAGCGCCTCCTCGACGGTGGCGGGCGCGTGGTACTCGAAGGGCGGCGGCTTCATCGCGCGGCCTTCTCCAGATAGAGCGTGGCCTTCAGCGCGTCGCCCGTCTGCGGCACCGAGTCGCCGAGCTTCTTGATCTCGCCCAGGACGGAGCGGTCGAGCGTCGTCACGTCCGGCCAGTCGAGCTCGACGAGGTTTCCGGCCGGGTCGCGCAGGTACATCTGCACGCTCCCGTCGGGCAGCTCGTACATGTCCTCGAAGAACGAGTCGCGCTCGAGGATCCCGAGCTCCTTCGCGCGGAGGTACGCCTGCTCGAAGTCGTCGACGTTGATCCCGATGTGGTGGAACGTCGGCGCGTCGTGTCGCGCTCGAAGAGGTGCAGCTGCAGGTCGCCGAGCCTGAGGTACTGCACGGGGAAGGCGAAGGTGTAGGTCGGGATCTTCTCCATCCCGAGCACCTCGACGTAGAAGCGGACCGACTCCTCGAGGTTCCGTGCGTGGATGCTGACGTGGTTGAAGCCGGTCGCGCGCACTCGCCGCGAGCCTACAACG
>CAWDSX010000025.1:0-181932 GCA_963805135.1 uncultured Gaiellaceae bacterium | reverse complement strand
GCTGCGTGTCGGGCGTCGTGCTTGTCGATCTGCCTGTTTCTACTGATGCCTTGGTCGCCGCGCGCAGCGAGACTGGCTGGTGATGGGGCTCTACGCGATGCCCCTGAGAAATCGGAGGTTCTGATGTTCACCTATGTCGGGCTCTTCAGGCTCGCGCCTATTGCGCGGGAGCACGTCGAGAAGACCCCCGAGTACTTCGAGAGATCCACAAGATCGTCGAGGTCGAGGGTGGGACTGTCGAGCGCTTCCTCGCCGTCATGGGACCATGGGAGTATCTCGGCATCTTCGAGTATCCCGATCTCGAGACCGCGTTCCGCGTGCTCGGCAAGATCGCGAGCTCGAGGTGTTCGAGACCGAGACGTTCCCGGCAGAGGACGTCAAGTTGTTCTGGAGGAGCTTGTCTAGCGACGAGCCGCTTCCTCGGGGAATGCCGGCGTGGGCCGCCGCAAGGCGGCCCACGCCGTATTGCGGATGAGCCAGTCTGCGCGTCGTCAAGCCGTCTGGGCTCGGAGGCCAGGTCGGCGAAGCCGAACCGCGGCGCACCGGTCCCCCTTTGCCCGTGCTTCGTCAGCGAATTCCCGGATGGGCGGCGTGCCCGCGGACGGTTAGCTGGGTGTGATGAGTCGCAAATACGAAATTCATTCAGGGCGTCGGACGGTGTCCATGCGGTTCTCGAGTTCCCCATTGGAGGCCGCTCGAGACTACGCGCGCACGTTCGGCACTCCCGATGAGATCGCCATTCTCGGAGTCGACACCGTTATGTGGAGGGGCGCCACGTTCACCGCCGTGCCCATCTCGGAACCCGTTCCGGACCGGAGGCGCGCTCGCGCCGCAATCCCTCGTCGACTACGGTTGAAGTCGGGCGAGATCGGCGGTAGTTCAGCGTGCCCGCCTCGCCCCTGCGACGAGTAGGGCGCCGATAGCGGGCGACAGCCAACGCTGCCAAGCGTGGTCGCCGCCTCCGATCGGTTACTTGTTCGGTGGCTGGGATGCGCGGTGCACCCGGAGCTTGCGCGGCCATGAGCGCAGTCACCCCGCATGGCTGCCGACGACCGCAGTTCAAGGGCTGCGATCAGTCTGCCGGGGCGTCCGGAACCAGCACTGCGCGGAAATGAGCGCCCCGCCACGCGACCTGGTCGACCCCGAGCCTCCGGATCTCGTCGTCCTTGACGCCATACGAGCGCACGTAGTCGACGACGGCCTGTAGAGGACTGACGGAGAGCTGGGTCGACACGACTCTGCGCCCTGAGTAGATCTCGTACGTCTTGTTGCTATTCCTCGGTCGTTCCGTCTCCTCAACTGGAAGGGCCACCTAGGGCGAACGCAGCCGCCGCATCGGTCGTCGCCCCGGATTCCGGCGATATGCCTAACAAGACGCTGCAGGTGCATCCATATGCCTTTGGAGCGGACAAACCCCTCAACCGAGCGAGGTGCTCCGGTGCGGTGCAGAACCTACGCTGCCTTCTTCGTTGGGAGTTTGCCCGTGCCCTCGCATCCCCGGCACCCGTCCACGATGCGGTCTCGCGAACCGGGGGCGGGGACGTAGCACGACCCCTGGCACTCGGGGCACGCATCCTCCGCGAGGTCGTGCTGACTCTTCCACGCGTCATGCACAGTGCTCCCTTCATCCGACTGGTTGCCACCTGCCGTCGTACGCCGCGCCCGCACCTCGATCGCGAATCTCCTGTTATGCCCCCGGGAATCCGGCACGTCTTTGCCCTGGCGCTCCGCGTTGCGCGCATGCCGGTAACAGGATCCGACTTTCCGGGGCCATCCCAACCCCTCCCCCTTGCCTCCTCGGATGATGGGTGACCACTCCCCCTTTTGGAATCCCTCGATCAAGGCAGATCCTTCCGCCTTGACCAGTGCGCGCGAGCAGCGCTCGGGGATTGGAACTACGAGGCGGCGACTGCCGTCTTGAGCGGCTCGAGCGCGAAGCGCAGATCGGACCGACCCGAAGAGCACGGCGTAGTTCCAGGAGAAGCCGAGAGCGGACGACGACGAGTGCCGCCGAGTAGGGCCGCCGCCCTGAAGGCCGCGGAGCGCGCCTTCACGGCACCGCGAGCCGCCCACGACTTGACGAGGTTCCGAACCTCGAACACCTCGGGCTCGCCGGAGAATTCGATACCGACGTCCGACAAGATCGGCATCAGGCTCTCACCGAACGCCTGGAACTGCTCTTTCGAGACCAAATCTCGCTAACGCGCATGTTGTCCTTGTCTCCGAACGGAACATGAACTTCGAGGCCTGCCGGATTAGGCCAAAGTCCGGCCTCTTCGAGGCGCCGCAAGCTCTCGTCGTACTTCGCTCTGTCGACGTTCGTGGGATTGAAACGCACAACGATGCTCATAGAGCCGTCCTCCATGGTTGAGTACGGGTGACCCTACCGGCCATCTCCAGCCGAGGCGTTGCCGATGAGCCGGCAGTCGTTCGCTGCCCCTCGTGTCTCGGTTCGCACCCTCGCTCGTCGCAACCGCGAGTCCGTTGCCCTCTGCCCGGACTGCCGTCGAGGCGAGGTCGTAGCCCGCGATGACCAGTACGCGCTGTGGCTCGAACGCTTCAGCGCGGAGGAGTGCGCGGCGATGGCTCGCGCGATCTGGGGCTAGCAGGAGTGCGTTAGTGTGCGGCGTCGCAAGACCGCGATGGCATGTCCAAGAGAGGAGGAGCGAGATGGTCCTGGCAACGGCGAAGATCGGGATTTCGACCGCTTCTGGAATACCTTCTCAACCAAGGGCGCTGAGAAGCGAAAGCAGCACGGGTGCAAGGGGTGCGCGCGTGTTTCGGGATCCAAATGAGAGCGACCGGGTTTGGGCGATCTTCGACTGGGACGAGGCGGGCTGGCAGAGCTTCACCTCGGACCCCGATGTCCCGGCGATCTTTCAGGAAGCCGGGTTTACGCAAGGTCCGCCCAAGTCGGCGGAGTTCCTCCGCGAGCACGACGCCTAGCCTCCAGACCGAGTCGCACGTGTCGTTTGGAGGTAGCACAGGGGGAGCATCGCACGAGCACTCACGACACTCCCGACGCGTCTGACCCGCATCCACGAGCCAGATGGTCCTAGCGATGCGGCCCCAAAGGCCCATACGGGACTCGAACGTCCCTGCTATCGGCCATTTTCGCGCCTTGGGGTAGCATCCGGGGCGCACCGTGCGAGCACGTGCGGTCACGTTTCGGCCGTCATGCCGTACCGTCGGCACGTCGCGGCTTTGCCTCTACTCGACGCGCGTCAAAAGTCGAGGGACTTGCAACGATCATCTCGATCCCGGAAGATAGGACGAAGCTCTGACGCCGGCGTCGACTCATCGCGTCTCTCGCGTGGTGCTCCTCGCAGTGACCGTTGCGATGCCCGCGAACGCCGGGAAGCCAGGATCAACGATCGCCACCGCGAGCATCATCGACAACGGGGGCTGCTCCTTCACGGTGACCTATACGTGGTCCGGATTCTCGGGCACGGAACTGCAGGCAGAGTGGCGTTGGGCTACAGGGAGGCCGGCGGTGCAAACGTCATCATCGGCTGGATCCACTTTCCAACCACGCCGGAGACGGCTCCACGTCGCCGGCGTCGGCGACGTTCACGCTTACCGGGACACCCATCGCGTCACACGAGTACCTGGGTCGTGGAAACCTGTTTAAGCCATCGAAGAAGTACCCGTCGGGACTCGTGGCAGTCCCGGACGCCTCCACTGCGTCTGGCTACCTCGGAGCCCAAGCCTGCGGCTCCACTGTCACGATTTCGTAGAGGCGGATAGCTCGCGAGCTACGCCGGGATTTCGCTCGCCGCTGGCATGAGCACCGCGTAGTTGAGTTCTGTCTCGTCGCTGAGAACGTGCGTGTACGTGTTCGCGGTGACCGCGAGGTTCCGCTGGCCCACGTCCTCGCCGATCCTGGCCCACGGGTCGCCCTGTAGGTGGCGGAGTGAGATTCGGCGGTGCCGAAGATCGTGAGGCGAGAAGGAGGGGATGCCTGCGGCGGTGCAGGCGCGGCCGATGGTGGTCCGAAGACGGTCGGCGGTGACGCCCTGGAAGACGGGTCGTTCCGGGGTGCGATCCTCGCGTGGCACGAGTGCAACGACGGCGCCGAAGACGATCTCCGGCACCTTCACCCATCGAGCGTGGCCGGTCTTCGCGACGGCCGAGAGACGCGCCAGCGTCCACGCGGTTCGTCGACGTCCCCCCACGTCAGCGCTTCGAGTTCTCCGACCCGCATCCCGGTCGCGTCGAGGACGAGCAAGGGCAGCCGGTAGGACGGGGCGAGGATGCGATGCACGGCGAGGACGTGCTCCGCTGTCGGCGGGTTGAGTTCGGCCTTGTCCTCGCGCGGGAGCTCGACAGGCTCCAAAACGAAATGCAAATCGGTCACGACGCACCACATAGCAAGGCGTAGAGCGGCCCTCCGGGGATTGTCGCGACTGAGGGACTCTAGTCTCGGCCACCTGCGGCCGATAGGGAATGACCAGATCTTCCCCCGCGCCACAGAAGCCCCATGCGCCTCGTTTGGGGCTTCTGTCTGTTCAGGGGTGCGTCGGGCACGACCGGCCGACGAGCAAGTAGTCAGGGGGCCGGGCTGGGGAGGGTCCGCGAATCGATGCCCCCCTCGGGGATCGCCGCAGGACTGGGTGTCACCCGACCCCGCACGAGTGTCCGCCCGAATGGAACGGATGTCAAAGCAGGTCCGCTTGCAAGTGAGGAAGAGCTAGCGACGTGGTCGTCGCGGAGGCGAGGACACGCGCCGAGCGCGAACAGGTGGCAGTCTGTCCGCTGCCCCTTCGTGTCTGGGGTTGCGCACGCTCCGCTCGTCGCAACCGCGACTCCGTCGCCCACTGCCTGGACTGCCGCAGGCGAATCCCTAAAGGCAGCTACGTGCGTCACGCGATCGAGTTGGCGAACGGGACTGTGGCCCGCATACAGGGTCATGAGGTGCACGTCCAGATGGATGACGGCTCCGAGAAGGTCGTCGATGTGCCCTGGATGCTGCGGATCGAGGTGGGGATGCGGGTCGCGGTTGTCGCCTCGCCCGACGGCGGCGACGTGATCCGCCCACGTCCTAACTCACGCTCCCGAGGTACGACCACACTGGAGCGGGTGCTCTGCTAGAGGCCGAGGATCTGCGCCTTCTTCGCCTCGAACTCCTCCTCGGTGATGACTCCGTCGGCCTTGAGCTTGTTGAGCTGCTCTATCTCGACCATGTACGCGGGTTGCTCGGGTGCGGCCGATGCAGCTGGAGCCGCCTCCGCCACTGGAGCCGCTTCCTCTGGCGGCGCTTGCTCCTCCTCGGCCTGTTCTGCCTGGGCCTGTTTTGCGGCCTGGCGTCGTCTACGTCCGAACATAAGCAATCCTCCAGAGTCGCAGAGAGCCGAACTTTCGAGGCCCTCTCGGGAGCATAGTGCGGCTTGAACAGCGCGGCGGCGAACGTTTCAGCGCGGAGGAGTGCGCAGAACTGGCTCGGGCGATCTGGGGGCCCGACTAGAGGCCGTTCGAGACGTGTCCCCTCGAGGTAACACCGGGGTAGCACCGCAGGAGCATTCGCGACACCCCTGACACCCTGACCCGCATAGCTAAGCCAAATCCGCTTAGCCATGCCCCCCCGAAAGGCCCATACGGGATTCGAACCCGTGCCGCCGCCGTGAGAGGGCGGTGTCCTAGGCCACTAGACGAATGGGCCGTGGCGACGGCCTAGGGTAGCGGATCCGGTGCAGGAGCTAGACGGTTTCCGGCTCGCGGGTGTCGAGACGCGTCTCGAAGTCGCGGCGGATGCTCTCGCCGCTCGAGAGGACGGTCTCGTAGCGGACGCGGCGCGGGGGGAGCTTCACGATGCGGACGTTGTCGTCGCGGTCGCCGTGGCAGCGCGCGTAGGCGGCAGCCTCATCGAGGGGCCGAAGGCGGTCGCGCTTCCGCTGTCCCCACACGTACCCGGGACAGTTACCAGAACCAGGGCTGGAGCGAAACCCGCCTCCCTCGTGCGAGCCCGCACTTTGCGCGATAAAGCGCGATCAGGCTGCGGCCCAGCGGCAACTCCAGGGACTCCAGTCGCGGCCCGAGCGGACGAAGTACCGATGTGCGGCGACCGCCTGCGCGTGTGCCGTGTCTCCGTGACCGAACAGTTGCCGCTCGTACGAGCCCATCTGGAACAGGCCGACGTACTGGCCGTTCCGTGCGCTCGTCGCGAGATGCGACTCGCACCACGCGACGGCGACCGCCTCCTGGCAGTAGTCGCCGAACACCGCGCAGATCGCGGCCTTGGGCTTCAACGACGCCAGCTTCCGTGCGTCACGGGTATGCACCTTCGCGCGCAGTGCCTCGACGGTCTTCGTCAGCTGGTGGACGCGTTGCTTCGCATACGCGAGTGCCGAGGACGACATCGACCCGGCGCCCGGACGAGCTCAGGAGCGAGCGGTGCGTCTCGTAGAAGCGGATCGTGCCGCGGTACCTGCGGAGAGCCGCGAGCTTGCGCTCGAGCTGCTCGTCGAGGGTGAACGTCTTCTGTGCCGTCTGCGCCTTCCGCACGGGCGCCGACGGGGCCTGCATCGCTGCCGCAGCGGCCTGCGTCACGAGAACGAACGCAAGCAGGCCAACGAGTAAGGCTCTCAAACGGTTACCTCCTGGACGGGGACAGGGGCGCGGTCCGCACGGAACCGCTCGTGTCGCTCGATCGCGAAACTCTACACGAGTGTCACGACGCTGCGCTGGGCGCCTTACAAAGGGCTAAGAAAGCCTGTTACGAGCGTAACCGGCCGTGACAACTGCGCGGGAGGTCGCTTGCGCGCTAGCGGGCGGATTCGTCGACGTCTCGCTGCATCGCAGCGTCGAACGCGACGCTCGACGGGGCGAAATCCGTGCGTCGGACGAAGGCGAGCGCGTCCTGGGCGCCGTACTCGCGATCCATGCCGGAGTCCTCCCACTCGATCGACAGGGGGCCGTCGTAGCCGATGCGGTTGAGCGCCCGGAAGAGGGCCTCGAAGTCCACGTCGCCGTGGCCGGGCGAGACGAAGTCCCAGCCGCGCGCCTCTTCCCCGAAGTTCAGGTGCGAACCGAGGATCGACCGCCGGCCGTCGAGCCGCTTCCTCGAGTCCTTCACGTGCACGTGGTAGATGCGGTCCGCGAACTCGAGCGCGAACTGCGCGGTGTCGAGGTGTTGATGCGCGAAGTGCGACGGGTCGAGGTTGATGCCGAACGTCGGCCGTCGGTCGACCGCCGCGAGGGCTTTCTCGGTCGTGACGAAGTCGTACGCGATCTCGGTCGGATGCACCTCGAGCCCGAAGCGGACTCCTTCGGCGTCGAAGACGTCGAGGATCGGCGACCACGCCTCGGCGAACGCCTCGTAGGCGCGCTCGACCTCGTCGAAGTCGTTCGGCGGAAACGAGTAGAGGAGGTGCCAGATCGCCGAGCCCGTGAACCCGTTCACCTGCGTGACCCCGAAGCGCGCGGCCGCGCGGGCCGTGTCCTTCATCCGCTCCGCTGCGCGTTGCCTCACGCCGTCCTCGCTGCCGTCGCCCCACACCTCCGGAGGCAGGATCGCCTGGTGGCGCGCGTCGATGCGATCGCAGACGGCCTGGCCGACGAGGTGCGCGCCGAGAGCCCAGCAGCCGAGCCCGTGCTGCTCGAGGAGCGCCCGGTGCTCGCGGCAGTAGGCGTCGTCGGCAAGGGCGCGGTCGACCTCGAAGTGATCGCCCCAGCAGGCGAGCTCGAGCCCGTCGAACCCCCAGGCCGGCGCACATCTCCGCGAGACCGGCGACGGGTAGGTCCGCCCACTGGCCCGTGAACAGCGTTACCGGGCGAGCCATCGCGCTCCGTCGTTCATCGGCGTGGAGACTACGCGGCGCGCGCGGTCAGGATGAGCTCGTGCGTCGCTCAGCTCATCGAGCCGGGCGACCCGCAGAAGGTTACGCCGTCCTTCGCGAGGCAGACCAGTCCCACGAGGAGCTGACCGTCGAGCACGACGAGCCGTCCGCTCGGCCTGTGCTCGAGACGAGCGAGCGCCGCGGATACGGGCGTGTCCTCGGTGACGATGGGCGCCGATCGGTCGACGAACCCGAGCGCCGACTCGTCGGGATCGGCATCCGCCGGGATCGCCGTCACCGCACCGCGGAAGCGCTCTCCGTCCACAAGCAGGAGCATGTGCGTGCTCTGGCTCTCGAGCGCCTCCCGCGCCTCGGAGACGGTTGCGTCGGCCGCCAGCGTCTTCGGATGCCGGAGCATGACGTCCGCCACGGTGGCCTCGGGATGCGCGATCGCCACCCTGGGATCATAGATTTCGTGAGGCTGCGGGGACGTGTTGCAAGATGACGCGCGGATGAGCACGCTCGACTCCGACCTCGAGCAGGCCCGCGCCGCGTACGCCGGACGATCCTGGCTCGCGGCGTCCGAGGCGTACATCCGGATAGACGAGGACCAGTCCCTCGCGCCCGAGGATCTCGAGCGTCTGACCATGTCCTTGCTCATGCTCGCTCGCGATGACGAGGCGGTTGCGACGCTCGAGCGTGCGCATCTCCTCTACGTCGAGCTCGGCGAAACCTTGCGCGCAGCCCGGTCGGCGACGTGGATCGGGATCAACCTCGCGTACCGAGGGCTCATCGGGCCCGCGACCGGGTGGCTCGGCCGCGCGCACCGCCTGGTGGAGACGTCTCCCGAGCAGACCGCTGAACACGGACTTCTCCTGATCCCACTCATCTTCCAACACGAGGCGGCCGGAGACTTCGAGCAGGCCGCGGCCGTCGCGCGCGAGGCGGCGGCGATCGGGGAGCGCTTCGGCGACCGCGACCTGTTTGCGGTGGCACTCCACAGGGAAGGTCACATGCTCGTCAAGGCCGGTCGCGTGCGCGAGGGTCTCGCGCTCCTCGACGAGTCGATGGTGGTCGTGACGACGCAGGATCTCTGGCCCTTCGTCGTCGGCATCGTCTATTGCGGCGTCATCCTCGCGTGTTCGGACGCCTTCGACGTGGCTCGCGCACGGCAATGGACGCAGGCATTGACCGAGTGGCGGGAGCAGCAGCCCGAGCTCGTCGCCTTCACCGGGCGCTGCCACGTGCACCGCGCCGAGATCATGCAGCTCGGCGGCTCCTGGGCTGACGCGCTCGACGAGGCGCGGCTGGCGGGGAGCAGGTTTGTCGACACCAAGAATCCGGCAGCGGGCGTCGCGTATTACCGGCAGGCGGAGCTGCTACGGCTCCAGGGCGAGTTCGCGGCTGCGGAGAAGGCTTACCGCGAGGCGAGCCGCTTCGGCTGGGAGCCTCAGCCCGGCCTCGCGCAGCTTCGGCTCGCGCAGGGAAGGCGTGACGCTGCGCTCACGGCGATCCGCCGCGCGAGTGCGGAAGCCACTGAGCCGCTGAAGCGAGCGGCCGCTGCTCCCCGCCCAGGTCGAGATCGCCCTCGCGGCGGGTGAGACCCAAGAAGCTCGGACGGCCAGCTCGGCGCTACGCGAGCTCGCGGAGCGATACGAGAGCGCGATGCTGGATGCGATCGTCGCGCATGCGCAGGGCGCGGTCGCGCTCGCCGAGGGTGACGCGTCAGAGGCCCTCACGAGACTGCGACACGCGCAGCGCATCTGGCTCGAGCTCGACGCTCCGTACGAGGTCGCGCGCACCCGTGAGCTGATTGCGCAGGGATGCTCCGCTCTCGGCGACGACGAGGCAGGCGCGCTCGAGCTCGCGGCCGCCCGGGAGCTCTTCGAGCGCCTCGGAGCTCGACCCGATCTCGCGCGCGTCTCGACGCGAGGCGGCTCGAGATACGGGCTCTCGGAGCGAGAGCTCGAAGTCCTGCGCCTCGTCGCGTCGGGGAAGAGCAACCGTGAAATCGCCTCGAGCGCTCGTCATCAGCGAGCACACCGTCGCACGGCACCTGCAGAACATCTACGCGAAGCTCGGGCTCTCCTCACGCGCCGCGGCGACCGCCTTCGCCTTCGAGCACGAGCTGATGTAGCCGGTGGCGCGTGGTCAGAAATGACCACGCCGCCGCGGGTGCAAGTTGGTGAATCGCGGCGATGCCGCGTCGCCCGGCGTCTCCTACGGTCGTCGAAACGATCGGTAAGGAGGCACGGACGATGCAGCAGGTCGAACGGTACGAGACGGTGATCGTCGGCGGGGGTCAGGCCGGGCTCTCCGTCGGCTACCACCTGAAGAGGCAGGGACACCCGTTCGTCATCCTCGACGCGAGCGAGCGCGTCGGCGACTCGTGGCGCACGCGGTGGGACTCGCTCCGGCTCTACTCGCCGGCCTCTCGCGACGGACTGCCGGGGATGCCGTTCCCCGCGACGCGCACCGCCTACCCGACGAAGGACGAGATGGGCGACTACCTCGAGGCGTACGCGACGCATTTCGACCTTCCCGTGCGCGGCAGCGCAGTCGTGGAGACGCTGACGAAGGAAGACGGCCGCTATATCGTCGGCGCCGGCGACGAGCGCTTCGAAGCCGACAACGTCGTCGTCGCAACCGGCGTGTTCAAGAGGCCCTACACACCGGAGTTCGCGAGCGAGCTCGACCCGAGCCTCACCCAACTTCACTCGAACGACTACCGCAACCTGTCGCAGCTGCAGGCAGGGCCGGTGCTCGTCGTCGGCGCCGCTCACTCCGGCTCCGACATCGCCTACGAGGCGGCGGCAGCACACGACGTCGTCCTCTCCGGCACCGACACGGGGCAGATTCCCGTGCCGATCGAGAGCCGGCGCGGACGGGTGGGCTTCCGGATGCTGCTCTTCGCAGGCACGCACATCCTCAACGTGGACACGCCGCTGGGCCGCAAGATGCGCCCACACGTCCGGCTCGGCGGAGGGCCGCTTCTCCGCTACCGCAGGAAGGACTTGGCCGCGGTGGGCGTCGAGCGCGTGCTCGCGCGAACCGTCGGCGTCGAGCGTGGCCTTCCCGTGCTCGACGACGGTCGCGTCCTCGACGTCCGCAACGTGGTCTGGTGCACCGGCTTCCGGCCCGACTTCAGCTGGATTCGTGTCCCGTTCGAGACCGGCGACGACGGCTATCCGGTGCAGTACCGGGGCACCGTCGCATCGTCACCCGGTCTCTACTTCGCGGGGCTGCCCTTCCTGCACTCGTTCGCGTCGATGCTCATCGCCGGGACCGGGCGAGATGCCGAACGGGTCGCGCGCCACATCGTGAAGGAGCGCGCGGCGCAGCTCGATGCACGGCCTGACGACGTCGTGCTGGCAACCGCGTCGTGATCGAGGACGTACTCGTGTGGAACGGGCGCGAGGCCGACCCTTCCCCGTCGAAGCGAGACGCGTTCGTCGAGGGAGCCGTCACGGACGGAACGGTGACCCGCCGCGGTCTTGACGAGGCTGCGGGGCAGGGATTCCAACCCCAACTTCCTGGTCCAGAGGAAGCTCCCTGCCCCGGTGTGTGAGCCTTCATCAGCGGCCAAGCCCTGCGAGCCCGGAAGGGCTCACAGGGCTCTGGACGTCAGGGGAGCGGTGCGTGTCTCAGACGACGAGCGTGAGGATGAATATCGCAAGGAAAACGCTCTGGGCGCTGTGCACCGCGATCCCGATCCAGGCGCTCCGATAGCGCTTCGTCGGGTACGCGATGGTGAACATGTCGAGGAGCGTCCCCGGGATCGCCCACGGCACGTGCAGGTGGTAGCCGGCGAAGAGGAGGCCGTTCGCCACCCAGTCGCCGCGCCCGAAGGCGCCATTCATGCGCGGGAGGAGGTACCCGCGAAACAGGAGCTCCTCGCCGAGCATGGTGTTGAAGAGGAACATCACGAGGATGAGGCCGTACCAGCCGAAGGCCCCGTCCAGGAACGCCTTGCCGGCGTCCGACTCGAGGAGCGTGGCGAATTCCCGGTCGTCGGGCGCCGGCACGATCGCGAGCAGCTCCTGTGCGAAGGTGAACGCGAGGATCAGCGGGATCACGACGAGCCAGACGCGCACCACCAACGCGGCCGCTGCGAGGGCTCCGCGGAGAGCGGAGCCAGAGCGCCTCGCGGATCGTCGACCAGCGGAGGGTCCGCTGCTCGCGACCGACGAGGATCGCGACGAGGACGAACTGCCAGACCATGCCGATCGCGAGGGAGACGATCAGCGCCTTCGCCATCGGCACGTCGTCAACGCCCGCGAAGCGGTCGGCGAGCGCTGGCGCGAGAAGCCAGGCGAGCGCTGCCATCGGAAGCGCGGCGGCCGCCCAGACGGCGAAGATCCGGCCGATCCGCAGCTGCGTAATCTCGACGTGCGAGACAGCGGAGTCCGAGCGGGCGGTGGCTGTGAGTGGGTACGAGACGCTCATGTGCGTCCTCCTTCGTGGTCGATTCCAGTGCTCGACGCTAGGAGGCGGTTACTCACAGCGCCTCGGCAGAAGGCCGGAATCGAACTCCGCCGAGATGATGGTTCACACTCCGACTCGGGTCGGAGGCGCCTCGTGAGAACCTGCGGTACGTTCAGCGCGTGAGTCGCATCCGATACGTAGCGCGCGAATACTGGTTCGAGCTGCTCATAGCGTTTCTGGCGATCGCGGGCATGCTCGAGCTCGTGGTCGGACGCGACTCGCCGGCGGCGCCGCCCACGACGCCTTGGATCGCGATACCTACGGTGGGCGTCCTCGCACTGCTTCTCCTCGCACGGCGGCGCTTTCCTTTCGCCGCTCCGGCTGGCTACTGGCTCCTGGCCGCGGCCATCTCGTTCGGCGACGGAGTGCTGCTCGCGTTCGTCGGCAGCCTCAGCATCGTCGGGTTGGCAAGCGCGTTTCTGCTCGGGAATCTGCGGAATCCGCTGAAGGCAGGCGTGGGCCTGATCGTCGTGCTCGTCGGGATCGTGATCGTCGTCTACAACATCCCGGGTGAGACGGTCAGCGACCTCGTCTTCATTCCCCTCCGGTTCGTAGTCGCCTGGGTCGCGGGCTACGCGCTGCGTGAGCGTGCCGAGCAGGCCGAAGCGGCGGAAGAGCGCGCGACGCACGCGGAGCGGGAACGCGAGTCAGCCGCACGCGTCGCGGTGGCGGAGGAGCGTGTGCGAATCGCCCGCGAGCTCCACGACATCGTCGCCCACGCTGTCAGCGTCATGGTCCTCCAGGTCGGCACCGTCAGGCACAACCTCCCTGCTGCATCCGAGGACCACGGTCTACTGCGAGGCGTCGAGCGGGCCGGTCGGACTGCGCTTGCCGAGATGCGCCGTCTGCTCGCTGCCATGCGCCGCGAAGGGGACGAAGCTGAACTCTCGCCCCAGCCTGGTCTCGACGGCCTCGATTCGTTGCTCGACGAAGTCGGGCGCGCCGGTCTGCCCGTCGAGTTACATGTCGACGGGACGCCTTTCGCGCTTCCCAGAGGGATCGACCTCTCTGCTTACCGCATCGTTCAAGAAGGCCTGACGAATGCTCTCAAGCACGCCCATGCCAGCGACGCAGACGTGACTGTCCGCTATCGGCCAGACGAGCTCGAGATCGAGGTCCGTGACAACGGCCAGGGCAGCGCGACCAACGGCGGTCTTGGTCACGGGCTCATCGGCATCCGCGAGCGCGTCATGATCTACGGCGGCAGGATGACCGCGGGAACATCCGTCGACGGCGGCTTCGTCCTCAGCACACGCCTCCCGCTCGCCGAGGACGAAGGATGACGATCCGTGTCCTCGTCGCTGACGACCAGTCGATGGTTCGCGCCGGCTTTCGCGTACTGCTCGGACGCGAGGAGGACATCGAAGTGGTCGCCGAGGCGAGCAACGGGCTCGAGGCCGTGCAGAAGGCCGCCCAGTTCAATCCCTCCCTCGTGCTCATGGACATCCGCATGCCCGAGCTGGACGGTCTGCAGGCGACCGAACGCATCCTCGCCGCCAACAGCGCCGCGCGGATTCTGATTCTTACGACGTTCGACCTTGACGAATACGTGTTCAAGGCGTTGAGAGCGGGCGCGAGCGGGTTCGTCCTCAAGGACGACTCACCCGAACAGCTGATCGCCGCGGTCCGTACGGTCGCAACGGGCGAGGCGCTCCTCTCACCGGCAGTCACGACACGCGTAATCAAGAAGTTCGTCCGCACACCACATCCGGATCCTCCGCCTGAGTTCGAGGAGCTCAGTGAGCGGGAACGAGACGTCTTTCGCTTGATGGTCGGCGGCCGCTCGAATGCTGAGATCGCTAACGAGCTCTACATCAGCGAGGCCACCGTCAAGACTCACGTCACGCATGTTCTTCACAAGCTCAAGGTCCGCGACCGCGTGCAGGCAGTCGTGCTCGCCTACCAAACCGGTCTCGTCGATTCTGATGCGCTGCTGCCCGGCGGTGACGAATCCGCTCGGACCGGACAAGAGACGCCCGCGCTCTAGCGCTCTCGACGAACCGGCGTCCGATTAGCCGGAGCGCGCTGGCGCACGCGAGGGTCGCCTGTGCGGTCGATTACGATCCCTCCCCAACAAGGCCCCTAGGCTGCGGGGCAGGGATTCGAACCCCAACTTCCTGGTCCAGAGCCAGGCGTCCTGCCGTTAGACGACCCCGCAACGGCGGGTGGAGTGTACCCCGCCGGACTACGACGACTTCGGCTCGCCGAACTCGAGCCGGTAGGCCGGAACGAGGCGCTTCTCGGCCTCGGTGTCGATGCGCGCGACGACGTCGACGTACGGCTCGAGGCCCGATCCGCGGAGCTTCGCCTTCAGGAGGCCGTCGACCTGGTAGATGCCCGACGAGTTGTTCATGACGATCTCGACCGTGACCGGGCGGGTCTCGCCGTCCGAGATCCGCACCTCGTCGATCGCCGCCGCCGAGAGCGAGTGGATCGAGACCGATCCGCGCTCGAACGGGATCCGTGAGCGGCCCTTCGCGAGATCGAGCGCATCGGCGACGCGGAGCACGCCGGCCTCGAGCGACAGCGGCTCGCCGTCGGCACGATGGCTCGTGATCGCCTGCAGCGCCTCGGAGACGACGACCGTGAGCTCAGGCTCGTCGTAGATGCCGTCGAGCAGCTCGCGCATCTTCGGCTCGGCGAGGAAGAGGCTCCAGTCCTCGTGGTCGCGACGGTGGATCGACATCCCGACGTCGTGCAGGAGAGCCGCGAGCACGACGATGATCTCCGAGTCGTCGGCGCTCAGCCGGTAGTCGCGCTGGGCCGACGGCTGCACGCCGTGCTTCACGAGCAGCCGCAGGAGCCGGAGGGCGATGTTGGCCACGATCTGGACGTGCACCCACGAGTGGTCGTTGATCTGGAGCCGGATGACCGCGTTCACGTTCGCGACGTGCCACCACGCCTTGATCTGCGGATCGGCGTTCACGTGCTCCAGGAGACGCCGGAGCTTCCGGTTCCCGCGCGCCGGCACGCGGAGCTGCATCGGCTCGATCGCCTCGGAGGGCGTGAGCCTGGCTTCGGCGACGACGTCGGTCGGCGGAACTTCGACGACGTCGTCCGGCTCGGGGCTCTGAGCCATCGTGTGAGCTTAGAAGGTCGAGCCTCCGAGGGTTACGCGACCTCGGCGGCCCAGTCTCCGTAGAGCTGCGTGTACGGCCCGGGTCGGGCGATCAGCTCCTCGTGCGTGCCCTGCTCGACGATCCGGCCGTGATCGAGGACGACGATCAGGTCGGCGCGGCGGATCGTCGAGAGCCGGTGGGCGATGATGAACGCCGTTCGACCGCGCAGGAGGCGTCGCAGGCCGACGTCGATCTTGCGCTCGGTCCCGATGTCGACCGACGAGGTCGCCTCGTCGAGGATGAGGATCCGGGGATCGGCGAGCAGCGCGCGCGCGAACGCCACGAGCTGGCGCTGGCCGAGCGAGAGCCTGAACCCGCGCTCGCCGACCTGCGTCTCGTACCCGTCGGAGAGCTCCGCGATGAAGTCGTCGGCGCCGACTGCCGCAGCGGCCGTCTCGATCTCCTCGCGTGAGGCCGTCGGATTTCCGAACGCGATGTTGTCCGCGATCGAGCCGGCGAAGAGGAAGCCCTCCTGCGGGACGATCCCGAGCTGCCGGCGCAACGACGTCTGCGTCACTTCGCGTAGGTCGACGCCGTCGATCGTGATCCGGCCGTCGCGTGGGTCGTAGAACCGGGCGAGCAGCTTCGCGATCGTCGACTTCCCGGCACCCGTATGCCCCACGAGCGCGACGGTGGTGCCGGCCGGGACGTCGAGGTCGAGCTCGTGGAGCACGTCCGCCAGCTCTCCGTAGCCGAAGCGGACGTGGTCGAACCGGACGTGGCCGGCCGCGCGTTCCAGCGGCCGGGCGTCGGGGGCGTCGACGATGTCCGGCTCCTCGTCCAGCACGTTCGTGATGCGGTCGAGCGCGGCGGTTGCGGAAAGGAAGGTGTTGTACAGCTGCGAGAGCTGCTGCACGGGGTCGAAGAAGTTCGTGAGGTAGAGCGCGAACGCGAGCAGCGTGCCGATCGTCATGTTCCCCTCGACGACGAGCCAGCCGCCGACGCCGAGCACGATCGCCGTCGCGACCGACGAGAGGATGTCGACCGCCGGGAAGTAGATCCCGTTCAGGATCACCGTGTCGTAGTTCGCCTCCCGGTAGCGCTCGTTCACGCCGCGGAAGGTCGTCTGGCTCACCGGCTCGCGGGTGAAGGACTGGACGACGCGCATGCCCGAGATGTCCTCCGCGAGCGTCGCCGTCACGAGACCGAGTCGCTCGCGAACGTTCCTGTACGCACGGTTCGAGCGCGAGCGGAACCAGGCGGTCGCGAGCGCCATCAGGGGGAGGACGAGCAGCGTCGCCAGGGCGAGGCGCCAGTCGAGGAGGAAGAGCACGACGACGGTCCCGGCGAGGACGAGCGAGTTCTGGACGAGGCTCGAGATGCCGTCCGTGACGAGCAGGTCGAGCGCCTCGACGTCGTTCGTGATCCGGCTGACGATCGCACCGGTCCGGTTCCGCTCGTAGTAGCCGAGGGAGAGGCGCTGGAGGTGGCGGAAGAGCTGGATGCGGAGGTCCGCGAGCGCCCGTTCTCCGACCCAGCCCGTGAAGTACGTCTGCGCGCCCGAGAGGACGAAGGACGCGACGCCCGCGGCGAGAAACGCAACCACGATCACGGTGAGCCGGTGAAGATCGCCCGGCTGGATGCCGTCGTCGACGGCCAGCTTCGAGAGGTACGGCGGAAGGAGCGCGACGCCCGTGTACGCGACGAGCGTGACGACCGCCAGGGTCGTGCGGCCGCGGTACGGCCGCGCGAGGCGAAGAAGCACCCGCAGGCGGCGGCGCGTCTGCTTCCACGACCAGTCGTCGACCTTGGCGCCGCGCTCGTCGGTGAGGTGGCTCGAGTACTGCCAGACCTTCATCCGGCGACCACCTCCTGCAGCAAGCCGTGCTCGTGGATCTCGCGGAAAACCTCACTCGCCTCCAGGAGCTCGGCCTGCGTGCCTCGGGCCGCGATCCGGCCGTGATCGAGCACGACGACCTCGTCCGCGAGCGCGATCGTCGACAGGCGGTGCGCGATGATGATCGTCGTCCGGCCGCGCATCACCTCGCGGAGACCCGCGCGGATCCGCGCCTCGGTCGTCGCGTCGACCGAGGCCGTCGCGTCGTCGAGGATGAGGATGCGCGGGTCGATGAGCAGGGCACGGGCGATGGCGATGCGCTGCCGCTGCCCGCCCGACAGCGTGATCCCACGCTCGCCGACGACCGTTTCGTAGCCGTGCGGGAGCTCGAGGATGAAGTCGTGGGCCTCCGCAGCCCGCGCCGCCGCCTCGACCGCCTCGTGCGGAGCGTCGGGCATCCCGAGGGCGATGTTGTCGCGGATCGACGCCGAGAAGAGGAACGGGTCCTGCGCGATGACGCCGATCTCGCGCCGCAGTGAGCGTCGCGCGACGTCGCGGACGTCGACCCCGTCGACAACGACGCGCCCCGCAGTCGCGTCGTAGAACCGTGGAACGAGGGCCGCGAGCGTCGTCTTGCCCGATCCGGTCGGCCCGATGAGCGCGATCGTCCGCCCGGCCGGGATGTCGAGCGACACGTCTTCCAGAACCGGGCGCTCCGGGTCGTAGCCGAACGACACGTCCTCGAACAAGACATGTCCCGGCCCTCGCGCGAGCCGGGCGGCGTCGGGACGGTCCGCGACCTCCTCGGGCTCGTCGAGGATCTCGAAGATCCGCTTGCCCGCCGCGATCGCGCGCTGCGCCTGTCCGACCCACATGCCGAGCATCCGCAGCGGCATGACGAGCATCGCGAGGAGCAGGTTGAACGTGAAGAACGCGCCGAGCGTGAGCGAGCCCGATATCGACCATCCGTCCCGCGGCGAGCAGCACGAGCGCCTGCGCGACGAGCGGCATGAACGTCAGGAGCGGCACGTACAGCGCCCGTTGCCGGTTCGCGGCCAGCGTCTGCTCGAAGACCGTGTCGGCCGCCTCGCTGAAGTGCTCCTCGCGGCGCGACTCCTGCGCGAACGACTTCACGACGTGGACGCCGGTGATCGACTCCTCGGCGACGATGGAGACCTCTGCGAGCTTCTGCTGGACCTCGCGCAGGACGGGCTGCGAGACCCGGCTGTAGCGGTAGGCGACCCCGGCGATGATCGGCGTGATCGCGAGCGCGACGAACGCGAGCTTCCAGCTGTAGACGAACAGGACGGCCGTGACGACCACGATCGTCACCACGTGCTGGGCGAAGAAGATGAGCCCGTAGCCGAGGAAGAAGCGCACCGCCTGCAGGTCGATCGTCGCGCGCGACATGAGCTGGCCCGTCTGGCTGCGGTCGTAGAAGCCGAATGACAGTCGGAGGAAGTGCGAGTAGAGCTCGTCGCGGAGGTCGTACTCGACGCCGAGCGCCTGTCGGCCCGAGATCATGCGTCGGCCGTACATGAGCGCTCCTCGAACGAGGCCGAGGGCGACGATCGCCGCGATCTCGAGGACGAGCAGCCGTGTGTCCGGATCCCCGTCGATCTCGTTGATGACGACGCCGGTCAGCACCGGCACGAGGACGCTGGCGAGCTGGGAGAGGATCGCGAGCGACGGACGAGACGATCAGCGAGGCGCGGTACGGGCTGAGAAAGCCGAGGAGGCGCACGAATGTGCGCCACCCGCTCTCCGCGGTGCTCCCTGGCTCGTCGTCGGGCACGGCTTCGTAGGGTACGGATCGTGCTCGAGGCCGTGCCCAACGTCTCGGAGGCCCGGGACGCCGGCATCGTCGGCGCCATCGGTGAGGCGTTCGAGCGACACGCCACGCTGCTCGACGTCCACTCCGACGCCGACCACCACCGGTCGGTCTACACGCTCGTCGGCGACGAGCACGGGCTGGTCGAATCGCTTCTCGCCGGGATCCGCGTCGCCGTCGAGCGCATCGACCTGCGCGAGCACGTCGGGGCTCATCCGCGCATCGGTGTCGCGGACGTCGTGCCGCTCGTCCCGCTCGAGCCGTCGGACCTCGGGCGAGCGGTCTCGGCGGCGCACGTGCTCGCACGACGGATCGGCGACGAGCTTCGGCTGCCGGTGTTTCTCTACGGCGACGCGGCGGACGGCCGTCGGCCGGTCTTCTTCCGCCGCGGCGGCCTCGAGGAGCTCACGCGGCGAGTGCGACGTCGGCGGAGCTCGTCCCGGACGCCGGCCCGCACGAGGTCGACCCCAGGTCCGGCGGCGTCCTCGTCGGTGCGCGGCATGCGCTGATCGCGTACAACCTCGACCTCGCGACGGAGGACCTCGACGTCGCCAACGCCGTCGCCGTCGCCGTCCGAGGGTCGAGTGGAGGGATGCCCGGCGTCCAGGCGATCGGCCTGCGCCTCCCGCGGTCCCGGCGGACACAGGTGAGCATGAACGTCATCGACGTCGACCGCGGCGCCCTTGCACGAGGTCGTCGAGCGCGTGCGCGCCGAGGCGCGCGCACGAGGCACGGACTGTCGTCGCGGGCGAGCTCGTCGGGCTCGTCCCGGAACGTGTCGTCGACGCCGCGCGCGCGGCCGGTGTCGAGCTTCCCGGCGTCGACGAGTCGCAGGTCCTCGAGCGGGTGCTCCGCTCTAGACTCGCGGAGTGACCGGTCCGATCGTCCTGACGGGAGAGGACCTCACGGTTTCCGACGTGTGGGCGGTCGCGGTCGACGGCTCGTCTGCGACCCTCGCCGGGTCCGCGAAGGAGCGCATGCGGGCGGCGCGAGCGCTCGTCGACGGGGTCCAGGGCGAGCACACGTACGGGGTGAACACGGGCTTCGGCCGGTTCGTCTCGGCTCACATCCCGGAGGAGCTCGGCGAGGAGCTCCAGCTCCGCCTCTTGCGCAGCCACGCCTGCGGCGTCGGCGAGCCGTATCCGGACGACGTCGTCCGCGCGGCGATGCTGCTGCGCGCGAACACGCTCGCGAAGGGGTTCTCGGGCGCGCATGTCTCGACGGTCGAGCTGCTGCTCGAGTGTCTCAACCGCGGCGTCCTGCCGTACGTTCCCGCGCGCGGATCGGTCGGCGCGAGCGGCGACCTCGCCCCGCTCGCGCATCTCGCGCTCCCGCTCGTCGGCGAGGGCCACGCGACGGTCGACGGCGAGCTCCTCGACGGCGCCGATGCGCTGCGGCGCAGTCGGCCTCGAGCCCGTGCGGCTCGCGAGCAAGGAGGGGCTCTCGCTCGTCAACGGGACCCAGTTCATGGCGTCGATGGCCTCGCTCGGCAGTGCTGCGTGCCCGACGCCTCGCCGCGACGGCGGACCTCGCGTGCGCGCTCTCGCTCGAGTCGCTGCAGGGGTCGAGGACGAGCTTCCTCGCGGCGGTCCACAGCGCGCAGGCCGCTGAAGGGCCAGCAGGACGCGGCGGCGAACGTCTGGCGGCTGCTCGACGGCTCGGCGATCATCGAGTCGCACCGCTGGTGCGACAAGGTGCAGGACGCGTACTCCCTTGCGCTGCGCGCCGCAGGTGCACGGTGCGTGCCGCGACCTCCTCGACTACGTCGAGGCGACCGTGGCGGTCGAGCTCAACGCCGCGACGGACAACCCGCTCGTGCTCGTCGACGACGAGCTGATCGTGTCGGCGGGGAACTTCCACGGCCAGCCGCTCGCGTTCGCGCTCGACGCGCTCGCGATGGCGGTCGCGGAGCTCGCCAGCATCTCCGAGCGCCGCGTCGAGCGCCTCGTCAACCCTGCGCTGTCCGAAGGGCTGCCGCCGTTCCTCATCGAGGAGGGCGGGCTCAACTCCGGGCTTCATGATCCCGCAGTACGTCGCAGCCGCGCTCGTCTCCGAGAACAAGGTGCTCGCGCATCCGGCGAGCGTCGACTCGATCCCGACGAGCGCCGGCCAGGAGGACCACGTCTCGATGGGGAACGCCGCCGGTCTGAAGGCGCTGCGCGTCCTCGACAACGTCGAGCGCGCGCTCGCGATCGAGCTCCTCGCAGGCGCGCAGGCGATCGAGTTCCTCGCGCCGCTCGCGCCCGGCGAGGGTGTGCGCGCGGTGCACGACGCCGTGCGCGAGCTCTCGCCGCGGCTGACGGAGGACCGTTCGCTGAGCGCGGACATCGAGCGCGTCGCGGAGGCGATCCAGTCCGGCGCGATCGTCGACGCGGCCGAGTCGCAGGTGGGCGTGCTCGCGTGACGGACGCTCTCGTCGAGGCGCTCTGCGGCGACCTGAGCGCGATCCGGGCGCCGCGCGGCACCGCGCTCAATGCACGCTCCTGGCAGACCGAGGCGCCGCTGCGGATGCTCCTCAACAACCTCGACCCCGAGGTCGCCGAGCACCCGGAGAAGCTCGTCGTCTACGGCGGGTCGGGTCGTGCCGCCCGGAGCCACGACGCCCTGCGCGAGATCGTCCGGACGCTGCTCCGGCTCCGGGAGGACGAGACGCTGCTCGTCCAGAGCGGCAAGCCGGTGGCCGTGTTCCGGACGGGCGAGTGGGCGCCGCGCGTCCTCATCGCGAACTCGCTGCTCGTCCCGCGCTGGGCGACCTGGGACGAGTTCCGGCGGCTCGAGGCCGAGGGCCTGACGATGTTCGGCCAGATGACGGCCGGGAGCTGGATCTACATCGGGACGCAGGGGATCCTGCAGGGCACGTACCAGACGTTCGCCGCCGCGGGTGAGCAGCACTTCGGCTCGGCCGATCTCGAGCGGGCGGACGATCCTCACCGCCGGTCTCGGCGGGATGGGCGGTGCGCAACCGCTGGCCGCGACGATGGCCGGGCGCGGCGATCCTCTGCGTCGAGGTCGACCCGAGCCGGATCGAGCGCCGGCTCGAGACGCGGTACCTCGACGAGGTCGCCGACTCGCTCGACGACGGGCTCGCCAGAGTTCGCAGGCCGCCGCGGCCGAGGGCCGCGCGCTCTCGGTCGGACTGCTCGGGAACGCTGCCACCGTGTTCCCCGAGCTCGCCGCACGGGGCGAGCACTTCGACTTCGTCACCGACCAGACCGCGGCGCACGACCCGCTCACCGGCTACGTGCCCTGCCGAGGTGCCGTTCGAGGAGGCCGAGGCGCTGCGCGCGCGCGATCCGGACGGCTACGTCCGTCTCGCGCGCGAGTCGATCGTCGCGCACGTCACGGGCGATGACCGAGTTCGCGCGCGCGGGCTGCTTCGTCTTCGACTACGGGAACAACCTGCGGGGGGAGGCCCTCGACGCGGGCCTGGGCGACGCGTTCTCGTATCCGGGGTTCGTCCCGGCGTACATCCGGCCGCTCTTCTGCCGCGGGATCGGACCGTTCCGGTGGGCCGCGCTCTCGGGCGATCCGGCGGACATCGACGCGATCGACCGTGAGCTCGCGGCGCTCTTCCCGGACGACGTGCTCCTCCAGCGCTGGCTCGAGCTCGCGCCGGGCCGCGTCGCGTTCCAGGGCCTGCCGGCGCGCATCTGCTGGCTCGGCTACGGCGACCGCGCGAAGGCCGGGTCTCGCGATCAACGAGCTCGTGCGCTCGGGCGCGGTGTCGGCGCCGGTCGTGATCGGGCGCGATCACCTCGATGCGGGATCGGTCGCGTCGCCCTACCGCGAGACCGAGGCGATGCGGGACGGATCCGACGCGATCGCGGACTGGCCGATCCTCAACGCGCTCGTGAACGTCGCCGCCGGCGCGACGTGGGTGAGCGTCCATCACGGGGGCGGCGTCGGCATCGGCAACTCGATCCACGCCGGGATGGTCGTCGTCGCCGACGGGACCGACGCGGCGGCCGAGCGGCTCGAGCGGGTGCTCACGACCGATCCCGGGATGGGCGTGGCGCGCCACGCCGACGCCGGCTACGAGGAAGCGCTCGCCGCCGCCCGCGAGTACGCGGTCGACCTGCCGTCGATCCGCGCGTGAGCCCGCAGCGACTCCTGATCCGCGACCTCGCGCAGGTCGCCTCGCCGTCCGGGAGCGGGCGCCGCTGCGGGGTGCCGCGCTGCGCGACGTCACGGTGATCGACGGACGCGCTACGTCCTCTGCGACGAGGGCCGCATCGTCGACGGTCGGGCGCATGCGTGACCTCTCGTCGTCCGGCGACGCCGTCGAGAGTCGACGGACGGGGCTTGTCGGCGATCCCCGGCCTCGTCGACTGTCATACGCACGCGTGCTTCGCCGGCGACCGCGTCGAGGAGTTCTCGCTTCGCGCGGGCGGGGCCTCGTACGAGGAGCTGCATGCGCGCGGCGGCGGAATCCTCTCCACGGTGCGGGCGACGCGAGCTGCGAGCACGACCGAGCTCGCCGACCGCGCTCGCCGAGCACGTGGGCTGGATGCGCCAGGCGGGCACGACGACCTTCGAGGCGAAGTCCGGGCTACGGGCTCGACCACGACACCGAGCTCGCGCAGCTGCGCGCAGTCGCGGACGCGGGCGGCGTCGCGACCTGGCTCGGCGCGCACACCGTCCCGCCCGAGTTCGCGGACGCCGGGCGCCGCCGCGTACGTCGAGTTCCTCGTCGAGGAGGTGCTCCCGGAGGCGGCTCAGCTCGCCGAGGCCGCGGACGTCTTCCTCGAGCGCGGAGCCTTCGACGTCGAGCAGGCACGCCGCTATCTGACAGCCTGCCGCGGCGCGGGGCTCGCGCTGCGTCTGCACGGCGACCAGTTCACGGAGTCGGGCGCGATCCCGCTCGCCGATCGAGCTGGGCGCCCGGTCCGTCGACCACCTCGAGGCGACGGGAGAGGCGTGGCGCGGCGGCGCTCGCGGCGAGCGACGTCACCGGCGTCCTCCTTCCGGCGAGCGCGCTGTTCCTCGACCGCCCGATGCCGCCCGCCCGCGCGCTCCTCGACGCGGGCGCCGCGGTCGCGCTCGCGACGGACTTCAACCCGGGCAGTGCGTTCTGCGAGAGCCTCCCGCTCGTCTGCTCGCTCGCCGCGACGCAGATGACCATGGCGCCCGAGGAGGCGCTCGCCGCATGCACCGTGAACGCGGCGCACGTGCTCGGCCGCGCCGATCGCAAGGGGCGGCTTGCGCCCGGCTACGACGCGGACGTCGTCCTCGTGAGCGCCGACGGACTGGAGGCACCTCGCGTACCACCTCGGCGGTCCCGTCGTCGACACCGTGATCGCTGGCGGCGAGATCGCCTGGAAGCGCTCGGCATAATCGACCGCGATGGCGACGAAGAAGCAGCGACGGCGGCGCGCCAAGGAGCAGCCGCCACGAGTACGTCTGGGTCGACGACTCGGGCAACGAGATCGACCCGCCGGACGAGGCGCCTGAAAAGCGCGAGTCGCGGGCGAGCGGATCGCGCCGGGACCCGCAGGAGCCGTCGTGGCAACGGAGCTTCCGACGCGGGGCGATCTTCGCTCCGATCATGTTCGGCACGGTGTTCCTGCTGTCGCCGAACCTGCCGCTCGCGACGAAGGTCACGCAGACGCTGCTGATCGTCACGATCTTCATCCCCTTCAGCTTCTTCCTCGACCGCTTCTTCTACCGCTCGGCCCAGCGGCGCGCAGCGCGCCGTGATCAGTCCGACGGCCGGCGCGGGAGCTGAGCCCGGAGCGATGCCGCTCCGCGTCGACCAGCTGTCGCTCGGACCGATGGGGACGAACTGCTACGTCGTCCGGCCGGAGACGTCGGCCGACGAGGCCGTCGTCGTCGACCCGAGCGGCGACGCCACCGAGCTCCGGCTGACGCTCGCGCGCCTGGGGGCGCGCTGCACCGCGATCCTCGTGACGCACGGGCACTGGGACCACCTGCTCGGGGTCGCCGATCTCGCGGAGGGCACGGGCGCGCCCGTGCACATGGCCGAGGGCGAGCGGATGCTCCTCGAGGAGCCGGGCGACTTCACACCGCCCGGCGTCGTGCTCCGCCCGTACGTCCCGGACGTGCTGCTTTCCGGGGGGGAGACGCTCGACGCTCGCCGGCATCGACTTCGAGGTGCTCGCCGTTCCCGGGCACTCGCCCGCCCACCTCGCGTACCACGCGGACGGCTGCCTCTTCTCGGGCGACGTCCTGTTCGCGGGCTCGGTCGGCCGCACGGACTTCCCCGGCTCCGACTGGGAGACGCTCGTCGCGTCGATTCGCATGCTGCGTCGACGCGCTCCCGCCCGACACCGTCGTCTATCCCGGGCCACGGGCCGACCACGACGCTCGGCGCCGAGCTCGCGCGGAATCCGTTCCTCGCCGAGCTCCGTGCGGAGCGCGCGGGATGAGCCGCCAGGCGCGGATCGAGCGCCCGCGCGGCACGCACGACGTCATCCCCGCCGAGCAGCCGCTCTGGCGACGGGTGACGACGGAGATCGAGCGACTCTGCGCGCTCTACGGCTACCACCCGATCACGACGCCGGTGTTCGAGGACACCGCCCTCTTCGAGCGGACGTCCGGGTGCCGGCTCCGACGTCGTGCAGAAGGAGATGTACACGTTCGCCGACCGCTCGGACCGCTCGCTGACACTCCGTCCCGAAGGCACCGCGCCGATCTGTCGCGCCTACGTCGAGCACGGCTTCCAGCGCGAGCCGCAGCCCGCCGAAGCTGTTCACGATCGCGTCGATGTACCGGTACGGCGCGCCCGGGAAAGGGGCGCTACCGCGAGCACTGGCAGGCGTCGGTCGAGGCGATCGGCAGCCGACGACGCCGTCGGTCGACGCGGAGCTGATCCAGCTCTACGACACGCTGCTCCGCCGGCTCGGCGTGACGCAGTACCACCTCGAGCTCAACTCGATCGGCTGCCGCGAGTGCCGGCCGGCGTACCTGCGACGCGCTCGCGTCGTGGCTCGAAGCGAACCTCGACCGGCTCGACGACGCGACGCGCGAGAAGGCCGCGACGAGCCCGCTTCGCGTGTTCGACAACTACCAGGCGAAGCCGGACGCGGTCCGCGCCGCGCTCGACGAGGCGCCGAAGATCGGGGAGTCGCTGTGCGCCGAGTGCAGCGAGCGCTTCGCCGTCGTGCGCCGCGACCTCGATGCCACGGGCGTCGAGTACCGGCTCGAGCCGACGCTCGTGCGCGGGCTCGACTACTACTCGCGGACGACGTGGGAGTTCGTCGGCCCGCTCGAGAACGAGAACGCGACGCTCTCGGGCGGCGGCCGCTACGACTACCTCGTCGAGGAGATCGGCGGCCCGCCGACGCCGGGCGTGGGCTTCGGCGCGGGGATCGAGCGCCTGCTGCTCGCACTCGAGGCGGAGGGCGTCACGACGGACGCGGCGCCCGACGATCGACGTCTTCTTCGTGCTGGACGAAGGGCGCGCCGCGAGAGCTCGTCGCCGGCTGGCTCGCCCAGCTCCGGTCGGTCCGGGGTCTCCGCCGACACCGACTACGCGGAGCCGCTCGCTCAAGGGCCAGCTCACGCAGGCGGGCCGCCTCGGAGCGGCGACGATCGTCGTCGTCGACCACCGGCGTGCGACGTTGCGACGTCCCGGGCAGCGCCGACGAGGACGTCACGCACGACGAGCTTCCCGCGAGACTGTCGCGATGAGACGTGGCGCGACGTCATGTGCGGCGAGCCGCGGTCCGAGCACGTCGGGCAGACGCTGACGCTCGGCGGGCTGGGCGGACACGCGCCGCGACCACGGCGGGCTCGTGTTCGTCGACCTGCGCGACCACACGGGCGTCACCCAGCTCGTGATCAATCCCGAGCGCTCCCCGGCCGCCGCCGAGCTCGCGAAGGAGATCCGCAACGAGTTCGTCCTCCGGGCGCGCGGCGAGGTCGTCGCGCGCGCGCCCGAGACGGTCAACGCGGCGATGCCGACGGGCGAGGTCGAGCTCCAGGTCGACGAGCTCGAGATCGTCTCGCGCTCGACGCCGCTCCCGTTCCAGCTCGACGAGGAGGGCGTCGACGAGACGCTGCGCCTCCGCTACCGCTGGCTCGACCTGCGCACGCCGCGCATGCAGCGGAACATGCGGCTGTCGCACACCGTGATCTCCTCGATCCGACGCAACGATGGACGGGCTCGGGTTCATCGACGTCTGGACGCCGAGCATGACGCGTGGGACACCGGAGGGCGCGCGGGACTTCCTCGTGCCCGTCGGCTCCAGCCGGGCCGCTTCTTCGCGCTGCGCGCAGTCGCCGCAGATCTTCAAGCAGCTCTGCATGATCGGCGGCCTCGACCGCTACTACCAGATCGCGACGTGCTGGCGGGACGAGGATCTCCGCGCCGACCGGCAGTTCGAGTTCAGGCAGCTCGACCTCGAGATGGCGTTCGTCGAGCGCGAGGACGTGCTGGACGTGCTCGAGCAGGTCGTCGTCGACGCGTTCGCGGCGCTCGGCCGGGACGCTCCAGTACGGCCGTTCCCGCGGCTCACGTACGGCGACGCCGCTGCTGCGGTACGGCACCGACAAGCCGGATCTGCGCTTCGGCCTCGAGATCCAGGATGCGACCGAGGTGACGCGCGGCTCCGAGTTCGGCGTCTTCGGCGGCGCCGAGACCGTCCGCTTCCTGACCGTGCCCCGCGTGTTCTCGCGAGCCGAGCTGCAGCGGCTCGAGGAGATCGCGAAGGAGTGGGGCGCGAAGGGCCTCGCGTACATCGTCTACGACGGAGACGAGGTGCGCTCGCCGATCGCGAAGTTCCTGTCGGAGGCGGAGCTCGAAGCGTTCCGCGCAGAGCCGGGCTCGACCGTGCTCTTCGGCGCCGGCGACGAGGCGACGGTCGCGCGCGTGCTCGGCGGCATGCGCATCCACCTCGGACGCGAGCTCGAGCTCGCATCGCGACGAGGAGCTCTTCCACTGGGTCGTCGACTTCCCGCTGTTCGAGATCGACGAGGAGACGGGCAACTGGACGTTTCTCCACCACCCGTTCACGGCACCGATCCCGGGACACGAGGACCGGGTCGCCGGCGATCCCGGGAATGCCTTGAGCCAGCACTACGACCTCATCTGGAACGGCTGGGAGCTCGGCTCGGGCTCGATCAGGATTCACCGCGCGGACGTGCAGCAGGACGTCTTCCGGACGATGGGCATGAGCGACGAGGAGGCACGCGCGAAGTTCGCGTTCCTGCTCGACGCGCTCGCGATGGGCGCGCCTCCGCACGGCGGGTTCGCGATGGGGATCGAGCGGTTCGTCGCGCTCATGGCCGGCGAGCCGAACATCAGGCAGGTGGTCGCGTTCCCGAAGGTGTCGAGCGGCTCCGACCCGCTGACGGGCGCTCCCGCGCCCGCGGGCGCCGAGCAGCTTCGCGAGCTCGGGATCCGGCTCCTCGACGAGTTGCCCGCGTAGCCGCGCCGTCAGCCACACTAGGTCGCGTGCCGCCGGCCCTCGCCCAGCGCCTCGCCATGCTCGCCGCCGTCGCCCTCCTCGCGGCCGTCGCGGCCATGGCGATCGTGGCGCAGCGCGGGACGGACGAGAGCGCCGCCGCGCTGACGAGCGCACCGGCGCCGGCGGGATGGAACATCGCCTTCGCGGGCTCGCGCGGCGCGACAGGCGACGCACAGCGGACGACGTGCGGCCAGGTCCTCGCGCCGCAGTCGCTCGGCGTCACGCATCCGGTGCTCCCCTGCGGCGCGAAGGTCATCCTCCGCTCCGGGAGCAAGCAGGTCCTGACCGAGGTGATCGACAACACGCTCGTCGAGCCCGGTCGCCAGCTCGAGGTGACCGAGGCGCTGGCGAAGAAGCTCGGCATCGACGGCACCGTCGAGCTGCAGTGGCGCTTCGCGACCGCGAGCGGCAGTTGACGCTCGGAGCCGGTGCGACCGCGGCCGCGAAGCGGTCGCGCATTCGAGTAGGATCAGCCCGCTCGACCCTGTGCGTGGCCACGGCTTATACGTGAACCAACAGACACGTAAAGGGAGCCGGCGTCGGAGCTAGGCGTTGCCGACGCTCCGCACGGCACCCACCTGGCTCGCCAGGTTCGCAACGGCCGTGGAGCAACGGCAGGGTGGAGCACCTTTGCTTTCTGCAAGCTCGCGAATCCGCGAGAGCGGATCCGCGAGCTGCGGAAGATCCCTGAAGCGCGGCCGCAAGGCGGCCGCTGATCGCTGCGTCGAATCGACCGCGTGTGCAGTCGCTGTTGACCTTCCTCGCTAGCCTGGTTCGATGATTCGCGGACGTCTTCGGCGACGCGACGCGCGGCGATGCCTGGGCGGCTGCTCGTCTCGACCGTCGACGGCGACCGGATCGTCGCCGCCGACGCGCCGGGCTCGACCGCCCGCTCGACGGGCTCGACGCTCGTCGAGGCCGCCGCCGTCGGCGGCGAGCCGCTCGCAGTCGAGGCGCTCGCGGCCGCGATCGGCCAGGTGTTCGCGGCCGAGCCGCACCCCGGCCGAGTCGCGGTCGCGATGAGCGGTGGCGTCGACAGCGCCGTCGCGCTCACGCGCGCGGGAGAGCACGCGATCGGCGTGACGCTCCGGCTGTGGCAGGACCCGGCTGCGCCTGACGCGGAGCGCGCGTGCTGCTCGCCGGCTGCGGTCGCCGCTGCCCGCGCGACGTGTCATGCGCTCGGTCTGCCGCACGTCACGCTCGATCGGCGGGAGGACTTCAAGGCCGCGATCGTCGATCCCGTTCACCCGCGCCTACGCGGCGGGGGAGACGCCGAACCCGTGCATGCGCTGCAACGGCGCGTTCCGGTTCGACGAGCTCGTGGCGTTCGCCGACCGTGCCGGCGCCGACGAGCTGTGGACCGGCCACTACGCGCGTGTCGTCGAGCGAGACGGCATGCGGCTCGTCGGCCGCGGCGCGGATCCGCGGAAGGACCAGTCGTACATGCTCGCCGCCGTCGATCCGTCGCTCCTCGAGCGTGTGCGCTTCCCTCTGGGCGAGCAGACGAAGGAGGAGACACGCGCCCAGGCTGCCGCCGCCGGTCTCGCCGCAGCACGCAGTGCGGAGAGCCAGGAGGCGTGCTTCCTCGGGGGCGACGACTATCGCGCCTTCCTCGAGCGGCAGGGCGTTCGCGGCGAGGCGGGGACGATCGTCGACGAGGACGGCGTCGAGGTCGGCGCGCACACGGGCCACTGGAGGTTCACTCCGGGGCAACGGCGCGGTCTGGGCCTCGAGGGCGGCCGCGCGCTCTACGTGCTCGGCACCGACGCCGCCGCCAACGTGGTCACCGTCGGTCCGCGCGAGGCGCTCGCTGCGACGACCGTGGACGCGCAAGGGCGCGTGCACCTCCCGGTCGAGCGTGCGGAGGTCAAGCTGCGGTACCGCTCGGACCCGATTCCGGCGTCCGTGACGGTGACGGCGGACGGGTTCCGGCTCGAGCTCGATGAGCCCGCGTTCGGCGTCGCCAGGGGCCAGTTCGCCGTGCTGTACGTCGACGACGCGGTCGTCGGCACAGGCGCGATCGCGGACGTTGCCTAGACCGAGCAACTAGGATTGCCGGCCGTGAGCGTCCTCGCCGCCACCGCAGGAGAGATCCTCGACTACGCGCTCGCCGCGTTCTTCCTCGCGAGCGGCGCGGGACTCCTGTATCTCTTCGTCCGCATGGGCGGCACGTTCGCGCGGCTCTCCTCGTTCATCAAGGGCTCCGAGCGCGACCTGCTCCCGGTGATCGTGAAGGCGGGAGGCACGGTCGATCGCGTGAACGACCAGCTCGACAAGCTCGACACCGTCACGGACAGCGCCGTCTCCATGGCCGACAGCGCCGACACGGCGGTTCGCGCGGTCTCGACTGCCATCACGACCCCGGTGAAGAAGGTCAGCGGCTTCGCCGCGGGTGTGTCGCACGGCTTCTCCGCATTCCGCTCGCGGCGAGATCCCGGCGAGGCCGTGCGCGTCGCGAAGGACGCTGCGGCGCGCCGGGAGAGCGAGGTCGACGAGGAGCTCCGCAACGCGGCGCAGTCCGGGTCGACCGAGCCGCCCGCCGCCGCGTAGCGCCCCCGGTTCGCTCCCGGCCCGCTCGTAGACTTCCGGGATGCGCACGACTGCCGAGCTGCGTGAGGGCTTCCTCTCGTTCTTCGAGCAGCGCGGGCACCTCCGCTGTCCGTCGTATTCGCTCGTCCCGCGTGCAGGCGACGACTCGACCCTCCTGACGACGGCAGGGATGCACCCCCAGATGCCGTTCTTCCTCGGCCTGGAACCACCACCCGCGCTCGCTGACCACCACCTCGCAGAAGTGCTTCCGCACCGTCGACATCGACGAGGTCGGGCTCGACGGTCATCACCTGACGTTCTTCGAGATGCTCGGCAACTTCTCGTTCGGCCAGTACTTCAAGGAGGGCGCGATCGAGTTCGCCCGCGAGTTCGTGCTCGACCACATGAAGCTCGACTGGGACAGGCTCTGGGTGACCGTGCACGCCGGCGATCCGCTCATGAAGCTCGGACCCGACGAGGTTGCGATCGACCTCTGGCAGAAGGTCGGCATGCCGCCCGAGCGGATCGTCCCGCTCCCGACCTCCGAGAACTTCTGGTCGGTCGGCGGCCCAGGGCCGTGCGGCCCCGACTCCGAGATCTACTGGGACTGGGGCGAGGAGTACGGCTGTGGTGAGCCGGACTGCGCGCCGGCCTGCACGCGCTGTCACCGGTTCCTCGAGTTCTGGAACCTCGTGTTCATGGAGTACGAGCAGCACGCGGACGGGACGCTGACGCCGCTGCCGAAGCAGAACATCGACACGGGCCTCGGCCTCGAGCGTGGTGCCGCGATCCTGCAGGACGTCAGGACCGTCTACGAGACGGACGGCTACCAGCGGATCATGGACTGGATCGCCGCCGAGTCCGGCATCGCCTACGGCGACTCGCCGGCCGCGACGAAGGCGCACCGCATCCTGGCCGATCACGGTCGCGGCATGACCTTCCTCGTCGGCGACGGCGTCACGCCGTCCAACGAGGGCCGTGGCTACGTCCTGCGGCGCATCGTGCGGCGTGCCGTGCAGCAGGCGCAGCGGATCGGCCTCCACGACGTGCATCGGCTGTCGAGCGTCGTGGCCGAGCAGATGAGCGGCGCGTATCCCGAGCTCGCCGAGCATGCGGAGGAGATCGAGCGCGTCCTTCGCCTCGAGGAGGAGCGCTTCCTCGAGACGCTCGAGCGCGGGCTCCGGCTCTTCGAGGAGCTCGGCGGGCAGGAGGCGATCACCGGCGAGCAGGCGTTCACGCTCGCGGCGACGTACGGCTTTCCCCTCGAGCTCACCGTGGAGCTCGCCGAGGAGCGCGGCCAGGCCGTCGACGTCGACGGCTACACAGTCGAGATGGAGCGCCATCGCGAGGTGTCGCGGGCGGGCGGCTCGAGCGAGCAGCAGCAGGCGATCGACTTCTCGCGGACGACCGACTTCACGACCGAGTTCGTCGGATACGCCAAGACGGACGTCCTGACGCAGATCGGCGCGATCGAGGAGATCGACGACGGCCACTTCCTCGCGAAATTGCGCGAGTCCCCGTTCTATCCGGCGGGCGGCGGCCAGGTCAACGACACGGGGACGATCGAGCTCGACGACGATTCGGGCACGGTGGCCGAGCTCGTCGACGCCTACCGCCTCGAGTCCGATCAGGTGCTGCTCTTCCGCGGCACCGGATTCGCGGCGGGCGACCGCGTGCGGGCCCGCGTGCCGTGGACCGTCCGCTTCCCGACGATGACCAACCACACGGGGACGCACCTCCTGCACCAGGCGCTGCGCGACGTCCTCGGCGAGCACGTGCACCAGGCGGGCTCCGCGGTCCGACCGGACAAGCTTCGCTTCGACTTCACGCACGACCAGGCGCTCACGAGCGAGCAGCGCGTGGAGGTCGAACGGCGCGTGAACGAGATCGTGTTCGAGAACAGGCCCGTCCACGTGTTCGAGACGCCGATCGGCGAGGCGCGCAAGCTCGGCGCCACGATGCTGTTCGGCGAGAAGTACGGCGACATCGTCCGTGTCGTCGAGGTGCCGGGCTACTCGGTCGAGCTGTGCGGCGGGACGCACGTCTCGTCGAGCGCGGAGATCGGACCGTTCGTGCTGCTGTCGGAGAGCTCTGTCGGCGCCGGCGTACGCCGGATCGAGGCGGTGACGTCGGGCGCGGCGTGGGCGGTCCTCGACGAGCGGGCGCGCGAGCTCGAGTCGCTTCGCGGCGAGGTCGACCGGCTGCGGAAGGCGCCGAAGGCGACCGCACCGCAGGAGCGAGCCGACGTCCCCGACCCGGACGTTCGGGCCGAGGGCGGCGTGAACGTCATCGTCCAGCCGGTCGACGGTCTCGACGCGGACGCGCTCCTCGAGCTGTCCGACCGGTACAAGCAGAAGCACGCGCCCGCTGCGGTCGTCCTCGGCTCGAGGGAGGACGGCAAGGTGCATCTCGTCGCGAACTTCGACGCGGCGGTCGCGGAGCGGATCAGCGCCTCCGACGTCCTCCGCGAAGCCGCCGCGATCGTCGGCGGGGGAGGGGGCGGGCGACCGACGATGGCGCGCGCCGGAGGCAAGGATCCCGAGAAGCTGCCGGACGCGCTCGCCGAGGCGGAGCGACTCATCGTCGCCGCCCTGTGAAGGTGCTGGCACTCGACTACGGCGCGGCGAGAACCGGTGTGGCCGTCTCCGATGCGACCGGGACCATCGTCCGTCCGCTCGGCGTCGTCGTCCGCGCCGCCTCCGAGGACGGTCTCGCCGAGCTCGGCGCGATCGTCCGTGAGCACGGGGCCGAACTGGTCGTGGTCGGTATGCCGCTGACCCTGCGCGGCGAACGCGGGCAGCAGGCGCAGGAGACGGAGGCGTTCGTCGAGGCGCTCCGCGCCGTGGTCGACGCGCCGGTCGAGACGTACGACGAGCGGTTCACGACGGCACTGGCCGCGCGCTCGGGCGGCGGCGCCGACGAGGATGCGCGCGCGGCGGCGCATCTCCTCGAGAGCTATCTCGAGCACGCTGGCCGCCGATGAGTCGTCTCATCACCCTCGCCGCCATGATGGCGCTGGCGCTCGTCGCCGCGGGTTGCATGCGCGACGAGGCGCCTCCGCCCGCCGAGACGACGCCTCCGCTCGCGCGGCTGCGGATCATCTTTCCGGAGGGGTTCACACGGCGGGACATGGCCGACCGAGTTGCGGCGGTGCGCGAGATCGCGATCGACAAGCGCGGTGTCACCCCGCGGCTGACGAAGACGGGCTACCTGCAGGCGAGCGGGGCGGCGGTCCCGCCGGCCGAGTTCCGGAACGACTGGAAGCTGAGCTCGATCGAGGGCTTCCTCTTCCCCGCGACGTACGAGTTCACGAAGCTCACGTCGTCGGGGCGTCTCGTCAACGATCAGCTGCGGGCATTCCGCCGGAACTGGCGCAAGGTCGACATGCGCTACGCGAGGTCGAAGAACCTCACGCCCTACGACGTCCTGATCATCGCCTCGATGATCGAGAAGGAGGCGGTCGCGCCCGAGGAGCGCAAGCTCGTCGCGGCGGTGGTCTACAACCGGCTGCGGAACCGGATGCCGCTCGGGATCGACGCGACGATCCGCTACGGGCGCAACGTGCCCGGTACCGAGCCCCTGAAGCAATCGGACATCGAGAGCGACGGCCCGTACAACACGCGCAAGCGCCTCGGGCTGCCGCCGACGCCGATCTCCAACCCGGGTCTGGCGTCGATGCAGGCCGCCGCGCGTCCCGCTGCGGGTCGACTACCTCTACTTCGTGCGCAAGCCCGACGGCGTCCACCACTTCTTCACGGCGAGCGAGTCGGAGTTCTGCCAGAAGTCGCTCGAGTACGGGTTCGGCGGCTGCTGACGTGCAGCGAGATCTCGAGCAGCACCCGGCTCGTCGGCCTCCTGCGGCTGGCCGGCGAGCAGTCGCTCTCTCCGGCGATGCACAACGCCGCGTTCGCCGCGCTCGGCATGGACTGGGCCTACGTCGTGCTTCCCACGCCGCCCGACCGCCTCGGCGATGCGGTCCGCGGGCTCGCCGCGATGGATTTCGCGGGCGCGAACGTGACGACTCCGCACAAGACTCGCTGTGACGGAGTTCTGCGAGACGGACGCGCCCTCCGTCAACACGCTCGTCGTACGCGAGGGGCGCGTCGAGGGACTCGACCGACCGACGCCGCGATCCTCGACGGTCTGCAGCGGCAGAGCCCTGTCGTGATCGGAGACGGCGGCGTGGCGACCGCGTTCATGGACGCTCTTGCCGGGCGCACGCCAGTTCGCGCGTCGGGGTGCGTGGCCGCCGGTCGTCGAGCGGCGCCGATCTCGTCGTGAACGCGACCTCGGAACGCGACGCGGTGCTCGTCGAGCTCGGTCCCGGCCAGACGCTCGTCGATCTGCCCTACCCCGACACCGCGACCGGCCGAAGCGGCTCGCCGGGCGGGCGCGACGGTGATCAGCGGGCTCGAGGTCCTGCTCGCGCAGGGTGCCGCGGCGTTCGAGCTCTGGACCGGCGTCGAGGCGCCGGTCGACGTCATGAGGGACGCCCTAGGCTTGTCCTCGTGACACTCGGGCTCACAACCGCGGGCGAGTCGCACGGACCGGCGCTCGTCGCGATCCTGAGCGGCCTCCCGGCCGGGCTCCGGCTCGACCGCGATGCGATGGCGCGCGATCTCGAGCGCCGGCGCCAGGGCTACGGCCGCAGCCCGAGGCAGTCGTTCGAGGCGGACGAGGTCGAGGTCCTCGCCGGCCTGCGCCACGGCCTGACGCTCGGGACGCCGCTCGCGCTCGTCGTCCGGAACCGCGACCACGCGAACTGGGAGTGGGGGATGAGCCCGTGGCCGCCCGAGGGCGAGCCGGAGGGAAAGGGCGCGACGCCGGTGACGCTTCCTCGCCCCGGGCACGCCGACCTCGCCGGGGTCCTCAAGTTCGGCCACGACGACGTGCGGAACGCGCTCGAGCGGGCGAGCGCGCGACAGACGGCCGTGCACGTCGCCGCCGGGGCGGTCGCCAAGTCGCTCCTCGCCGAGATCGGAATCTCGGTCGCGGGTCGCGTCGTCGAGATCGGCGGCGCCGAGACGGAGGCGGGGTGGAAGGACGCCACCGATGCCGCGCGCGCCGACCGCGACACGCTCGGCGGTGTCGTCGAGGTCGTCGCCGACGGCGCGCCGCCCGGCCTCGGCTCGTACGCGGACAAGTCCGAGCGGCTCGACGCCCGGCTCGCAGCCGCGCTCATGGGCATCCAGGCCGTGAAGGGCGTCGAGGTCGGAGACGGGTTCGCGCTCGCCCGCCTGCGCGGGTCCGAGGCGCACGACGAGATCGAGCCCGATCGACGCCGTGCGACGAACCGCGCGGGCGGCCTCGAGGGAGGCGTCACGAACGGCGCGCCCGGTCGTCGTGCGGGCGGCGATGAAGCCGCTTCCGACGCTGATGCGCCCGCTCCGTTCCGTCGACCTCGAGACCGGCGAGCCGGGAACCGCTCTCGTCGAGCGGAGCGACGTCCAGGCGGTCGAGGCGCTCGCCGTCGTCGCCGAGGCCGCCGTCGCGTGGGAGCTCGCGCGTGCTGCTCGCGAGAAGTTCGGTGGCGACGCGCTCACGGACTTCGTCGGAGCGCACGCGGCGTACCTCGAGCGGATCGCGTGGCCCACAACGTCCTAGGGCGACACCTCGCGCTCGTCGGCTTCATGGGCGCCGGGAAGTCGACGCTCGGCCCGGTGCTCGCCGAGCGCCTCGGGCGCGAGTTCGTCTCGGTCGACGCGGTCGTCGAGGAGCGCATCGGCACGTCGGTCGCGGACGTCTTCGCGACGCGCGGCGAGGGTGCGTTCCGCGAGCTCGAAGAGGGCGCCGCGCTCGACGTGCTGTCGCGGCGTCCACCGGCGGTCGTCGAGCTGGGAGGCGGCGCGTTGGGCTCCGCTCGCACGAAGGACGCTCTCGCGGAGCACGCGTTCACGCTGCACCTCGAGATCACGGCCGAAGAGGCGTGGACGCGTGTCGCGGCGAGCGACCGTCCGCTCGCGCGCGACCGTGAGGCGTTCACCGCGCTCCACGGCGAGCGAGCGCCGCTCTACGCCGGCGCGGACGCGAGCGCCCAGGACCTCGAGAGCTCCCTCCTCGCCGCCGCCGGCATCCGCTTCGCGCCGCACTCCGAGGCCCGTGGCGACGCGGTCGTCGCCGACGCGCGAGCAGCCGAGGCGCAGGGCATTCCCGCGGCGCACCTCGTCGAGAGCAAGACGCTCGCCGAAGCCGAGCGGCTGTGGGAGGCGCTGCGGATCGACCGTTCCTCGACGCTCGTCGCGGTCGGCGGCGGAACGACGACCGACCTCGTCGGGTTCGTCGCGGCGACGTACATGCGCGGCGTCGACTGGGTCGCCGTTCCCTCGACGCTCGTCGGCCAGGTCGACGCGTCGATCGGCGGCAAGGTCGGGATCGACATCGGGCAGGGGAAGAACCTCGTCGGCGCGTTCCACTGGCCCGTCGCGACGGTGATCGACACGTCGCTGCTCGAGACGCTGCCCGAGGAGGAGCTCCGCAACGGCCTCGCCGAGGTCGTGAAGACCGGGCTCCTCGCGGGCGAAGCGCTCTGGGAGCTCGGCACGGAGGAGCAGGTTCGCCGCTGCGCCGCGTTCAAGGCGGCCGTGTGCCTGCGCGACCCGCACGAGCGCGGAGAGCGCGCTCAGCTGAACCTCGGGCACACCTTCGCGCACGCGCTCGAGGCGGCATCGGACTACACCGTCTCGCACGGACACGCGGTCGCGCTCGGGCTCACCGCGGCGCTGCGCCTCTCCGATCTCGACGACGCGGCGCAGACCGTCGAGGACGTCCTCGCCCCCGAGCGGGTCGCCGTCGACCGCGACCGCGCGTGGGCCGCGCTTCAGCGCGACAAGAAGGCGGTCGGAGGGCGCATCCGCCTCGTGCTCCTCGAGCGCCCGGCGAGCCGTTCGTGACCTCCGACGTCGAGCCGGAGCGCGTCCGAGCGGCTCTCGACGCGCTCATCGCATAGGGTCACGCCCGTGCGGATCGCGGTGCTGAACGGCGTCAACCTCGACGCGCTCTCGCTGCGCGATCCGGAGCTCTACGGCGGACTCGGCCTCTCCGAGCTCGAGACGAAGATCTACCAGTGGGCCTGCGATCTGCAGTGCACGGCGCGCTGCCGGCAGACGAACCACGAGGGCGAGTACGTCGACTGGTGCCACGAGGCGTACGAGTGGGCGGACGGCGTGATCACGAACCCCGGCGCGTGGTCGCACTACTCGTGGGCGATCCACGACGCGCTCGAGCTCTTCGCCGTGCCCGTCGTGGAGGTCCATCTCTCGAACATCCTCGAGCGCGAGGAGTGGCGCCGGTTCTCGGTCCTCGAGGACGTCGTGGCTGCTCGCTTCATCGGGCAAGGGCCCGGACGGCTACCGGCAGGCGCTCGAGTTCATCGTCGGGAGCACGTCATGAGCCGGATCGAGCGGCTGGCGGCGCTCCTCGAGGAGCCGCTGCTCGTCGCGGGGCCGCCGTACGTCCTCGGCGGGCAGGCGAACGTCCGCTACCTCACCGGTCTCCAGAGCTCGAACTCCGCGGTGCTCGTCGAGCCGGACGGGAGCGCGACCCTCTACACGGACTTCCGCTACGCGAACCGGGCGCGAGCGCTCGACGGCGTCGAGGTCGCCGAGGTCGCGCGAGGGCTCATCCCGGCGATCGGGGAGCTCCTCTCGGGCAGGCGGATCCAGTTCGAGGAGCAGCACCTCCCGCACGCGCTGTACCGGGCGCTCGTGGACGCGGGTGTCGACGCGGTGCCGAGCACCGGCCTCGTCGAGGGGCTGCGCGCCGTCAAGGACGCCGACGAGATCGCGATCATGCGGCGCGCCAGCGCGCTCTCGGACGAGGTCTTCGCGGCGCTCTCCGAGGAGCGCTTCACCGGTCGCAGCGAGAAGGAGCTCGCGTGGTGGATCGAGCGGAGCTTCCGCGAGCGCGGCGCCGAGGGCGTCTCCTTCGAGGCGGTCGTCGCTGCCGGCCCGACTGCAGCGTCTCCGCATGCGGTGCCCGGCGACGCGCCGATCGAGCCGGGCGTGCTCGTGACGATCGACGCGGGCTGCATCCTCGACGGCTACTGCTCCGACTGCACGCGCACGTTCGCGGTCGGCGAGGTCTCGGAGTTCCTGCAGGAGCTGCACGCCCTGTGCCTCGAGGCGCAGCTCGCGGGCCTCGCCGCCGTTGCGCCCGGCGTTCACGGGCGCGACGCCGACGCCGCCTCGCGGACGATCATCGAGGCCGCGGGGCACGGCGCGGCCTACGGGCACGGCATGGGGCACGGCGTCGGCCTGCAGATCCACGAGGCCCCTGCCTTGCGTCCGGAGACCGAGGACGTCCTCGCGGTCGGGAACGTCGTCTCCGTCGAGCCGGGGATCTACCTGCCCGACGAGGGCTGCGGCGTGCGGATCGAGGATCTCGTCGTCGTGACCGACGACGGCGCCGAGCGGCTCACGCAGTTCACCAAGGAGCTCCTGACGGTCGCGTAGTCCGGAGAGTCGATCCCCCGGCCGCGGAGCGGCCGCTTAGGGATCGTCCGCGACCGGAACTCGCGTGAGCGAGTTCCGGTCTTGCGAGGGCAACTACACTGCGCCGCTGCCATGGCCGAGACCGTCTCCACGAACCAGTTCCGCAACGGGATGCACATCGAGGTCGACGGCGCCGTCTGGCGCATCGTCGAGTTCCAGCACGTGAAGCCCGGCAAGGGCGGCGCCTTCGTGCGGACGAAGCTCAAGGCGCTCGAGTCCGGCTCGGTCGTCGACCGGACGTTCCGCGCGGGAGAGAAGTTCGCCCGTGTCCACACCGAGGTCAAGAACCTCCAGTTCCTCTACGACGACGGCTCCGAGGCGCACTTCATGGACGAGGAGACGTTCGAGCAGTTCGGTCTCCCTCACGCCGACGTCGCGGACGAGCTCGCGTACCTGCCTCCGTCGAGCTCGGTGCAGATGCTCGCCGTCGACGGCAAGCCCTCGGGCATCCAGCTCCCGGCGTCGGTCGAGCTGACGGTCGCGCAGACCGAGCCGGCCGTGCGCGGCGACACGGTCACGAACGTGACGAAGCCCGCGACGCTCGAGACCGGCGCGGTCGTCCAGGTGCCGCTCTTCGTCGACACGGGCGAGAGGATCAAGGTCGATCCCCGCGAGGGGCGCTACATCAGTCGCGCCTGACGCGTGGCGCACCTCGTCGCCGCGGGTTTCGCTCGCGGAATCCTGCCTCGCCGCTCAGATCGGGCCCGTCACGCTGTTTGATCGTGCGAGAGCGTCCTCCGAGGCGGCCGCGCCGTCCTCGTCGGACTGCGCACGGCCGGTCGACGTCGCAGGGAGTGCAGCTCTGTACTCGGCCTCGTGCCAGGTCCGAGATCCTGAGGGTCGCTAAGGTCCCGAGTCGTGCCGAAGCTGGTCGACACCACCATCCGGCTGCTCTCGCAGGAGCCGCTCGCCGGCAAGCTGCCGACCGCCGAGGTGCTCCGTGTCGCGGAGATCCTCGACGGAGCCGGGTTCGCGTGTCTCGAGGTCTCGGGTGGCGGCGTCTTCGACGCCACCGTCCGGCGCCGCGTCGAGAGCCCGTGGGAGCGCATCCGCGCGATCAAGGCGCGGGTCTCGACGCCGCTCGGCATCGCGCTCCGCGGTCGTTTCCTCGTCGGCTCGCGGCCGGTCAGCGGCGACATCGTCAGCCGCTTCGTCTCGTGCGCAGCCGAGAACGGCATCGACGTCTTCCGCCTCCACGATCCGCTCAACGACGTGTCGAACCTCCGCGAGGCGGGCGCGGCGATCACGAGCGCCGGAGGCGCGTTCCACGCCGGGCTCGTCTACAGCCCGGGACGCACCGACGAGACGGACACGCTCGTCGAGGAGGCGCGGAAGCTGCCCGG
Organism: uncultured Gaiellaceae bacterium; assembly: GCA_963805135.1. GTDB lineage: Bacteria > Actinomycetota > Thermoleophilia > Gaiellales > Gaiellaceae > GMQP-bins7. The sequence continues at coordinate 141,156 of CAWDSX010000025.1, read as the reverse complement.
ACCTCGGCGCGACGCGGATCCTCGTCAACGATCCGACCGGGGCGCTCGTCCCGCACCGCGCGCAGGAGCTCGTCGCCCGGATCAAGGAGGCGAGCGGGCTCCCGGTCGGCTTCTACGTGCAGGGATCCGCGGGCGTCGGCCTCGCCTCGGCGCTGGCCGCGGTCGACTCCGGCGCCGACCTGATCGCGACCACCGTCTACCCGCTCGCGCTGACGCTCCACCGCGTCTCGGGCGAGTCCGTCGCCGAGTCGCTGCAGGGGCTCGGGCACGCGCCCGGTCTCGAGGTCGACAAGCTGTGGGAGGCCGCGGACGTCATCGACGAGTGGATCGGCGACGAGCCGGTCGCCCCGGTCGCGCCGCGGATCGCCGTGCGCGCGGCCGAGTACGACCTGCCGGCGGGGCTCGTCGCCGCGCTCGACGTGCACCTCCGAGCGCACGCTGCCGCCGATCGGCTGCTCGAGGTGCTCGAGGAGGTCGGGCGGGTACGGGCCGAGGCGGGCTGGCCGCCGCTCGCCGCGCCGATCGGCCAGATCCTCGCCTCGCAGGCGCTCCTCCACGTCCTCGAGGCGCGGCGCTACGGCTCGGTCATCGACGAGTTCCGCGAGCTCGTGCAGGGCGGGTACGGCGTCACGCCGGAGCCGATCGACCCGACGGTCGAGCGCGCGGTCGAGCTCCTCTCGCCGCGAGGGCAGCTCACCGAGGATCCGGTCACGACGGAGGACGTCCGCGAGCAGGCCGAGGGTCTCGCGGCGAGCGAGGAGGAGCTCGTGCTGATCGCGATGTTCGGCTCGGACGCCGAGGAGCTCCTCAAGGTCATCCGCGCGCGCCACGACCGTGGCTCCGTCCTCGTCGCCGAGGACGCCGACGCCGAGCGCGGCGAGCGGATCCGCGAGCTCGTGAAGATCGTGCAGGAGTCGGGCGTGGGGGAGATCGAGATCGAGGACGAAGGAATGCGCGTCTCCGTCCGCCGCGCCGACGAGCCGGCGGCCGCCGTGCCCGGGTACGGCCGCCACGCTCGAGACCGGGGCGAGCACGGATCCGGCTCCGACGGCGCCGCCCGACGGCCTGACGCGTATCGAGTCGCCGATGGTCGGCGTCTTCTACCGCGCGCCGCAGCCCGGCGCGCCGGCGTTCGTGGACGTCGGCGACACGGTCGTCCCGGGTCAGGTGCTCTGCGTCCTCGAAGCGATGAAGCTGTTCAACGAGCTCAAGGCCGAGAGCTCGGGAGTCGTGCGCGCGATCCACGTCGAGAACGCCCAGCCGGTCGAGTACGGCGAGCTCCTGTTCGAGCTCGAGCCCGTCCTGACTCCGCCGGCCGTCTAGCCGACATGTTCGAACGCGTTCTCGTCGCGAACCGGGGCGAGATCGCCGTGCGCGTCATCCGCGCGCTGCACGAGCTCGGGATCGAGGCCGTCGCCGTCTACTCGACGGCCGACCGCGACGCGCTCCACGTCGAGCTCGCCGACCAGGCGGTCTGCATCGGCCCGCCCCTGGCGGCGGAGAGCTACCTGCGGATCTCGAACGTCGTCGCCGCAGCCGAGACGACGGGCTGCGAAGCGGTGCATCCCGGCTACGGGTTCCTCGCCGAGAACGCGGCGTTCGTGCGGGCGTGCGACGACAACGACATCGTCTTCATCGGCCCGACCGCCGAGGTCGTCGAGCAGATGGGCGACAAGGTGCGCGCGAAGGAGGCGATGCAGGCGGCGGGCGTCCCGCTCGTGCCCGGCTCGGACGGCGCCGTCGGCCTCGCCGACGCTCCGCCGCGCCGCGAGCGAGGCGGGCTTCCCGGTGCTCCTGAAGGCGTCCGCGGGCGGCGGCGGAAAGGGCATGCGCCTCGTCTCCAGCCGAGGACGACCTCGAGGACGCCTACGGCGCCGCGAGCGCCGAGGCGGAGGCGGCGTTCGGCGACGGCTCGGTCTACGTCGAGAAGCTCGTCGACGCCCGCGCGGCACGTCGAGATCCAGGTGCTGTGCGACGCCGCAGGCGGCGTGCTCACGCTCGGCGAGCGCGAGTGCTCGATCCAGCGGCGGCACCAGAAGCTCGTCGAGGAGTCCCCGTCCGCCGCGCTCGACGCCGCGACGCGCGAGGCGATGGAGTCGACCGTCGAGACGGCATGCGCAGCGATCGGCTACCGGAACGCCGGAACCTTCGAGTTCCTCGTCGGGCCGGACGGCGCCTTCTACTTCATCGAGGTGAACTGCCGGCTCCAGGTCGAGCATCCCGTGACGGAGCTCGTCACCGGCATCGACATCGTCCGCGAGCAGATCCGGATCGCGGCCGGCGAGCCGCTCGCGGCGACCGGGCGCGCGCACGCGGCGGGCCACGCGATCGAGATCCGGATCAACGCCGAGGATCCCGCACGCGGGTTCCTCCCGGCGCCGGGCACGGTGACGCGCTTCATGCCGCCGCTCGGCCCCGGCGTTCGCGTCGACACCGCGGTCTCGTCGGGAGTCGAGATCCCGCCGTACTACGACTCGATGATCGCCAAGGTGATCGTCTGGGACGACACGCGCGACGCTGCGATCGCGCGCGCCGAGCGCGCTCTGCGCGAGCTCGAGGTCGACGGCATCCCGACGACGCGCGATCTCGCGCTCGACGTCCTCGGCTCGCCCGAGTTCCGCAGCGGCGACTACTCGACGTCGACCCTCACCGAGCTCGAGGGACGCCTGCCCTCGCTCGCGCCCGCATGAGCCGCCCGGCGAGCCGGAAGGCGGCGCGCCGCCAGGCGCTCTTCCTCCTCTACCAGTGGGACCTCACGGGACAGGAGCTCGCGTCGCTGTTCGAGGGCGAGCCGGACGACTTCGCGTTCTCGCTCGCCGAGGCGGTGGCGGCGAAGGCGACCGCGCTCGACACGCGGATCACCGCGGCCTCGCCGGACTGGCCGGCCGACCGGCTCGGGACGCTCGAGCGCAATATCCTGCGCATCGGCGTGTACGAGCTCGAGGAGCACACGGTGCCGCGCGAGGTCGCGATCAACGAGGCGGTCGTCCTCGCGAAGCGCTACGCGACCGAGGACGCCGCTCGGCTCGTCAACGGAATCCTCGCTCGCGTCGCGCGCGAGCAGGAGGCCGCATGACCGCAGTCGACGACGCGCTCGCGCGCGCCGAGGAGCTGCTCGGGCAGCTGAACGAGCGGCGCGAGGAGCTCGAGCGGCTCGCCGCGGCCGACGACGTGGACGGCGACGCCGCCGTCGATCTCATCGCCGAGCTCGCCGAGCTCGCGCGGCAGATCGAGGGCGAGCTGACGCGGGCGCGGAATCTCGCCGATGCAGACGGCTGACGAGCTGCGCGACGCCGTCGACGCGTACCTCGGCTCGCTCACGCTCACGCCCGGAGCTCGGGGGCCTCGAGGAGGCGCTCCGCTACTCCCTGGAGTCGGGCGGCAAGCGCGTTCGACCCGTGCTCTGCCTCGCCGTGGCGGAGGCGAACGGAGCCTCGGTCGAGGATGCTCTCCCCGCGGCTGCCGCGCTCGAGCTCGTGCACACCTTCTCGCTCGTCCACGACGACCTTCCGGCGATGGACGACGACGACGAGCGGCGCGGCCGTCCGAGCGCGCACGTCGCGTTCGGAGAAGGCGTCGCGCTGCTCTCCGGCGACGCGCTCCTCTCGGAGGCGTACAAGCTCGCGCTCACGTACGAGGGCATCGAGATCGCCCGCGACCTCGTCGACGCGACGATCGGCATGATCGCGGGCCAGTACCGCGACATCACCGGCGACACGGCCGAGCTCGAGGAGCTCCACCGGCTGAAGACGGGCCGGCTGTTCGCGGCCGCCGTTCGCATCGGGCTCGACGTCGCTCGCGTGCCGGAGGGCGACCGCGCCGCGTGGATCGCGTTCGGCGAGGACGTCGGCCTCCTCTTCCAGGTCGTCGACGATCTCCTCGACGGCGACGGATACGTGGAGCGGCTCGGTCCGGAGGGGGCGAGGCAGCTCGCCGACGAGGTCTCCGAGCGAGCCGCCGGACAGCTCGACTCGGTCGGTGCCGACACGAGCGTGCTGCGCGACGTCCTCGACGCGCTGACCTTTAGGACCGGTTGAGGGATAGACGTAGCCGGGTTCCCGGCTATCCTCCGGCGAGTCCCGAACAGACCAGGTCTGCCTGGCGCACTTCCGTTGCGCACGTGCGCCGGACCGTCCGACCTCACACCATGTCAACGACTCTCCGCAGCCGCGTGCCCCTGCTCTGTCTCCTGGCAGCCCTCGCTGCCGCGGGCGCGCTCCCCGCGACCGCGTCGTCCAGCGAGATCAAGCCAGGCCCGCTGTCGATTCTCGAGCCCCCTCCGACGCAGGGCCGAGCGCGCCGCCAGGTTCGCGCTCGGGGAGGTCGGCGTGCCGTACCGCTGGGGAGGCGAGTCGCCCGAGAGCGGGTTCGACTGCTCCGGCCTCGTCCGCTGGGCGTACCTCCGAGTCGGCGTCGAGCTTCCGCACAACTCGTACGCGCTGTACGGCGAGGGGCGCCGGGTGCCCGGAGTCGAAGATGGCGCCGGGCGACATCCTCTTCTTCGAGGGCCTCGGGCATGTCGGCCTGTACCTCGGTCGTGGCCGGATGGTGCACGCGCCCGAGACCGGCCGGAACGTCGAGGTCGTCAGGCTCTCCGGATCGAACTACGGCTCGCGCCTGATCGGCGCCCGCCGCGTCGTCGCCGCCTGAGACGTCGTCATCATTGCGCTTCGTGACGAAGAAGCGCCTGGACGTCCTCCTCGTCGAGCGAGGTCTCGCCGAGACGCGTTCGCAGGCGCAGGCGCTCGTCCTTGCCGGGCGCGTACGCGGCCACGCGAAGCCGGGGGAGCAGGTCCCCGACGACGTCGACCTCGACGTCGATCGGCCGCCGCGGTTCGTCTCGCGCGGCGGCGAGAAGCTCGCGAACGCGCTCGAGGCGTTCGACGTCGACGTCACCGGACGCGACTGCGTCGACGTCGGAGCGTCGACCGGGGGGTTCACGGACTGCTTGCTCCAGGCGGGCGCAGCGCGCGTGGCCGCGATCGACGTCGGCTACGGCCAGCTCCACCCGAAGCTGCGAGCCGATCCGCGCGTCGTCGTGCTCGAGCGCGTGAACGCGCGCTCGCTGACCGAGCTTCCGTTCGCGCCGGAGCTCGTCGTCTGCGACGTGTCCTTCATCAGCGCGACGAAGGTGCTGCCTCCGGTACTCGGCCTCGCGGCGCCGGGCTGGGAGGCGCTCGTCCTCGTGAAGCCGCAGTTCGAGGCGGGGCGCGGCGAGGTCGCGAAGGGCGTCGTGCGCGATCCCGAGGTGCAACGAAACGTTCTCAGGAAGGTCATCGAAGCCGCGCGGGCGTGGGATGCCGTGACGGTCGGCGTCGTAGACTCGGGGCTGCCCGGCCCGAAGGGGAACCGGGAGTTCTTCGTCCATCTCCGACACGGACACGGCGAATCGAACCCCGATGAGTCAGAGCGCTGGATCGCCGATGCCGTCGGGTAGCCGCGTCGCCCGCGCCGCCGTCGTCACCCACGGCAAGCCGGGGCAGATCGGCTCGGGCCTCGCACGGCTCCAGGCCGTCGCCCAGGAGCACGGCGTCGAGCTCGTCCTCTCGACCGAGGAGGCGGAGAAGCACGGCGTCGACGCGACCGACGAGGCACGTGCCGCCGACCTCGCGGTCGTCCTCGGCGGCGACGGCACGGTGCTGCGGGCGCTCGCGCGCTTCCTCGGCACCGGCGTTCCCGTGATCGGCGTCAACTTCGGACGCGTCGGCTTCCTGAGCTCGATGGGCCGGCGCGACCTCGAGCAGGGCCTCGGCCGCGTCTTCGCCGGCGAGTACGACGTCGTCGAGCTGCCGACGCTCGAGCTCGAGCACCCCGACGGGCGGCACGGTCGCCGTGAACGACGTCGTCGTCTCGAGCGCGTCGCTCGGTCGCATGATCGAGCTCGAGCTCGCGGTCGGCGGCGAGGAGCTCGGCCGCCAGCCGTGCGACGGGATCATCTGCGCGACCCCCTCCGGCTCGACCGCCTACAACCTCTCGAACGGCGGTCCGGTGCTCATGTGGGGCCTCGAGGCGATCGCGCTGACCTACGTCGCCGCCCACTCGCTGCACGCGCGGCCCGATCGTCATCCCGCCGGGCGCGGATGTCATCGTCTGGAACCGATCGGCAGACGTCGAGGCCGGCGTCCTCGTCGACGGCCGCCGCGTCTCGACGCTCGGGAAGGCAGACCGCGCCGTCGTCCGCATCGGCCCGCAGCGCTCGCTGCTCGCGACGCTGCCCGAGGCGACCTTCGTCCGCCGCTATCGCCAGAGCTTCGCCTCGTGAGCGACGGACGCCTCGCGCTGCGCGACGGTCGCACGCTCGCGTGGAGGGAGTACGGGCCTGCCGACGGCCGGCCCGTCCTCCACTTCCAGGGCACTCCCGGGCTCTCGGTTCTCGCGCCACGCGCACGAGGACGTGTACGACCGGCTCGACGTTCGTCTGCTCGTCTTCGACCGTCCCGGCTACGGCGCCTCCGATCGGCTGCCGGGAAGAGAGATCTCGGTCGTCGCCGACGATGCGGCACAGCTGCTCGACCATCTCGGCCTCGACGCCGTGCACGCGAGCGGCGGCAGTGGCGGCGGCCCACACGTCCTCGCGTTCGCCGCGAACCACCCCGAGCGTGTCCAGGCCGCGACCGTGGTCGTCGGAGGCACGCAGCTCGAAGAGGAGGACGTTGCCGGGCTGATCCAGATCAATCGGGACGCGTGGTACGCCGCGCACGAGGGCTGGCAGGCGATGTACGACCTCCTCGCGCCGATGCGGGACGAGGTGCTGAAGGATCCTCTCGCCGGGTTCAAAGGCCTGATGGAGGCAGCGCCACCGAGCGACAAGGCGGTGATGGAGGACCCCGACTGGCAGCGCGTCCTCGTCGAGAGCGTGACCGAGGCATTCCGGCCAGGCGCGGAGGGCTGGGTCGACGAGGGGATGGCCTTGATCCTCGGCTGGGACTTCGACGCCGGGGACGTGCGCTGCAGCGTGACCTGGTGGCACGGCGACAGCGACGCGAACGCGCCGATCGCGCCTGTCCATCGCCTGATCGAGCGGATGCGGGGAGTGGACCTGCGGGTGTGGACCGACGCGGGCCATCTCGAGCCGTACCACCGCTACGAGGAGATCCTCGGCGAGCTCCTCTCCCGCTGACGGTGCTGCGACGGCTTCGCATCGAGAATCTCGTCCTCATTCGCGAGGCGGACCTCTCGTTCGGTCCGGGCCTGAACGCCGTCACGGGCGAGACCGGTGCGGGGAAGACGATCTTCGCCCAGGCGATCGGGCTTCTCCTCGGCGCGCGCGCCGACGCGTCCTCGGTCGGCTCCGACGGCCTCCGAGGCGTACGTCGAGGCGGAGCTCGACGTGCCCGACGGCTTCTTCGACGAGCGAGGAGGTCGCCGGCCTCGCCGAGCTGCGCCCGGAGGACGAGGCAGGCCTCGTCGTCGCGCGCCGCGTGTTCGGCGACGGGCGCACGCGCGCCTATGCCTGGGGACGCGCGGTCGCGCGGGAGGACGTCGCTGCGGCGACCGAGCGGCTCATCGCGATGTCGGGTCAGTTCGAGCAGCGGCGACTGGCTCGGCCGTCGTTCCAGCTCGACGTCCTCGACGCGTTCTGCGGTGACGGAGCAGCTCGAGCGACGGCGCGATGCACGCGACGCGTGGGCGGCTCTCGCGGCCGCGCGGCGCCGCTACGACGAGCTGACGCGCGATGCGGACGCGGTCGCGTTCCGGCTCGCCGAGCTGGAGGCGCTCGTCGAGGCGACCGAGGGCATGGCGCCCGACGAGGAGTCGAGCCTGCTCGCGCAGCGCGAGCGGCTCCGGCATCGTCGAGGAGCTCGCGGAGGCGGCGACCGCGGCCGCCTCGGCGATCGCGCCTGACGAAGGCGACGGCGCGGCCTCTCTGGCCGCGCTCGCCGAGCGTTCGCTCGCGCCGCTCGAGCGCATCGCGCCGGAGCTCGGCGCGAGCGCCGAGGAGCTCCGCGACCTTGCCGTACGGCTCCACGAGGTCGGCTCGGATCTCCACCGCTTCCTCGCGACCCTTGACGCCGAGCCCGGAGCGCTCGAGGCGGTGGAGGAGCGCCTGCAGGCCATCGCCGACCTCAAGCGCCGGTTCGCTGCATCGTCGTACGACGAGCTTCTCGAGCTCGCCGCGGCGGCGGAGCGGGAGCTCGGCGAGGCAGGCTCGTCGGGCGATCCGGTCGAGGCGGCGGCGGCCGCCGTCGCCGAGGCGGAGGAGCGCGTCGGCGCAGCTCGGAGCTGCGCTCCGTGACGCGCGCGAGGCGAACGTACGCCCGCTCGCCCAGGCGGTCTCCGCTGAGCTCGCGTCGCTCGGGATGGGGGAGGGCGAGTTCCTCGTGGAGCTGCGCGAGCGCGATCCCGGGCCGAGCGGCGCGGACGAGGTGACGTTCCTCGTCCGGCCGAACCCCGGCCTTCCGTTCGCTCCGGTCGCGGACACGGCGTCAGGCGGCGAGCTCTCGCGGATCGCCCTCGCGCTGGCCGCCGTCGCCGGGGGTGAGACGCTCGTCTTCGACGAGATCGACGCGGGGATCGGCGGCGTGACGGCGCACGCCGTCGCCGCGACGCTGCAGCGGCTGGCCGAGCGCGCCCAGGTGCTCACGATCACGCACCTTCCGCAGATCGCGAGCGTTGCCGACACGCACTTCCGCGTCGAGAAGGTGCCCGGGGACCCGACGCACACGCGCATCGAGGAGCTCGACGACCTCCTCCGGCGCGAGGAGATCGAGCGCATGGCGGGCGGCGCCGAGTTCGTCGCAGACGCTGCGGAGTCGCAACGACCGCGTAGGTACCGACAGCGTCGCCTGCTACGGTGAGAACCCGTGGCCAGGTACGTGTTCGTCACGGGTGGTGTCGTCTCCGCGCTCGGGAAGGGCATCGTCGCCGCCTCGCTCGGACGACTCCTCAAGGCCCGCGGCCTCTCCGTCTCGGCCCAGAAGTTCGACCCGTACCTGAACGTCGACCCGGGCACGATGAGCCCGTTCCAGCACGGCGAGGTGTTCGTGACCGAGGACGGCGCGGAGACCGACCTCGACATCGGTCACTACGAGCGCTTCATCGACGAGAACCTCTCGCGCAACGCGAGCCACACGGCCGGCGCGATCTGGGACTCCGTGCTGCGCCGGGAGCGCAAGGGCGAGTTCCTCGGGGCGACCGTGCAGGTCATCCCGCACATCACGAACGAGATCAAGGCGAGGATCCGGCGCGCCGAGAAGGTCGCGCCCGCGGACGTCGTCATCTCCGAGATCGGCGGGACGGTCGGCGACATCGAGTCGCTGCCGTTCCTCGAGGCGATCCGCCAGTTCCGGCGCGAGGTCGGAAACGAGAACGTGGTCTACCTGCACGTCACGCTCGTGCCGTTCATCGACGCAGCCGGCGAGCTGAAGACGAAGCCGACGCAGCACTCGGTGAACGAGCTGCGCCGCATCGGCATCCACCCCGACGTCGTCGTCTGCCGCTCGACGGAGGAGCTCTCCGACGACATCCGCGAGAAGATCGCGCTCTTCGCCGACGTCGACCGCAGCGCCGTGATCGGCTGCCCCGACGTCCCCGACGTCTACCTCGTGCCCGAGGTGCTGCAGGCAGAGGGCCTCGACGCGCTCGTGTGCGGGAAGCTCGGGCTCGACGCGCCGCCGGCCGAGCTCGGCGAGTGGGCGGAGCTCATCGACCGGACGCGCGAGCTCCGCGAGGACGTCGAGATCGCGCTCGTCGGGAAGTACGTGAAGCTCCACGACGCGTACCTCTCGGTGCACGAGGCGCTCAAGCACGCCGGTGTCCATGCCGGCTGCCGCGTGCACGTGCGCTGGGTCGACGCCGAGAACATGTCGTACGAGGAGGCGGTCCACGAGCTCGAGCAGGTCGACGGCGTGCTCGTGCCCGGCGGCTTCGGCTCGCGCGGATGGGAGGGGAAGATCCTCGCCTGCCAGGTCGCGCGCGAGCAGGAGATCCCGTATCTCGGCATCTGCCTCGGCATGCACGTCGCCGTCTCCGAGTTCGCGCGCCACGTCTGCGGGATGGACGGCGCGAACTCCACGGAGATGGACCCTGAGACGCCGTTCCCTGTCATCGACCTGCTCCCCGAGCAGAAGGAGATCGAGGATCTCGGCGGCACGATGCGCCTCGGCGCGCAGGCGGTCGAGCTCGAGGACGGCACCCGTGCGCGCGAGGCGTACGCGCGAGCCCGTCGTGCACGAGCGCCATCGCCACCGCTACGAGGTCAACAACGAGCTGCGCCAGCGGATCGTCGACGCGGGACTCGTCGTCTCGGGCACGTTCCAGGAGGGTCGCCTCGTCGAGATCGTCGAGCTGCCCGACCATCCCTGGTTCGTCGCGAGCCAGTTCCATCCCGAGTTCAAGTCGCGGCCGACGCGGCCGGCGCCGCTCTTCCGCGAGTTCGTCGCGGCGGCGCTCGAGCGCGCGCGCTCGCGAACAGGCTTGCCGGCGGCTACGCTCCGCCGGCGGATGAGGACCGCTACGACGCGGCTCCGCGCTCCGTCGACACGCGCCGTGTAGGGCGGCACATCGGGGCTCGCGGCTCTCGACTGACAGGACGATCCGCGTGGGACGTGCGCGAGCGACCGCCGTGTACGCACGGGGTGCATCTGCGGTCACGCTCGTCGACGACGTCCCGGCGTGTGGTCGAGTCGCGCGAGTCGCTGCACCCGGCGAGGCGCAAGCACGGCGACGACGATCGCCAGCCATCTCAGCGCCCTAGTGTTGCTACTCCGGCGTGACGCGAGCCGTTGTACGGTGACGTCGATGAGCGCCGTCCAGGAGCCGCTGAGGCCGCGGTTCCTCGACCTCTTTCTCGAGCTCTGCGCGATCCCGAGCCCGTCCAAGCAGGAGCGCGCGGTCGCCGACCGGGTCGCCGAGTACCTGACGCAGCTCGGCCTCGCGTGGGACGAGGACGATGCCGCGGGGCGCCTCGACGGCGACACCGGGAACATCTACTGCCGGATCCCGCCCACGAACGGCGCGGGCGGCACTCCGATCTTCCTCTGCGCGCACACGGACACGGTGCCGCCCGAGACCGCGATCGAGCCGGTCGTCGGGGAGGACGGCGTCGTGCGGAACGCCGCGGGCACGATCCTCGGCTCCGACAACAAGGCCGCGGTCGTCGTCATGCTCGAGGCGGCGAGGCGGGTGCTCGAGGAGGAACGCGAGCCACGCGGGGATCGAGCTCCTCTTCACGCCGCAGGAGGAGGTCTCGCTGCGCGGGGCGGACGCGTTCGACCACACGCGGCTCGTCGCGACGACCGGCTACGTCTACGACCAGGGCGCGCCGATCGGCGAGATCGTCCTCGGCTCGCCGCACGCGCGGCTCCTCGACTTCCGCTTCCACGGCGCGGCGGCGCATGCAGGGATGCACCCGGAGGACGGGCGCTCCGCGATCGCGGCGGCGTCGCGGGCGATCGCGGACTTCCGGCTCGGGCGGATCGACGAGGAGACGAGCGCGAACGTCGGCGTCATCTCGGGCGGCACCGCGCGGAACGTCGTTCCCGAGTGGTGCTCGTTCACGGCCGAGGTGCGCTCGCACGACGAGCGGAAGGCGGTCGACCTCGCGCGCGAGATGCTCGAGAGCGCCGCGTTCGCGGCGAGCCTCGTCGACTGCGAGGTCGAGTCCGAGGTGCGGCCGAGCTTCCCCGGCTACCGCTTCCGCGAGAGCGACGAGCCGGTGCGGCTCGCGGCGACGGCGCTCGAGCGCGCCGGCTATACGCCGTCCTACGCCCTGAGCGGGGGCGGCGCCGACGCGAACGTCTTCAACGCGCGCGGCCTGCGGTGCGTGAACCTCGCGAACGGGATGATGGAGATCCACACGCCCGACGAGCACATCGCGGTCGCCGACCTCGAGGGCATGGTCGAGGTCACGCTCGCGCTCGTCGACGCAGCTCGCGAGACGAGCCCGATCAGCTGACCGACGCGATCAGATCGAGCGTCGTCACCTCGCCCGAGTCCAGCATTCGCCAGATCGAAGCCATCGCGTCCTGGAATTCGGGCGTGCTCCGCGCGGCCTCGATCTGCTCGGCCGTTCGCCAGCCCTCGCCGAGGCTCACGAACCGCCGCGGATTCTCCCGGTCACGCAGGAGCACGAACTTCAGGCCGGGGATTTCGAGCGCCGATCGGTCCGCGCTCTCCTGCCAGCGACGCGCGAACTCGTCCTCGCGCCCTTCCTTGACGACCCAAACGCCTGACGTGTACACGGCACCTCCTCTCCACTCGACACCGCGAAGTCTGACCCACTCCCGGCTAGCGTGACGCCGATGGAGGCGCGCAAGCTCGGTCCGGTCGTCGGGCTCGGCACCTACCGGACGTTCGAGGGCGACGTCGCGACCGCCTCGCGCGGTGGTCGACGCGGCGCTCGCCGCGGGACAGCGTGTCTTCGACTCCTCGCCGATGTACGGCGCCGCGGAGTCGATCGCTCGGCTCGGCGCTCGCTGCCGCGGCGGTCCGAGGCGACGATCGCGACGAAGATCTGGGCGTCGAGTGTCGACGAGGGGCAGGCGCAGTACGAGGCGCAACAGCGGTTCTTCGGGCGGGTCGAGATCGAGCAGGTGCACAACCTCGTCGCCTGGGAGCAGCACCTTCCGTGGCTCGAGGAGGAGAAGGGCGCGGGACGAGTCGATCGCATCGGCGTCACGCACTGGAGCGCCGGCTCGTTCGGGGAGCTCGAGCGGGCGCTGCGCACGGGCCGGTTCGACGTCGTCCAGCTGCCGTTGAACCCGGGCGAGCGCGAGTTCGGAGGCACGGCTGCTGCCGCTCGCGGAGGAGCTCGGTGTCGCCGTCATCGTCATGAGCCCGTTCGGGGGGACAGGCGCTCCGTTGCTGCGCCGCGCGCCCGGTCGCGGAAGACCTCGAGCCTCTCCGAGCGTTCGGGATCGAGACCTGGGCGCAGGCGCTCCTGAAGTGGGTGCTCTCGGACCCGCGGGTCGACCTCGTCATCCCCGCGACGCGGCGTCCCGAGCGGGTTCGCGAGAACGCGCTCGCGGGCGAGCCGCCCTGGCTCGGCCCGGACGAGCGCGCCTACGTCGCGCGTCTGGCCCGCACCTGACGCGATATCGTCCCGCGCGCATGCGGATCGGCGTCGCCAAGGAGATCAAGCCGCAGGAGTACCGCGTCGCGCTGACCCCGGCAGGAGCACGCGAGCTCGTCCAGGGCGGTCACGACGTCGTCGTCGAGTCGGGCGCTGGCGTCGGAAGCGCGTTCGCGGACGAGGCGTTCGAGCGCGCGGGAGCGACGATCGCCTCGGTCGACGACGTGTGGGCGAATGCCGACCTGCTCCTCAAGGTGAAGGAGCCGATCGCGGCGGAGTACCCGCGGCTCCGCGAGGGCCTCACGCTCTTCACCTACCTGCACATCGCAGCCGACGAGCCGTTGACCCGTGCCCTCGTCGACTCGGGCATCACCGCGATCGCCTACGAGACGGTCGAGACCGACCGCGGCGCGCTCCCGCTGCTCGCGCCGATGAGCGAGATCGCCGGCCGCCTGTCGGCGCAGGCGGGAGCGGACCACCTCGAGAAGCCGAAGGGCGGCCGCGGAATCCTGCTCGGCGGTGTCGCCGGCGTGGCTCCTGCGCGCGTCCTCGTCGTCGGCGGCGGCATGGTCGGCTACAACGCGGCCGTCATCGCGCTCGGCATGGGCGCGCAGGTGACCATCCTCGAGCGCTCGGTCGAGCGCATGCGCTTCCTCGAGCAGATCCTCTCGGGGCGGGTGCAGCTCCTGATGTCCTCCGCGCTGCAGCTCGAGGAGTCGATCAAGGACGCCGACCTCACGATCGGCGCCGTCCTCATCCCGGGCGCGCTCGCGCCGAAGCTGGTGACGCGCGAGATGCTGACGACGATGAAGGAGAGCTCGGTGTTCGTCGACGTCGCGATCGACCAGGGCGGCTGCGCGGAGACGTCTCGTCCGACGACGCATGACGATCCCGTCTACACCGTCGAGGGCGTGATCCACTACTGCGTCGCGAACATGCCCGGCGCGGTGCCGATCACGTCGACCAGGGCGCTCACGAACGTAACGCTCCCGTATGTCGAGCAGCTCGCCGAGCAGGGGACGTTCGGTGCAGTGACGTCGAATCCCGAGCTTGCCCGCGGCGTCAACGTGATCGGCGGCAAGATCACCTACGAGGCGGTCGCCGAGGCGCACGGCATGGACTACACGCCGCTCGACGACGCGCTGGCCGCCGGCGTCGCGTAGCTCTCGAGTCCGGGTGTACCCGGACGCCGACCCCGTGCGCGCCCTGAGGATTCCTTGAAGAGCGCGGGAATACCATCGGTACGTGAGCTCGGATCAATCGTTCGAAGCACGGCTGGAGCGAGTGGAGGCGCTGCTCGGGGAGGCTCTGGAGCGCGTCGCGCGACTCGAGGGCCAGCCGACCGCACCCGGCGGTGTGGCCGCCACGCCCTCGCCGTCCGCCGCGACACGGCGAACGCCTGAGCCGGCAGCTCCGGCGCCGACCGCGCCGACTCCGCAGCGGACGGTGCTGCGCCCGGGCGAGACCTTCGAAGACCTGCTCGGGGGCCGAATCCTCGCGGTCGTCGGCGGTCTTGCGATCCTCATCGGGGTCGTCTTCTTCCTCGTCATCGCGGTCGACCGCGGCTGGATCGGTGTGGAAGCACGCGTCGCTCTCGCGTTCCTGGGCTCGACGCTTCTTCTCGCCGCCGGCGTCTTCCTCTACGAGCGCCGTGGTCAGACCGATGCGGCCGTCGTGGCGGTTGCGACCGCGCTGGCGTCGCTCTTCGCTTCGCTGACGTACGCCACGGCGGTGCAGGACGTCGTCGCCGCGGAGGCCGGACTCTTCGTGGCTGCACTGATCGGCGCAGTCGGCGCGGCGATCGCGATCCGCTGGGCCTCGCAGATCGTCGCGGCGTTCGCTCTCCTCGGGGCGCTCGCGGCGCCGCTGCTGGTGGATAGCGGAACGTCGACACTCGCACTCGCGTTCACGTCGGTGGCCCTCGCCGCGACCGTCGCAACACTCGTCTGGCAGCGGTGGGGGTGGCTCGCGCTCGGCGCGTTCGTCCTGACGGCACCGCAACTCGCGTTCTGGGCCGACGACCGGGACGCTCTGCTCCTCCCGCTTCTCGTGCTCGCGCTGTTCTGGTGCGCGTTCGTCGTCGCCGCGATCGGCTACGAGCTGCGGGTGCCGACCTCGAAGCTGCGCGTCTCGTCCGCGTCGGTGCTTCTCCTGAATGCGGCGTTCACGGCGGGTCTCGGCTGGGCGCTCATCGACGAGCGGGGCTCCGACAACGCAGCAACGGCCTGGATCCTCGCTGTGACGATTGCATACATCGCGCTCGGGGCGTTCGGCTTCCGCCAGCGCATGAGCACGGAGATCGCCGGCCTTCTCGTCGCGATCGGCGTCGCCCTGTCGGGCGTGACGCTGGCGCTCGCGCTCGACGGTCCCGCGCTCGTCGTCGGCTGGTCGGCCGAGGCGGTGATCCTCACCTGGGTCGCCGGACGCACGGGTGAGCGGCGGGCGCTCGTGTTCGCCGTCGCGTTCCTCGGCCTCGCAGGGCTCCATACCGTCCTCGACGAGGCGCCGCCGGACGCGCTGCTCGACGGTGTCGACGGTCTCGGCCAGGCTCTGGCGGCGACACTGAGCGTCGGCGTCGCGGCGCTGCTCATGGGGCTCCTCGTCGAGCGCCGCGATCTCTGGATGCTCCTGTTCGCGACTGCAGGAGTGGCATTCGTCTACGCGGCCTCGCTCGGCATCGTCGACGTGATCCAGGGCGACGAGGTCGAGCGCTCCCAGACGGCACAGGTCGTGCTGAGCGCGTTCTGGGCGGGCCTCGGCCTCGTCGCGATCGTCGTCGGGCTGGTCCGCGACGTCCGCGAGCTGCGGTACGGCGGTCTCGTCCTGCTCGGACTCGGGGTCGCGAAGCTCTTCCTCTACGACCTGGCCGAGCTCGACGAGATCTACCGCGTCCTCTCCTTCGTCGCGGTAGGCCTCCTCCTGTTGACCGGCGCCTACGCGTACCAGCGGGTCCGCTCGACGGAACGGCACACGTGATCCTCGCTGCACTCCTCGCCGCCCTCGCGGTGGCGGCCGGTGGAGGAGTCGACGAGAGCGTGTTCCGATATTCGCGACCGCTCGAGGCGACGGCGAACGGACCCGTCGTGTTCGAGCCCGACGCCCGGATGTACGGGCACGCGCGCGTGGGCTTCCCGGACCTGCGCATCCTCGACGCCGACGGCAACCAGGTTCCGTGGCGTTCGGCGCCGATCCCTGCCGCGGTGTCATCGCGACCCGTGGCCGTCGTGGCGCGCGGCCGCCGCGACGGAACCGTGACCGTCGTCCTCGATCGCGGCGTCGTCCATCCCGTGATCGATCGCGCCGTGCTCGACATCCCCGACGAGTCCTTCGTCGGCCGAGTCGTCGTCTCCGGGAGCACAAGCGGAGCAGAGGGGACGTATGCGCGGCTCTCGACGACTCAGATCTACGCCGTACACGGGGCCGTCGACGCGCGGAGCACGACGGCGGTCTTCCCCGCCACCGACTATCGCTACCTCCTCGTTCGCGCGACGGGCGTCTCCGCGATCACGGGCGCGCGCGTCGCACGAGAGCCGAGCCAGACTCCGCTCGAACCGGTCGCGTCGACATCCAGGCGCAGTGAGCGAGGCCAGGCGACGGTCGTCCGGCTCGATCTCGGCTACCCCAAGGTGCCCGTGGACGCCGTGCGCATCGAATCGACGACGCCGTCCTACGTCCGTGCGGTCCGGGTCGAGGGCTCGAACGACGGAACGTCGTTCATCCCTCTCGCCCAGGGGCGCATCGCGCGCTTCCCAGGGCTCGTCCTCGCACACGTCGGGATCGAAGCGCACCACCGCTTCCTCCGCGTGACCATCGAGAACGGCGACGACGCTCCACTCGACGGTCTCGGCGTCACCGCCGAGGCGCGCGCACGGCCGCTGCTTCTCGCGGAGGACTACCCGCCGCCCTATCGGCTCCTGTACGGGGCGGCGAGAGTTCCCGCACCCGAATACGACTTCGAGCAGCTCCCGGCCGGTGCGACGGGGGTCGGGCGCGCGGTCGCCGGGACCTTGGGCGCCGAGGCCGTCAACGACGCGTACGAGGCGCCCGCCGACACGCGAACGTTCCTCGAGCGGAACGGCTGGATCACACAGGCGCTCCTCGTCGCCGGCGCTCTGGTCGTTGCGGTGGCCGGGCTCCTGGCGCTGCGGCGCAGGACGTGAAGCGCTCGAGCTAGGTCGCGGCCTTCCTCGACCTGCGGAAGAGGCTGCCGCCGGAGCTCTCGGTGCCCCGCGTCGAGTCCGAGTCGTCGGGCTTGTCGGGGCCCTTCGGACTCCGCTCGGTCGGGAAGATCTTGATCACGGCGAACGTGATCGCCGCAGCGAGGCCGACGACGCCGGCGATGTAGACGGCGAGGAGCAGTAGTCCGAGGACGTCGTTCAAGGCGGCCGTAGAATAGCCCCCGCTATGCCGCGGGCGTGCGTCATCGTGCTCGACGCCGTCGGCGCTGGAGAGTTGCCGGACGCAGCGGAGTACGGGGACGAAGGCTCGAACACCCTCGGCAACACGGCCAGCGCCGTCGGCGGACTCGACCTACCCAACCTCGAGGCGCTCGGTCTTGGGAACGTCATGCCGCTCGAGGGTTGTCCGCCTCAGCCGGGTGCGCCGGCCGTCGCGGGACGCCTCGTCGAGCGCTCCAAGGGCAAGGACACCACCACGGGTCACTGGGAGATGATGGGCGTCGTCACGCCCACGGCGTTCCCGACGTACCCGCACGGGTTCCCCGACGAGGTGATCGACCCGTTCATGAACCAGACGGGCCGCGGCGTCCTCGGCAACAAGCCGGCGTCGGGGACGGAGGTCATCCAGGAGCTCGGCGAGGAGCACCAGCAGACCGGGAAGTGGATCGTCTACACGTCCGCGGACTCCGTCTTCCAGATCGCGGCGCACGAGGAGACGATCCCGCTCGAGGAGCTCTACGACGGCTGCCGCGTCGCCCGGGAGATCCTCACCGGACGGCACGCGGTGGGCCGCGTTATCGCTCGTCCGTTCGTCGGCGAGCCCGGCAACTACGAGCGCACGCCGAATCGCCACGACTTCTCGCTCGAGCCCCGGCGGCCGAACTACCTCACGTCCGCGCGCGAGGCCGGGAACACCGTCTACGGCGTGGGGAAGATCTCGGACATCTTCGCCGGGTGCGACATCGACGACTCGTTCCCGACGAAATCGAACATCGACGGGATCAACCGCACGATCGAGCTTCTCGAGAACGTCGACGGCGGGCTCGTGTTCGTGAACCTCGTCGAGACCGACATGCTCTGGGGCCATCGGAACGACCCGGTGAACTTCCACCGCTGCCTGCAGGACTTCGACCGGCGCCTCCCCGACATCCTCGAGACCCTGCGGGACGGCGACCTACTCGTCATCACATCCGACCATGGCTGCGATCCGACGACGGAGTCCACGGACCACTCCCGCGAGCACGCCCTGCTCCTCGCCTACGCCGCTGGGCGGAACGCCGCGGGGCGGACCCACGAGGAGGGCGAGTTCGCGGACGTCGGCGCGACCGTGAACGCGTGGCTCGGCGGGAAGTCGCCGGGCAAGCGCCTCCCGGGCCGTCCGATCGAGCTCTAGACGGGCTCGCGCGTCCGCGGCGTGACGAGACCCGACTCGTAGGCAACGACGACCGCCTGCGTGCGGTCGCGGACGCCGAGCTTCCCGAGGACGCGACTGACGTGCGTCTTCACCGTCTCGTCGCTTACGACGAGCCGCTCGGCGATCTCGCCGTTCGACAGGCCTTCGGCCACGAGGCGAAGCACCTCGGTCTCGCGGGGTGTGAGCTCGGACAACGCGTCGGGAAGGCTCGGCATGGTCGGTCGCAGCCGCGCGAACTCGTCGACGAGGCGACGGGTGACGGCCGGTGCCAGCAGCGCGTCTCCGGCGGCGACGACGCGTACCGCGTCGAAGAGCGTGTCGGCGGTCACGTCCTTGAGCAGGAACCCGCTCGCGCCGGCGCCGAGCGCGTCGTAGACGTGCTCGTCGAGGTCGAAGGTGGTGAGGACGATCACGCGTGGCGAGCGCTTGCCGTCGCTCGTGACGCGTCGCGTCGCCTCGATCCCGTCCATGACCGGCATGCGCACGTCCATCAGCACGACGTGCGGACGCTCGTTGACGCACAGCTCGACGGCCTCCTCGCCGTCCGCCGCGGTGCCGACGACGCGGAAGTCCTTCTGCGTGCCGAGAAGCGCCGCGAACCCCGCGCGGACGATCTCCTGGTCGTCGACGACTGCGACCTTGATCGTCATGCCGCCGCTCCGGTGACGGGCAGCACGGCGTCGACGACGAAACCGCCGCCGTCCGCCGGTTCGGCGGTGAGCGTGCCTCCGACCATGATCGCCCGCTCACGCATTCCCAGCAGCCCGTGCCCGTCGGGATCCGGCGCCGCGGGGCCTGGGCCGTAGTCGTGGACGCGTAGGTGCAGCGTGTCCGGCGTGTACGTGAGCGCGACGTCGACCGCCGCCGCGGGAGCATGTCGACGGACGTTCGTGAGCGCCTCCTGGAGAATCCGGTACGCGCACAGGTCGACCCCCGTGGGCAGGGGCGTCACCGTGCCCTCGAGCGTGAGCGTCACCGGCGTTCCGGCCGCCCGTGCGGTCTCGACGAGGTCGTTCAGGCGAGCGAGGCTCGGTTGCGGGTCGCGGGTCGCCTCCGCGTTCGCGTCCTCGCGCAGGACGCCGAGCAGCCTGCGCATCTCGGTCAGTGCGTCACGCGCCGTCTGGCCGATCGCCTCGAAGTGGGCGCGGCCCTCCTCGGGCAGCCCCTCGGTCGTGAGGCGTGCGCTCTCGGCCTGCACGGCGATCGCGGAGACGTGGTGGGCGACGACGTCGTGCAAGTCGCGGGCGATGCGCGCGCGCTCCCCCATGGCCGCCTGGTCCTGGAGCGTGTCGACCATCGCCTGACGTGTCTCGTCCCGCTCGGCGAGCGCCTCGCCTCGCTGCCGCCGGGAGTCGCCGAGTGCCAACGCCGCGACGACGACCATCAGGAGCAGCACTCCGGAGATTCCTGCGTCCTCGCCCGAGAGCGGCACCATCGCATTGAGCAGGAACGGGACCGCGGGGACCACCGCCCAGCGCCGGCCGTAGCGCGAGGCGAACAGGTAGAGCGCGATCACGAGCCCGAGCAGCGCCGCGATCGTGAGGGTGCCTCCGTCCGTCGCGATCGCGAACAGAACGCCGAAGACGATCGTCCCGGTCACCCACGAGATGCGTCTGCGCGCGAGCGCCAACGGAAGAGTGGCGAGGAGGTTTGCGATCATCGCCGCCCCGACCTCCTCGGCGGAGATCGTGACCTCCGTCATCGCGAGCAGCCCGAGGACGAGCGCGAACGCCAACGGGCCGTCGGGGCCTTCGAGCACGCGCTGTGCGTGCTTCGCCGCGCGTGCGGCGACGTCGGCGAGCTCGTCGATCTGGTCGCGCTGCGTCGTGCTCACCCGGTCATTGTCGCCTCCGCGACGTCTCGCCGCGTCGTCCGCGACGACGAAATCCACCGTCCCCCGCGAGGGTGACGGCGGACGCGGGTCGTCACCGTTCGGAGGGTCGGCAAAGACGGTTCCGCAGCGCGACGAAAATTGGGCACGACGCTCGTACCGTGTTCGCGATGAGTGCGATCGAGGTTCGCAACCTGACGAAGAGATACGGCCGGACCGTTGCAGTCGACGACCTGTCGTTCAGCGTCGAAGCGGGCCGCGTCACCGGATTCGTCGGACCGAACGGCGCCGGAAAGTCGACGACGATGCGCCTCGTCCTCGGACTGGACGCAGCCGACGCCGGCGAGGCACGTGTCGGCGGGAGGCGTTACCGCGATCTGGCCGCGCCGCTCCGCGAGGTCGGCGCGCTGCTCGACGCGGGCGCGACGCATCCAGGGCGCCGAGCGTGGAGCCACCTCCTGTGGCTGGCGCGCAGCAATCGGATCCCGGCGGCTCGCGTCGACGAGGTGCTCGACCTCGTCGGTCTCGCCGCGGTCGCTCGGAAGCGCACAGGCGGCTTCTCGCTCGGGATGGAGCAACGTCTCGGGATCGCCGCCGCGATGCTGGGCGATCCGCGAGTACTCGTGTTCGACGAGCCGGTCAACGGGCTCGATCCGGACGGGATCCGCTGGATACGCACGTTCCTCCGGTCGCTCGCCGACGAAGGCCGCGCGGTCCTCGTTTCGAGCCACCTGATGAGCGAGCTCGAAGGCATCGCGGACGAGCTCGTGGTCATCGGGCGCGGCCGCCTCATCGCGCACGCGACCGTGGCCGAGCTCGCTGTCCGCGAGGTCCGACGGCCGCGTGCACGTCCGCACGCCGCAGCTCACCGAGGTCATGGCCGCACTCGCGGCGGCCGGTGGAGTCGTGACGTCGACCGGCTCCGACGCCCTCGTCGTCTCCGGGCTCGAGCCTGACCGGATCGCCCAGATCGTCGCCGAGTCCGGCTTCCAGCTCGATGAGCTCTATCGTGAGCGTGCCTCGCTCGAGGACGCGTTCATCGACCTGACGCGCGACGCGGTCGAGTACGCCGCGGAAAGTCCGGGTGCGAGATCATGAGCACGACGACGCTCGCAGGCGCAGCCCCGCGGGCGCGAGCACCGCAGGCTCTCCGCTCCGAGTGGCTGAAGCTCCGGACCGTGCGCAGCACCTTTTGGTCGCTGCTCCTCCTCGCCGGGGTGTCGATCCTGTTCACGTCCGTCCTGACCGGGGGGTCGAGCACCGAAGGCGGGAGTCCGGGCCACCGGGGCGACAACGACATCGTCCTCGAGAGCCTTGCCGGCATCTTCTTCGGGCAGATCGCGGCGGCCGTGCTCGCGGTGCTGGCGATCACGTCCGAGTACAGCACCGCGGATGATTCGTACAACTTTCGCAGCCAACCCGCGACGAAGGACGGTGCTCGCGGCCAAGCGCGATCGTGGTGACCGGCGTCGTGCTCGCGATCGGGCTTGCGACGAGCGTCGCATGCTTCCAGGTCGGCCAATGGCTGCTGCGCGGGAACGGGTTCAACTACGACGGTGGCTATCCGGCCGTGACGCTCGCCGATAGCGACGCGCTCCGCGCTGTGGTCGGGAGCGGGCTCTACCTTGGCATGCTCGCGCTGTTCTCGCTAAGCGTCGGCGCCATCGCACGGCACACCGCGGCAGCGATAACCATCGTGCTCGCGGCCGTTCTCGCCCCGGTGATCGCGCATCGGCTTCCTCCCCGAGAACCTCGCCGAACCGCTCGAGAAGTCCTCGCTCATGGGTGCGGCGCTGGCGATGCAGCAGACCTTCGATCGCCCGGACAACATTCCGCTCGATCCCGCGGAAGGGCTGGCCGTCGTCTGCGCGTACGCGCTTCGTCACGTTCTTCGTCGCTCTCTGGCTGATCGGCCGACGCGACGCCTGATCGAGCCGTTGTCGCGACGCCTCGGGCATGATCGGCGCCGTGGCAATTCGCGCGGCTGATCTGATCGAGCGCAAGCGCAACGGGGACGAGCTCTCGGCCGAGGAGATCACCGAGCTCGTCCTCGGGTTCACGCGCGGGGACGTCCCGGACTACCAGATGGCCGCCTGGTGCATGGCGGTCTACTTCAAGGGACTCTCGGGCCGCGAGACGCACTCGCTGACCGACGCGATGATCCGCTCCGGCGACACGCTCGACCTCGGGCGGGCGCTCGGGCGGCGGGTCGTCGACAAGCACTCGACGGGCGGCGTCGGCGACAAGACGTCGCTCGCGGTCGGGCCGATCGTCGCCGCGTGCGGCGTGCCCTTCGGGAAGATGTCGGGTCGCGGCCTCGGCCACACGGGCGGCACGCTCGACAAGCTCGAGGCGATCCCCGGCTTCGACGTCGAGCTCGACATCGACGCCTTCGTCGAGCAGGTGCGCACGATCGGTCTCGCGATCGTCGGCCAGACGGGAAATCTCGTTCCGGCGGACAAGATGCTCTACGCGCTGCGCGACGTCACGGCGACGGTCGACATCGTGCCGCTCATCGCCTCGTCGATCATGTCGAAGAAGCTCGCCGCGGGTGCGGATGCGATCGTGCTCGACGTCAAGGTCGGCGACGGTGCGTTCATGAAGACGGTCGAGGACGCGCGGATCCTCGCCGACCAGATGGTCGACCTCGGGCACCGCGAAGGGCGCGAGGTCGTCTGCCTCCTCACCGACATGGATCAGCCGCTGGGCCGGGCGGTGGGCAACGCCCTCGAGGTGCGCGAGGCCGTCGAGACCATCGACGGGGACGGGCCTCCCGACTTCACGGAGCTCGTCCTCGACGCATGTGCGAGGTTGCTGGCGCTGTCCGACCTCGGCGTCGACCTCGAGGAGGCACGCCGGCTTGCGGAGAACGCGATCGAGGACGGCTCCGCGACGGCAGCCTACGAACGGTGGATCCGTGCTCAGGGCGGCAACCCGGATCCGGCGGTGCTTCCCGAGGCGCCGGTGGTACGCGAGGTCGTCGCTCCCCGTGACGGCATCGTCGTTCGCCTCGGCGCGCTCGCGGTCGGCCACGCTGCTCTCGAGCTCGGTGCCGGGCGCCGAACGAAGGAGGACGCGATCGACCACGCGGTGGGAGTCGTCTGTCGGGCGAAGCGCGGTGATTCCGTTGCGGCCGGCGACGTACTCGCCGAGGTGCATGCGAGGGACGAGGCCTCGGCGTCGCCGGCCGTGAGCGCGGTGCTGGGCGCGTACGGGCTCGGGGGCGAGCCGCCTCACACGCACGGCATCGTGCTCGACGTCGTCTCCTAGGCTCTCACGCCTTCGCGACGAACACGATGAACTCGTCGTCCGGGCCTGGGTCTGCCTCGACGTGGTCTCCGTGGACGACGACGTCGTCGAAGCCCGCGTCCTCGAGCATGAGCAGCAGCTCGTTCTTGAAGTAGAGGCCGATGTCGAGACGGTGCACCTCCTCGGCTTCCAGTACGCCGTCGCGCCACCTGCGCGCGACCATCTCGAGCGACACACGCTGCTCGAGCGGGTCGAATCCGAGGTATCGGGAGAGGAGCCCGTACTCCGCGCCGTCGGACGATGGTCTCCCTCGCTCGGGCGACCTCGGTGCCTGGGGGAGCTCGGCTCTCCCGGCCTTCGTCCAGAGTGGCCACTGCTTGGGGTCCGCATACGGAACCTCGATGTCGAGGAGGAGCGTGCCGCCCGGCTCGAGATGGGCGCGGAAACGACGAAGCGCCTCCTCGTCCTGCGCGCGCGTGCTGCCGAGCCCGAAGGCTCCGCACACGTAGATCGTCCGATACCGGCGCGGGAGATCGAGCTCGTGCATCGCCTGGACATGGAGCGCCGGCGCGAAGCCCTCGCGCTCGGCTTTCTCGCGGCAGAGCGCGATCATGTCCGCCGACACGTCGCAGCCGTCGACGTCGAGCCCGGCTCTCAGGTACGGGAGCAGGACGCGACCGGTTCCACAGCCGACGTCGAGCGCCGGCTCCCCGTCGTCCTCGATGAACCGCCGGAAGTAGGGGATCTCGTGGGGCCGGAAGTCGTCGTTGAACTCCGCCCAGTAGCGCGCGATGAGCCCGTAGTGCCAGGTCGAGAGCTGCTCGGTCACCGCGCAAGCCTACGATCCCGTCGTGCCGGAGCTGCCCGAGGTCGAGACCATCCGGTCACAGCTCGCGCCGCGCCTCGAGGGGCGCAGGCTCGTACGGGTCGAGATCCTCGACCCTAGACTGACCCGCCCGTTCGATCTCTTCGAGGTCGCCGAGGAGCTCGAGGGCGACACCGTGGTGGCGGTCGAGCGCCGCGGGAAGTACCTCCTTGTCCGCCTCGAGAGCGGGCTCGGGCTCCTCGTGCACCTCCGGATGACGGGAAGCTTCGGCTTCGCGCCCGCGTCGCACGAGCGTGCGGCGCTGGAGCTCGACGACGGCTCGCGTCTCGTCTACCGCGACGTCAGACGCTTCGGTACGTGGCTCGTCCTCGAAGGCGCAGACCTCGAGCCGTACCTCGCGACGAAGAACGGGCCTGAGCCGCTCGGGCCGAGGTTCTCGGCGCGGTGGCTTGCGGCGCAACTCGCGCGCCGGAGAGCGCCGCTCAAGGCGGTGCTGCTCGACCAGCGCGTGGTCGCGGGGCTCGGGAACATCTACGCGGACGAGGCGCTCTGGCATGCCCGCGTCGACCCACTGCGCGCCGCCAACAGCCTGACCCACGAGGAGGTGAAACGCGTCACGCGAGCGATCCGGGCCGCGCTGCGAACGGGCATCGAGCGCCAGGGCTCGACCCTGCGCGACTACGCGGCTCCTGACGGCGCGGCCGGGTCGATGCAGGACGAGTTCCGGGTCTACGGCCGCGACGGCGAGCCGTGCAAGCGCTGTCGGACGCCGATCGCGAAGACGCGTGTCGGCGGTCGCGGGACCTGGTTCTGCCCGCGCTGCCAGATCTGACGGTAGACATGTACGCCGCCGCCGCCGGGGGCAAAGCCCAGCGGCGGCGGCGACGTACGTGCTCGGATCAGGCGATGCGCGTCTTGTTGCGCTGGCTCGCGAGCAGGATCACGCTCCCGGTGATCAGCAACGCGAGGCCCATGCCGCCGGCCAGGCCGATCAGCGCGTCGCCGACGTCGAAGCCGGACGATGGCGCCCGCACGACCACGGTTGCGTCGATTGCGCCGGGCCCGCGCGGCTCGGCCCTGTTGTCCGGATGCGACAGTGCGCCTTGGGTCGGGGGCCATGGTCGTGAATGCACCAGGCCCACGAACGCCTGCACGATCGTCCGGCCGCACCGCGAATCTCTCGTCCACCTGCTGAGCGGCGATGGCGCCTGGGCCGCGGAGCCCTGCGCCGTCCTCGGGCCTCTCCGCCTGGGCGACGGGGACGAACAGCGCCGCGCCCAGCGCGACGGTTCCGAGGAGCTTCTTGCGAGCGTTCATGTCGTCTCCCTTCGTCTGGATCGCCCTCTGCGATCTCGTGGGGGAAGGATCGGACGGGTCGGCTACGGCGGACCTAGGACCGGGTAAAGGCCACCAGGCCCAGTAGCGTCTGCTCGTGGAGTTCAAGGTCCTGGGGCCGCTCGAGGTGGTCGACGAGGGGCGTCCGATCGAGCTGGGTGCCCCGCGGCAGCGGGCCCTGCTCGCATTCCTGCTCTTGCACGCGAACGAGGTGGTTTCCACCGACCGCCTCGCAGAGGCGCTGTGGCCGGGCGGCATCCCGAGAACGGCCGTCAAGGCGATTCAGGTGTACGTCTCTGCGCTCAGAAAGGCACTGGGGGACGCCCGAGACGTCCTCGAGACCCGAGGTCCCGGGTACGTGCTCCGCGTGGCCCCGGGTGAGCTCGATCTGCACGAGTTCGAGCGGCTGCTCGCGACAGCGGAGGGCGAGGATCCCGGACCGCGGGTCGCGACGCTGAGGGAGGCGCTGGCACTCTGGCGTAGCGCTCCGCTCGCGGACTTCGAGTACGAATCGTTCGTCCAGCAGGAGGCGGCGCGTCTCGGTGAGCTGCGGCAGGTGGCGCTGGAGGGTCGGATCGAGGCCGAGCTCGAGCTCGGAGGCGGCTCCGCGCTCATCGGTGAGCTGCAGGCACTGGTCGCCCTGCGGCCGATGCAAGAGCGGCCGCGCGCGCTGCTCATGCGCGCGTTGTACCGGGCGGGTCGTCAGTCCGAAGCGCTTGACGTCTATCGCGAAGGCAAGCGTCTGCTGGACGAGGAGCTCGGACTCGAGCCCGGTCCGGAGCTACGCGAGCTGGAGCTGGCGATCCTGCGTCAGGACTCGGCGCTCTCGGAGCAGCCGGTCGCGGAGGAGACGCTCCGCTCCATCGTTGCGGTCCCGGAGAGCGCGACCGGTCTCGACCTGCTGCTCCCGCTCGCCGAAGCGCTCGCGCAGGGCGTCGTCCGCCGTGAGCTGGTCCTCGGACGGATCGTGCCTGCCGCCGAGCTCGGCGCCGCCACCTCCGCACTCGGCGAGGTTCGTCGCGCCGTCGTCGAGCGAGGCGCGACGGTACGAGTGGCGGCCTTCTCGTCCTCGTCGCCGGCCGACGACGTCGTCCGGCTCGCGGCGAAGCAGGACGCCGACCTGCTCCTGCTGTCGACCCGCGGCGACCCCCTCGCCGGCCCGTTCGCCCCGGTGTTCGTGCAGGCGACCTCGGATCTGGCGGTCCTCGTCGAGACGAGCGGCGCACTCGGGACGGGGCCGATCGTCGTTCCCTTCGGGGCGTTCGAGCACGACTGGGCGGCGCTCGAGCTAGGGGCCTGGGCTGCGGCCGCCCTCGATCGCCGCCTGTGCCTCATCGGAGCCATGGACGAGGGAGCCCGAGGCCGCGATGCGAGCCGGCTGCTCGCGGATGCGTCGCTGATCGTCCAGCACACGACGGGTGTCGTCGCCGAGCCGTTGCTCGGCCCGCCTGGTCCCGAGGGGGTTACAGCGCTCGCGGAGGGCGCAGGTCTTCTCGTCCTCGGGCTCTCGGACCGCTGGCGGAGCGAAGGGCTGGGTGTGACGCGGGGAGGACTTGTGGCATCGCCTCCCGCGCCGACCGTCCTCGTCCGGCGCGGGCTGCGTCCGAGCGGGATCGCACCGCAGGCGACGCTGACGCGCTTCACATGGTCCATCGAACGGTCGAGAATCTGACCTCGAGTTGCCCGATGTAGGAACCCAGTTCGCCGGCTACCGAATCGAAGACGTCGTCGGCCGCGGTGGGATGGGTGTCGTCTACCGGGCGACCGAGCTTGCGCTCGATCGCCCGGTGGCGCTGAAACTCATCGCACCCGAGCTCGCCGATGACGACTCGTTCCGCGAGCGGTTCCTCCGCGAGTCCAGGCTGGCGGCCTCGATCGACCATGCCGGCATCCTCCCGGTCTACGCGGCGGGAGAGGCGGACGGAGAGCTCTACCTCGCGAGCCGTTTCGTCGCCGGGACAGACCTCCGTGCACTCGTACACGACGCCCCCCTCGCACCAGAGCGCGCGATCGAGCTGGTCGGCCAGGTCGCCGACGCCCTCGACGCAGCGCACGAGCGTGGGCTCGTCCACCGCGACGTCAAGCCGGGGAACGTCCTCGTCGACGTGGCCGACCACTGCTACCTGTGCGACTTCGGTCTGACGACGCAGCTCGTCGCCGGGGAAACGACGGCGACCGGGACGCTTGCGGGCTCACTCGACTACCTGGCGCCGGAGCAGATCCGCCGCGGTGAGGTGGACGGTCGGGCCGACCAGTACGCGCTGGCCTGCGTGCTCTACGAGCTGCTCTCGGGCGCGCCTCCGTTCCGACGCGAGACCGAGGCGCAGACGCTCTGGGCCCACATGCAGGAGGAGCCGCCCGCGCTGCTCTCGTACGACGAGCTCGAGCCCGTCTTCGCGCGCGCTCTCGCGAAGGAGCCGGACCAGCGCTACGAGGACTGCAACGCCTTCGCCGACGACGCGCGAGCCACGCTCGGTCTCGGGCCTTCGCCGATTGCGGTCAGACGACGACGGCGACGCATCGGCGGCCGCCTGCTCGCGTTCGGGGCCGTCATCCTCGCGGCGGCGATCCTCGCCGGCGTGCTCGCCGCGACGCTTCGCTCGGGCGGCGTGCTCGCGGCGACGTCCAACTCGGTCGGCGCGGTCGATGCCGTCTCGCTCGAGCTCACGTCGGTGACGTCCGTCGGCAACACGCCGACCGACGTCGCCGCCTCGGACGAGTGGGTGTGGGTCATCAACTCGAACGACGGCGCGGGGACTATCTCGCGGATCGACGCACGATCGCGGCAGCTCGCGTCGACCTTCTCGGTCGCGGGGACGCCGCGCACGATCGTCGCGGCGTTCGACTCCCTCTGGGTCGGAACGACGGAGGGTCGAGTTCATCGCGTCGAGCCGGGCACGGATCTCGTCGAGACCAGCTGGACGCTTCCGAACGCCGGGGAGTCCACGGCGTTCGACTTCGACGTCGGCGCCGGGTGGCTCGCGGAGGCGCCGAACGCCATCTGGGCGGGAAGCAGTCGCGCTCTCTCGCGCATCGATCCGTCGACCGAGCGGCTGCGACCGCGGGAGAGCCCGACCTGGGGGCCGATGGCGTACGGGTTCGGCTCACTGTGGGTGCTCGGCCGCGGGCTCGTGCGTGTGTCCCCTGTAAGCGGAAAGGTCATCGGCACGGTCGATCTGGTCGGCAGCAGCGCGGACGTCGCCACGGGCTTCGGCTCGGTCTGGATCGCCGACGACGAGATGCAGGCGGTGGTCCGCGTCGACGAGCGGCAGGAGGCGATCGTGCGCACGTACGACGTTGGTGGCAGCCCCCTCGGAGTAGCGGTCGGCGCGGATGCCGTCTGGGCGGCAAGCGACGACGGTACCGTCGTCCGCATCGATCCCGAGACGGACGACGTGACCGTCGTTCGAGTCGGCGGAGCGCCGCGCGTAGTGGACGTCGGCGCCGGAGAGGTCTGGGTGTCCGTCGACTAGTTGACCGCGGCTCGTCCGGGGAAGATCATGGCGCCCGTGAAGTGGGGGGCTGCGGTGCTCGTCGTTCTGCTGGCAGGGCTCGCAGCGGCGTGTGCGGGCGACGACGACGGTGTCGCGCCGGTCGCGTCGAGGCAGTGCGCTCCGCTCGTGTACGAGGGGGAGGGGGAACCGGACGTCATCGTCGTCTCGGACCTCCCCCGTCGCGGCATCGGAGCCGAGACCACCGAGCTCATGGTCGGCGCGATCGAGTTCGTGCTCCGCAAGCGCGAGTTCCGGGCAGGAGAGCTGCGCGTCGGCTACCAGTCGTGCAACGACACCGTCGGCGACGAGCCGTTCGATCCATCGCTTTGCCGGCGGAACGTGGAGGCATACGTCGAGACCGAGGACGTCCTCGGGATCGTCGGCCCGTGGAACTCCGCCTGTGCGCAGGAGCAGATTCCGATCGTCAGTACGCGAGCGGCAGGCCCCCTCGCCATGATCAGCCCGTCGAATACGTACGAAGGCCTGACACGATCGCCCGCATCGGGCCCGCTCTATCCTGACGGCGTTCGCAGCTATGCACGCATCGTCGCCCTCAACAGCGCACAGGGAGCGGCAAGCGCGCGGCTGGCGAAGGACCTCGGTGCGCGGAGAACGGTGGTGCTCCATCAGGACCTGCGCGACGACTACGTGCGCACCCTCGTCGAGCAGTTCGATGCCACTGCCCGCGGAATCGGGCTCGACACGGTACGCGTCCCGTGGCCGGTCCTGAAGGACTATTCGAAGCTCGCGGCGTCCGTGGCGGCCGCGCAGCCGGACGTCGTGTACCTCGCGGGCCTGACGCAGGCCAAGGCCAAGACGCTCGTCGAGGACCTCCGAGCGGCGCTTCCGCCGGGCGTCGAGCTCATCGCGCCAGACGGCTTTGCGTTCAGCTCCGTCGCGCACGAGCTCGGAGCCGCCGGCGAGGGCATGCTCGTGACGACCACGTCGGTGCCCTCCGAGCTGCTCCCTCCGGCCGGCGAGCAGTTCGTCCGCGAGTTCGGCCACCCAGTCGGCGAGGCGGGATTCCTCGGCGCTCCTGAGGCAGCCCAGGCCACCGAGGTGCTGCTCGACGCCATCGCCAGCTCGGACGGGACGCGCGCGTCCGTCGTCGAGGAGCTATTCGCGACGAAGGTCGAGAACGGCATCCTCGGCTCCTTTTCGTTCGACCGTTTCGGGGACATCGTCCCCGCTCCGGTCGGCGTCTACCGCTTCGAGAACGGGGAGATCGTCGCCCACGATGTCGTCCGCACCCCAGGCGGTATCGGTTCGTGACCGCCTTGCGGTGCGTGGCCGCGGGGGTCGCGGTCTGTGTGGCCGGCCTCGCGGGCGCGTGCGCCGGAGGCGATGACGGCGCCGAGGTCGTCGCGATCAGCTCGTGTGGCGGGCTGGTGTACGACGGGGAGGGTGAGCCGGACGTGATCGTCGTAGCCGACAACCCGCGCCGTGGGGCACACACGGCGGCGACCGAGGAGGTCGTCGGCGGGATCGAGTTCGTCCTCCGTCGGCGCGACTTCCGGGCCGGCGAGTTTCGAGTCGGCTTCCAGTCGTGCGACGACACCGTCGGAGGGGAACTCGACGCCGGACAGTGCAAGCGCAACGCACAGGCGTACGTCGAGACGAGCGACGTCGTCGGTGTCATCGGACCGTACAACTCGGGCTGCGCGGAGCTACAGATCCCGATCGTGAGTCGCGCCGCAGCCGGGCCCCTGGCGATGCTCAGCCCGTCGAACACCGACGAAGGGCTCACCCGCGGCCCTCGCGCGCTCCCGCTCTACCCGGACGGCGTCCGTAGCTACGCGCGGGTCGTCACTCACGACCAGGCGCAGGGGGTCGCGGCCGCACATCTCGCGAGACGCTCAGGTGCGCGGAAAGCGGCTGTCGTCGCCCAGAGGGGTGTGGACGACCCGTACGTGGCGCAGGTGACGGAGCCGTTCCGAGCGACCGCTCGAGCGCTGGGAATCGAGTCGAAGGAGTACGACTGGCGGTTACAGGAGAGCTATGTCGGTCTCGCGGCATCGATCGCCGCTGCGCGTCCGGACGTCGTCTATCTCGCCGGGCTACCCCAGGGGAACGCGAAGACGCTCATCGAGGATCTGAGAGCCGAGCTCGGTCCGATTCCGATCATCACTCCGGACTCCTTCGCCGCGGACGACCTCGCCGAGGAGCTCGGTCCGATCGGAGACGGCCTGCTGACGACCGTGCCCGGCATCCCGCACTCTGCGCTGCCGCCCGCTGGACAGCGGTTCCTTCGTGAGTTCGGTCCAGTCGTTGCCCAGCCAGGAGCGCAAGGAGCACCCGAAGCTGCCCAGGCGACGGAAGTGCTGCTCGATGCGATCGCACGGTCCGACGGAACGCGTGCGTCGGTCGTCGAGGAGCTCTTCGCGACGAAGGTCGAGAACGGGATCCTCGGCTCGTTCACCTTCGACCGCCTCGGCGACATCGATCCTGCCCCGGTCGGTGTGTATCGCTTCGAGGACGGGAAGATCGTCGTCGACAGCGTCGTGCGGGCGCGGCTCGCTGCTGGGAGCGGCTAGGCCAGGCCGCGACAGGTCGCCTGCCTAGACTGGCGACATGGGTCGTGTTCGCAAGACCGAGGCGGTCGTTCTCCGCTCGTTTCGCTTCAGCGAGGCCGACCGCGTCCTGCACCTGTACACGGAGGAGCGCGGCCGGATCGGCGCGATCGCGAAGGGCGTGCGCAAGACGAAGTCGCGCTTTGGTGCGCGCCTCGAGCCGTTCTCGCACGTCGAGCTGATGCTCCACCAGGGCTCGGGGGAGCTGCACACGGTCACCGGAGTCTCGCTCGTCGAGGCGCACCGCCCGACGCGCGAGGATCCGTACCGACTCTCCGTCGGTCTCGTCGGAGCCGAGGCGATGCTGCGGCTGTTCGTCGAGGAGGAGCGCAACGAGCGGGCGTTCGAGGCGCTGACGCGGTTCCTGGCGGCGACGGACGCGATCCCCACCGGGACGCGCGGCCGGGCGGCGCTCGATCCGCTGGCGCTCGCCTTCCAGCTCAAGCTGCTGTGGCTCTCCGGCTACGTGCCGCACCTCGAGAGCTGCGTCGAGTGCGGCGGAGTGGACGAGCTCGTTGGCTACCTCCCGCAGGCGGGCGGCGCCGTCTGCTCGCCCTGCGCCCCGGACGCCACGGTGTTCCTCTCGCCCGACGGCTTCCGGGCGCTGCACGCCCTCCTCCGGAGCCCGCTCGTCGACGCCGAGGGCCTCGGGCTGAGCGAGCGCGCACTGCGGGACACGCTGTCGGTCGTCGTCTCGTCATACGAGTTCCACGGCGGGTTCCGCCTGCGAACGCTGACCGCATGAGGCGCGATCTGGGCGACGGCTACGAGCTCGACGACGATCCGGCGCGGATCGACCGCGACGCGGTGCACGGGTACCTCGCGCGCTCGTACTGGGCCGAGGGACGGCCGCGCGAAGTGCAGGACGCGCTGATCGACAGCGCCGCACGGGTCGTCGGGCTCTACCGCGACGGGGAGCAGATCGGGTTCACGCGAGCGATCTCCGACGGCCACGTGCAGTCGTACCTCGCCGACGTCTACGTGCTCGAGGAGCACCGCGGTCGTGGCCTCGGCGTCGAGCTCGTCCGCTTCTCCGTCGACGACGGGCCACTTGCGGGCACGAAGTGGTACCTGCACACGCGCGACGCGCACGACCTCTATCGCAAGCTCGGATTCGTCGAGCCGAGCGAGCGCGTCCTGGAGCGTGGGACTCCGGCCCGGACGCACGTGTAGGACCTCATGTCCTCAGTCGGACTTCGGCGTCTTCCAGTCGGCAGCGAGCTTGTCGAGCACGAACGAGCGCGCACCCTCGATCGGGATCCGCTCCTGCGCGAGCGAGTCACGGTCTCGGATCGTGACCGTATCGTCCTCGAGCGTCTGCTCGTCGACGGTCAGCGCGTAGGGCGTGCCGATCTCGTCCTGCCGTCGGTAGCGGCGGCCGATCTGACCCGAGTCGTCGTATTCGGCGACGACGGCGCGCCGGAGTTCCTCGTACAGCGCTCGGGCCTTCGCGGACATGTCGTCGCTGCGCGGAATCAGCGGCAGTACCGCGACCTTCACCGGCGCGAGCGCGGGATGGAGGCGCAGGACGGTCCGCTCGCGCTCGGCCACGACCTCCTCGTCGTAGGCGTCGACCATGAACGCGAGCATCGAGCGGTTGACTCCGAGCGCGGGCTCGACGACATGCGGCGTGTAGCGCTCCTCGCCGTCGACCCATTCGAGCTTCGTCCCTGACGCCTGCGTGTGCGCCGTGAGGTCGAAGTCGCCGCGGTGCGCAATGCCCTCGAGCTCCGACCAGCCGATGGGGAAGTGGTACTCGATGTCGCTCGTGGCAGACGAGTAGTGGGACAGCTCCTCGGCGTCGTGGGGGCGCACGCGCAGGTGGCTCTCGCGGATGCCGTAGCCGAGGTGCCACGCGACGCGCTGCTCGACCCAATAGGCGAACCACTCCTGCGCCTCGGCGGGCGCGACGAAGTACTCCATCTCCATCTGCTCGAACTCGAGCGTCCGGAAGATGAAGTTCCCGGGCGTGATCTCGTTGCGGAAGGCCTTTCCGATCTGGGCGATGCCGAAGGGCGGCTTCCGGCGCGCGATCTGGGCGACGTTCTTGAAGTTGACGAAGATGCCCTGTGCCGTCTCGGGACGGAGGTAGGCGTCCACTCCCGTTTCCTCGACCGGCCCGATCCTCGTCGAGAACATGAGGTTGAACTGGCGAGGCTCGGTGAGGTCGCACTGCTCCGTCTCGCCGGGGTGCTTGCTCGGGCGCTGCCCGCACTGGGCGTCCTCGAGCTGGTCGGCTCGGTACCGGCGCTTGCAGAAGCGGCAGTCGACGAGCGGGTCCGCGAACCCGGCGACGTGCCCCGAGGCCTCCCAGACCGCGGGGTGGAGGATGATCGACGAGTCGAGGGCGACGATGTCGTCCCGCTCGCGGACCATCGCCTCGAGCCAGCGTGCCTTGACGTTCTCCTTGAGGAGCACGCCGTAGTGCCCGTAGTCGTACGCGGAGCCCAGGCCCCCGTAGATCTCGCTCGACGGGAAGACGAACCCGCGCCGCTTCGCGAGCGAGACGATCTTGTCCATCGTGACGACGTCGGGCATCCGCGGGACGTTACTCGACGCTTCGACGCGGATAGCCTCCCGACGGATGAGCGACGAGCGCGTCCCCGTCGAGCTCCACATCGTCTCTGACTCGACGGGAGAGACGGCCCAGCGGCTCGTGCTCGCGCTCGAGGCGCAGTTCCCCGACCAGCCGTTCGAGGAGATCCGACATCCGCGGATCGAGAACGTCGACGACCTCCACATCGCGGTGCAGCAGGCGCGCGGCCGGCCGGCCGTCATGGTGTACACCCTCGTCCAGCCCGAGATGCGCGACTCGATGCGCCAGCTCTGCAGGCGAGCGCGCGTCCACTACTGCGACCTCCTCGGCCACCCGATCGACTCGGTCTCGCGGGTCGCGGGCGTCGCGGCGCGCATGGAGCCTGGAGCGCGCGCACCGCTGGACGCGACCTACTTCAAGCGCATCGAGGCGATCGAGTTCGCGGTGAAGTACGACGACGGCGTCGGGAAGGGTCTCGACGAGGCTGACGTCGTTCTCGTCGGCGTGTCGCGGACGTCGAAGACCCCGCTGTCGATCTACCTGGGCTACCTCGGTCACAAGGCCGCGAACGTGCCTGTCGTACGCGACATCAAGCCGCCCGACGAGCTCTTCGAGATCGATCCGGCGAAGATTGTCGGCCTCACCATCGCCGCGGAGCGACTCGCGGACATCCGGACGGCACGGGTCAAGAGCATGGGGGCGCCGCGCAAGCGGTACGCGGAGCTCGAAGCGGTCTACTCGGAGCTCGAGGAGGCATCGCGGCTCCACAAGAAGCTTCGCTGCCCGGTGATCGACGTCACGGACCTCTCCGTCGAGGAGACCGCGATGCGCATCATCCGCCTCGTCGAGCGGCGCCGGCGGACCGCGGCGCGCGCATGAGCGAAGACTCCCGCCCCCCCGACCCGTACGGCGCTCCGGGGGAGCCGCCGCTCAAGAACCCGTTCCGGCCGCCGCCCGGGGGGCATGGCGACCTGCTGGAGAAGGGCTGGGTGCCGGCGCACAGGTTCGCGCTGTGGTGGTTCCTGCTCATGCTCGGAGACGTCGTCTTTTACGTCGTGCTGACGCCGATCTGGCTCGGGCTGCGGGCAGCGGCGTGGATCGCGGAGCTGCGCTCGCGCGCGCGCCGCTGAACCCTCCTCGTCCGACTGCTTCGGATCGAGCCGGTAGACGCCGCGCCGGCTTGGAACGACATCGCGTAGACGCAGCGCCAGGAGCTCCACGCCGGCCGTGACGACCCTAGGAACCGCACGGCGCCTGCGACGCGGGCAGGCTACTCGGCGTGAGGCGTAGCGAGACGTCGCCCTTACAGACTCCCTAGAACAGCGCGCGCCCGGGGATCGGCGTCTCCGAGCCCGGCTCCACGCGGTACCCGCAGGCGCCCTCCCGGGAGCTGACGACCTCGCGCACCTCTGTCCCGACGAAGTGGAACGCCGCGCAGTCGTCGGCTGCATAGCCCGAGGGGAAGCCGCCCTCGACGAGCGCGCGGTACACCGGCCGGCGGAGCTCCTCGCCGTCGTAGTGCGGGCAGAAGCTTCCCGCCAGGAGACCGAGGCCGTCCTGCAGCGGTTCGAGACCCGGGCCGAACGAGTCCGTCACGCACGACTCGAACCAGCAGTTCGCGCCGGCGCTCACGCCGCCGAGCACCGCCCCGCGCTCCCACGCTGCGCGCAGAGCATGGTCGATCCCGTGCAATCGCCAGAGCGCCAGGGCGTTCGCCGTGTTCCCGCCGGACACGTAGATCACGTCCTGGGCGGCGAGATGCTCGGCTGGGCGCTCCGGGATGCCGAAGAGACGGACGCAGCTCGGCACGCAGTCGCGTGCAGAGAACGCCTCGAAGAACGCAGCGATCCCGCGATCCGAGTCGCCCGACGGGGTCGGGACGAAGCACACGCGCGGGCGTGAGGCGTCGGACAGCGAGAGCATGAACGAGTCGAGCAGCGAGTCGCGCTCCGTCATGAACCCGCCGCCGCCGATGGCCAGGATCTGACCGCTCACCCCGCCGAGTCTAGATTTCGCGCGTCGCGTGTTTGATCAGCTGGCTACAAGGGTAAGCGGCCGAGACAACGCAGACCGAGCGAGCCAGCCAGCCCTCCCCTGGCGAGGGGTCCTGCCTGTGTTCTCCTCCGCACTCGCTCGGTCTGCGGCGATTTCGTCGTATGCTCGCGCCGTTCCCGACGCACAGCGGAGGCGCGCATGCCGGTCGTCCTCAGCGTCGAAGGCGTCGAGCAGGAGCAGTACGAGGAGTCGATTCGCCGGCTCAGCGGGAAGGAGAGGGCCGAGTCACGGTCCGACCGGCCGGTGGACGGTCTCCTCGCCCACATCGCCGGCCGGGGAGAGAACGGCTTTCGCGTGGTCGACGTCTGGGAGTCCCAGGAGGCGCTCGACAACTTCGCAGCGCACCCCATGCCGGTGCTGAACGAGATCGGCACGGAGGCGAATCCGGAGATCCACCCCGCGCACACGTTCGTCTCCGCCTGACGGTCCGATCAGCAGTGCCGGCTCGGCGGCGGCGCGTCCGTGTCAAGGCCGGCTGAGAGAAAGATTCACCGAGCCGGTGGCGCTTTCGTCCACTCAACCTACTGACGTTCCGCTTCCGCGTAGTGCCGCCAGGCTGAGTCTCGACCTAGTCGCGCTCCGTGCTCGGTGCACAGGTGAACCTAGGGTCTCGCAGGCGCGAGGTCAAGAGCGCTCCACCGGCGATTGTCGCTCTTTGCGGCTGTTCTGAAATCGCCTCCATGAGCCAACTCGGCAGCTGCACCCAGCGCGACGTGTTCGTCTTGGTCACGGAGCGGGGGAGACGGAGCCGACCGCCGGCCACGTCGACGTCGCCCCAGCGAAGGGCCACGGCCTCGCCGATCCGCAGACCGCCCTGCCGGTGTCGAACCCGCACCCGGACAAGCTCCCCGGCGTCGAGTTCTCGGAGAACCGTCCGGCGGTTCACGCCGCCAAGCAACCCCTGGGCGTCCTCGATGGTCAGGAGCGGCTCCAGAACTGTCGGGCCGCCTCCGTACTGTTCCTCGACGTGTCTGCTCATGCCCCGAGGGAACCGCACGCCAGTCAGGCCTTTGGAAAAGTGACCAGATGGCGGTGGACGGCCAGCCCGGAACTCATCGCCGAGAAGGACGCCCGTCGGCGAGCGCGGCTACCGGAGTCGAACCCGATCCTGTGGGCGCGTTACCCGGAGACGCAGGCTCGGCTGTTCGACTACTCATCGAGTTTCGGACTCAGGCGCCGATCACGGATGACGGCCTCGCGGATGCCGCCGAGGTGACGCTCGCGGCCGTGCAGGACGAACTCCGTACGCAGAGTTCACCGCTCGAAATCTCGGTCGCTTCGGAGTTGGCGTTCTCGCGGCTGTGGTCGATTCACGCCCTGCTCGTGCACACTGGGAGCCACTCCCGCGCGAAGCGGTACGAGCAACAGGTCACGGACGGCGCACCGCTCGCGATCTGCCTTGGCACCGGACCGTGGTTCCCGCCGGTGTCCGGCTTCCGGAAGGCGCAACAGGTGAGCACCTACTGGGGGGTCGTCTCGATTCCCGCCCTCGGCTGCCACGCGATCATTCCCGAGTCGACCCGTTTGGGTGGAGTCATGTGGCGCTACTGGTGGGACGACTGCGCAACGAGCAGGGGGGCGAAGGCTCGTGCGCAGGCCCGTCGGCACAAGCAGCTGGTCGAAGAGATCCACACGAGCCGATCCCCGCGGCCATGAGCAACGCCCTTGGAGGTCAGAACGCTGGCGAGGTGAGTGCGACCCAGTCCCCGGAGGAGCAGAGTCCTCGCAGGTACGTTCCGGCTCCGCGGCGCATCGCTACCCTTCTGACCCCCCGGCGCGTGGCTGCCGTCACCGCCCTTGTGTTTCTCGCTGTCCGCTTCAGACGGCAGATCCGAGTCGTGCGACTTGCCATCAGGCACAGGCGACGGCTGAGGCTTGCCCTCAGCATCCTGGTATTTCTGCGCCAAGTGCGTAAAGGCCAACTTCTGGGTCGCTAGCGGCTCCCTACGGACGCGGCCGCGTCGGGCATCCCTGATGAAACGGGCTGCCGCGTCGATTGCCGCATTCGCTCCGTCGAGCTTCCGGCGATCCGGCTCGCGAGCAACGCAATCCGCGAGGGAGACCCCGATGCGTTCGTCGAGTCCCGGAGGGGTGAGATCGTGGGCCGGACGCAAGGGGTGACGGTTCGAAGCCCCGTCGCCTGGAGGTCATGCTCCCCGTCGGGCCGCGCCCATCTGGTGAGCCGAAGCTGCGGCGTTCAGGCAGCCACGCGGCGCCACCTGGGCGCAGACCGCCGGAGCGGCTTGTCGGCGACGACCTCCACGCCGTCCCACACGGCCTGGCTTATGCTCGGCCCCTGAGATGGCGAGCGGTGAAGTCCACCGGACGCAGCTCGCGCACGAGCGCACCTATCTCGCGTGGTGGCGTACTGGTTTGGCCGGGATCGCGGCGGGATTCGGGGTTGGGCGTGTCCTACCCGAGGTCGTCAGCGGCACGAACTGGCCGTATATCGCGCTGGGAACGGCGCTGGCTGGCGCGGGGCTGGCGGCCATGGTGTACGGGATCGTCCACTACCGAGAGTTGCAGGCGGCTCTGAGGGAAGAACGGGAACCGCACACCGGTGAGGGTTTTCTGCTGGCGCTCGCCGCGGTCGGAATCGCCGTGGGAGCCGTGTCCGTCCTGCTCGTCCTCCTCTCTCCCTGATCAGGAGCGCCGCCTGCTCGCCCGAATAGACCCAATCGTGTCCTTAACGGCCTAGCTGCCCGCACCTACCGTGACTCCCCGGTGAGTCCGGCGCTGGGAGCCGGGCGGTCTGTGGCAAGCGGCGCACCCCTGGTAGTAGGGGGGCCTACGCGGGCTCGCTATTACTGCGCGAGGGGCTCGACCGGCGGGTTGAGTCTCTCGCGCAGCCTGTCTGTCATGCGACCCGAATAGACCCAATCGTGTCCTATCGGACGAGGCGAGGCGTCCGCTACCTACACCGCGTCGATCCGTTGAGAACGCGAAATCCACCGCCGGTGCCGTAGCGGTTTGTTGATGGTCCACCATTCGCCGTCGATCAACTCCCGGCGAGGCCGAAAGCGATCCACCGTGCGGATGACACCCGGCCAGCTTGAGTGGTATTCCGCGCCGAATATCACACCCCCTGGCCGAAGCAAGTCGTAGTACAGCCTCAGATCAGCCGCCACTTCCTCTTCCTCATGGCCAGCGTCGATGTAGATCAGATCTGCACTGACGCCGAGGCGCTTCAGCACGCGAGCCCCAGCGGTCGACGTCATCGGTAGCGGGAAGACATCGGCCTCGGCTCCCCCGGCGATGATGTTGCAGACGAACTGCGGAAAGATGCTGGGGTAGTTCCCGCGGAATCGCAGGCGCTCCCGAGGCTCATCCTTGGCGAACCACAGCGCCTCGTTGGAGCCGAGCCAGGTATCGACGCAGATGAACTGGGTCTCGAGGCCAAGCTCGCGCGTCAAGGCGTGCATGCGCAGCACCGAGGCCCCGTACCAGGTACCGACCTCGATGACCGTTTCGGGGCGGACGTTGCGAATCAGATCGTCGAAGATGTGGTGCTCGTGGCCCCAGCCGTGGACGTCGAATGTGAGTCCGTCGAGGTCGAGCCCGGAATAGTGGCGAGTCAACCCTATGGACGCAAACGCTGTCGCTGGGTCTGTCATGTTCCGCTCGCTGATCATCTCTTATACCCCGGCGCCTTGGCTCGAGCCGTATCTGAAGTAGAGCTCGCCGCGGCTGCGGCACTTCGATGAGGTCGCAGCGGATCTGGCGAAGCGCGAGCTCGAGGCGGGCGGGCGGAGAGCGAGGCCGCGAAGGAGAGTCTCAACCTTCTAGATTCCAGCCATGGACTCGCCCCGGCTCGAGCACGTACGCGTCAACGTGAGCGACTTCGACCGTGCTGTTGCCTGGTACGAGTCGATCCTTGGATTGCCTGCGCGGAGCCATTGGCCCCCGGAGGCACCGAAGTACGCTCATTTCCAGACCGGTTCGACCCAGTTCGCGCTCTCGGAGATGGAACCCGTCCCCGCTGCGGGCCGATACAACTTCAGCGTCAGGGACGTAGATGCCTGGTGGGCGAAACTACGTGAGCGTGCCGAAGTGGTCGAGCCGCTCATCGACACGCCCTACGGAACCCGCAAGTTCACGATCAAAGATCCCGATGGGAATGAGCTCGGATTCGTGCGAGAGGACTGAAGCGGTTTCGGCGGGGCCGGCCATCTGGTGAGAGCCGGGCACTGCGGCGAATGGGGCAGCCACTCGGCCCGATTCCTACGCACCCACTCGTCGACGACACAACATGAGTACCTCTAACGAGGGATACTCACCTCGTGTCCACCGTCGCTTCGAAGACGCGGGCGATCTTTCTGTTCCATGGCGCAGCAGAGCTTCGGTGGGTCAGAAAAGTCCCCCGCCACGGCGTTCGTGTGCGAAGTAGCGAGGGGACGGACTGGATCGTCGACGACGTTTTGCGAAGCGGCGTCGATACATACACGGTGACCTGCGTCGCGCCCGATGAGCTCGCGGACATGCGGGAGCGTGCGGTCGCCTATCTCCGACGAGACTGGGAGTTCGTAGCGGCCACGCTCTTCTGGTGCGCGTTGGTGTTCGCGCTTATGAGCCAGGTGACGAACGTATGGGCCTCGCTGATCGTCGCGGGCTTACTCGCGACGGGCGCATGCTTCGCCTGGGCGACTAAGTAACCGCCGCGAGACGGCCCGTGAGCGCGTCAGCGACGCGACGTTCGAAAGAAGACCCGGTAGAGCTGCCGCGACTGCGTGGACGATAGGCGCGGCTTGGAAAGCGCCTCGACGGCTTGATCTGCGAGGTCACGCTGACCTGCCGGAAGTGGTGGCGCGTTACGGTCATCCCAGCGCAGACGCGCCTGCACGTGCGCATCGAACCTCGATCGCTCGCGAGTGACTTCGTCAGCCAGCCGGTGCAGTTCGCGCACCTGGTCGAGCAGCGACTCGAACTTCTCTTCATCCACGGGTACGACTCGCTTCGTTCCCGGGGTCGAGGCTTCGGAAGCCTTCTCGGCAGCTGTTCGAAAGTACATCGCATGACGCGTTTACGACTCGAACCCGATGGAGTCCTTCGCGCCGAATAGACCCAATCGTGTCCTATCGGGCGAGGCGGTACCGGACACGCTCTCTAGCGATGGAGGGGGAGCGCCCAGAAGCCTGCCTCTCCCTCCGCGTCTTCTACTTTGTCGGCCGAATGCGGCCCAGGAGCGGGAACTGGAGGCGGGCGGGTTGAACTAGCGCCTGACAGTGATCCTGAACGACGCGCTCGCGGTGTTTGCGTTGAAGTCCGCGGCGGAACACTTGACCACGGCGCGGCCGATGGGGAATCGACTGCCCGACCGGGGCATGCACGTGACGGGCGCCGTAGCGTCGAAGTCGAGACCCGGCACACTCAGCGTGCCGGTCCAGGTCTCGAGCACTCGAACGCGAAGTCAAGAGGTCGGGTCGCGTCGGCGCGAACAGGGACTGGGCGAGCCTAAGTCCTCCTCGGCTGCCAGGGCGCGGAGCTGATCGCGAGTATCGAAGTCGACATGGGTTCCGATGAACACGGTCGACGGCTGGCGTTCCGCTGCAAGCTGACTCATCTTCTCTCCTATTATGCGATTCGCAGAGGAACTATACCACGTGGAGAATCTGCAAGTGACCGAATAGGATCCCGAATGTGCACGAGCTCGACCCTCCATCACCGATGGGCGACAAGACGAGCCGGAGCGCCCCGAGGGCAACTCGATCAGAACCCGATCAGTAGTTCTCCCCGTTGTGAGATGCACGGCGCGAGCCCACACTCAAAGTTCAACGAAAGGAGGCATCTCATGACCTCCATGTTCCTTGCGTCGGCGTTCGGCGAGGTCGTCTTGGTCGTCGCCGCAGCCGTCATCTTCCTGGCCATGATCCTCGCAGCGTTGGCTGTCATCATTTGGTTCGTGGCTGGCTTGATCTCGGCTACACGCCAATACCCGGCAGCACACCACTAACCGCTCGGATCGAGCGGGTGCTCTGTGAAGTACCCGCTGAAGTTTGTCCCGACGCCGGAGGAGCTGGCCTGGGTCGAGCAGCAGCCGCCGGATGTCCGGGCCGCTATCGCGGAGCTGTTGGCGACGTTCTGAGCAAAGCGTGCGTTTCTGTCACTTACCGTTCTCACGGCTGGCGACGATTCCGAGGCACCACCGAGGCACCACCAGCACCGCATTTGGCGACATCTACGGCAGGGACGACCACGCAACCATGCGGGTTTCCGCTCTCTGCCTACTGCGGGTAGATTCCCCCCGCAAATGCGCTACGTCTTCGACTTCGGCGAGGACTCGGGCGGCGGTCGTGAGCTCCTCGGCGGGAAGGGGATCGGCCTCGCCGAGATGACGCAGCTCGGCATCCCGGTGCCGGACGGGTTCACGATCTCGACCGAGGCGTGTCGCGCATTCCTCGCCGCAGGCGGTGAGGTTCCGTCGGGTCTCGACGGAGAGGTCGACGAGCACATCGCAGGCCTCGAGGAGCGCACCGGGAAGGGCTTCGGCGACGAGCGGAACCCGCTGCTCGTCTCGGTCCGCTCGGGTGCGGCGATCTCGATGCCGGGGATGATGGACTCGATCCTCAACCTCGGCCTGAACGACGTGGCGGCCGAGGGTCTGGCGGCCTCGACTGGCAACCGGCGATTCGCGCTCGACTCGTACCGCCGGCTCGTCCAGATGTACGGCGAGGTCGTCGACGGCGTGGACGGGCACCGCTTCGAGCAGGCACTCACCGACCTGAAGGCCGCGCGCGGAGTCTCACAGGACGTCGACCTGGGTGCGGACGACCTCCGCGAGCTCGTCGCGACGTTCACGGCGATCTACGAGGAGGAGACGGGCAGTGGCTTCCCGCAGGACCCGCGCGAGCAGCTGCGCCGCGCGTACCGCGCCGTCTTCGACTCGTGGAACGCCCCGCGTGCACAGGTCTACCGGCGCGCCAACGACATCCCGGACGACCTCGGAACGGCGGTGAACGTCGTCCAGATGGTGTTCGGGAACCGTGGCGACGACTCGGGAACGGGCGTGTGCTTCACGCGCGACCCGGCCACGGGCGAGCGGCGGCTCTACGGCGAGTTCCTCGCGAACGCCCAGGGCGAGGATGTCGTGGCGGGCATCCGGACGCCCGAGCCGATCGACCGGATGCGCGAGCGCATGCCGGACGCATTCGAGCAGCTCGTCGACACGCTCGACCGCCTCGAGGCTCATTACCGCGACCTGCAGGACATCGAGTTCACGGTCGAGGAAGGGACGCTCTACCTCCTGCAGACGCGGACCGGCAAGCGCACGGCCGCCGCTGCGTTGCGGGTCGCGGTCGAGATGGTCGAGGAGGGGCTCATCTCCCGCGAAGAGGCTGTCGCCCGTATCGAGCCCGGTCAGCTCGATCAGCTTCTGCACCCCATGATCGACCCCGACGCGACGGTGGAGGTCGCCGCGCGCGGCCTCAACGCCTCGCCGGGTGCAGCGTCCGGCGCGATCGTGCTCGACGCCGATACGGCCGAGGAGCGGGGCAAGGCGGGGGAGGCCGTCATCCTCGTCCGCTGGGAGACGACGCCCGACGACATCCACGGACTCCTCCACGCGGCGGGGGTGCTGACCGCGCACGGCGGCATGACGTCGCATGCTGCGGTCGTCGCGCGTGGGATGGGGAAGCCGTGCGTCGCCGGGTGCGAGGACCTGTCGATCGACCTGGCGGCGGGCACCGTGCGTCTCGGCGAGCACGAGCTGCGCGCGGGTGACGTCATCACGGTCGACGGCGGGACGGGCCGCGTGATCGTCGGTTCGGTCCCGCTCGTCCCTCCGGCCCTCGACGAGAACTTCGGGACGATCCTCGAGTGGGCCGACGGCCTGCGGCGACTGCGGGTGCGTGCGAATGCGGACACACCCGAGGACGCCGCGAAGGCGCGCGAGTTCGGGGCCGAGGGCATCGGCCTCTGTCGCACCGAGCACATGTTCATGGGCGAGGAGCGGCTGCCGGTCGTCCGCGAGATGATCCTCGCGCGCGACGAGGAGGAGCGGCGCGCCGTACTCGAGCGCCTGCTGCCGATGCAGCAGGGCGACTTCGAGGCGATCTTCGAGGCGATGGCCGG
Organism: uncultured Gaiellaceae bacterium; assembly: GCA_963805135.1. GTDB lineage: Bacteria > Actinomycetota > Thermoleophilia > Gaiellales > Gaiellaceae > GMQP-bins7. The sequence continues at coordinate 96,589 of CAWDSX010000025.1, read as the reverse complement.
CCTCCCGGTGACCATCCGCCTCCTCGACCCCCCGCTGCACGAGTTCCTGCCGCCGCTCGAGGAGGCGACCTCGGACGCGATGCGCGATCGCATCCGCCAGCTGCAGGAGGCCAACCCGATGCTGGGCACGCGCGGCTGCCGGCTCGGGCTCCAGTTCCCCGAGATCTACGAGATGCAGGTGCGGGCGATCGTGCGCGCTGCGCGCGCCGTCCGCGACCGAACGGGCGAGGCGCCGCTCGTCGAGATCATGCACCCGCTCGTCGGCTTCACCGAGGAGCTTGCCCGCCTCCGCGAGCTGACCGAGCGCGTCGCAGTGGAGGAGCCGACCGTCGAGTATCTGTGCGGGACGATGATCGAGCTTCCACGCGCCGCGCTGCGCGCCGACGAGATCGCGGCGGAGGCCGACTTCTTCTCGTTCGGCACGAACGACCTCACGCAGACGACCCTCGGCTTCTCGCGCGACGACGCCGAGGGCAAGTTCCTCACCTACTACCTCGAGCACGGCATCCTCGAGCGGAACCCGTTCGAGGTGATCGACGAGGACGGCGTCGGCGACCTCATGCGGATCGCCGTGGAGCGGGGGAGGGGCGCGAAGGCGGGGATCAAGCTGGGAATCTGCGGGGAGCACGGAGGCGAGCCCCGGTCGGTCGCGTTCTGTCACCGCCTCGGCCTCGATTACGTCTCCTGCTCGCCCTACCGGGTGCCACTGGCGCGCCTCGCTGCCGCCCAGGCGGCCCTGGCCGACGCCGGGGTCACCGCGGTCGCGATCGGCGGCTAGCCGACCTGGACGGCCGCGAGGCCGACGCTCGCGGCGCCGACCGCGACCATCGAGAAGCGTCGCGAGGACGGGCGAGCGGCGGAGGCTCGAGAACGCGAGCGCGCACAGCCCTCCGCCGATCAGGCCGCCGATGTGCCCGCCGATCGAGATCCCCGGGATCAGAAACGTGAGCGCGAGGTTCACCACCACGAGACCGAGCGCCTGGCCGCCGAACACCCAGATGCGTCGCCATTCGAGGACGAGCGCGGCGCCCATGAGCCCGAAGATCGCCCCGGACGCTCCGACCGTCGGGCTGCCGCCGGAGAGGATCAGCGCACCGGCGGATCCCGCGAGCCCGGAGACGAGGTAGAGCAGCAGGTAGCGGGCGCGTCCGAAGTATTCCTCGACCGGTGGGCCGATGAGCCACAGGACGAGCATGTTCATGCCGAGGTGGATAAGGCTCCCGTGCAGGAACGTGGCCGTGACGAGCCGCCACCACTCTCCCTCAGCGACGCCGACGAGCTGCCCCGACGAGTTGACCGCCTGGTCGACGAGCACTCCGTTCTCGTAGATCCAGCCGGTGTTGAGCCGCATGAGGTCGGCGCCGTTGAAGAGCTGGATCAGGAAGACGAGGACGTTCACCGCGATCAGCGTCTGCGTGACGACCGGCCCGCTCCACGAGAGCCTGCGGATCGTGCTCGTTGCGGCGCGGCGCGGCGCCTTGGCCTTGCCGCCTGCGCTCGCGTGATCGGGGCAGCGAATGCCCACGGGGCCGTACACCATGCAGTCCGGGCAGATGCCACGCCCGCAGTCCGAGCACGAGACGTACGTCTCCCGGTCCGGGTGTCTGTAACAACGAAGCGGCTCCGCCACCGCGGCTAGCGTACCCACGTGCGCGTGGACGTCGTGTTCACTCCGGACGAGGCCGGAGCAGCCCCGACCGGTGTCGTCATCGACGTCATCCGGGCCACGTCGACCATCTCCCAGGCCCTCGCGTCCGGGTACGAGCGCGTGTTCTGCGCAGCGGAGGTGGACACGGCGCGAGCGCTGCGCGAGGCCCTCGGCGAGGGCGTGCTCGGGGGCGAGCGGAACGCGGTCCGCATCCCCGGGTTCGACCTCGGAAACTCGCCGCGCGAGTACGTCGAGCCCGTCGACACGACGCTCGTCCTCTCGACGACGAACGGGACGCGCGCGGTCGTCGCCGCGGCCGAGCGCTGCGAGCGGGTCTACATCGCCTCGCTCCTGAACCTCTCCGCCGTGGTCGAGGCGGTCCGTGCCGCGGGCGAGGACGCCGTCGTCGTCTGTGCGGGAGTGCAGGGCGCGATGAACCTCGACGACACGTTCGTGGCCGGTCGCATCGTCCAGCTGCTCGGCTGGGAGCGCACGGACGCGGCCGAGGCAGCCGCGCGACTCGTCGGGACGTGGGCCGATGCGGAGGAGGCGCTCCGAGCGTCGAAGAGCGGCCGCAACCTCATGGAGAACGCTCCCGAGCTCGAGGATGACATCCCGTTCTGTGCGCGGGAAAGCGTCCTCGACGTCGTCCCGCGCCTCGTTGCGATGCGCGACGGCGCCGCCGAGATCGCGCTGTAACGAGACCGCGCGGATCACCCGCCTGGTCGAGACGGTCGCCGTCGCAGGCGGGTCTAGACTCGACGCGGTGATCGTCAACCGCGATCCGAAGGTCCGCGGGCCGTATACGGCGTTCGCGGAAGTTGCCGGCGCGTACGAGCGCGGACGTCCCGGCTACCCGGAGGAGGCTGTCCGCTGGCTCGTGGGCGACGGTCCGCTGCGACGTCGTCGACGTCGGCGCGGGCACGGGCAAGCTCACTCGCTCACTCGCCGCCCTCGGCCATCGGGTCACGGCGGTCGAGCCCCTCGACGAGATGCGCGCACAGCTCGAGTCGGTGCTGCCCGCCGTCCATGCGGTCAAGGGGAGTGCCGAGGCGATCCCGCTTCCCGTGCCTCGGCCGACGTCGTCGTCTCCGCCCAGGCGTTCCACTGGTTCGACCACGACAACGCGCTGCCCGACATCGCCCGCGTACTGCGCGCGGGCGGTCGCATCGCGCTCGTCTGGAACTCGCGCCACGACGACGACCCGTGGATGGCCCGGCTGAGCGCGATCATCGGCAACGAGACCATCGAGGAGTCCGACGTCGTCCCGGTGCTCGACGCGAGCAGGCTCTTCGGCCCGGTCGAGACGGCGGTGTTCGCATTCGAGCAGGTGCTCGATCGCGAGGGCCTCCTCGATCTCGTCCTCTCGCGCAGCTACCTCGCGAAGCTGCCGCAGTCCGAGCGGGAACCCGTGCTCGAGACCGTGGGGGCCTGTACGACGAGACCGCCTCGGCTGAGGGTGTGCGCCTGGCGTACATCACCGAGTGCTTCCGCGCCGTTCGCGCGTGAAGCCGCAACCGCCGTATGACAGGGGCGCCGAGCGCCCTGCGTGCGTTCGAGGATTGCGCCTAACAGAAAACGGGTTGACAGGAGAACACATGTTCGTATAGAACATGTGTTCCCATGATCGCATGTCTCCTCATCCCGGGCTTCGAGCTGAGAGCGGCACTGCGTGCACGACCGAAGCTCGCGCTCGTCCCTGCGGCGCTCGCGCCCGAGGCGGGTGAGGAGCCGCTGCTCGGGCCGGTGACGGCGGCGGCGGAGGCGGCCGGCGTGAAGCCGGGCATGCGCCTCGGGGAGGCGCTCGCGACGTGTCCGTCGCTCGTCCTCGTCGACCGCGACCCGGCTGCGGTCGAGCGGGAGTGGGAGAGCGTCCTCCGGCGGCTCGAGGACGCGGGCTTCGCGGTCGAGCCGATCGACCAGGGCGCGGTCGTGTTCGAGACGCGCGGGGTGGAGCGGCTGTACGGCGGCGTGCAGCCTGCGCTCGAGCGTGCGCTCGCGGCGGTCGGATCGACGTGGGATCCGCGCATCGGCGCGGCCTCCAGGCGCTTCACGGCGCTCGCCGCGGCGAGCGTGGCGCGTCCCGGTCAGATCCTCCTCGTCGCGGCGAAGGAGGAGGAGAGCTTCCTCGAGCCGCTCCCGCTCTCGCTCCTCCCGATGACGCCGAACCGCTATGCGGAGCTCGAGGGACTCGGCCTGCGCTCTCTCGGGGAGCTCGCGCAGCTCCCGAGCGGCGCGGTGGCGGAGCGGCTGGGGGTGGAGGGAAGAGATGCCTGGCGGCTCGCGCACGGCGGTCGCAAGGCGCGCGTGCGCGGGCGCAGGCCCGCCTCGGAGCTCGTCGAGGCGCTCTCCTTTCCGGAGGCGATTGCGAACGAGCTCACGCTGCGACGGGCGCTCGGCTCCCTCCTCGAGCGCCTGCTCGCGCGTCCAGAACGGGCCGGGCGGCCGTTTCGAAAACTCGCGCTGGTCGCCCGGCTCGTCGACGGGGGCTCGTGGAGGCGGGTCACGACGCTGCGTGATGCGACCGCCGAGCTCAGCCGCCTGCGCATTGCGCTGGGGCCGAAGCTGCAGGAGCTCCCCGCCCCTATCGTCGAGCTGCGCGTCGAGGCGGTCGAGCTCGCGGAGCACACGGGTCAGCAGCTGGCGCTCGTCGAGCCGGCAGGGGAGGAGGCGGTCGTGCGCCTGCGCGAAGGACTGCGTCAGGTGCGCGCGAGCACGGGGACGGGGTCGGTGTGCGCAGTGGTGGAGGTTGCGCCGTGGTCGCGGGTTCCGGAAGCGCGAGCGCTGGTCGTGCCGCGGGACGACTAAATGCTCCGCGCCCGGCTCTGGTGGAGACCGGGCCGGGTGCGACGCCGCGGGTCGTGAACCGCGAGCAGGTGACGCTCGTGCGTGAGGAGTGGCGTGTCGTCGACCGCTGGTGGACGGAGGAGCCCGTCGACCGGCACTACTTCGAGGTCGTCCTCGAGGGCGGCCGGAACGTCTGCGTCTACCGCGACGCCGAGGCGCAATGCTGGTTCACGCAGAACGCCTAGACGTCGAAGACGTCGTGGCGCTCGAAGAACGCGCGGTCGGGCTCGATGCCCTGCTCGCGAAGCTCGCGGAGCTCCGCGCGGTACCGGACGAAGCCGCCGGGCGTGTGCAGGTTGAGCATCCGCACGGGCTCCGAGCTCACGTTCCGGAACCAGTGCACGACGTTCGGCGGAGCGAGGACGTACGAGCCCGAAGTCGCGCGGACGACCTCGTCGCCGACGTGGAACTCGACCTCGCCCTCGAGGACGAAGAACGAATCGCTGTGGGCCTTGTGGAAGTGAGGGTCGACACCGCTTCCCGGGTCGAACGTGACCTCGAGCAGCGCGAGCTCCGGCCGGTCGGCCTTGACGGGGCCTTCACCCGGGCTGAGAGCGATCGGCTTGTCCACTCAGATCGCCTGCTCGACGAGTTGCAGCCAGTCGTCGGAGTGCGAGGCGGGGACGAGGACCCACTCCTTCATGACGCGACCCATGCCGGGATCGAACGGCAGGGCGCCGCCCGCGAGCGCGGCCTCGCGCTGGGCGGTGTCGGTGAGCTTCACCGTGAGCCCGCCGTCCTTCCAGTAGCCCGCGACGACCTTGCCGGTCTCGCGCTTCAGGCACGGCATCCCGAACATCTTCGACTCGTGGAGCGGATACCGCGCGGTGACGTCGGCGACGAGGTCCTCCCAGGTCACGTCCGCAACCTACCCCAGGCGGGCTACGACGGCGGATCCGGAGTCGGCTCCGTCGTCGGGCGGGTCGAACTGGTCGAAGTCGGTGTTCTTCCCCCGCATGTAGTCCGCGAAGCCGAACGACGGCATGTGGAAGTTGAAGCAGCGCGCGGAGGCGCCGCTCTGGTTGTCGAAGCCGTGGACGACGTTCGGAGGCATGACGAGGAGCGTTCCGGCGGGGAGGGCCTGCGAGCCGTCGCGGAAGTGGAACGTGAACTCCCCGTCGACGACGAGGAACCCGTCCGCGTGCTCGCGGTGCACGTGCCGCTGCGCTCCGCGCTCACCCGCCCCGTAGTGGAACTCGGAGATGGTGATCTCGTCGGTCTCGACGAGCACGGTGGCGCGCCGCCCCGGCCGGTCGGTGATCGTGTCACCCTCTGCGCCTCCTGTCCGCCGCACGACGACGAGCCCGGGATCGGCGGACACGGCATCCGCCGCCGGCCGCTGGTCGAACCCGGCCACGTCGCCGCGCACGTAGTCGCCGTAGCCCGAGCCGGGGGCGTGGAGGGCGAGGAACCGCGCCGGAGCGTCGCCGGTCACCTCGACTGCGTGCACGACCCCGGGCGGGACGAACGCCCAGGTCTCCGGCCCGATCCGCTGCACGCGGTCTTCGAGCTGAAGCGCGAGCTCTCCCTCGAGGACATACAGCGCCTCGCCGTGCCGGGCATGGACGTGGGGCGGTGCCTTCCCCCAGCCGGGAGCTGCACGCACGTCGACCGCGGCGAGCTGCTCGACGTCGACGAGGAGCGTGACGTCGAGCTTTCCGCTCCGCAAGATGACCTCGCCCTCAGCGACCTCGACCATGTTCCCGCAGCCTAGATGGCGGGCTACGTCGAGCTCCACGCGCACTCGGCGTACTCGTTCCTCGACGGGGCGTCGCAGCCGGAGGAGCTCGCCGTACGCGCCGCCGAGCTCGGGTACGAGGCGCTCGCGCTCACCGATCACGACGGCGTCTACGGCTCGCTCGAGTTCGCCCACGCGGCGAAGGCGTTCGGCGTGCGGCCGATCACGGGCGCAGAGGTGACGTTGGAGGGCGGCACGCACGTCACGCTGCTCGTGGAGTCGCGCTGCGGGTACGCGAACCTCTGCCGGCTGCTCACGACCGCGCACGCAGGGACGCGGCGCGCCGGCCGCGAGGACCGGGAGCCGCTGCCGCCGTCCGTTTCGCTCGAGACCGTCGCGGAGGCGAACGACGGTCTCGTCTGCCTCTCCGGCTGCGCGCGCCGAGGGCTCGGACTGCTCGATCCGAACGCTGCGGCGCGCCTCGCCGGAGCGTTCGGCCGCGAGCGCTTCTACGTCGAGCTCCAGCGTCCGTACGAGCGTGGAGACGCGCGCCGCCTGAGCCTGCTTCGCGACCTCGCCGAGCACCTCGGCGTCGAGACGGTCGCGACCGGCGACGTCCACGCGCACCATCCGCGGCGCACGCTCCTGCAAGACGTCCTCGTCGCGATCCGCTGCCGCACCTCGCTCGAAGGGTGCGAGCCCGAGCGGCGCGGGAACCGCGAGAGCTACCTGCGTCCACCGGAGGAGATGCTCGAGCGCTTCTCCTTCGACCGTGCCGCAGCGGAGCGGAGCGCCGTTCTCGCCGAGCGGCTCGAGTTCGACCTGACCGAGGAGCTCGGCTACCGCTATCCGGACTTCTCCGACGGCGAGGAGCCTGCCATCAGGCAGCTCGCCGCGATCTGTCAGCAGCGCACTCGTCGAGCGCTATCCCGCGAAGCCGAAACGAGGCGCACGCACGCCTCGAGGACGAGCTCGCGCTCATCGACGAGCTCGGGCTCGCGGGCTTCTTCCTCCTCCACCACGAGGTGCTCGAGATCGCGCGCGAGTGCGCCCGCGAGGTGCGCGGCACGGACTCGCCGCGGAGCTTCCTGCCCCCGGGCCGCGGGAGAGGGAGCTCGGTCGGCTCCATCGTCTGCTACCTCACCGGCCTCTCGCACGTCGATCCCGTCTCGAACGAGCTCTCGCTCGGACGCTTCCTGAATCGCGAGCTCGCGTCGGTGCCGGACATCGACCTCGACTTCCCGCGCGACATCCGCGAGAAGCTCATCGTCCGCGTCACCGAGCGCTACGGGCGCGAGCACGCCGCCCTCGTCGCGAGCTTCGCGACGTACCGCTCACGCGGCGCGATCCGCGACGTCGGGAAGGCGCTCGGCCTTCCGTTCGCGGAGCTCGAGCGGCTCGCGCGGACCTCGGACGGCTGGAGCGCGAAGCGCGTGGGCGAGGAGGTCGCGCGCCTCCCCGACGGCGACCGGAAGCTCGAGTCCAAGCGCTGGCGCGCGTTCGCCTGGCTGACCGGCGAGATCTCGGGGCTCCCGCGCCACGTCTCGCAGCACCCGGGCGGGATGATCGTGTCGACGCGGCCGCTCGTCGAGCTCGTCCCCGTCCAGCCTGCCGCGATGGCCGGCCGCCAGCTCTGCCAGTGGGACAAGGACTCGTGCTCGGACGCCCGCTTCCTCAAGATCGACCTCCTCGGGCTCGGGATGCTCTCGGCGGTCGAGGACTGCGTCGAGCAGATCGCGCGGACGCACGGCGAGGTGATCGACCTCTCCCGCATCCCCTTGGACGACGCCGCGGTGTACGACGACATCAAGCGCGCGGACACGATCGGCACGTTCCAGATCGAGAGCCGCGCGCAGATGCAGAGCCTGCTGCGCACGAAGCCCGAGAACCTCGACGACATCACCGTCCAGGTCGCGCTCGTGCGGCCCGGGCCGATCCAGGGGAAGGCGGTGCACCCGTACATCGACGCTCGCCAGAGGCTGCGCGAGGACCCGAGCTACGAGTGGCCGGTCGACCACGAGCTCCTGCGCGAGCCGCTCCGCTCGACGTTCGGCGTCGTCGTCTTCCAGGACCAGGTGCTCGAGGTCGCGATCGCGCTCGCCGGCTTCACGGTGGGGGAGGCGGAGGGGCTGCGCCGCGCGATGAGCCGCAAGCGGAGCCACGACGCGCTCGAGGCGTTTCGCGAGCGCTTCATCGAGGGCGCCGGCGAGAAGGGCGTCGACGCCGAGACCAGCGGACCGCGTCTTCGACAAGCTCGTCGGCTTCTCCGGCTTCGGCTTCCCGAAGGCGCATGCGGCCGCGTTCGGGCTGCTCGCGTACCAGTCGACGTGGCTGCGCCACTACTACCCGGCCGAGTTCCTGTGCGCGCTCCTGAACGAGCAGCCGATGGGCTTCTACCCGCCCGCGACGCTCGTCCGCGACGCGCAGCGGCACGGCGTGGAGGTGCTGCCGGTGGACGTCAACCTGAGCGGCGCGCGCTGCGTCGTCGAGTGGGAGGCGGTGCGGATCGGGCTCAACTACATCTCGTCGCGTCGGTGCGGGACGACGCCGAGGCGCTCGTCGCCGAGCGCGACGCGAACGGGCCGTTCCGCGACGTCGCGGACCTCGCACGCCGGTCGCGCCTCTCGTACGACGGCCTCGAGGCGCTCGTCAAGGGCGGCGCCTGCGACGGCTTCTGGAAGCCTGCGCCGCGACCTCCTCTGGGAGCTCGGGCTCGTCTTCCGCGCGCAGTCCGTGCCGGGCTCGGACGGCGAGATGAAGCAGCTCCCGCTCGAGCTCGAGCCGACGACGAAGACGCCGCCTCTCCGCGACCTCACGCGCTGGGAGCGGATGCTCGCGGACTACCGCCACACGAGCATGTCGATCGAGACGCACCCGCTCGCACTGCTGCGCCCGCACCTGCCCGAGGGCACGCTCTCGAGCGAGGAGCTCCACGAGCGCGCGCCACGGCAGGCAGGTCGCCTTTGCGGGGATGACGGTCGCGCGCCAGCGCCCGTCGACCGCGAAGGGCATCGTCTTCATGCTCCTCGAGGACGAGTTCGGCCAGGTGAACCTGATCGTGCCCTCGGAGATCTACGAGCGGCACCGTGCGACCGTGCGTGCCGAGCCGCTCGTCCTCGCGCGCGGCCGCTACGAGCGGGTCGGCGAGAACCGGAACGTCCTCGTCGCGAGCCTCGAGTCGCTCGGCTCGCTGGCGCGCCGGGTCGCGAGGGACGACACCGTCTGGGAGTCGCTCCCGCGACCGCACTCCTTCGGCCGTCGCTAGGACTGCGCCTGAGCGCCCCGCGCGGCCTTCTCCAGGCTGAAGGCCGTCTCGACGAGCGCGAGGTGCGTGAACGCCTGCGGGAAGTTCCCGACGAGCCGCCTGCTCTCGGGGTCGTACTCCTCGGAGATGAGGCCGACGTCGTTGCGGAGCGAGAGCAGTCGCTCGTAGAGCTCGATCGCCTCGTCGTGCCTCCCCTGCTGCGCGAGCACGGCGGCGAGCCAGAACGAGCAGGGCAGGAAGACGCCCTCGCCCGGCGGCAGCCCGTCGACGTCGACGTTCTCCGCGTCCGCGCGATAGCGCTCGACGAAGCCGTCGCGCATCAGATCGCGCTCGGATCGCCTCGACGGTCGCGACGACGCGCTCGTCGGTCGCGGGAAGGAAGCCGACGAGCGGGATGAGCAGCAGGCTCGCGTCGAGGCGGTCGGAGCCGTAGTACTGCACGAACGTCCCGACGCTCCGGGTCGAACCCCGACTGCAGCACGTCCTGCCGTGATCGTCCTCCCGGCATCGCTCGCCAGCGGTCGACGGGCCCTTCGCGCCCGAGTCTGCTCGATCGATCTTCACCGCCCGGTCGAACGCGACCCACGCCATGACCTTCGAGTGGGTGAAGTGCCGGCGAGGGCCGCGAACCTCCCAGATGCCCTCGTCTTCCTGCCGCCATCCCGACTCCAGCCAGTCGAACGATCTTGCGCGGTCAGCCGCCAGGCAGTCGTCCGACGGCTCGAGGCCCCTCGCACGCGGCTCGATAGAGAGCCTCGACGACCTCGCCGTAGACGTCGAGCTGGAGCTGGTCGGAAGCGCCGTTCCCGATCCGGACCGGCTGCGACCCCTCGTAGCCCGAGAGCCACGGGAGCTCCAACTCGGTGAGCCGGCGCTCGCCGGCGACGCCGTACATGATCTGGACGTCCTCGGGCGAGCCCGCGATCGCGCGCAGGAGCCAGTCGCGCCACGCGCGGGCCTCCTCGATGTATCCGGCGCGCAGCAGCGCGAGCAGCGTCAGCGTCGCGTCGCGAAGCCAGCAGTAGCGGTAGTCCCAGTTGCGGACGCCGCCGAGCGCCTCGGGCAGCGACGTCGTCGGCGCGGCGACGATGCCGCCGGTCGGCGCGTACGTGAGCGCCTTGAGTGTCAGGAGCGAGCGGTGGACGGCGTCGTGCCAGCGGCCGTAGTACGTGCAGCGATCGGCCCACTCCTCCCAGTACGACTCGGTGTCGTCGAGCGCGCCTCGGGCTCGACCGGCGTCGGCAGCGGCTCGTTCGACGGGAACCAGGTGAGGACGAACGGGACTCGATCGCCTTCCGCAACGGTGAAGGACGCGTGCGTGCGCAGGTCACGGCCCTCGAGCTCGACGGGCGTCCGCAGCGCGACCGCATCCGGGCCGGCGATGGCGACGAGCGTGCCCTCGACGTTCCGCGACCCAGGGCACGACGTCGACCGTAGTCGAATCGGATGACGAGCTCCATCCGCATCTCGACCCGACCGCGGACGCCCTCGACGATGCGGACGAGATCGGGCTTGGTCTCGCGCGGAGGCATGAAGTCGATGAGCCGAACGCGTCCGTCGGCGTTCTCGAGCTCGGTCTCGAGGACGAGCGTGTCACCGCGATAGCGCCGCGCGGCCGACCGGAAGTCGCCCGTCGGGCGGATCGTCCAGTGCCCGTTCTCCGGCGTTCCCGAGGAGCGCGGCGAAGAATCGCGCCCGAGTCGAAGCGCGGAAGACACAGCCAGTCGATGCGCGCCGTTGCGGCTGACGAGCGCGGCCGTCTGCGAGGTCGCCGATCAGCGCGTAGTCCTCGATCAGGCGCCATCTCGCTGGCATCCTCCAGGAACGCGGCGAGGCGAGCGAATCGCTTCCGTGCGGCCCTGTCGAACGCGGCGCGGTACTCCTCGGCGGTTTCCTCGTCCAACGTCGCGGCGTACGCCTCGCGGATCTCGTGCAGCGCGCTGCCGATCGCGTCGACGACGAGCTGGTAGTCGCCGTACAGCTCCTCGGACTCGTCCGCGTCGGCGGTCGTCCACGCCGCGTCGGCCTCGGCGGCCTCGGAGAGGAGCTCCGTCTCCGACTCGAACAGGTCGAGCTGCCGGTCGACGAGGTCGCGAAAGCGACGGCGGCGCAGTCTCACACGAGCTCCTCGTACAGCTCGACGTGTGCGGCAGCCGACGCATCCCAAGTCAGCTCCTCGCGGGCACGTTCGGCGCCCGCACGAGCCGTTGCGAGAGCCCCGGCGTCGCCGATGAGCCGCGCGAGAGCGGCGGCCATGGCAGCCGTGTCGCCCGGCGGAACGACGACACCGGCGCCGAACCGGCCGACGATCTCGCCGAGCCCGCCGATGTCGTAGACGATCGCGGGCACGCCGGCGCCGAGGACCTGGAGCAGAGCGCCCGAGACGTCGATCTCCGCGCGATACGGGAAGAGCGCGACCGTGGCGTCCGAGAGCGCGCGCCGGAGCTCCGAATCCGGGACGTAGCCGAGTCGCCACTCCGCGCGGTCGCCGGCGGTACGCCGCAAGCCTTCGAGCGGCACGCGCGGATCGCCGACCACGAGCAGCCGAGCGCCGTCGACGCCGAGCACGGCCTCGACCGAGTCCTCGGTCCCCTTGTACGGTCGGATCAGCCCGAGACAGAGCGCCGTGCGCCCGTCGTCACGCCGGTCGATCTCGGAGCGAAAGACGGGGTGGTCGATGACCCTCACCTTGTCCTCGGCGAGCCCGAAGTCGACCAGCTGCCCGCGGCCGCGCTCGGAGTGCACCACGACACGCTCGAACCGGCCGAACAGCGTGCGCCACATCTCCGTCTTCGGGAGCGTCCGGCGCGGGATGATGTCGTGCGCAGTGAGCACTGCGGGGCTCCGCGGACGGAAGAGCCAGCGGTCGAGCTCCGGCGCTCCGAGCCATTGGATGTGGATCACGTCGGGCTTCGCGAACGCGAGACGCGCCATCCCGAACGGGTGCTCGAGCGCCTTCACGGCGAGTCGAGCCCGATTCCCGCGCATTCGGGACGAGAGCGGGTAGAACCACTCGTGGGCGTCATAGTCGGAGGGGCGATGCGACGGGTCCGAAGCGAAAGCGCGACGTCACGAGCTCGACGTCGACACCTCCGCGGGCCAGCGCCGCAGCGAGGGAGCGGTCGTACGGAGGCGTATACGCGGGCGGGTCGGCGATGACGACACGCATGCCGGCGAACGTTAGACGGGCTGTCGGCAGAATCCCGCGCGTGACCTTCGAGGAAGCGCGCTCCCAGTTTCCGGTCCTCGATCGCTACGCCTACCTGCAGGCGGGCAGCGTCGGGCCGCTCGCCCGAGGGACGGTCGAGGCAATGGCTGCCGCCGAGGAGAACGGGCTGCGCGAAGGACGCGGGTCGCTCGCGCAATTCACGCGTCTTCTCGAGCAGCGCGAGTCCCTTCGCGCGGAGATCGCCGCGTTGGTCGGCGTCTCCCCCGAGACGGTCTCGCTGACGGCGTCGACGACCGACGGCTGCAACGTCGTGCTCGCCGGCCTCGGGCTTGGCCCGCAGGACGAGGTGATCACCACCACGGACGAGCACTTCGGGCTCATCGGCCCGTTGCACACGTCCGGGGCGAAGGTCGTTGTCGTCGAGCCCGATCCGGACCGGATCGTGGCCGCCGTGACGCCGAAGACGCGTTTGATCGCCGTCTCGCACGTGCTGTGGACGACCGGCGCGGTCCTGCCCGTGCACGAGATCCGCGCGGCCGTCGGTCTTCCGATCCTCGTGGACGGGGCGCAGTCGGTCGGCGTCCTCTACGTCGACGCGAGCGGGCTCGACTACTACACGGTGTCCGGACAGAAGTGGCTGTGCGGGCCGGAGGGGACAGGGGCGCTCGTCGTCGCGGAGCCCGAGGCGCTTCGCATCGCCCGCCCGGGGTACCTCGCGCAGCAGGGCTACCAGCCCGACGGCTCGTTCTACGCAAAGGAAGGCGCGGCACGGTTCGACCCCAATCTGACGCCGAAGGCCGCGGTGGCCGGCCTGCGCGCGGCGCTCTCGTCGACCCCGGAGTGGGGGCGCGAGCGAGCCGTCACCATGGCCGAGCGCTTCCGGACAGCGCTTGCGGAGGCGGGCTGCGACGTCGTCGTGCCCGAGGAGCGTGCGACGCTCGTCTCGTGGCGAGTTCCGGCCGACGAGTCGGCGGTGGTCGTCACAAGGCTCGCCGACGCCGACGTGATCGTCCGCGACCTGCCGGGGAGGGGCCTGGTGCGAGCGTCCGTCGGTTGGTGGACGAGCAACGACGACCTCGACCGCCTTGTCGCGGCGCTCGCCCCGTGAGCGACCCGCAGTCGATCCGGCGACGCGAAGCCGTCGAGATTACGGAGACGCCGTACGGATCTGTCGGGCTCCTCCATACGGGACGGGAGTTGAACGTCTGGTGGATCCGCAAGGAACGCGAGGAGATCGACCCGGAGTGGACGATCTTCACGCGCGACGACGTGCTCTACGTCGTCGAGGGAAGCGTGAAGCTCGAGATCCGTGGCGAGCCGAGCCGCATCCTCGAAGCTGGCGACGTCTTCGTGATCGAGGCAGGCACCGCGTTCCGTGGCTACCGCTGGCCGCGCGACAGCAACGAGCCGTGCCTATTCCTTGCGGTGTCCGCCGCAGACGTCGAGTCGAGGCGCGAGCCGCTGGGCTAGTGTCGGCCCACCGTGTGCTTCGACCTCGACTCCGCACCGCCGATCCCGCCGATATCGGGGGCGGCCATCACGCACGACGACCTCCTTCTCGAGGCTGCCGACGGGAACCGGTTCGCCGCATTCCTCGCGACTCCGGATGACCCGAGCCCGGTCGGCGTCGTGATCCTGCCCGACGTCCGCGGCCTCTACCGGTTCTACGAAGAACTGGCGCTGCGGTTCGCGGAGCGCGGGCACGCCGGGCTCGCGTTCGACTACTTCGGGCGGACGGCCGGCGTCGAGAAACGCGGCGACGACTTCGAGTACATGCCGCATGTCCAGCAGACGACGCCTGCGGACGTGCAGGCCGACGTCGCGTCGTGTGTCGCGCACCTGCGTCAGCGCGGCGCCGAGGCCGTGTTCACGGTCGGCTTCTGCTGGGGCGGCCGCAACTCCTGGTTCGCCTCCGCGAGCGACCACGGGCTCGCCGGTGCGATTGGCTTCTACGGACGGCCCGGTCCGGGCAACGACGGCTCGCCGGGGCCGATCCAGCGCGCCGGAGAGATGCGTGCGCCGATTCTCGCGCTCCAGGGCGGAGACGATCCGAGCATCCCGGTCGAGGACTCGCAGGCGTTCGACGACGCGCTCACCGCCGCCGGCGTCGAGCACGAGGTCGTGATCTACGACGGCGCGCCGCATAGCTTCTTCGACCGCAAGTACGAGGAGTTCGCCGCCGAGTCGGAGGACGCGTGGAACCGTGTCCTCGCCTTCGTCGAGCGCTACGCCTAGGCCGCGTCGGCGGCGGTGCGGAGGCCGAGCTCGGGCGCGATCGGCTGCATCGCCGCTACGACGTTCGCGATGTGCTGATCGAGCTCGATGCCGAGGAGCTCGGCTCCGGCGTAGACCTCGTCCCGATGAACGCCGGCCGCGAACGAGGGCTGCTTGAGCTTCTTCTTGACGGACTTCGGCTCGAGACCGTCGAGGCCCGTGGGCCGGACGAGCCCGCACGCATGCACGAAGCCGGAGAGCTCGTCGCAGGCGAACAAGACCTTCTTGAGCTGCGTGTCCCGCGGCAGCTCGAGATGCTCGGCGTGGGAGAGGACCGACTCGATCAGCTCGTCCGGATACCCGAGGTCGCGCAGGATCGGCGCGCCGTCCTGCGGATGCTTGTCGAGCGTGGGGTGGAGCTCGTAGTCGAAGTCGTGAAGGAGCGCGGTCGCGCGCCAGAGCTCCTCGTCCTCACCGTAGAGACGCGCGTAGAAGCCGACGGACGCCTCCACGGCGAGCGCGTGGCGCAGCAGCGCCTCGCTCTTCGTGTACTCGGTGAGCGTCTCCCACGCTTGGTCTCTCGTTGGCCGCATGGCGCAGTACCATAGCCGCCGCCGTTGGACCCCCAGGTGAGTCAGAAGACCGTGTCCGCGTACGGAACGTGGGCGTCGCCGATCTCCGCCGAGATGGTTGCGGAGGCCGGTGTTCGCCTCTCCGCGCCGTGGCTCGAGCACGGGGTCGTTTGGTGGCTCGAGGGCCGGGCTGCGGAGGCCGGCCGCACGGTGCTCGTTCGGCTCGAACCGGGCACACGTCCCGTCGACGTCGTCCCGCGGGACTTCAACGTGCGTACGTCGGTGCACGAGTACGGAGGCGGGGCGTACTGCGTCCACGACGGCATCGCGTACGTTTCGAGGTTCGACGACCAGCGCCTGTGCCGCATCGACTCCGGCCAAGAGCCGGTGCCGATCACGCCCGAGGTGCCGGTGCGACGTCATCGCTACGCCGACGGTCGAGTGACCCCCGACGGCGCCCTCTGGATAGGGGTTCGCGAGCGGCACGCGGAGAGCGACACAGCCAAGGACGTCGTCAACGAGCTGGTTGCCGTGCCGACGGACGGGTCGGCCGAGCCCCGGGTCGTCGCGAGCGGCCGCGACTTCTACTCGAACCCACGCATCTCGCCGGACGGTACGCGACTCTGCTTCCTCGCCTGGGATCTCCCTTGGATGCCGTGGGACGGCTGCGAGCTGTACGCCGCCGATCTCGCGGGCGACGGCGAGGTGACGAACATGCGGCACGTCGCCGGCGACGACGGTCGAGAGTCGATCTGGCAGCCGGAGTGGAGCCCGAGCGCTGACCTCGTGTTCGCGAGCGATCGCTCCGGTTGGTGGAATCTCGAGCGCGTTCGCGACGGCAAGCGCGCGCCGCTTCATTCCGCGGATGCCGAGTTCGGCTACCCGGCCTGGGTGTTCGGTGCTCGGTCGTACGCATTCCTCGACGACGGACGGATCGTCTGTGGGTACGAGGATGCGGGCTTCACGCGCTTCGGCCTGCTCGACGCCGAGTCAGGCGAGCTGCGCGAGCTCGACATCGGTCTCGACTCGTGGCGATCGCCGTACGTGTGGACGGAGGGGTCGCACGCCGTGTTCGTGGGCGGCTCCGTCACGGCCCCGACTCGAATCCTTCGGGTCGACACCGACGACGAGCGAGGTGGAGACGGTCCGCACGAGCATGAGCTCGGAGCTCCCGGACGCGCTGCTCTCGACCCCGGTGTCCATCGATTTTCCGACCGAGGGCGGGCTCATGGCGCACGCGCTCTTCTATCCGCCGACGAACCCCCGATTCGAGGCGCCGGACGGAGAGCTCGCGCCGCTCATCGTCGAGAGTCACGGCGGCCCGACGGACAGCGCGAACCCGTCGTACAGCCTCACGGTGCAGTTCTGGACGAGTCGGGGCTTCGCGTTCGTGGACGTCGACTACGGCGGCTCCACGGGGTTCGGACGCGCCTACCGCGAGCGGCTCAACGGCAACTGGGGCGTCGTCGATCTCGAGGACTGCGTCAACGCTGCTCGATTCCTGGTCGACCAGGGCGAGGCCGACCCGGACCGGCTCCTGATCACCGGCGGCAGCGCGGGCGGGTACACGACGATCTGCGCGCTCACCTTCACCGACGTGTTCGCCGCTGGCACGTCGTACTTCGGCATCGCCGATCTCGAGCAGTTCGGGGGCGGCGAGACGCACAAGTTCGAGCTCCAGTACGAGCACACGCTTGTCGGGCCGTACCCGGAGCGGGCCGACCTCTACAAGGCACGGAGCCCGATCCACTTCACGGAGCGGATCTCGACGCCGATGCTCGTGCTCCAGGGGGCCGACGACCGCGTCGTCCCGCCCTCGCAGGCCGAGCTGATCGTCGCGCGCTCTTCGCGAGCGCAGCGTCCCGCACGCTTACCTCCTGTACGAGGGCGAGGGGCACGGGTTCCGCAAGGCCGAGAACATCGTCGGTTCGCTTCAGGCGGAGCTCTCGTTCTACGCCCAGGTCCTCGGCTTCGAGCCGGCCGGAGACGTCCCGAAGCTCGAGATCGTCAACCTCCCGGAGTAGCCTGGAACCCGTGAAGACCGCCAGTAGCATTGCGCGCGCGATGCAGTCCTTCGTCATCGAAGGCGGCCGCCCGCTGCTCTGGGACGGTGCGCGCCTCGGGGAACAAGAACGGCGCGCTTCCGATCCTCGCGGCCTGCGTGCTCGCGACCGAGGAAGTCCATCTCTCGAACGTTCCGCGCATCCGCGACGTCGAGACGATGGTCGAGCTCCTCGCCGATCTCGGTGCGGACGTCGAGTGGACCGGCCCGAACGAGGTTCGGATCGATCCCGAGGGCGTGGGCAAGACCGACCTCGACGCCGAGCTCGCGCGCGAGATCCGCGCGTCGTTCCTCCTCGCCGGGCCGCTCCTCGCGCGCTTCGGCCGCGTGACCGTGCCGCCGCCCGGGCGGCGACGTGATCGGGCGCCGCCGCCTCGACACCCACGTCCACGCGTTCGCGGCGCTCGGCGCCGACGTCCACATCGACGGCGTCTACGAGCTCACGGCGGACGGGCTTCGCGGCACGCGCATGTACCTCGACGAGGCGTCCGTCATGGGCACGGAGAACGCGATCATGGCCGCTGTGCTCGCGGAGGGCGAGACCGTGCTCGGCCATGCCGCGTGCGAGCCGCACATCCAGGATCTCTGCCGCTTCCTCGTCTCGATCGGCGCGCACATCGAGGGCGTCGGCTCGAACGTGCTCCACATCCAGGGCAGCGCCGCAGCTCGGAGGCGGCGACGTACCGGATCGGACCGGACCACATCGAGGTGGCGAGCTTCGTCGGCCTCGCCGCGGCGACGGGCGGCGAGATCGTGGTGACCGACGTCGAGCCCGACGACCTCATCTCGATCGTCCCCGCGTTCCGCAAGCTCGGCATCGAGATGGAGATCTCCGAATCGAGCGTGCGCGTCCCGGCCGGGCAGCATCTGCACGTCGAGGACGACCTCGGCGGGCAGATCCCGAAGATCGAGAGCGGCATCTGGCCGGCCTTCCCCGCCGACCTCACCTCGATCGCGGTCACCGTCGCGACCCAGGCGCGCGGGACGATCCTCATCTTCGAGAAGATGTTCGAGAGCCGGCTGTTCTTCGTCGACAAGCTCGTCTCGATGGGAGCCCGGATCATCCTCTGCGACCCGCATCGCGTCGTGGTTACAGGCCCCGCGACGCTCTACGGCGAGCGGCTCGAGAGCCCGGACATCCGCGCCGGCATGGCGATGCTCATCGCCGCGCTCTGCGCCGAGGGCACGTCGACCATCGGCAACATCGGCCAGATCGACCGCGGGTACGAGCGCATCGACGAGCGGCTGCGCGCCGTCGGCGCATCGGTCGAGCGCACCGAGCTGTGACGAGCGCCGGCACGGCGCGCATCGATCTCACAGGTCGCGAGAGCCGGGTCTCGACGGGCGTCGCGGTCCTCGACCATCTGCTCGAGGAGCTCGGCGGCGCCGGCGGCTTCGCGCTCCTGCTCGAGATCGCGCCCGACGACCCCGAGGCCGAGGTCGGACTTGCGGGAGAGGCGCTCGGCGACGCACTCGCGCCGCTGCTCGCGGACGAGGGAGCGGGGCGCGGGTTCGGGATCGCGCCCGCCGACGAGGCGCTCGCGATGGTCGTCGTCGAGGCGTCGGGAAGGCCGCTCGTCGTCTCCAACGCCGATCTCACGTCGACACGTGCGGGTGGGCTGCAGACCGACCTCGCGGCGACGTTCCTGGACGAGCTGGCCGACGCGGCGGGTCTGACCATCCACGTGCGACTGCTCGAGGGAGACGACTCCCAGCACGTGCTGTCCGCGATCTTCAAGGCCCTCGGCATCGCGCTCGCAAGAGCGACGAGAGGAGAGGCGCATGGCCGAGAAGGACGTCATCCGCACCGACCGCGCGCCGGGGCCGTTCCAGGGCGCGCCGTACAACCAGGCGATCCGGGTCGGCGACCTCGTCTTCGTCGCGGGTCAGCTCGGGATCTCGCTCGAGACCGGCGCCCTCGCAGGCCCGGGTGTTGCGGAGCAGACCGAGCAGATCATGAGCAACCTCGGCGCGATCCTCGAGGCGGCCGGAAGCGGGCTCGACAAGCTCGTGAAGACGACCGTCTTCCTCATGGATCTCGGCGACTTCGCGGCCATGAACGAGGTCTACGCGGCCCACGTCGGCGATCGACCGCCCGCACGCTCGACCGTGCAGATCTCCGGGCTGCCGAGCGGCGCGCTCGTCGAGATCGAAGCTGTCGCGCACGTCTGAGCCGACGCACCGGATCGCCTCGGCGACAATGAGCCCATGCGCGCCGAGCAGGTCATCGCGACGCACGGGAACACGGACTTCGACGCGTTCGGAGCGATGCTGGCCGCGCGCCTGCTCTACCCGGACGCGGTCGTCGCCGTCGGCTCGCTGAACCGGAACGTACGCGACTTCTACCGACTCCATGCCGAGGAGCTCGGCGCGATCTCCGAGATCGGCAGGCTGGAGCTCGACGCGATCCGCCGGCTCGTCGTCGTCGAGGCGGCCAGCGCGTCGCGGCTCGGTGAGCTCGAGCTGGTCGCGCTCGATCCGGACGTCGAGAAGGCGCTCTTCGACCACCACGGCGAGCAGGGCCTCCCGAGTGGGTGTCTGCGGAGTCGGCCGTGTTCTCGACCGACGGCGCGCTCACGACGACCCTCGTCGGCATCCTCGCCGAGCGCGAACTCGCAGCCGACGCCGCTCGAGGCGACGGCGTTCGCGCTCGGCATCCACGAGGACACGGGCTCGCTCACATATGCGACGACGACGCAGCGCGACGTGGACGCGCTCGCGTGGTGCCTCCGCCACGGTGCCCGTCAGGATCTGGTGAACGAGTACCTGCACACGCCGCTCGCGGCGGACGAGCGGACGCTGCTCAACGCGTTGATGGAGCGGCTCGAGCCCGTCGCGGCGCACGGCGAAGAGGTGCTCGTCGCATCTGTGGCGTGGCCCGAGTATGTCGACGGCGTCTCGAATCTCGCGCACAAGATCGTCGATCTCACGGACGCTCGTGCTCTCGTGCTGCTCGTCGAGATGGACGAGCGGGTCTTCGTCGTCGTTCGAAGCCGCACAGACGCCATCGACGCCGCCGCGGTCGCGAGCGTCTTCGGAGGCGGAGGGCACGCGCAGGCCGCATCGGCGATCGCACGGTCCGATCTCGCGTCGGCCCACCGACGAGCAGTCGAGGCGCTCGCGGCGACGCCGGAGCGCGTGCGAACCGCGCGGGACGTCATGTCGACCCCTGCGCGCGCAGTCGGACCCGACGCCACCGTGCGCGAGGCGATGACGCTCTGCCAGCGGCACGGGCAGAGCGGCGTCTTCGTCGTCGACGACGGCCGCCTCGTCGGCGGCGTCAGCCGGGAGGATCTCGACAAGGCGGTCGGCCACGCGCTGGCCCATGCACCGGTCCGCGGGATCATGAGCGGCCACGTCGTGAGCGCGGCCGAGGACGCGACGCTCGCCGAGCTGCAGACGCTCGTGACGACTGCGGAGGACGGACGGGTCGCGGTGCTCCGCGACGACGAGCTCGTCGGCGTCGTCAGCCGCGCCGATCTCCTGCGCGCGCTCGAAGGCACACGGTCGAGCCCGCCGAGCCCGAGGCAACCATCGCCCAGGAGCTCCGGGCGGCGCCTCGACTGGCGGCGATCCTCGATGCGGTCGCGTCGCTCGCGCGATCGCGCGGACGGCGTCTACCTCGTCGGCGGGACCGTGCGGGACATCCTCCTCGGCGAGGAGAGCTTCGACGTCGACATCGCGGTCGAGGGCGACGCGATCGCCTTCGCCTACGCCTTGGCGCGAGCGCTCGGCGGCCGCGCGACGCCGCACCGGAAGTTCGGGACGGCGGTCGTGTCCTACGGCGACGGCGAGCACGTCGACGTCGTGACGACGCGGACGGAGTTCTACGACGCCCCGGGCGCGCTGCCGACCGTCGAGCGAGCGGGGCTGCGCGAGGATCTGTTCCGCCGCGACTTCACGATCAACGCGATGGCCGCCTCGCTCGCGCCGGACGACTTCGGCCGCCTCGTCGACCCGTTCGGCGGGCGAGGCCGATCTCGAGGCCCGCGTGCTCCGCGTCCTCCACAACCTCTCGTTCATCGACGACCCGACGCGGATCTTCCGCGGGATCCGCTACGAGGCGCGGTACGGGCTCCGCCTCGACGAGCACTCGGCCCGGCTTGCGCGCGGCTGCATCGAGATGGGGCTCGTCGGCGACCTCTCGTCCGCGCGGCTCCGCGACGAGCTCGTCGCGCTGCTCGAGGATCCGGCGGCGGCGAACGGGATCCTCCGGCTCGGCGAGCTCGGCGCCGACCGCGCGATCCATCCGCACCTGCGGGGGGACGACGAGGCGGCGCGCGCTCTTCGCGCGCGCGCTCGCGCTGCGCGACGAGCTCGGCGTCGACGCTCCCGCGTGGCGCCTCGGGCTCGCCGCGCTCGCCGCGAGACCTCACCTCCGACGAGGCGTACGACTGGCTCGAGCGGCTGAAGGTGCGGCGGCGCGACGTCGAGCGCATCGTCGGGGCGATCATCGTCGCGCCGCGGATCGTCGAGCGGCTGCGCGCGGAGCAGCTCGAGCCCGCCCAGGTCGTCGCGCTCGCGGACCCGTTCGCGCCCGACGCGCCGCTCCTCGCGCTCGCGCGCGACGACCTGCCCGAGCTCCGCGAGTACTTCACGCGGCTCCGCGACGTCAGGCTCGAGATCGGCGGCGCCGACCTCGACGAGCTCGGGCCTCGGCGAGTCGCCGCGGGTCGGGGAGATCCTCGCCGAGCTCCGCCGGCGGAAGCTCAACGGCGAGCTCGACGGGCGCGAGTCGGAGCTCGCCGCCGCGCGAGAGCTCGCCGACGGCGGTCGCACCGGCGTGAGCGTCGCCGCCGCAAGCGAGATCGCCGAGCGCTACGCGCGCGTCCGCGAGGAGGTCGGCCCGGCGTGACCGTCGTCGTCGCGACGAAGTACGTGTCCGTCGACGAGATGGGCGCGCTCGCCGAGGCCGGCATCGAGGTCGTGGGGGAGAACCGCGCGCAGGACCTCGAGCGCAAGCACGCCGCGTACGGCGACGCGTTTCGCTGGCACTTCATCGGCCACCTGCAGTCGAACAAGGTCAAGGTCGTGAACGGGCTCTGCGAGCTCGTGCACTCGCTCGGCTCCGACTCGGCGGCGCGCCGCCTCGACGTTCCCGCGCTCCTCGAGGTGAACCTCGCCGGGGAGGAGACGAAGTCGGGGGTCGCGCCCGAGGAGATCGCCGGACTCGTCGAGCGCTACCCGCTCGTCCGCGGCCTGATGACGATGCCGCCGCTCGTCGACCGACCCGGAGGACTCGCGCCCGTACTTCCGCCGGCTCCGGGAGCTCGCCGCCGAGCACGGGCTCGCCGAGCTCAGCATGGGCACGTCGCAGGACTACCGGGTCGCCGTCGAGGAGGGAGCGACGTTCGTGCGCGTCGGGCGACGATCTTCGCGCCCGACCGGCAGGGCTAGACTCGGCCGGTCATGGGGTTCTGCGACCTCTGGAACCGCACGCTCGTCTACTTCGGCATCGCCGAGGACGAGGAGTGGGACGACGACGGCTACGCGACGACGAGCAGCAGCTCGAGGAGAGCTACCGCCGACGCGACCGGCAGAACGTCCGGCGGCTCCCGAGCGCGCCGGAGACGGACGAGCTGGGAGTCCGACGAGACGGCGGAGCCGCCTCGCTCAGCGCCGCGAGCGCTCGTCGCGGCTGCGGAGCGTCGTCGGCGCCCGCCCGGCGAAGGTGCACCTCGTCGTGCCGCGGAGCTTCAACGACGCGCAGCAGATCGCCGACCGCTTCAAGGCGCAGATCCCGGTGATCATCAACCTCCAGAGCGCCGACACCGAGCTCTCGAAGCGGCTGATCGACTTCGCGAGCGGCCTCACCTACGCGCTCGACGGGAGCATGCAGCGGGTCGCCGACAAGGTGTTCCTGCTCACCCCGCGCGACGTCGAGCTCTCCGCCGAGGAGCGCGCCCGCGCGATGGAGCGCGGCGGCTTCTACAACCAGGCGTAACAACTCCGCAGTCCTGGAATCCCGCGAGTGCGGGATCCGGACGCGTCACGGTCGAAGACGCTCGCAGTGCAGGTTCGAGCGCGAGCACAGTTCTCGCTTCGTAGGAACCGTCGCCTTCGCGGCGAACACGCGTCCGATGGGCGCTTACGCCTCTCTCGGGCTGCTCGCGGACGCCGCGTCGTCGCTGCAGAGCTTCGTCACCGTGTTCGTGTCGATCTACATCCTGCTGCATCTTCGCGTGCGTGCTCCGTCCTGGATCCAGCTCCCGTATTCCAGCGTCGCCGCAGCTCTGCAACGAGTTCCTGGACGAAGTCGTCGTCCATACCTCCGCCTGTTCCGCGGCCGGATCCCGACGCTCGGGCCGCTCGACCTCTCGCCGATCGTCGCCGTCGTCGTCCTGCTCGTCGCGGCCGAGCTCGTCAACGCCCTGATCGGGGCCGTCCTGTAAGGAGGTCAGATGCCGCTCACCCCAGTCGAGATCAGACACGTGGAGCTCAGCGGGCGTGGCTTCGCGGGTACCGCCGGAAGCCCGTCGACCAGCTGCTCGACGAGATCGCCGACAGCTTCGAGGAGGTGTGGCGCGAGCGCGCCGACCTCTCCGACCGGCTCGAGGAGCTCGAGACCGAGGCCGCGAAGCACCGCGAGCTCGAGGCGCTCCTCCGCTCGACGCTCGTGTCGGCCGAGCGCGCCGCCCAGGACATGAAGGAGCAGGCCCGCCGCGAGTCCGACCTCATCGTCCAGGAGGCGCACGCGGAGGCGCGGCGCGTCACCCGCGAGGCGGCCGCCGAGAAGCGGCGCCTCGAGGAGGACATCGTCAAGATCCGCGCCCAGCTCCGCGCGGCGTTCGAGTCGCTCGACGGACTGGCCCGCGAACAAGCCGGCGCGAAGCGACAGGAGGCCGCGACCGCGGTGACCCGTCCGACGCCGGTCGACGGAGGTCACGGAGAGCGGGATCCGCAAGGTCGCAGGCTAGAGCCTCGGATATCCTTCGGGCCGTGGCGGCCCGCGCACGACGTCTGCGGCTGCGCGTCGTCCCGGGCGCGAGGCGCCCGCGGGTCGTCGGCCGCCACGGCGACGCCTGGAAGGTGCGGGTCAGCGCGCCGCCCGAGGGCGGCAGGGCGAACGACGCCGTCCTCGCAGCTGCTCGCGAGATGCCTCGACGTCCTCGCGCGCGACCTCGAGCTCGTCGCCGGGCCTCGCTTCGCGCGACAAGGTCGTCGCACTCGACGGATGACGCGCGCGACGGCGGAGACAGCGGCTCGCGGCCGCCGCGGAGAGCGCATGAGCGAGCGCTCGACCTCGACGCGCTTCCGGCGGCGTCCTCGAGGGCGAGCGCGAACGGCTCCTGCACGCGCGCCAGGCCGTGCACCACGACGGGTCGCTGCTCGAGGAGACCGGCGACCTCGCGATCGGCTCCGGGCGACCACATCGCCGACAGCGCCGACCGAGACGTACCTGCGCGAGCTCGACGAAGGCCTCGAGGAGAACGCCGAGCACCTGCTCGCCGAGATCGACGCCGCGCTCGGGCGGATCGAGGACGGGCACGTACGGCCTCTGCACGGCCTGTGGCGGCCCGATCGGCGAGGAGCGGCTCGAGGCCGTTCCCTACGCCACGCTCTGCATCGACGACAAGCGGGCGCTGGAGCGCGCGCTCTGAGCGAGCCCGCACGCATCGAGACGCCGCAGGTCGACGTCCGCATCGGCTCGACCGCGAATGCGCTGCAGCCGGTCTCGTCCGCCGAGCGCTCGCTCGCCGCGGGCCGCGCGCAGTGGCTCGCCCTGCTGCTCGTCGCGGGCGCCGCCGTCGTCGCCGACCAGCTGACGAAGCAGGTCGTCGGCCGGACGCTCGAGCTCGGGGAGAGCGTCGACATCGTCGGCCCGTTCTCGCATCCACCACGTCGCAGAACTCCGGGATCGCGTTCGGGCTCTTCGCGAGCCGGACGACGATCGTGATCGCGATCACCGCGATCGCGGTCGGGGCGATGCTCGTGTTCTTCGCGCGCTCCGGCCGCCGGCATCCCGTGCTTCCGGTCGCGCTCGGCCTCGTCCTGGGCGGGAGCATCGCGAACCTCATCGACCGCGTCCGGCTCGGCCACGTCACCGACTTCCTCGACCTCGTCGCGTGGCCGGCGTTCAACCTCGCGGACACGTTCATCGTCGTCGGCGTCGCGATCCTCTTCGGCGCGCTCGTCCTCGCCGACCGGCCGCACCGCATGCACGGATCGCGCGCGTGGCGACTCTTCGTTTCAGCGTCGCTGACGCGCAGGCGGGCTCGCGCCTCGACCGGGCGCTCGCCGAGCGGGACGAGATCGGGACGCGCTCGCTCGCCGAGCGGCTGCTCCGTCGACGGGCGCGGTGACGGTCGACGGTGCGGCCCGGCCGAAGAGCCACCGGCTCGAGCACGGGTCGGTCGTCGAGGTCGCGCTTCCGGAGCGTGCCGGCGGGCCTGCGAGCCCGAGGCCGTCACGGTCCCCATCGTGTACGAGGACGAGCACCTGGTCGTCGTCGACAAGCCGGCGGGCATGACCGTGCACCCGGGCGCCGGAGCCGCGTCGGGGACGCTCGCCGGCGCAGCTCCTCACGCTCGGCGCGGCGGGCGGCGACGATCCGGAGCGGCCGGGGATCGTCCACCGGCTCGACCGCGACACCTCGGGCCTCCTCGTCGTCGCGCGCTCGGAGGACGCGTACGCGGCGCTCCAGGCGGCGATCCGGCCGCGCGAGGTCGAGCGCCGCTACCTCGCGCTCGTGCGCGGGCGCCCGCGCTCGCGAAGCGGGCGGATCGACGCGCCGATCGGCCGGGACCGCCGCGATCCCGACCCGCCGGTCGCTCGACACCGACGAGCCGCGCGACGCCGTCACGTGGTTCGAGCGCGGCGAGCTGCTGGCCGACGCACGCGCTCCTCGACGTTCGGCTCGAGACCGGCCGCACGCACCAGATCCGCGTGCATCTCGCCGCGATCGAGCTTCCGGTCGCCGGCGACGCGCTGTACGGCGTGCAGAGGCGACCTCGGGCTCGAGCGGCAGTTCCTGCACGCGCACCGGCTGCGCTTCGCGCATCCCGTCACGGGAGCCGAGCTCGACCTCGAGTCTCCGCTTCCCGGCCGATCTCGAGGTCGGCGCTCGCGAACGCGCGCGCGCCAGCTAGGACTTCGCGTCGGCTACATTCCCCGTTCGTCCCTACGACCCGGCGATCAGCCGTGGCGGGGGTGCCGTCGCCGTGAGCGCGGTTCCGCCCGGCCCGCCGGCGAACCACCGTCAACCAACCGAAAGGGGCTGATCGCGTGTCAGTCGTCTCGATGCGAGAGCTGCTGGAGGCCGGCGTCCACTTCGGCCACCAGACGCGTCGCTGGAATCCCAAGATGCGCCGCTACATCTTCGGCGAGCGCGGCGGCATCTACATCATCGACCTCACGAAGACCCAGGAGCTGCTCGAGGAGGCGCACGAGTTCGCGCGGAACATCGCCGAGCGCGGCGGGACGATCCTCTTCGTCGGCACGAAGAAGCAGGCGCAGAACGCCGTCGCCGAGCAGGCGACGCGGGTCGGCATGCCGTACGTCTCGAACCGCTGGCTCGGCGGCCTGCTCACGAACTGGCGGACGATCTCCGAGCGCA
Organism: uncultured Gaiellaceae bacterium; assembly: GCA_963805135.1. Lineage (GTDB taxonomy): Bacteria > Actinomycetota > Thermoleophilia > Gaiellales > Gaiellaceae > GMQP-bins7. The sequence continues at coordinate 69,578 of CAWDSX010000025.1, read as the reverse complement.
TCGCGTACCTCCACGACCTCCGTCGCCTGAAGACCGACGGCCAGCTCGACCTGCTCCCGTCGAAGGAGCGCATCGCGATGGAGGCGGACCTCGAGAAGCTCGAGGCGAACCTCGGCGGCGTCGCCGACATGAAGCGCCAGCCGGACGCGGTCTTCGTCATCGACCTGAAGAAGGAGCAGCTCGCTGTGCGCGAGACGCACCGGCTCGGCGTGCCCGTCATCGGTCTCGTCGACACGAACGCCGATCCGGACGAGGCGAACTTCGTCATCCCCGGGAACGACGACGCGATCCGCTCGTGCGACCTCGTGGCGCGGGTGATCGCCGACGGCATCGCCGCCGGACGCTCGAAGGTCACGACGACCGAGATGGCGCGCCGCCGCCGAGCCTGTCGCCGAGCCGGACGAGGCTCCGGCAGAGGAGGCAGAAGCCGAGGAGCCCGCGCTCGAGCCTGCTGCCGTTGCCGAAGGGAGTGAGTCCGAGTGAGCACGACGATCAGCGCATCCCTCGTCAAGGAGCTGCGCGACGCGACCGGCGCGGGGATGATGGACTGCAAGCGCGCGCTCGAGGAGACCGGGGGAGACCTCGACGCGGCCCGCACGCTGCTCCGCGAGCGCGGCATGGCCTCCGCCGGCAAGCGCGCCGGCCGCGAGACGACGGAGGGCCTCGTCGGCTACATCGTCGACGGCGACGTCGGCTCGATCGTCGGCATCGGCTGCGAGACGGAGCCCGTGTCGAAGAACGACGAGTTCCAGGCGTTCGCGATCGCCGTCCTGCGCGGCGTCCACGCGGACGGGCCCGAGGCGGCCGAGTCGTTCGAGGAGCAGCGCGTCGAGCTCATCGCAAAGCTCGGGGAGAACATCGTCGTCGTCAGCCCGACGCGGTTCGAGGCGCCCGACGGGAACGTCGCTCGGAGCGTACGCGCATCCGCCGGCGAACAAGATCGGCGTCCTCGTCGAGCTCGAGGGCGGCTCCGAGGAGCTCGCACGACAGCTCGCGATGCACATCTCGTTCGCGGCGCCCGAGTGGACGACGCGCGACGACGTGCCCGCCGACGTCCTCGCGGCCGAGCGCTCGATCTTCGAGAACACCGACGAGGTGCAGTCGAAGCCCGAGGCCGCGCGTGAGAAGATCGTCGACGGCATGCTCAACAAGCGCTTCTTCGCGGCCACGCCGGGCGGTGCTCTCGTCGAGCAGGCGTGGATCCACGAGCCGTCGAAGACGGTCGGCCAGGCCTCTCCGAGGCCGGTGCTTCGGTCGCGCGGTTCGTGCGCATCTCCGTCGCCGGCTCGTGAGCACCGAGCACGGACGAGGTCGCCGAAGCCGCGGCAGCGCGAGAGCGGCACCCAGTTCAAGCGGGCGCTGCTCAAGCTCTCCGGCGAGGCGCTCCTCGGCGGTCGCGAGTACGGGATCGACCCGAAGACGGTCACCGCGATCGCCGAGGAGATCGTCGCGGTCCACGTTGCCGGGAACCCAACTCGCCGTCGTCGTCGGCGCCGGGAACATCTACCGCGGCATGGCTGCCGCAGCGGAGGGGATGGACCGCGCGACCGCCGACTACGCCGGGATGCTCGCCACGCTCCTGAACGCGCTGTCGCTCCAGGATGCGCTCGAGCGCCAGGGCGTACACACGCGCGTCCAGTCGGCGATCGCCGTGTCCGAGGTCGCGGAGCCGTACATCCGCCGCCGCGCGATCCGCCACCTCGAGAAGGAACGCGTCGTGATCTTCGCCGCCGGCACCGGCAACCCGTTCTTCACGACCGACACGGCCGCTGCGCTCCGCGCGCTCGAGATCGGCGCCGAGGCGATCCTCATGGCCAAGAACAGGGTGCAGGGCGTGTACGACGGTGATCCCAACGAGGATCCGAAGGCCCAGTTCATCCCCGAGCTCACGCACCTCGAGGCGATCGAGCGCGGCCTCAAGGTCATGGACACGACCGCGCTCTCGCTCTGCATGGACAACCGCCTGCCGATCCTCGTCTTCGAGCTCGCCCAGGGGAACATCCGGCGGGTCGCGGCCGGCGAGCGCGTGGGCACGATCATCCGAACCCCGTAAGGAGGGCGCATGGCTGCGATCGAGGACTTCCTCGCGGATGCGAAGAGGCGCATGGACAAGTCGATCGAGGCGACGCATCACGAGTTCAACTCGATCCGCACGGGACGCGCCTCTCCGGCGCTTCTCGACCGCGTCAACATCGACTACTACGGGACGCCTACACCGCTCAAGAGCCTCGCCTCGATCTCGGCTCCGGAGGCGCGGCTGCTCGTCGTGCAGCCGTTCGATCCCGGCGCCATCAAGAACATCGAGCGCGCGATCCAGGAGTCCGACCTCGGTCTGACGCCCTCGAACGACGGCAAGGTTGTGCGGCTCCCCATCCCGCAGCTGACCGAGGAGCGCCGCAAGGACCTCGTGAAGGTCGTCCGCCGGGTCGCGGAGGACGGGAAGGTCGCGATCCGCAACGTCCGCCGCGACGTCATGCAGCACCTCAAGGAGCTCGTCGTGAACGGCGAGGTAGGAGACGACGAGGAGCGCCGTGCCGAGGAGCAGGTGCAGAAGATCACCGACGATCACACGAAGTCGATCGACGACCTCTTGAAGGTGAAAGAGGCCGAGATCATGGAGGTCTGACGCTGCCCGACGAGGCGGAAGCGGCAGCGCGAAGCGTCGCGATCATCATGGACGGGAACGGGCGCTGGGCGGCTGCGCGCGGCCTCCCTGTCGCCGAGGGGCATCGCGAGGGGGCGCGTGCCCTCCGTCGTACCGTCGAGGCGGCCGTCGACCTGGGGATCCATTCGCTCGCCGTCTACGCGTTCTCGACCGAGAACTGGGCACGGCCCGCCGACGAGGTCGAGGCGATCGTCGAGCTCCTGGGTGAGACGATCGACCGCGAGCTGCCCGACCTCGCCCGGCAGGGCGTCCGCACGCGCTTCTTCGGCCGACGAGACCGCATTCCGGCCGAGCTGCAGGAGAAGATGGCGAATCTCGAGTCGGAGACCGCCCACCTCGATCGTCTTCAGCTCTGGATCGCGTTCGACTACGGCGGCCGCGCCGAGCTCGTCGAGGCGACGCGTGCGCTTCTCCGCGAGCGCGCGTCACCCGAGACCCTCTCCGAGGACGACTTCGCCGCGCGCCTCTACGCGCCCGAGCTTCCGGACCCCGATCTCGTGATCCGTACTTCGGGCGAGCAGCGGCTGTCGAACTTCCTGCTCTGGCAGACGGCGTACGCCGAGCTCGTGTTCGACGAGACGTACTGGCCCGACTTCGGCGAGGAGCGCCTGCGCTCCGCCATCGAGGAGTACGCGAGCCGGGGCCGAAGGTTCGGCGCGCGTTGAGCACGGCTCGACTCCGGCTCGCGGTCGTGGGGGAAACCCTGTTTCCCCCACGTGCCCCCTCCTTCTCGAGAGTGTGGGGAACCTCCCGGTTCCCCACACCCCTCCACGCTCACCGCGTGCGGAGGACGCCGTGAGCCCGCTCGTCTCGCGCATCCTCGTCGCAGCCGTCCTGCTGCCCCTCGTCATCGGGCTCGTCTACCTCGGCGACTGGTGGCTCTTCGGCCTGGCGCTCGTCGGCGGCCTGCTCGCACTCCACGAGCTCTACGCGATGGCGCGGGAGCTGCGGCCGCTCGTGCTTGGCGGCTACCTCGGGTTCGTGGCGACGCTGCTCGGGCTCCAGGTCGGTGGCGTCGACTGGATGCTCGGCGGGCTGCTCGCGACGTTCGTGCTCGCGTTCGTCGTCTACGGCCTGGGCGGTGTGAGGCAGTCGGCGACGACGTCGTTCGCGGTCACCGTCCTCGGCGTCGCGTGGGTCGGGGCGGGGATCGGCTGCTTGGTGCTCGTCCGTGACATCCCCGACTTCGGCTTCTGGGCGGTCATGGCGGTCCTGTTCACCGTCTTTGCCGCCGACACCGGGGCGTTCTTCGTCGGACGCACGCTGGGCCGCCACCCCATGGCGCCCGCGATCTCCCCGAAGAAGTCGTGGGAGGGATTCGTCGGTGGGGTTGCCGCTGCGGTCGGCATGTCGTTCGTGATCCTCTACAAGGACCGTGACGACTTCCTGACGATCCCGGAGTCGCTCGTCCTCGGGCTCGTGATCGCACTCGCCGCCGTCCTGGGCGACCTGTTCGAGTCCGCGGTCAAGCGCGACCTCGACGTGAAGGACTCCGGACGCCTGCTCGGCGGCCATGGGGGGATGCTCGACCGCCTCGATTCGCTCCTCTGGGCCGGCCCCGCGGCGTACTTCACGATCCTCGCCTTCGGAAACGCGTAGCCGTGGCTGAACACGTGCGCGGTTAGCCTTCGACGATGCGGAAGCGACGAATCGCCCTGGTCGGCGCCACCGGCTCGATCGGTCGCCAGGCGCTCGAGGTGATCGCCGGCGATCCCGATCTGAGCGTATGCGCGTTGAGCTCTGGCGCGCAGCCGCTCGACCGCCTCGCTGCCAGCCTCGGCGTCGAGCACGTTCAGGTGGGGGGCGAACTCACCGATCTGCTCGATCGCGCCGAACCGGACCTCGTCCTGAACGCCGTCGTCGGCTTCGCAGGCGTCGGAGCGACGCTGTGGGCGCTCGAGAACGGCGTCACGCTCGCGCTCGCGAACAAGGAGAGCCTCGTCGCGGCCGGCGACCTGGCGCTCGGAGCGTGGCAGCGCGGCGAAGGGCTGCTGCTACCGGTCGACAGCGAGCACTCGGCGCTCTTGCAGTGCCTCGACGGCCACGACCCCGGGACGGTCGACTCCGTCGTGCTGACCGCATCCGGGGGCCCGTTTCGAATCCATTCGCGCGAGGAGCTCGAATCAGTCACCGTGGAGGAGGCCCTGACGCACCCCACCTGGTCGATGGGGCCGAAGATCACGATCGACTCGGCAACGCTCGCAAACAAGGGCCTCGAGCTGATCGAGGCGCACTACCTCTTCGGTCTCGACTACGAGCGGATCGAGGTGGTCGTCCATCCGACGTCCGTCGTCCATGCGCTCGTGCGCTTCCGCGACGGAGCCTCGCTCGCACACCTCGGCTATCCGGACATGCGCGTTCCGATCTCCTACGCGCTGACATATCCCGCCCGCCGCGCGACCGATCTTCCCGGCCTCGACTTCGCGTCCGGCCTGACCCTCGAGTTCGAGGCTCCGGATCTCGACCGGTTCCCGCTGCTCGGTCTCGCGCGCGAGGCCGGCGAGCGTGGCGGGACGTACCCGTGCGCGTTCAACGCCGCGAACGAGGTCGCAGTCCACGCGTTCCTCGACGGACGGATCCGTTTCGTCGAGATCGCCGGCCTCGTGGAGGACGCGCTCGACGGCGTCGACGGCGCGCCCGTGCGCGACCTCGAGGAGCTCGTTACGGCCGACGAGGAGGCGCGGAGACTCGCGGAGCGAAAGTTGGCACCTGCGTGAGCGTCTTCATCGCGATTCTCGGTCTCGCCTTCCTCATCATCGTCCACGAGTGCGGCCACTTCTTCGCCTCGCTCGCGGTCGGCTTGCGCCCGCGCCGCTTCTACATCGGCTTCCCGCCCGCGGTCGCGAAGACGACGCGCAACGGCATCGAGTACGCACTGGGTGCGATCCCGCTCGGCGGCTTCGTGACCATCCCGGGCATGCACAGGCCGATTCCGCACGACGCGGAGCGCCGGTTCTCGCATGCCGTCGAGGACGCACCGACGCTCGGAGGCTCCGTCGACCGCGTGAAGCGGACGCTCGAGGGGAGCGACCTGGTTGGTGCCCAAGGGGCCGTCGACGAGTTCGAGGAGGCTCTGGCCACGCACACCGTCTCGCCTGCCGCACGAGCGTCGGCGGAGAAGGGCGTCACGGAGCTCCGGGACGCGCTCGGCCCCGACGCGTACTGGAAGGCGCCGACATGGAAGCGCCTCGTGGCGATCGGCGCCGGGCCGGCGGCGAACATCCTGTTGACGATCGTCCTCTTCACGTTCCTCTTCATGACCGTCGCCGGGCAGGCGACGAGGACGATCGACTCCGTCGCGCCCGAGCTCAAGGCGGGCACGCAGTCGCCGGCGCAGGGGATCGGGCTCCAGGCGGGCGACCGGATCGTCGCGATCGACGGCCGCCGGGTGCAGGCCGACGAGATCGCGCAGACGATAGGCGACTCCGGCGGGAGGGCATTGACGCTCACGATCGTCCGCAACGGCGAGGAGCAGAAGGTCGGGCCGGTGTCCGCACAACTCGTCGACGGCCGCTATCGCCTCGGGTTCAGCCTCGACGGCGAGGGCCTCGGGTTCGTTCCGGCCGTCGGCCGCGCGGTCGAGGTGACCGGGATCGTCTCGAAGGAGATCGTCAAGTCGCTCGGGCGACTGGTCACCGGCGAGGGCCGCGACGAGGTCTCGAGCCCGATCGGCATCACCCGGGCATCCTCGGACGCGGTCGAGCGGGGAGCGGACAGCTACCTCTGGGTGCTCGGCCTTATCTCGCTCTCGCTCGCGCTTCTCAACCTGCTCCCGCTGCTCCCGCTCGACGGCGGGCACATCCTCTTCACGCTCGTCGAAGGTGCGCGCGGCCGCTTCGTCCGCCGCGAGATCTACGAGCGGGTCTCGATGGTCGGCCTCGCGCTCGTCTTGCTGCTCTTCTTCGTCGGGCTCTCGAACGACATCGGCAAGCTGAGTTGAGCTCTGCGCAAGGCTGAGTTCTGCGCAAGATCGAAATCTCGCTAGCGCGAGGATTTCGGTCGCGCGAAGAGCCCTGAAGGCGTCCGCTTCGCGACCGCTGCGCGTACGACTGACGAACCACGAGGCCGGCCGGGATACCCTCTAGGCGTGGCCAGCGAGGTGCAGATCCGCGTCGGTGACGTGCTGATCGGCGGTGGCGCCCCCGTCGTCGTCCAGTCGATGACGCTCACGAAGACGCACGACGTGGAGGCGACGACCGGGCAGATTGCGGCGCTCGCGTCGGCCGGCTGCGAGGTCGTGCGCGTCGCCGTCCCCAAGAACGAGGACGCAGCCGCGCTCCCGTTGATCGTGCGCCTCTCACCGATCCCGATCATCGCGGACATCCACTTCAACGCTTCGCTCGCGCTCAAGGCGATCGAGGCGGGTGTCGCGGCCGTGCGGATCAATCCCGGCAACATCGGCGGCCCCGACAAGGTCGAGCAGGTCGTCCGGGCGGCGAAGAGGGCAGGGGTCCCGATGCGCATCGGCGCGAACTCCGGCTCGCTCCCGAAGCACCTGCACGCGCTGGCGCGGAAGGACCAGGCGGAGGCGCTCGTCGCCGCCGCGCTCGAGGAGGTCGAGCTCCTCGAGAAGCTCGAGTACCGCGACTTCAAGATCTCCGTGAAGGCGACGCACGTCCCGACGATGATCCGGGCGTACCGGATGCTCTCGGCGCGGGTCCCGTACCCGCTCCACCTCGGCGTGACGGAAGCCGGCACGGAGTTCGCGGGTGCGATCAAGAGCGCGGTCGGCATCGGGTCGCTCCTCGCCGACGGCATCGGCGACACGATGCGCGTCTCGCTCACCGCCGACCCTGTGAAGGAGGTCGAGGTCGCCTGGGAGATCCTCAAGGCGCTGGGGTTGCGCGAGCGCGGCCCGGTGATGATCGCCTGCCCCTCGTGCGGCCGCGACAACGTCGGCGTCGAGAGCCTCGCGCGGGTCGTCGAGGACCGTCTGCGCGGGTATCCGGAAGCCTTCGAGGTGGCCGTGATGGGTTGCGCTGTGAACGGACCGGGGGAGGCGGGAGATGCCGACTTCGGGATCGCAGGCGGCCGGGACGTCGGGTTCATCTACGCGCACGGCCGGGTGCTCAGGAAGGTGCCCTCCGAGACGCTCATCGACGAGCTCTTCGTCGAGATCGACCGCTGGCTCGCGGACGGGATGAAGCGGCCGAAGCGGCTCAAGATGGCCAAGCCGGCCGCACTCGCGATGGCCGAGGCCTCGCTCATCCCGCTGGACTAGCCTTCGCGCCTTCACATGATCGCAAGGCAGTCTCAGCTCTTCATCCCGACCCTGCGCGAGGCCCCGGCGGATGCCGACGCGGTCTCGCACAAGCTGCTCGTCCGCGGCGGCTACATCCGTCAGGTGGCGGCGGGGGTCTGGACGTTCCTGCCGCTCGGCTGGCGAGTACACCAGAAGGTCGTGCAGATCATCCGCGAGGAGATGGACGCGATCGGCGGTCAGGAGATGCTCATGCCGGTGCTGACGCCGTACGAGCTGTGGCAGCAGTCCGGCCGCGACGCGATCCCTGAGCTCTTTCGTCTCGAGGACCGAAACGGCCGCGAGTACGTGCTGCCGTTGACCCATGAGGAGACGGTGACGTTCCATGCGCGCGAGATCTCGAGCTACCGCCAGCTCCCGCAGTTGCTCTATCACTTCTCCGTCAAGGAGCGCGACGAGCCGCGGGCGCGCGGCGGCCTCTTGCGTCTGCGCGAGTTCATCATGAAGGACGCGTACTCGTTCGACCGCGACGAGGTGGGGCTCGACGTCGCCTATCGCAAGAACGAGGAGGCATACCACCGGATGTTCCACCGCGCGGGTCTCGAGTACTCGGCCGTCGAGGCCGAGTCCGGGATGATGGGCGGGAAGGAGTCCCTCGACTTCCTCGCGCCTTCGGGCTCGGGCGAGAACACGCTCGTGACCTGCGGGAACGGCGACTTCGCCGCCGATCTCGAGGTCGCACGAGGCATTCCACGCGCTGCCGAGTTTCCCGAGCGGCTCGACGCGCCGAAGGAGGTCGCGACCCCCGGCGTCACGACGATCGAAGCGCTCGCACAGATGCTCGGCGTCGACGCTGCGGCGACCTCGAAGGCGATGCCCGTGGTGCGACCCGATGGACGGCTCGTACTCGCTCTCGTCCGCGGGGACGACCGGCTGTCGGAGCCGAAGATGCTGGCCGTGTTCGAGAGCGACTACCGCCCGGCGACGGACGACGAGATCAAGGCAGCCTTCGGCGCAAGCGGCGGATCGCTCGGCCCGGTCGGGGTCGATGTCGAGGTGATCGCCGACGAGGCCCTGCGCGAAGGGCAGTACGTGGCCGGTGCGAACCGGGACGGCTGGCATCTCCTCGGCGTCGAGGCGGGACGCGACTACGAGGCGCGCTTCGCCGACATCCGTGAGGCACGCGAGAGCGACACGTGCCCGAACTGTGGCGGCACGCTCCGCTTCCAGACCGCGATCGAGGTGGGGCACATCTTCAAGTTCGGCTCGCGGTACTCGGAGCCGCTCGACGCGACCTTCCTGGACGACGACGGCGTCGAGCGACCGCTCGTCGGCGGGAGCTACGGCGTCGGCCCTGCACGCGTGATGGCGGCGGCGGTCGAGCAGTCCCACGACGAGAACGGGATCGTGTGGCCCGCCTCGATCGCGCCGTACGACGTCCACGTGCTCGCGCTGCACGGTGGGGCGGAAGAGGTGCTCACGACCGCCGAGCACGTTGCGGAGACGCTGTCCGATTCAGGACTTCGACGTGCTCCTCGACGACCGCGACGAGCGGCCCGGAGAGAAGTTCGCGGACGCGGATCTCGTCGGCTGCCCGCTCCGCGTCATCGTCGGGAAGAAGACGCTGGACGACGGCGCGGTCGACGTGCGCAAGCGGGACGGCGCCGCCGAGGGCCGCGTACCGATCGCGGACGTGCTGAAATGGGTACAGGACGCCTGATGGCGAGACGGCGCAGATACAGCGACGATCCGTTCGGGCCGACGATCGAGCGGCTGATGACGGAGACGGGAACGACGTATCGCGGCCTCGCGCTCAAGGCGGATCTCTCGGCCGGATACCTGAACCACATCGTCCACGGGAACCGCCCGGTACCGTCGAACGACGTCATCGCGCGGATCGCCGACTCGCTCGGCGTCGAGCCCGAGCACTTCCGGGAGTACCGGATCCGCGTCATCACCGACAAGCTCGAGGCGATGCCCGAGCTGATCGACCGCCTGTACAAACGCCTCGCATAGCGGCACCGGCGCGTTCTCGCCGCGATGATAACTTCGACCCGTCGCGGACGTATTGAACGCAGGAGTGCAACGGCCGCCCAGACACGGACCTCGTCGTCCGTGCACGCGAGGGATCATCAGAGGCCGCAGGCGTGCTCTTCGACCGGTACTGAATCCTTGCCTGGCGCACGGCGTATGCCGTCACGGCGGCCGCGCGCTGATGCCCTTCATCGCGCTCCTCGCGGCCGTCCCGCCCGGCTTCGTCCTCCTTCGGCGCAATCTCTGAGAGCGCTAAGGTTCCGGGCGCCACGGGGCGTGGCGCAGCCTGGTTAGCGCGCTAGTCTGGGGAGTAGCGGTATTCACCCCGAATGTGGCTCAGATAAGCGGAAACTGGAGGCGTTGCAGGGCAGTTGGTCAGCATCTAGTCAGCATCTTCGGGGAGTGGCCTAGTCTGGTTAGGGCGCGTGTCTGGGGGACACGAGATCGCCGGTTCAAATCCGGCCTCCCCGACTCCGACCGAACCCCGACTCGCGGGGCACCAACCGACGACCCTGGTACCTTCGGGGCGTTTCGCGGTTGGTCGCCGCGCGTCATCGACTCAGGCGGGGGCATTCATCGACGCCGCGGCCGGTGGCTCCTGCTCTTTCGCGAATGCACGGGCCTTGGCTTCCGCGAACTCCTCGTCGGTTTGCAGGCCACGCTCGTGGAGACTTCCTAGGCGTTCGAGGTCAGCAGCGAGTTCAGTGCTCGAACGCCGAGCCTTGCGTCACTTCTGCCGCAGCGCGACTCTCCGCAACAAGGCTCTCCAGTTGCCTCCGACGTGATCGTGGAGGTCGCTAGACGCGCCGACGAGAGACACCGCAGAAGCACGTCAGCGCCGACTTGGACCGACCCAGACATGCTCGTGCGTCCGCTCTTGTAGTAGACCGTCCGAGCCGTCGCGTCTGGAAAGCCGCCGCCGCCGGCTGCATCGCGACGGATCTGGCGAGACGAGAGTCCTCAGTCTACGAGCCAGGCGAACTTCCCTCGGGAACTTCAGCGATCGGACTCGGCTTCGCTAGCGACTCCTGCCAACTCGGCCAACAAAGAAGCATTCAGCGAGCCGAACAGCGAGCCCCTCGTCAGCCACGCCTGCTGCCGCCCGCCTCGCCTCCTTCACCGTGATCGATCGTGGTGTGCTACGCGGAGACGACCGCGTAAAGCTTCCAAGTACCGGGCACGCCCTTGAGCTCGTGTTCGCCACGGTCCTCGAAGGCGAACCCCGAACCCGCGACAAGATCCTTGACTGTGCGCGAGACAAGCACCTCGCCGGGGGCCGCAAGCGACGAGATGCGGGCACCCGTGACAACGGCGATACCGGCGATTTTTTCACCCACGAGCTCGCACTCGCCCGTATGGATCCCAGAGCGCACATCCAGATCTAGCTCCTTCGCCCCCTCGATGATCGTGCGGGCGCATGCCATCGCTCTCGCCGGTCCGTCGAAGCGGCAGAAGAATCCGTCTCCGGTGGTGTCAACTTCCTCGCCGCGGTAGCGGCCCACCTCACGACGCACGTCGGCGTGGTGGCGCGTCAGAAGGTCGCGCCAGGCCCGATCACCTAGCCGCGCCGCATGCTCCGTCGAGCTGACGAGGTCGGTGAACAGGACTGTCGTCAAGACGCTCTCGGGAACGAATCGTGCTTCTTCTCCCGCGACAAACCGCTCGATCTCATCGGCGATGTCGAGCGAGAGGAAGATGCCGTGCGGGTCGCTGCCGGAAACGCGGATTGCGCGGGCGGAGGGAATGCGTGCGGCGACCTCTAGCGCCCCTCCCACACCGGCCGGTAGAGCACGAGCGTTGGCACTCGTACGGCTGGCAGCACATCGCGGAGGTCGGTTTCGAAGTATGCGCGGTTGAGCGCGTGTGCCACCGATGGGCTAGCACCAACGCGCAGCCAGTTCGCGAACCAGCGGCGGTCCTCCTCGTTTGCGGAGATAGACGGGGTCCCGAGCGCGAGCAGCTCGTCTGCAAACTCCTGCGTGCCCCACTCCTCGCGAAGCCTGCTCAATTCCTCTTGCGTCTCGCGATCGGCTGTCCCTGGGCCGAGCACATCCGGGTGGAAGAGCACTAACGCCCTCGTGCGCTCCGGATAGGTGGCTGCGAAGAGCGCGGCCATCCCGCAGCCTTCATGAGCTCCCAAGACCACCGTCGCGCTTGATTCGGCTCGGTCGAGCACCGCCCGTAGTGTCCTCCATTCGTGTTTCGAGCGCCGCGTAATGCGGGCCGTGATCGGACAAACCGGCCGCGCTTGTCGAAGAGAATCAAGCGGAACGATCGCGCAAGACGCTCGTAGAACGCGCGCCAGCGTCGCACCTCCCACCAGTAGACGAGGTTCGACATCCAATCGGGCATGTATACGAGGTCGGTCTCGCCCTTGCCGACGATCTGATACGCGATCGCGACTCCCCCCGCTCGAGCGTAGTGGACGTCGGGCATGTCCATCGGGAGAGTGTCCCACGTCACTTGCGAGACGGCGATCGCGGCGCATGCAAAGGGGTCCCAAAGCCTGATCCGCTGTGACGAGTCCCTTCAGGAGCTCGCAGACAAAGCCCCAATCATCGAGGCGAAGGGCGAGATCGCGCGGCTCGAACGCGAAGTGCAGGTCGGGCACGACTCGAAGAGCGGGGCGTAGTTCCGCGGGATGGAGCGATCGCGCTCGAAAAGGAGAAGGGCCGGTTTCCCGGCCCTTCTTGTGCTGAGCGACCCGTTCCCGCCGCACTCGGCAGGCGGTGAGTGCTGGTAGAGAGCAGGGCCCTCTCAACCTAGGAGTGGGGATCACCGCCGCGACCCCCACACGTCTTCCCAACACGTGGTTGGAGTGGTTCCGAACTAGCGGAGCTCGATGCCCGTCACGGACTTCTTCGCCGCCGTGTCGGCGACCTCTGACGCTCGGTCGGCGTCTCCTGAATCCACCGCTTTCGCGGGGGATGGATCAACGTTGCCTGCGGCTTCTGCGAGGCGCTCGCTCAGCGCCTTTGCGCCCTTGACATCCATTCCTTGACCTCCTGGCCCCGCTCTGCTTGGTGCCTTGCGTTCTCGCGCCTGACCTCTTCGACCAGGCGCGCCATCGAACGAAGCCTGTCCCTCCTGAACCGCGCCCGACTAGGACACGATTGGGTCTATCTGCTCGTCCTCGGCGAGCTGCCGCGAGCCCTCGAGTGTCGCGTGACGAATGGCAGAGCTGCGCGAGAGACTCGACCGCCGCAACTTCCGAGTCTCTCGCGCAGTGACCGGCGGGTCCGCGCAGGCCCCACCACAGGACGCGAGGACGACGATGCCTGGCAACACGTTGATCAAGCAGGTCACGTTTGTCTCCGCGTTCAGCCCTAGGGATCAGCGCGCGGAAGATTCACCTCGCACAAGACTGCGCTCGAACTCCAGAGAGCGCGTCTGGCGACCCCGCCTACGGCAACTACTGAGGGGCGGGTGTTTCCGTTGTTGCCAGCGGTGACCGCCTAGGCTGTGGACGAGCCCGCGAAGGAGTGCCCATGCAGACCCGCCCGTTTCCCGAGACCCCCGGCGCCCGCTCCCCCGCCGGGGCGGAGATCCGCTACTTGATGGCGGGCACAACCGGCGACATGATCCACTCCACGGTCCCGCCAGGGCAGGTGAACCGGGCGACCGTCCATGCCACGGTGAGCGAGTTCTGGCACGTCCTCTCCGGCCGGGGGGAAATTTGGCGCCGGGACGAGAGCGGGGAAGAAGTGACCGTTCTGACGCCGGGTGTCTCCATCGACATCCCGGTCGGTACTGCCTTCCAGTACCGCTGCACCGGGGCGGAAGCGCTGCGGTTTCTGTGCATCACGATGCCGCCTTGGCCGGGCGACGCGGAGGCAACCCAGATAGAGGGTCCGTGGGTGCCGACAGCGCCGGTCGGCCCGGTGTCTTCCGCCACCGCACTCTGAGGCAGATGTCGGTGGCGGGAAGCGAGCCCGCCATCGCACAGCCCTGCTGACGCCGGAACTCTGACGCTGGTCAACGCCGGTCAGCACTCGGTCAGCATCCGACCAGCCGCTAGCCGTCGCCGTGTATCTCCGCTCCGAGGTCGGTGTCGGCTCGACGCCGCGGGACGAACTCCTTGCAGCTGGACGAGCCGCTAATCACACCGCGTACCAACCGACACCCGCCGAGCGAGAGCGGCGGGAACATGTACTTGCACCTGTCGCAGCGCACTTCGGGCGTCGGCGCGGAACCGTACTCCGCGTCGCGCTTGGAGAGACCCCAGATCTTCGTCATCTGACCTCCTTCGAGATCGATCCTATTCGGAGAACGTCACGCCGTCTCGACACCGCCGGCTGCCGCGATCATCGTCTGCCGTGATCATCTGCGAGCGATCGAGGCCGAACGCTGCATCGAGGGGGTGCGGGGCGATGAGCCCGAGGTTGCGGCCAAGCTGCGGATCGAGGAGCGTCGAGCTAGAGGCGAGCGGGCCTACCCTAAGGCCGCGAGTTCGGCTGGTGGCGAGGACGCGTCAGCCTCGGACCCCACAGAAAGCTGAAAGCCTGGAACGCGACGATCCTGCAAGATCGCGACATCAAGGTACGCGACAAGGGAGTACGGCAGAAAGACCAGTCGGCCATCACGTGTGGAGATGCTTGTCCCCTTCTCGTCCGCACGTAGCTGTAGGGCATCGAGCCGCTCTCCCTTCAGAGTCACAACTTCGAGCCGTACATGCGCGTTGTTGTGCTCGTGGCTGAACTCTCGAACTCTGTCGGCGAAGGCTCCACCGAAATACGCCATGTCGAACACGCAACAGCTATCGGCGGATTCGCATCGAGAGTCAAGCGACCTGTTCCTCGTACGGACCGAGGAGCGCGAGCTCGAGGCAGGCGGGCTGAACCCGAGGCGCTCCGCTTCGCAGCATCGGGGTATGGAATCATCCCGCCGACAGGATCGGAAGGAGGCGAGATGGCTCCTATAACGCAGAGCATCGAGATCGACCGTCGCCCCGAAGACGTCTTCACGTACGTGACTGACCCGTCGCATGTCCCCGAGTGGCAGGAGAGTGCTGTGAGCGTGCGCCAGCAGGGTACGGGGCCTGTGGTCGACGGAACGAGGGTCGTGATCACGCGACGGGTCGGGCGTCGGGACATGGCGATGACGGTGGAGCTCACAGACCTGAACCCCCCGACAAGCTGGAGCGTTCGTGGTGTCGACGGTCCAGTGAGGGGGATGGTCAAGGGCACGATCGACCCGCTTCGAGACGGAGCGGCCTCGCGCGTGACGATGGTGCTCGACTTCGAGGGGCATGGCCTCGGCAAGCTTCTGGTGCCGCTCGTCGTCCGTCGCCAGGCGCGTAGGGAGATGCCGAAGAATTCGCAGAAGTTGAAGCAACTACTCGAAACGAGTGCGTAGCGCCTGGCGGATCGCTTAAGTCGAAAGTCCGGCGATGATCCCGAGCTAACGAGCTCTCTGCGGATCGAGGAGCGGGAGCTGGAGGCGCGCGGACGGAACGAGGCACTGCTAGCCCACCAGCGTTCTGGCCCTGCCAGGTGGGAACTCTGTTCGCCTAGGCTCCTCGCCGCACGCGCAGTGGCGCGCGTCGGCGGCACTTGGGCTTTCCTGACCAGCAGGCAGTCCAGCCAGTCTGCTCGCCGCTTGCGGGACCTATTGCGCGAGCTCGAGGAGGCGTTCGGCGCGTTGGCGCCGATTCCGGAGCACAGAGTCGCGGCGAGTGCGTTCTGCTGGGGTGAAGTTTGCATCGAGGAACGCACGCTGCTTGTCCCACTTCGCCCGCTCGGCGTGCGTCATCTGACGAATCACTAGAGCGCCCGAAGAAACCTGCTCGCGGATGTGCTCGAGCTTCGCCTGACGCTCCTCGGCTGCTCGCTCCTGCACTCTCCCCACCCTCAGAGTCTAGTTGCCGAGACCGCTACGGCGGTCGTCAGTCCGAATGGAGCGTGTGCGGTTCAAGGCCGATCGCCTCGGCTCCGCGAGACGTGAGCACGTAGAACGTGGGGTCGGGCGACGGCGAGGGGCGGCGCGACTGCGTGTTGGCACGGTTGGTCCGACGCGGCCGCACGAGTTCAGCTCGAACGAGGCGCTCCACGTCGAACGCCGGAAAGCGGTCGGAAATCTGCTCGACCGTCTTCCCCTCATCGCCGATGAACTCGAGCACGTCACGATCGGCGTTTTCCATGGGTGGACCGTACTCGTGGTCGCGGATGGAATCGGACGTCGAGCCCATGCGGACGTCTGTCCGCTGGCTGTTCTCGAACCCACGAGTTAGGCGCGCGGTATTCGTTTCAATGGGCCGCCGGCATTCTGCTAGTTAGGCGGGCGTGATAGTTGCCCTCCACGTGGCGACCGGCGCTGCGGCGGGTGCTGCCAGCGGCTCGCGGCTCGCAGCAGTCCTCCTTGGGCCAGTTCTCCACGTTGCGGGCGATCGCGTTCCGCACCGAGACTTCCGCTCGCGTCGGTTCGAGATCGGCAGCGGCCTCGCTGGCGTCCTCCTGCTCGCCGTGCGGCGAGGACCGCTCGATCCGGCCACACTTGGTGCTGCGGCGAGCTCCGCGCCTGACCTCGAGCACGTCCTTCCGCTCCTGCGCCCCCACGGAAGGAAACTCTTCCACTACCAGGGCTGGCACCGCTCGGGTCCGTTCTCGGCGCGCCTGCAGCTCCTGCTCGCCGCTGCGATCCTCGCCGCGCTCAGCGCGCCCAAGGAGTGAAGCGCTGTCTAGATCCGACGGTGCGCCCGGCTTGCGAAGAGCACGCTCGCGGCGTCGATCCTGAGCTCGCGGGCCACCTGCCTATCGAGGGGCGCGAGCTCGAGGCGATATGGCGGAACTGAATCGAGCGGTTTCGCTCAGCGATCGCGTAGGCACGCCCGAGATGTACGTGGGGCGGCCGGAGGTCGTCGACACACTGGTCGACTTCGTGCGCAGCCGCCCTGCCCAGCCGGTGGACGCATTCGTGGCCCAGACCGATGCGGTCCTGGCTCACGACGCCAGCGGGGTATTGGGCGACATTGACGTTCCCACGTCGATCACGGCCGGGGCGCGCGATCTCGTCTGCTCCACGCGCTTCGCCGACGCGCTCAACAGCGGCATCGCCGGGAGCGAGCTGGTGGTCTTCGACCACCTGTCGCACGCCGGGCTGCACGAGGATCCCGAGACCTTCAACCGCGCGACGCTCGACTTCCTGCTGCGCCAGCGCTCGTGACGCCCACGACGGGCACGCCCACGTCAAACCTCAAGATCGGCCCCGTCGCGTGGCTGAGAGAGCCAGCGGGTCGAGGAGCGCGAGACTCGAAGCGGGTGCACGGAACCAGTGCTGGACGCTGACTTCGCATGGGACCGCCGAGCTGCGTAGCCTTCGCGGTCTGTGAAGGTGCTCATCACGCTCGCCAATGGAAAGAAGCACGACCTGCTGCTCGGTGCCGGCGACGCCGATGAGTGGGTGAGGAGATTCGGAGCCAGAGGCACGTCCGCACTGGGCGATTGGGTCGAAGTCGTGCCCGAAGAAGGAGCCGGCCGAACGTTCGTCCGGGCATCAGAAGTGGTCACCGTTCAGCTCGTCGAGCACTGGGAGGACGACCCGCAGGCGGTTCCTCGACCATAGCTCGGAGCTACTTGCGGATCGAGGAGCGCTAACTCGAGGCAGGCGGGCTGAGCTGGCCTCACCCGCCTCTGGCTTTGGTCGCGTTCTAGTACCGCTCGAAGGATGCTCAAGGCATCACAACAGTGAGCACATTCTCTACCGTGCGGACGAAGAGCGCGTGCTCGAGGCGGGGCGGGCTGTACTAGCCCGCCCCGCCTGACGTTGCATCAGCTCAATGCAGGGACCACCGCTTCGCAGAAGTCGTCTGTCCGTCCAGTCGAGTCCTTGACCACACCCAGGTCCGCGATGAACTCGTCATCTGACGGGTCGGTCGGCGTGCCACCGTCGTCGATCAGGATCTCAAACCGGATCTGACCCGGGTTCCTGGCAATGGCTTTGCCGTCCGGCCCGTAGACGACGTCGTTCCCTGTGGCGAGCACGAGGATCGTCAATGTACCGTCGCCGTTGTCTGTGACTCGCTGATCCTTCTGCACCACGGTCGCGACTTCAGTGATCGTCTTGTTCGTCTCAGAGTTTGTGAGCGTCGTCGTGGCACGAATGTGCTCGACGAAGTACGCAAGGCCACTCGGGCCGTGCGGCACCGCGTGGACGCGGCCGTCAACCGTGAATGCGCCTTCGACGGTCAGCCCGGAGACGTCACAGAAGTCCTCGAACGAGAGTGGTCCTTCCTCGTGGAACGTCTCTCGGAAGATCACCTCCCCGCTGGCGGCCGTAGCGAGCATGAGCACCGTCGCTACACCCGCAATCAGGATCGCGCCGAATCGGCACACGCCTGAGTGTCGCATTGCGTTTCCCCCTTCCGCAGTATGTGAGGAACCGAACTAAGCGCCACGAGTTTCAACGCTGAGGGATCGGAGGTCAACCCAGCGCGTGGCGGCGTGGGAACATGCGTTCCTGACTGCTCGGCCCCACGCACATGTCCGCTTCCGCCCCGCGATCGAGCGCCGTGCGCCCTGGCTGGCCGAGGACGCGGCCCGCGAGCTTCGAATCTGCCGCTCGAGGACCTCTTGCAGCTTGTCCACCTCTTACGCAGCACGGGGCTCGCCGAAGTACGAGAGGGCGGCCCTGCGCTGGCTCGAGCGTTTTTCACGGAGGGCAAGAGCCGCTTGGCAGGGCTTTTCGTTGGGCGAGACGAGCGAAGAGGACATGCGCGCGCGGTGGTAGGACCGAGGCGCAGCAGCTGGCGCCGACTGACATGCAGAGTTTGGCGCCTCCGACGAGGCCGCAGTCGTCACGGCATCAGGTCGACGGCGACGAGCCGGTCGATCGAATCGAGGATGAAATGCGCCGCCGCAGTCGCGCGATAGAGGCGAAGCTCGGCTGGTGGCTCCACGTCCTCGAGCCCCATCTCACCGCCGCCGTGGCCGAGAGAGCGGCGTGAGAAGACGTCGATCATGGCGAGACGGGCGTCGCCGGTCGTCTCTTCCGCGGTGGCCGCCACGTAGACGCCCTGGCCGGTGCCGATCGGCACCGACGAGTCGAAGATCACGAGGCTGATCTGAGGGCGGGCGACGAGGTTGTTGGAATGAAGAGTCTCGGGTCTCGACACCCAGAGGAACTCGCGATAGTCGACGTGCGCGTAGTAGACCGGGGATACCCACGGGCGACCGCGCTCGTCGGCGGTGCCGAGCACCAAGTAGAGGTTGGCGTCGATGATCGCCTTCGCGGTTGCGACCGAATCGTCCTCGCCTCGCATCGCCGCAACCTACGCGCCGGATGGTGCACGTGCAGCACGGCCGGCGCCGCGAAGTTCGCGCGGATGACCGCGAGCGCCCGCCGCGGCGTCGTCGTGAGCGCGCACTCGCGCGCCTTCTCGCTAGGCGTTCGCGGCTACCTCGCGCACCTCGGCGCTCTCGAACGTCACTCCGTCGGGAACGCTGGCGGATATTCGTTCTGCCACCGCTCGCGCCGCGTCCTCGGATTCGAACACGAGCATGGAAAGTCCATTGCTTCCGTCCTCGGCGCGGGTCCAGTACGCGGCAACGAAGCCCGGCGACTGCGAGATGCGGGGCAC
Organism: uncultured Gaiellaceae bacterium; assembly: GCA_963805135.1. Lineage (GTDB taxonomy): Bacteria > Actinomycetota > Thermoleophilia > Gaiellales > Gaiellaceae > GMQP-bins7. The sequence goes on along the minus strand of CAWDSX010000025.1, from coordinate 50,105 downwards.
AACGGTCTCCTCCAAGCCCTTCTGCGCAGCTTCGACGTCGCTGATCGAGACTCGTACGACGACTGCGTGCACGGCATTCCTCCAATCAGTCGAGAGGCGACGAGCCTAGGTGGTGAGACGCCCTCAGACAAGCCCTCGCGCATGCGCCGCGGAGGGACTGGTTAGCCGCGCGCGAGTGTCGGTGCGGCCGAACACACGATCGCGAGCGCGCGGATCGAGCCGAACAGCGGCGGAGAGCGCCCCAGGAGGAGGATGGCCGAGCCGGGCACGCTTTCGTCCACCTCCCGACGAGCCCCGCTGCGGCGGCCGGACAGACCAGTCAGGAAGCTTCGACTACCGACGCCCCGAGCTCGGCGCTGATCGCAACGTACGGGCGCGACTGGCGGTTGGCGACCCTCGGATGGGTCAAGCCTAGAACCGAGCAGGTGAACGTCGGGGAGGCGGCGGAACTGCGGTCGGGGTAGTGGGGGAGGTCGTCGATGTTGTGGGTGATGGGCGCGATGATCCTCGCGTTGTTCTTCGGGTTCGCGTGGGTCCCGAAGTGACAGGCGCATGCGTCCGGCGACTGTGCGACGATGCGCGCTTCCGATGGTGGCCAGACATCATCGCGTTGCGCGCACGCGGGCCACTAAAGCGCCTCGGAACTGGGGTCTGCTCCTCGTCCTTGTCCTCTGCCTCGAGTTCTGGCTCATCATGACGAGCTATCTCGCCCAGAACTCTAGTCCTCCATATCCCGTTCGCCAGAGGCAGGCCGGGACGCGCAGCCAGACTGGTTCGGATCGGCGCTTTACGGCGTCTCGTCTCCGGGTCCGAGCAGCGGACACTGGAAGGAGTGCGGATCCTCCCCCACCAGCGGCTGCCGAGGTGCCCCGCTGCGACCGCGGATAGCAGCACGACCGGCTTGAGGGACAGGCCTCCTCCTTCCGTCGATGTGCTCCTGCATTCCCCTCGGCGGAGCGTGGAGGAAACGCTTTCGCCCTGAACAAAGTCCTACATCGTCGAGCCCTACGCGCCCTCGGTCAGTGCTCACGTCGCATCGGCCATGCAATCCTTGCTGCGTGGCCGACGCTTCGAAGGAGTCGGAGAGACTGCTTGCCGTTTCACCTGCGACGTTCGTGGAGGAGCGCAAGAAGCTCGCCCGGCAGCTACGCGACGAGGGTCGGGGAGAGGAGGCGAATGCCGTCGCCGCGATGAAGAAGCCGTCGCCCGTCGTACTCGCAGTGAACCGTGCGGCGCGCGACAGGCCTCAAGCCGCGAAGGATGCGGCCGACGCCGCGGAGCGCCTCGCGCGCGCACAGCTTTCCGGCCAGCCCGACCGCTACCGAGAGCTCGTGGCCGAGATGGGGAAGGCGTCAGGTCTTCTCGGCGAGGTGGCCCTAGCCAATCTCTCGAGAGGCACCGCCTCGGAGGCCATGCGCCGGCGTACGAGCGACCACATTCGAGGCGCTCTCTCGAGCAAGGACACACGCGGCCTGCTCGTTCGTGGAGTTCTCACCGACGAGGTGGAGACGTCGGGTTTCGACGCGTTCGGTGGCGTGCCCGTCCCGACGACCAAGGCGAAGCCCAAGCAGGACTCCGAACGTGACGCGCGACGTGACGCGAAGGCTCGGCAGAAGCAGCTCCAGGCGGAGATCAGAGGCCTCCGCCACGAGCTCTCGGACGCCGAGCAGAGCGTGAAGAAGGCGACTCTCGCCCGGGACACGCTCGCGGCACGACTCGAGGAGCTGGAGACGCAGCTCGACGAGCTGCGCGAGCACTGAACCGCCGAGTGCCCGAGCGTCGACTCGAACGCGCAAGTTCGGCGTCTCGTCCGCATCTACTGGACTGGGGGAAGGAAGAGGCCGGAGCGGGAGAGCAGACACGCGGCTTGGCGGCAGCAGCCTGCTCCCCGCTTCGGCCTCCGAATGCGGGGCGCTAGATCGCGCCGAGCGGAATGTGTGCCGCGATCAGGACGACGGCCTCGGCCCAGAGCGTCGCGGGGCCTGCGTAGGCGAGGACCAGCCGGCGTCGGATGCGGGGCGGGTTCACGTCCGAGAGCTCGCACATGCGCCGCGTCGCCTCGCGGAGATCGACCCCGACCTCCGTGTCGGTCCGCTCGACACGGCGGTCGCCCGAGCGATCGGCAGGAGTTCCCGATCGACGAGGACGAGCTCGGGACTGATCTCGCGGGAAGTGCGATGAGGCGGCGTTGGCGGCAAGGGTTCCTCCCTCAGGGGAGGAATCGTCTCGCCAAGCCGAGTCCATGCCCCCCAAGAGGTGGATTCGACGCCCACGCGCCGCGTCGGAGGGTTCTCGGCCGGGAGGACGAAGTGACGATCGGCCGGGCCGGCGTTTGGCGTCCTCCATTCCCCCTCCCCTGGGGAGGACGATGGGTGGCCGGCTCGGCCCTCGAACGCGAGGTTCCACGCGTTCGGAGAACGTGACGCCGGCGAGCGCGGGCGGAACGAGCGTCTCAGGGAGTAGTGCCGGCCGTTCTCGGCGCTACGGCCCCGAGAGCTGCCGGCCGAAGTCGTCCGCTCTAGGGCAGCCGCTCCTCGTGGAAGCGCTCCTTGTCCGCCTCGTGCCACTTCGCCTCGTAGGCCTCGGCGTCGGCGAACTCCCGCTCGGTACGCGCCCGCGCAGCGTCGTCCTCGAATGGCGGGCTGCTCTCCCGCCGCGGTGTTACGGCGCGTGACCACGAATGCGATCACGACGAGCGGCACGACCACGACCGCGACGATGATCCACGGGATCACGCGGCGCAGCCTACCGCTGCGGGCGAGGCGCTAGACGATGTCGAGATCGACGCCGGAGTCCTCGTGCACCGCGCCCGTGACACCGTCTCGAGCCGCGCCTGGAGGCGCGAGCCGTAGACGACCACGAAGCCGAGCAGAAGGAACGCCAGTGCCGCAACTGGCCAGATCATGCGAGACGTATCGGCGCCGAGTGCGTCCGAGTTGATCCCTCGATCGAACCGCGGCCGCCGCATCGACGAAGATGTGGCGGTGCGCCGCCTCCCGTCCGCGACTCTCGTGCGTCGTCACCGCGTGGATCGCCCTCGTGCTCGTTCGCCGATCAGGCACGTCGGCCACGGCGGGCAGCTCGCGCTCGGGATCGCCACGGCCGGAGTGCTCGCCGCGCTGCTCGCCCTGCATCCGAAGACGGTGCGACTGCAGACGCTCGCCGTCGTCGGGATCGCGACGCTCGGCGAGGTCGTCGGATCGCTCGTCTGGGGCCTCTACCACTACCGGCTCGACAACCTGCCGGCGTTCGTGCCACCCGGCCACGGCCTCGTCTACCTCGGTGGGCTCTCGCTCGCGACGCTCCTGGCCCGCGCTCTCGGGCGCTGCTCGTGACCGCCGGGGCCGCCGCGGCGATCTGGGGAATCGCCGGCGTCACCGTGCTGCCTGCGCCGGACGCGTCGGGGACGATGGGCTGCGCATTCCTCGTCGGCGTCCTCGCTCCTGGCGCGACGACCCGTGTACGCGGGCGTCTTCATGGTCGTCATGGCGCTCGAGCTGTACGGCACGGCGCTGGGAACCTGGACCTGGGAGCCGTCCGTGCCCGGGCCTCGGCCTGTCTCAGGGCAACCCGCCGAGCGGCGTCGCGAGCGGGTACGTCGTCTTCGACGTCCTCGCGCTCGCGCTGTCGTCGCGTGGTTCGGAGCGCGTCAGTCGAGGAGGGGCGCGAGGTCCGCCGACCCGACGACGGTTCCTGCACGTATGAGCTCACGCGCCGAGTCGACCTTGCCCCAGGCGTCCCAGAGCAGGAACCCGCGCGCCCTGCCGTCGCCGTCGACGTAGGCGACGACGCCTTTCCGGTTGGGCTCGGCCCACTCGGGCCACGGTGTCGAGACGCGAGTCGACGTCGCCGACCGCCTCGTATCCGAGGTCGAACAGGTCGGAGTAGAAGAACGGAAGGTGGTCGTATGGCTGCTCGGCGCCCGCCATGTTGGCGCCGACGACGCGCCCGTGCGTGTTCGCGTGATCCTCGTGCTCGACGCGACGCGTGCCGCCGAGCGCAGGCACCGGGAAGCGCGCGACGTCACCGGCCGCGAAGACGTCCGCGCGGCCGCCTGCTCGTCCGTACTCGTCGACCAGGATGCCGTCGTCGACCTCGAGCCCGGCCGCCTCGGCGAGGTCCGTCACCGGACGATCCCGAGGCCCGCCACGATCGCATCGGCCTCGATCGTCGTGCCCTCCTTCGTCGTCACCGATCCCGCGGCGACGCGATCGACGAGCTGTTCGGGGAGGACGGTGACGCCCTTCTCGCGGTAGTAGTCGTTGACGAACGACGCGAGAGTTCTGCGGGGAAGAGGCGCGCGCCGATACCCGTGTCGGGGAAGACGATGGTCACCGCGCAGCCGTTCGACGCCAGCGCTGCGGCGACCTCGGAGCCGATGAACCCGCCGCCGATCACGGCGACGCGGACGCCGTCGCCGGCGAGCTCACGCAACCGCCGGTAGTCGTCGTCGGGAACGATGGGCTGCGCGTTTCCTCGTCGGAGTCCTCCTCTTGACTCGACGACCCGTGTACGCCGGCGTCTTCATCGTCGTGATCGCGCTCCAGCTGTACGGCACGGCGCTCGGAACCTGGACCTGGGAGCCGTCCGTGCCCGGGCCTCGGCCTGTCTCAGGCAACCCCCCGAGCGGTGTCGCGAGCGGGTACGTCGTCTTCGACGTCCTCGCGCTCGCGCTGTCGTCGCGTGGTTCGGCAGCGCGTCAGTCGAGGAGGGCATGAGGTCCGCCGCTCGACGACTGTTCCTGCACGGATGAGCTCGCGCGCCGAGTCGACCTTGCCCCACACGTCCCAGAGCAGGAACCCGCGCGGCTTGCCGTCGCCGTCGACGTAGGCGACGACGCCCTTGCCGGTTCGGCTCGGCCCACTCGTCGACGGTCTCGAGACGCGAGTCGACGTCCCCGACCGCCTCGTATCCGAGCTCGAAGAGGTCGGAGTAGAAGAAGGGCAGGTGGTCGTACGGCGCGTCCGCGCCCGCCATGTTCGCGCCGACGTCCCGGCCGTGCGTGTTCGCGTGATCCTCGTGCTCGACGCGCCGCGTGCCTCCGAGCGCCGCGACCGGGAACCGCGCGACGTCCCCGGCGGCGAACACGTCCGTCGCGTCCGCCCGCACGGCCGCACTCGTCGACCACGATCCCGTCGTCGACCTCCAGCCCGGCGCCTCCGCGAGGTCCGTCACCGGCACGATGCCGAGGCCGGCGACGATCGCTTCGGCCTCGATCGTCGTGCCGTCCTTCGTCGTCACCGATCCCGCGGCGACGCTCTCGACCAGCTGATCGGCGAGGACCGTGACGCCCTTCTCGCGGTAGTAGTCGTTGACGTACGACGCGAGCTCCGCGGGGAAGAGGCGCGCGCCGATACCCGTGTCGGGGAAGACGATCGTCACGGCGCACCCGTTCGACGCCAGCGCGGCGGCGACCTCCGAGCCGATGAACCCGCCGCCGATGACGGCGACGCGTACGCCGTCGCCGGCGATCTCACGCAGCCGCCGGTAGTCGTCGAGCGTGCGGTAGTAGATGACGCCGTCGTCGTCGCCGACGGCAGGCGCCGCGGCGTGCCGCCCGTCGCGAGCAGGACCGTTCGTACGAGTGCGTCGCACCCGTGTCGTCGGTCGCCGTGCGGCGCGTCGAGATCGACCGCGGTGATACGGCGCCCGGTGTGCACGTCGACGCCGAGCTCCGGCGTGCCTCGGAACACGCTGCTCTCCTCCTTTCCGGTCCAGAGCGCCTTCGAGAGAGGCGGGCGGGCGTACGGGTCGTGCGGCTCCGAGCCGAAGAGCCCGATCGAGCCGTCTGCGTCGTGATCCCTGATTCCGCGGCACGCGGCGTCCGCTGTCATGCCGCCCCCGACGATCACGTAGCGATACGCCGCCATCCGCCCGCGATCGTAACCGCGTCGGTCATGTGGGCGCTGTATCGTCCCGCGCGGCCCTTGCGCGGATTGCGACTACCGGCGCTCGTTGCTGCGGCGATCGCCGCGGCCTGCGTCGCGATGCCCGCCGCCGGTGCGGGCGAGGGGAGCGGAGCTGCGCGCGTCGCGATCTTCTACTACCCCTGGTACGCGAACCCGACGAAAGACGGGCGCTGGGCGCACTGGTACGTCGACCACGACGGCGCGCCCGTCCTCTCGACGCCGTACTTCCCGAGCCGCGGCCTCTACTCGTCGTCGAACGCGAAGATCGTCACGGCGCAGATGCGCGAGATCGCCGAATCCGGCATCGGGACGCTCGTCGTCTCGTGGTGGGGGTTCGACTCACCGGAGAACGATCGCCTGTTGCTCGTCGAGCAGGCCGCCGCGAAACAAGGCCTGGACATCGCGATCCACATCGAGCCGTACCGCGGCCGCACACCGGCGAGCGCGGCCCAGGACATCGTGCGGCTCCACGAGGAGCGCGGCGTCACGGACTTCTACGTCTACGACGCCGATCGCGATCCAGCGGCGGAGTGGGCGGAGGCGCTCGCTCCACTCGACGACGTCCGCGTGTTCGGGCACACGCCGCTCGTCGGCAGGGCCAAGGCGTCGGGTTTCGACGGCCTCTACACCTACGACGTCGTCACGTGGACGGGCGCGCTCTTCCGGCGCCTATGCACGCAGGCGCACGCCGCTGGCCTGCTCTGTGCCCCCTCGGTCGGGCCTGGGTACGACGCCCGACTCGCGACGCGGCTGGAATCCGTGCGGTCGCGCAACGACGGGCTGACGTACGACCGGATGTGGAAGACGGCGCTCAAGGCGAAGTCCTGACCTCGTCACCGTGACGAGCTACAACGAGTGGCAGGAGGGGACGCAGATCGAGCCGGCGCGGGTCGCTCTCGGCAAGGCGAGCTACGAGGGGGCATGGGGAAAGAACGGCGTGGCTGCGCAGCGCGCGTACCTCGCCGCCACGGCACGTTGGGCCGCGCGCCTCCAGGCGCTTCCGACTCAGTAGAGCGCGGTCGCGAGCCGGCGGCGATACACGATCGTCACGGGATCGTCGTGACCGAGGTCGTGGAAGATCGCGAGTGCGAGCTCGCGGAGCCACTCGCGCCGCTCGGGCGACGCCTCGGCGATCTGCGCGAGGAGCAGATCGAGCGCCTGCTCTGGATTGCCGCTCTCCAGCGCCGCCAGCACCCCGGGTAGCTCACCGCTCTCGCGGAGCGAGTCGACGACACCGTCCGTCTGCGGCGGAGCGAGCAGTTCGTCGAGGAAGGACGAGACGGCGACGGGCGACCGCGCGCCGACGAACTCGGAGACGACGCGGCCGTCCTTGAACGCCTTCACGGCAGGGATTCCCTGCACGCGAAACGTCGCCGAGAGCCCGGGGTTCGCGTCGACGTCGACCTTCGCGAGCTCGACCGCGCCGTCCCGCTCGGCGATCTGCGCCTCGAGCACTGGTGTGAGTGCACGGCACGGGCCGCACCAGGCCGCCCAGAAGTCGACGACGACCGGGTGCTCGTGCGAGCGCTCGATGACGTCGCTCTCGAAGGTCGCTTCCGTGACGTCCACGCGACCTCAAACGAGCCAGGCCGGATGCGTCATTCCCGCGCCGCGACGACGTCAGCGCCGCAGCCTGCGAGCAGGGCGGCCGTCACGTGCTCCTCATCGACCCCGCGCAGTGCCGGATGGCCGGTGTCGACGTCGATCTCCGGCCACGACTCGAGACCGAGCGCACGCGCACCGGCGTCGCGCCCGAATCCGTACAGCTCCTCCGTCGAGAACACGCCGCGGCGACCCGTCTGGCGCCGCGCGATCCCCTCGAGCTCGCGGAGCTCCTCGAACGGATCGATACGCACGTTCGAGTCCGAGCCGATGCAGATGGGAATGCCGCGCGTGCGCACGCGCTCGGCCGGGAGGAACCCGTCGCCGAGATCGGCCTCGGTCGTCGGGCATGCGCAGATGGTCGCGCCCGTGGACGCGAGGAGGTCGAGCTCGGCACCGTCGGCGTGCGTCGCGTGAACCACCGTCGTGAGCTCGGTGAGACAGCCCGTCTGCGCCAGCAGCTCGATCGGGCGGCAGCCGTGCTCGGCGAGACACTCCTCGATCTCCTTCGGCTGCTCGTCGGCGTGCACATGCAGGGGGAGACCCTCGGCGGCGGCGTAGCGGCCGATCTCTCGAAGCCACTCCGCAGGACAAGCGCGGACGGAGTGGGGCGCGACGCCGACCCTCATTCCGGCGGCGCGCATGCCCTCCACCTGTCCGATGAACGCCGCGACCGACTCCTGCCGGGAGCGGGGGAGGCCACCACGGGCGTAGGCGACGTGCAGGAGCACGAGCTCGATTCCTGCCGCCGCCGCAGCGTCAACCGCCGCGTGCGCCTCCGGAACGCCGAGGTAGTGGAACTCGCCCACGGCCGTGTAGCCCGCGGCGAGCATCTCGCGATAGGTTCGCTCGTACTCCGTACGGACGAGCTCGGGCGTCTGGCGGTCGGCCTCGCGCAGCATGTTCTCGCGCCATGCCCAGAAGTCGCCTCCAGCTGCGCTTCCGCGCATCGCGCGCTGGAACGTGTGGCTGTGGGCGTTCACGAAGCCCGGAAGTCGCAGCGTGCCCGCCACGCGCGCGACGCTACCACGGCTATGGCCCTGTACTGCACCGGCCGCGAAGCGGCCGCTTCAGAGATCTCCCGCGACCGGAAGGTCCGCGCCTGCGGACTTCTGGTCTGCGCGCAATAGTGTTTCGCCGTGTCCTGGGCGGACATTCGCCGCTCGATCCCGAACGCGTTGACGATCGCGCGCTTCGCGGCGATCCCGGTGTTCGTCTGGCTGTACCTGGACGCCGGAGACGGCGCGGCATGGGGCGCGGGCATCTTCTTCGCCGCCGCGGCGCTCACCGATCAGCTCGACGGCTATCTCGCACGCCGCTGGCACGTGGAGTCGAGCTTCGGCAAGGTCGCGGACCCGCTCGCCGACCGCCTGATGATCGGAACGGCCGCGGTCCTCATGCTCGCCACGGGACGCATTCCGCTCATCGCCGGCCTCGTCATCCTCGGGCGCGACGTGCTCCTCGTCCTCGGGTACCGGATCCTGTCGCCGGGCGGCTTCGAGCTCGAGGTGACCTTCCTGGGCAAGCTCGCGACGTGGGTGCTGTACGCCGCTCTCGGCCTCGTGGTCGTCACGCCGGAGGGAACGGAGTGGCCGATCGTGCTCCTGTGGATCGGCGTCGCGCTATCGCTCGGCGCCGGCGTTCAGTACGCACGCCGAGCGTGGCGCGAGGCGCACGCGGGGAGGGACTCTCGAGTCGAGCACGAACCTTAGGGGACTGAAGTCTCAACCTGAGGTTGACCCCTCTCCGGGACTGCTGCTTTACTCAGTTCACCTTCGAGGAAAGGCCGCCGGTGGAACCACTGCCCGATCTCACGACCCTGACCGACGACGATCTTCGCGCGATGATTCGCGACCTCGAGAAGGAGGAGGACGAGATCTCCTTCCGGCGTCGCGTGCTCCACGGACGGATCGACATCCTGCGGGCCGAGCTCGTTGCGCGCCTGCGCGAGCAGGTGAGCGCGGGCGAGGCGCAGCTCGCCGACGTCGAGCGTCTGAGCGAGATCCTCACGGCCAGGGCTGTCCCGACGGAAGACGAGTGAGTCACGTCTACTGCCCGGAGTGCGGCTTCCAGAACCCGGAGGCCTCGAACTACTGCTCGCGTTGCGGCGCGCTTCTCACGACCGAGACGGGAACGGAGACGACATTGAGCTTCGACATGTCCGAGGACGGCGAGGAGGTCGATCTCCTCGAGTCGCTGGGTATCAAGGGACCGGCGCTCGTGGTCCGCTCGGGCGGCGGCCTCGCGGGGCAGTCGTTCCAGCCCGACGAGGGGCGGACGCTCATCGGTCGCTCGCCCGAGTGCGAGGTCTTCCTCGACGACGTCACCGTCTCGCGCCGACATGCAGAGCTCGTACGTGAGGGGGAGACGTTCTCGATCCGGGACCTCGGAAGCCTCAACGGCACGTACGTCAACCGGCGGCGCATCGAGTCGGCGGTGCTCGAGAACGACGACGAGGTCCAGATCGGCAAGTACCGCCTGACGTTCCTCCAGCGATGAGCACCGTCGCGACACGACGCGGGCGTGGGGGAGGGGCCGAGCCGAGGCTGCGCACGATCGGCTCCGTGTGCGAGGAGCTCCGCGAGCAGTTCCCCGACATCTCCGTCTCGAAGATCCGGTACCTCGAGGACCAGGGGCTCATCTCGCCGCGGCGCACGCGAGGCGGATACCGGCTCTTCGCGCCGGACGACATCGAGCGCCTGACGACGATCCTGCGCCTGCAGCGCGACGAGTTCCTTCCGCTCCGTGTGATCCGCGAGGAGCTCGACGGCCCGGGTGCCGGAGGTGATCGCTCGCGGCGACGCAGCGTCGGCGTCCTCGGTCACGAGGACGAGATCGACGAAGCCGAGCTCTGCGAGCGTGCGTCGGTCTCGCCCGACCTCGTCCGGCAACTGGACGAGTTCGGCCTCCTCGTCTCGCGCACCGAAGGCGGCGAACGCATCTACGGAGAGAGCGACGCGGACATCGCGGCGGCGTGTGCGCGCCTCGCACGCTTCGGGATCGACGGGCGCCACCTACGCACGTTCCTGACCGGCGCTGGCCGCCAGGCCGCACTCATCGAGCAACTCGTCGCTCCGGGCCTGCGTTCGAGGAACGCAGAACGCCGCAAGAACGCACTCGACGACCTCGAGGCGCTCTCGCGCGTGGCGCAGGAGCTCTCGCACCTCTTGCTCGTGCGCGACCTTCGAGTCGACGGTGGAGCGCACCGGATGACCACGACGCTCGATCTGCGAGACCGCATCCGGGACGTCCCGGACTTCCCGACCGAGGGGATCGTCTTCAAGGACCTCATGCCGCTGATCGCCGATCCCGAGTACTTCGCCGAGACGATCCGGCAGCTCGCCGAGTGGGCGCGCCCTCGCGAGCCGGCTCTGATCCTCGGCGCCGAGGCGCGGGGGTTCATCTTCGGCGCGCGCCCTCGCGTACGCGCTGGGCGCGGGCTTCATCGCCGCCCGGAAGCCCGGCAAGCTCCCGCGCGAGACGGTCGAGGCGACGTACGCGCTCGAGTACGGCACGGACAGCCTGCAGGTCCACCGCGACGCGGTTCCCGAAGGCGCGCGTGTCATCGTCCTCGACGACGTGCTCGCAACGGGCGGGACGGCCCGCGCGAAGGTCGAGCTCGTCGAGGGGCTCGGAGGCATCGTCGCAGGAGTCCTCTTCGTCATCGAACTGGACTTCCTGAACGGCCGTGAGCGCCTCGCAGGCTACGACGTGCACTCGCTCGTCCACTACTAGCCGCGCGTGCCGTCCGGGGTCGCTCCTACAAGGAGAGCATGTCCCTCGACCCGAACAGCCGTTCACTCCCGCCAGGGATCGTCGGCAGGCGGGGGAGCGCCGATGCACGCGTCATGAGTACCGCCGTGCTCAGCAAGGTCGCACCAGCGGCCTCGACGCGGATCCTCGCGGATGCCTCAGCCCTCGTTGCGTCGGATCGTGCTCCCAAGGAGCCGGCGCTCGAACGCCTCGAACGGGCGATCGGCCGAGACTTCGCAGACCGCCTCGTCGCCGCCCTGAGCGACAAGTCGGGCTCCGCCCGGCACTAGCTTCTCGACTACCGAGGGGATCGTCCGCCGCGCAGGCGGACGAACATGAAGATCGCCGCCGCCGCGACGAGCGAGACGACGAACGCGATCCCACCCGGCACGTCCACGGCGAGCGCGCCGAGCCACATGTAGAGGAAGAAGACGACCGACCAGACGAACGCGTGGACGCCTTGGTCGACGCTCGGGGCTCGCAGATGCATCGCGGCCGATCCTACATCCAGCGTCGGACCAAAAATTCACCGAGCCGGTGGCGCTTTCGTCCACTCGACCCGCTGACCGTCCGCTTCCGCGTAGAGCCTGCGAGCTGAGCTTCGACCTAGTCGCGCTCCGTGCTCGGTGCAAGCGGGAACCTATGGGACAGGCCCGAAGCGGTCAAGCGACGCGTTCACCGGATTGCCGCAATTTGCGGTTGATTTCTTCACGCCCGCCACGGCGTTCACTGCGTAGGATCCCGCGGGTGCGCCGCTCCCTCGTCTTCAGCGTCGCGGGAGTGTCGCTCGCGGTCGCGGGCGTCCTGACGCTCCTCGGAGTGGGGGATGACCCGGCGGCCCTGACGGACGGCCAGGCGTTCGTCCTCGGGGTCGTCCAGGGGCTGACTGAGCTCCTGCCGGTCTCCTCCTCGGGGCATCTCATCCTCGTGCCGTGGGGCGCGGACTGGACGTACCTCGAGCAGCACGACCGCTTCAACCAGACGTTCGACGTCGCGCTCCACCTCGGAACGCTCGTCGCGGTCGCCGCGTACTTCTGGCGCGACATCGTGCGCCTCGTACGCGCGTGGGTCCACTCTGTCGGTCGGCGCCGCATCGAGGGCTCCGACGAGCGCGTCGCCTGGTTCGTGCTCGTCGCCACGATCCCGGCGGGTGTCATCGGGCTGCTCGGCGAGAACGCCATCGCCGATCACCTGGGCGAGCCATGGCAGATCCTGATTCTGCTCTCCCTGGGCGCCGCGCTGCTGTGGGCGGCCGACCGCTCGCCGCAGACGCGCGCGATGGGCGATCTCGGGCTCGGCCACGCCGTCGCCATGGGCTTCGCCCAGGCCCTCGCGCTCGCGCCCGGCGTATCGCGCTCCGGAATCACGATCACCGCCGGCCGCTTCCTGAAGCTCGACCGGGACAGCGCGGCGCGGTTCTCCTTCTATCTGCTGCTTCCGACCGTCCTCGGCGCCGTGCTCCTGAAAGGGCTGCAAGATGTCGTGTTCGGCGATCTGCCACACGGCTGGAAGGGCCCGTTCGTCGTCGGAACCCTCGCAGCGCTCGGAAGCGGCCTCCTGGCGATCGAGTGGCTCCTGGGATACGTCCGCCGACACACGTACGGCGTGTTCGTCGTGTACCGCTTCGTGGTGGCCGCGATCGTGCTCGTCGCGATCGTTTCAGGCGTTCGCGACGCGACGTTCTAGCCACGCGCTACGTCGAGACTCGACGCTACAGGGCGGCCGAATGCGTACTCGACGAACCGGCTTCGCGATCTTCTTCCTGATCCTCGCCGCTGCTCGGCTCGGGCCGTGGCGAGCGCGCGGCCGCACAGAACCGGGCGGATCCAGCGCTCGGCGTCCTCACGCTCACGACGCCCACGGGGCACATCGGCCGTCACTGCCGCACTCGGCCTGATCCGGTAGCGCCCGATCCCGCGGACGTCTAGACGACCGTCCTCGTACCATGAGACGGTGTCCGAGCGCGAGCAGCGGCTGGCGAGGAACGAGGCGTACTTTCGCGACGTCAACGAACGCGTCCAGGAGCACGTGAAGGACGTCGCCGGTGCGCACGCGACGTTCAACATCCTCTGCGAGTGCTCCTCGATGGCCTGCGCCGAGCGCATCCCCGTTACGGCTTCGGAGTACGACGAAGCCCATCGGAACCCGCGTCAGTTCATCGTCGCCCTCGGCCATGTGCAGTTCGAGATCGAGGAGTCCGTCGTGCACACGGATCGCTTCGAGATCGTGCGCAAGCACGCGGAGGCGGGCGACGTGGCAGCCCAGGCCGCAGGCACATAGCAAGGGAGGCTTGAATGGCGGGAGGCAGGCTTCATCGCGAAGTCCGCCCCGTGACGGAACGGAACGCTACCGACATCGACGAGAGGGCTTGTAGACCGCTGTTGCACTACTTAGGATCGACGGGCGGTGCGCTTCTTAGCCCCACTTCTCGTAGCCGTGGCGGTGATCGCGCTCGCTCGCCTGCGGCGGCGACGATGAGACGGCCGCACCGGTTCCGGTCGCGCAGCGATTCGTAACCGCCGCGGATGCGCCCGGCTCGAAGGCTGATCCTGTCGAGAAGCGAGAGACGACCACGGACTACGCCATCTTCATCCCGGCCCTGAGCGAGCGGTCGATTGACCCCGACACGGACGAGATGGCCGAGGTCTTCGACAGCGCGGACTTCAAGGGCGCGGGTGCGGACGCCCGTTTCTTCGGACAGACGCATTCGCCGGAGACCTCGGTGCATGTCTTCAGTTCATTCATCGAGGTGGGCTCCGAAGACGGAGCGACGAGTGCGCTCGACTGGCTCGAAACGGATCAGATGAAGCCGTGCCCGATGAGTTGTGCCGTGCAGAGAAGCAGCTTCGAGGTGGACGACATTCCCGATGCACGGGGCGTCCACCGCGTCGCAACGGCTGAGGACATCGAGAGGCTCGGAACGAACGATGAGCAACCACAAGACGACTACTGGATCGGCTTCACCAACGGTTCAATCGTCTACACGATGGTTCTGCACGGCCACGCGGTTCCGGGATCTGTTTCGGAGGACCAAGCTCAGCAGATCGCGAGCGCGTACTACGACCGGCTCACAGGCGACTAGGGCAGCAGGTCTCGGTCCCGACTCCGTCATCGCCACATACCCCTCAGGCAGATGCAGGTTGGGCACGAACCCTCCGCCGATCAGCTTCTTCCCCTCGGGGCAGGTCGCTAAGCGGCTTGGCCAGGCGGCCGTTCGGTCGCCCGTCGTCCTCGTTGGACGGTCGGCTCGGCCCGCACCGCCTCGACTCGCGCTCCTCGATCCGCGGCTTCGCGGCGAGCTCGGGATCGGCGCCCCGCAGCTCCTCGATGAATCGCGAATCGCGTCTCCGCGGCGAGTGGGGAGTCGCGCGAGAGGGCGTCGTCGATGACGGCGTAGACGATCATCTCCGAGGATCCCCTGATGTGGCGAGCAAAGCCAGGCGCTCAACTCTTGGTATGACGATCTTCATTGCAACGCTGACGATCGCCCTCGCAGCGATCGCGATTGTGCTTGCACGAAGGCGCCGAGGCAGCTAGAGGGAGAACCGCCGCCCGTGAGACGGGGGGGCAGGCGCGGCAACCTCTCCGTCGACCCCCGGAAGACTTGTCCCCCCCAGGGTTTTGCCGGTGTGCGGGCCGACCCTCCAGCGCCGCGCCTGACCTGACGTGCCCGGTATCCATTGCATGCCAGCAAACGAATTGCAAGGGCCGGTCGCCCTCCGAACGCCGTGACTGTCGCGGTTCCGCCGGGAACCCTGTGCCCCGCAGCAGGAGAAAACCCCCCCGCGGACGCGGGGTTTTCGATGTCCTTGGGCGGAGGAACGCAGTTACGGCAAGGTGCCCTGGCGGTTACCGCAAAGCGTGCGTTAGCGATGCCGGTGTTGTTGCCGTTGACTCCACCAGCCCAGCTGTTGTCCTTGCCAAATCCGGGATCGGCCCAAAAGGGGGATGAGACGAGCGCCGAATCCCACGAAAGTCTGGGCACCCAATCCTCCCCAGGATTACTCCCGAGTGGCCGCTCCCCAGCGGCCACTCTTCTTTTTCTTGGGACGCCGCGGCGCATCAGGAGCGCGAGCTCGAGG
The DNA here is from genome assembly GCA_963805135.1 of uncultured Gaiellaceae bacterium. GTDB lineage: Bacteria > Actinomycetota > Thermoleophilia > Gaiellales > Gaiellaceae > GMQP-bins7. The sequence goes on along the minus strand of CAWDSX010000025.1, from coordinate 34,759 downwards.
CGGGCCGGGTGACCGGGCAGCCTGCGTAAATCGACTTCAGGTTGCCAGCGCCGAAAATGCTCAGCTGAGCGTCGCTCACCGTCTAGGCCCGAGGCACGTGAGGGCAGACAGCGCGAAGGCTAGTCCTCCTCGGCCGGTTGCATCAGTGGCTCGATCGTGGCGGAACGGGACGTCGCCGACGGCACTTGCGCGGCGAAAGACCGAACGTCGAGACGTTCCGCGGCGTCGAGTGCCGCCTCGATCTTCCCGCGGGTGTTCCGACCGAGCGCGCCTGCAATGATCCAGCGCCGGGCGAGTCGGGCGAGAGGAAGGCCGAGATCCGAGACATCCGGAGTTCGGCGCGGCTTGAGGTAAAGCTCGAATGTCAGCTTCTGCAGGAGCGCGGGATTCGCCGGCCCGTCCAGCTCATGCTCGAAACGATGAGCCAGCAGCGCGGAGATAGCCTGCAGCTCGCGCACGCCGTTTCGAACCGTCACTCCGATCGACACTGCCGACGACGCGAGGAGCACCCAGGGGACGCGCGTGAATCGAACTCCGCGCAAGGCGAACCTCGCCACCGGCGTTGCAATGGCGACGAAGCGCTGGATCGCGTCCGTCATCTCCTCGGTGTCCTCGTGCGCTGCGAGAAGGTCCTTCGCTTCCGCCGCATTCGTCACCTTGGTGTCCGAGGACAGCAGGCGCTCGAAGGCTTGGTGGACCACCTCTCCCGCCGCGCGCTCCACAGTGCGCGGAATGGCGAGCAGAGAGCTGGATTCTTCCTCGGGCTGCGTATCGGGCATGTTCGCAGGATGCCCGCCGGACGACTTCCTTACTCTCGACAAGCCTTGGGGTCGTTACGTGATTTCGAAACCGCAGCCTGCACGGTGAAGTCTCGATTGGTCGACCGCAGAACGTCATGTCGAGGTCGATGGCGGCGAGCTGGTTGCGCAGGCTCTGCGCAAGATTTGCCGCTCCGGCGCGTCTAGATCATCAGGGGAGAAGAAACGACCCGAATGAGGCGCGGCGCGTGTTCTCGGCGGAGCACCGCGCCGCCCCGTCGGGTTGCCGCGCGACAAACCGTCAGTAGGGTTAGCGCGTATGAACGAGTAGTCTCGTGTCAGGTGACTGGGGGAGGTCTTCGCATGTGGGTGTGGGTTCTGGGTGCCATGATGCTGGCGGTGTTCGTCGGGTTCGCGTGGCTCACGAAGTAGCTGACGCAGATACTCGTGCGGTGTGAAAGGATGCGCCACCGATGGTGGCCAGACCCCGTCGCGCTGCGGACATTCGAGTCGTCGAAGCACCCCGGAACTGGGGTCTGTTCCTCGCCGTTGTCCTTTGCCTTGAGTTCTGGCTCGTTGTGACGAGCTACCTCGTGCACAGCATCTAGCTCACCGAGCTTGAGTGGGGGAAAGGGCAAGCCCGGGGCTGACGGATTTCCGTGTCAGCCAGAAAAACGCAGACCGAGCTTAGTGTCGCCTCGTACCGTGCGCTCGGGCGCGTGGAGTGATTGTGCCTACCTCTCCGAGTAGGCCGTCTGTAATTCCACGTCCGGATGCGAACCGGTCCGAAAGAGCGTCACGGCGGCGCGTCGACCGTCGAGTTGCAATTGTCCGATGGAGTTCTCGAAGGTTCCTGGCGTCGAGAGCTTCCAGGAGACGTCGATCGGCTCGACCCCGGCGAGACGAGCTAGGCCGCCAAAGATCTTCGCAGCCGCTCTCGACCCGGTCGTCTTGATGACGCGCCGCTCGCGCGATGGCAACGGGTTGCGGAATGGGGAGCACACGACCTGGCGCACACGGCTCGAGCCGCAGGAGCGTCCGAGGTCGACGTCCGCGATGTACGTCGTGTGGACGTCTCCGCTGAGGATCGTGATCGAGCGGGGCGCGTCACTAGCGAGGCTGACGGAGCAGAGGAGATCGACGAGATGGCGAAACGAGAGTTGATACGCCGCCCAGTGCTCGAGGTCCACGGCTCGTCTCAGCCGCTCACCGAGTCGCTGTATGAGCGAACCCCAAGCACCGTCGCAGATCGCCTCGTTCCACGATTCCAGGTGATGGATCCCGGGAGCGAGGAAGACAGGGAGGCTCGTCGCGATGACGAGATGATCGAACGAGCCGTGCGCGTGTTCGACGATCCAGTCCCACTCGTCCTTCGCCATCATCTGGCGTCGGCCTTCCACGACGAGCCGGGCAGCGCGTGAGTCGAGGACGAGAAGCCGTGAACGACCGAGGTCGCGGTAGTAGGTCCAGCGACTGGAAGCGCGATCTTCATCCCACCGCCGCGCACGCTCTCGCAGACGGGGCCCGCCGTCGTCGTCGCGCTGGAGCTCGTGGAAGAGCGACTCCTCGGCGACCTCGGGCGGCGAGAGATTCCCGAGATGCTGATAGAGGAAATAGGCCATGAACGCGCCTGTCACCCGCTCGCGCCACCACGGCTTTGCTCGCATCTCCTCGATCCACGAATCGGAGATGTTCCAGTCGTCGTGAACCTCGTGGTCGTCGAAGATCATCGTCGACGGGACGGTCGAGAGCACCCAGCGAATGTCAGGGTTAGACCACGACTCGCGGTAGAGGTGCGTGTATTCCTCGAAGTCCGCGACCTCGTCGAGGGAGACTCCATCGTCGCTGCGTCGTGACCGGATAAATGCGGCGGTGTCAGGGGGCACCTCGTCGGCATAGACCTGATCTCCGAGCAGAACCAGGGCGTCGGGCCACTCCACGAGTCCTTGCTGGAGACTCTTCGAGTACGCCCACAGCGCATCGACCCCCACCCCGAGCTCGTGTCCCTCGGGCGCGAGCGTGTAGGGACGTTGCTCAGGTGCACCGATGCGGCACGAGCCGAAGACGAGGCAGACATTGGGTTCGCCCTTCCGGGTTCGGATGCAGGGCGGCGGCCGCTCGTCGTCAGCCCGCGGCCAGGCGACCCGCTCGTCGAGCGTCACCTCGTAGGGCGACGACGATCCCGGCTCGAGTCCCTCGACGACGACGAGCGCGTAGTGATGTCCCTCGACGTGAAAGGTGCGTGCGCACTGCCCCAGCACGCTGACCTCGCACGCCTTCGTCGTCTCGACCCAGATCGTCGCCGTCTCGCTCCCGACGTAGCGGAGAAGTGGACCGACAAGGAGTTCGGCGATCTCGGAGTTCTCCGATTTCCGCTCGTCTGTGATCTTGCCTGACATACGTAGGACTCGCGCCGATGCCAACCTCGCGTGTGTCGCCGGCGCTCAACCCAAGGCGCCGACCGTGAACAGCAGCGAAAGGGCCGCTGCGACTGCTCTAGTCGCCTTCTACGACAGTCGTGTTCTGGCCATCCGACGACGGGCGGCGTTCGATGACGGTCGTGTTCTGACCGTTGGCGGAGCGTCGGCTGTAGCCCATGGTGATAGCCAGGAGCACTGCGAACGCGAGGACGACGAGCAGTACGACGAGAAACCAGACGGGCACTCTGCGCCTCCTTGGATGGTGGTGTGCTGTTACCCGCCGTCCTGTTCTTCGGAAACGTCTCACGCAGCGCGAGCAGGATACGCGAGCGTTGCTCAAGCCGACCCGGCTCGTCGGGGCCTCGGGAGAAAGGGACAAGAACCGATGGCTGATTGACCTGCTTTCACGATCCGCGGGCCGGACGCAGGTCGGGTCACATTCCGGCGACTTCGCCGATGACCGCAGCACGGGCGATCGAAGGCACGACCCGTCGGCGGCAGGATTTCTTGCCCGTCGCATCGGGTATGAACGACTTCCGCGACCCCTAAGAGCTGAGGAGGACACAATGGCGGGTAAAGCTGATTTCACCGACGAGGAGTGGGAAGACCTGCAGCAAGGCGTCACCGGCGCCGGGATGCTCGTCTCGGCGGCCCATCGTGATTTCACCGACAGCTTCGGCGAGGCGAGTTCCATTGCGAAGCAACTCGCCGCCCATCGAGAAAGCGAGAGCCAGCTCGTTCGCGACCTAGCTTCTACCCGTGGCACCGGCTTCGGCTTGATTGCGTCCCCCAACGAAGTCGTGGAGGGAACCATCAAGGCACTTGGTGGTGCCGTCGCTGCACTCAACGAGAAGGCCCCGGACGAGCTAGAGCGCTATCGCGACCTCGTACTCGATGTGGCGACTGCGGCGGCCGAGGCGAAGGGTGGGGTCGGAGACGAAGAGGCCGCAGCGATCGAACGGATCAAGAGCGCGCTGGGAGACTCGACCGAGACATCCGCGGGAGACCAGTGATGTCGGAAGCACGCAGTGCCCGAGAGGGCAGGGAGCGGGGGCGAGAGACGTCGATGACGTCCGCGTGGTAAAGGCAGACCTGGGCACGCTCGAGCCCCTGGCCGAAAGGCTGCGTCGATGCGACGGTGACACCGGACCGCAGAGAGCGCACTTCTTCCTGCAAGGGGGGAAGTGCGCCTCCGCTCAGGCTCTCCCGTCCCGCAGGGTGAAAGAGAGGGGAACTTCCTCCTTCTCCTGGCTGAGCTCTAGCAGCGCAGTGAGAGAATGCCCTCAGACGACTACCGAGGAGGGGAGAACATGAGCAAGGCGTTACTCGTTGGCGCAGTCGTCATCGGCGCTGTCGTGTTGGCCAAACGTCGGGCACTGAGCCGCGACGGATTCGACATCGAGACGTTCGTCGAGCGGATGCCCGACAACGCTCCGCCCAAGTGGGCGTTCAAGAACATCACCGCGATCCGCGAGAACACTGACCGTATCCTGGAACTCCTCGAGCGCGAGCAGAAGGCCGACACGGGTGGGGCAGCGATGCCTCTTCACGACGAAGAGGGCACCTGATCTATCTGCCTACGTCACCTGTCCCAGAGCCAGACGACCGCGACCAGGATCGCTGAGAACACGAGGGCACCAATGGGATCAAACGCGGCCCAGAGCACGACCACGATCGCGATCGAAAGAGCCACCCGCAGGAGGGTTGACCGCCGCTCCAGCACGTGCGCCAACACGCTCCCATTTATCGGACTGAAGACCAGAAGCCTCTAACCCCTCGGACGAGGTAAGAGACCACCGTGGCACGATTCAGACGTGATCGGAGCTCCGATTCGCGTACATGATCTGCACGGCGATGACCTGGGAATCGCGCATGTCCCTCCGCCGGTTGAACGCGGAGACTTGATCCTCCTCGAGCGCGGGGAGTACCGCGTCCTGGACATCATCACCGTCGATGCGCCATCCCCACTACATGCCCTCGTAAGGGCGCAGCCGGCACATGTGCGACCACTCGTAAAGCCCTGAGCGCCGAATCACTCAATCGAGTGAATGCTCCCTCAAAGGGGTGACTTTTCGCTACCGCGACCGATGATGTGGATATGGGGGAAAGGGTCCGGACGCAGGTCGGCAGCGCCCTGCCCGCTGGGAAGCGGGGCGCGCCCGGTCCGGGACGTGAATCGATGTCGCTTGGTATTCGCAACTTGATCCTTGCCTGGACAGACGGGCCTGATCCACGCGACGATGACGAACGTCTAGCCGCTATCCGCAGGGGAGCGCGTTTCGCACGCCCCGTCCTCATAGAACCTCGCGACGAGGACTAGGACACAGCACAGGCATACCTGGTACGTGGGGATAGCCGTCCCTGATCGCGAGACTTGTATGTGGACGTGAAGTCAGCGCGAACGAGGGCAGCTCCTTGTAACTGACCGCACGTTGTGAGTTACTGCTCGGAACGACGAACAGGGGTAAGCGCTTGCAGCGCCCGAGACTTCTCACTTGGAGTGTCCGAAGTACGTCACGAACGAAGCCCCCCCGAGAGCGCCCTTCCGACGCCACCGTGGTGCCACTTGCCGTTGCGTGGGGTCTGGATCCGTTCTCTGTTCAGGGCCTTCGCAATTGCAGCCACACAAAGCCCTGCGTCATGGAGCTCGAAGATCCTCGCGATGGTCGACTCCGGGATCTCCCTTGGCCTCCCGAGGACGACACCCTGCGCCCGCTTTACCGCTAGCGCGTCATTCGTTCTCTGACCTACATCAAGTTTTCGGATTGGGCACGACGAGTTCATGCAGATCGGGGCGATCCACCGAGTGCCCGATATCGCCTAGGCCAGTCGAGGCTCAGCTCGTGAGACCGTCGATTGCCCCTCTGTAGTGAGCGGGAGTGTGGCGACGAGGAGGCACGTGAGCCCGATGAACGCGATGACCTGAGCGGGTGCGGCAATGGGCAATGGACTGCCACCAGCGAGGGTCAAGTCGTCCCAGCCGCGGATGAGGTCGTTGAGAACCGGTACGTTGCTCCAGGGGCTGGGGAGCCAGAGCGCGAGGAGGATGCCGGAGAGCGTCACGATCGGGAGTGCGCGGCCGGCCCATGCCCAACGGGCGAGTTGGGGAATCGTCAGGAGGAGAAAGACCAGCCGGTAGTCGGAAGTGCGCCCGAGCGCAAAGGTTGCGACGTAGATTCCGGCACCAGCCCAGAAGAGGTCGAGTTCTCGCGGTGTACCAGCGCCGAGTTGGCTACGCAGCCTTCGGCGGAGCGCAATCGCGGCAACGATCGCTAGTGCGACGAGAATGGCGTCCCACATCCGTCCCGGCCCGACGAGGCGCCCGAGCCACCCGCCGGAGATGTGAAGACCGAACGCGTACTCGTCCCCCTGAGGTAGCACCCGTTCGATGGTCTGAATATCGCGGAATGTCGCCCCCGCATAGACGGCGAAAGTGCCGAGGACGACCGAAACGCAGATTACTGCTGCTCGCCCAGGAAGCCTCGCAAGCATCCCGACCGCGGCGATCGGGAAGAGCTTCAGTACGGCGGCAAGGAGGATCAGCGCCGACGCTGCCGGTGGGCCGTAGCGCGAGCGTCGCATGACAAGGCCGGCCGCCGCGACCATGCTGAAGAGAGCCATGTCGACGTTGCCCCGCTCGACCCCGAACATGACTGCTGGCGAGCAGAGCGCTAGCCCATAGATGACGGCCTCTCCGACGGGTGCCTGGCGCGGCAAGACGACGATCGCAGCCAGGAAGAACGTAACCGCGAGCATGAAGCCGATGAGATGTGTGTCGTCTTCCCCGAGGCCGAGGATCGAGGCGGCCATCCACACTCGCGGATAGTTCTCCGGTCGGCCCCCCGGATCGCACGGGTTGACGGGCCACTCGCCCCAGTGCTGACGAGCGCAATCCCACCCGGACGTGACCGATCGTAGATCGAAAAAGCCCCCCGGAACCGCGGGCACACCGAGCTGATCCCACTCGGCGTGGCCGCCCAACGCAAGAAGCAGAGCAAAGTAGCCGCTCAAGATCCCAAGGAGTACGAACCAGGCGGAGCTCGAGCCTATGAGGCTGGTGCCCCCGACCGGAGGCGAGCTTGCTGCGACGCCCTCATCTCTCACGCCGTCATCGTCGCATGGTGGGAAACGGAGATCCCCGAGGACGTCTGGTAGCGCGATGTCGGCGCTTGCTGCGACCCGAAACCCGCAGCCTGCATCCATCAATTTTCAGGATTCGGAGCGACGAGATCCGATTCGGCGGACGGTTACTCGCGTGCGCAAAGTGTGCGGGGTGTGGGCAGCGACAGGACGGGAGCGGACAAACCCGCATGAATCGGTCGGTCTGGCCCCTCCGCAACGCGGCCGACAGGACAGGAGCGGACACCAGAACTTGCCCAGGACTTGCCCGCCTGCACGCCGCGGACATCTTGCGGCCGCCCTCGATGAGCTCGGCTCGGAGCCGGGCGAGTGCTTCGGTGCGCTGATCGCCGGTCATCGCCTCACGTTCCGCTCGTGCGACGATGCGGTCAAGACTGAGTCAATGAGCGCCCAGGCCGCTGACCTCATCGAGACAAACTTCGTCGAGTTCCTACTGTCGATGGGGAGAGCCGGCGGCGCCGTCGAACGGCTAGACGACGAGATCGCGTGGACGATCGGGGGTTCGCCGATCGCGTACCACAACGCGGTTGTCCGATGCACCGCCTCCGAAGGGCGGAGCGGTTTCCTGGTGGACGAGTGGCGGGATGCACTGCGGCAGCGCTCCCTGCCGGGCTCGTGGCACTGGACCCCAGGGATGCATCCTCACGATCTCCCGCGTCTCCTTCTGGACGCGGGCTTCGAAGACGGGGGCGATGAACCTGCGATGGCCGCACAGCTCGCCGCCTTGGCTGACATGCCCATGGCCACCGAGCTGCAGGTCACGCCTGTCGAGGACTCCTCTGCCCTCGACGAGTACCGCCAGGTTCTCGCCGCTGGGTTCGGTGAGGGGCCCAAGGAGGCCGACTGGGTCGCCAGCGTCTTCGCAATCATTGGACTCGAACCACACAGTCGATGGCGCCACTTCGTCGGCACGGTGGCAGACGATCCTGTTGCCACCGCCTCCACCCTGCTGACCGACTCGACCGCAGGCATCTACTTCGTCTGCACGCGGCCCGACGCCCGCCGACGTGGCTTTGGTGCCGCGATCACCTACGAAGCGATGCGCCACGCGGCGCGCACCGGAGCCACGTTCGCCGTCCTCGGCTCCTCGCCGATGGGGCAGCGCGTTTACGAGCGGCTCGGATTCCGGACCATCTTCTCCACCCGGCTCTTCGAGCTGGACGCGTAGCTCACCCTCGATGGCGCACCATGAGGCTGCCCTCAAGGTGCCGCTAGGCGACGCGGCATAACTCCCGATCTGCTTTCCGGAACGTGCCGTTGTGCGTCACCCGAGAGCGAGATCAGCACCGCGAGCGCGGCGACCATCGCCCAGCGCGTCGTCCTCACGGGTTCTCCGGTTTCTTCTTCTCCGGCCCGGAGCGGCCGTGGGATGGAACTCGGCGGCGGACAACCTGTGGCGCGAGACCGGAAATCTTCTCCGGGCTCAGCAGCTTCTCCGCCACGAGTCTGTCGCTACGACGCAGGACTACCTGCATCCGAGCCGCGATGACCTCACGAACGCGCTAGCCCGTCTGCAAGTCGTGAATTTGGATCCGCACAACGGGGCGGCTTCGTGACTCGAATGCACGATAACCGGCGTTATGTCAAGTTGGCTCATGAGAACCCTCTCGGATGCAGGTAAGCCTCTGTCGTACCGACCGAGCGGTGCCGCAGGAGTTGCTTCGCGTGCACGATGTTGCCCGTTGAAGACCTCCCCACGCTCGATGCGCCGAGCGAAGTCGCGCCGCCGGCGCTTATGCGCGGGGCCGTAGCGCTCACGTTGCTTGCGGTTGCGTACCAACCTCAACCAGTTGCTCCGATCTTCCCCGATCGCGAGAGAATCGGCGGCGTCGCGAGAATCAGCATCAATCACTTTTCTCGCAGTCATTCGGGGGGATACGCGAAAACGAGCGGGTAGACAAACGTCGAAGCCGTGGAAAAACGGCATACCTAAGCCATTTGCGAGAGAGCTGTGGATGCGCTGTGGAAGGGGGCCGCGCCAAGGGGAGCGGAGCGACCCCCATCCGCCCCAGTGGACACAGGCCAGACTGAACCGTGCCCTACATTCGCACCGTATGAATTGCGGTGCAGTCTGCAAGGGGTCGCCGCTCCGCATTTGGAGGAAGGGGTGCCTGGGAGGATGATTGCCCTGAGTGTCCCTCTGGGATCTCTTTGCGGTGCTCTGCGCAGGCGTCGCTTTCGCGGCCTTCATCGTCTTGTGCATCGCGCTGCTCTGGAGCCGAAACAAAGCTCCGAACTACTGGGACGAGTAGCCCACGTGTTGCGGGCACACTGCCAAAGCTGATGCGGCCAGCAGATGATCCTCGCGAGAGGTACAGAATGGTCGAGCAACGACTTCGCGATGTCCTCCTCGGAGACGGCATGAACTCGCCGGGTGTCGTGAAAGGCGAGGAGCAGCGAGCGAAGGTCTCCGCTCATCTCCGCCGGATGCGCGAGGCAGTCGATGAGTTGGCGCAACTCGAGGCAGACCTCGCGGAGGAATTGTTGAAGGCAGCGCAGCAGAAGGCGAAGCAGCCAACGCAGACGCGCTCAAGGTCGAAGCATGGAAGTCGCCCACGCTGATGACTTGCGATAGACGTGCATTGCGAGCTGTGGGTGGGCGGCTGGTTGCCACCATAGACACGCCCGTGTGCGTCGGGGCGGGCCGTGGTGACGGCCGCAGCGGCCACCAACGGCCTTCCGGCGCCGAGGGGACACCGGGGATGTCCGGTTACCACTCATCCACAAGCCAGAAACCAGGTCGGCTTCACCATCGCCGCGGGATCAGGCCGTGCTTCTCGAGCAGCCGATTTGACCTCGCGCCTTCGCCGATCGCGGTCACCCTGCGGATCGGCGTACAAGCCACCTGGAAGACCAGCGATCGGCTCCGTCGGAACGAGGGGCTCCGAGGAGTGCAGTCGCTGCGTGTGAGCGTCGAGCACGTCGGCCACTTCGGGATCACGCGAGCCCCAGTACTTGCGCGGCTACTGCCTAAAGTCTTCGCCGAGGCTGATGATCTTGTCGCTCATTTTTCGCTCCAGACGATCCGACCGTCGACAACCTCGCCACCGCGAACAGGGCCATGAACAATCGTCCGAGTCCGCTTGGCTTCACGGCTTTCGCGAATGAGGAAGACGATCTTCCCGCCCTCGACAAACCAGCAGTCGACTGCCTCAGCGGATCGGTCGCCGAGCGTGGGCGCACCACTGATACGCATGTACGTGGTGCCTGTCGCCTTGTCGCGCCAGCGACGTCGCCGGTCGACGCGCTCGAAGTCTTCAGGCCGCCCTTCGGGCCAACCGATGCGGCGGACTTCCGCGATGCGCTCTGGGAACGCGAGGGTGCCGTCGTCGATGTAGCCCGTCCCTTTCTCGGTTGGCTCGAGCCTCATTCCGCGAGTGCCTGGCGGGTCAGCCAGGTCGCGGCCACTAGGCCATCTCATGTGTCCTCTCCTATCTGTGTCGGTTCGATGATGCGCTCGAGCTCCGAAGCCGGAACGCGCAACGATGCCCCCGGCCTCGATGTCACACGCAGCGCCTGGATCTCGCCCGCCTCGATCGCTCGGTAGATCGCCGAGGGACTCAGCCGGAGCGCTCCGGCGATCTCGTTCACAGTGAGCAGCGCGGGAATCGCCTCTTGCGTCTGTTGCATATAGGGATTTTAGCAATGGCTAGCGCATGCTGCGAATCCCACTGCGAGGGGCTGGCATCCCCCGGCGTCGCACGAGCGCTGTCGTGGGCTCGCACGTGAGGTACAGCCAGGGGAGGTTGAGAGAAGTCTCGGGCGGTACCTCCAGAGCCCGGAGAGCCGGAGAGCTTTTTCGGGCTGATCTATCTCCTACTTCGGGCCCGCGATCAGGGATGGCCATCCCCACGTACTTCGCGCGCCCTCAGGCGTGAACGCAGCTCTCGGCGTCTAGGTCGGGACCCCCCGTTTGGCCGGTGTCCAAATTGCGCCGGAGCGGAAAGGGTTTGGCTACCGACCAGAGTGGTGGTCGGTTTGGGCAAGCAGGGCCAAGCGCCCTCAACTGGGGAGGATCATATGACCGACATCCTGATGCGCCCGCTCGTCTGGCTCCAGGTGGAGCTGGCCGAGATGCGCGAGCGCGAGGATGGCCAGACGACGACCGAGTACGCGATTCTGCTCGGCTTCCTCGCGATTGCCATCATCGTCGCGCTGTACTTCCTGAGGGGCGTTCTCCGCGACCTGTTCTCAGACGCGGCGAGCAGCGTCTCGGGCGCCTCGAGTCCGTAAGGGACTCTTGAGTCTCAAGAGAAACGATGTGGCGGCCCGCTCATGCGGGCCGCTCGCGTTATGAGACGTCCACATGTGCCGGCTGTGCCCGTACAAGGGCATGGAGCGGGTACCGCGCATCTTCTACGGGGATCACGTCGAGGACGCGGTACTCCCCCATGTTCGAGGAGGATCAGATCTCCGGTTTCAACCGGTGTAGGGACGTGTGCGATCCCCGGGTCATCGCCGGGCCTATCGGTCGTCTGACACTCACGAACACGCATCAGGAGAGGTCGGACGTGGTCCGCGCAAGGGCGGCTCCCGAGGGAGCCGACGAGGGGGCAGTAGCCGCAGCTACCCCCTCCTCCTACGTCCGACCTCACTGTTGCCCGCCAGGTTGGACAGTCCAGAAGGGCCCGTGCGTAGGAGAGATCCGGAGCGTGACGGAGTTCGAGACGCCGCCCGGCGCAACTACCGGACCTGCACCTCGTGCAGCGTCCCTACACGGATGGCGGTCATGCTGCGTGAGACAAGTCGGTCGTCCGCACGGTGTTGCCGAACCACGTCGTAGAGATCACGTTGCCTTGAAAGCCGATGTCGACTGAGGCCAGTCCCCGCCGGCGATGCGCGCGGCCGTAGCGCTCGCGCTGCCTACGGTTGCGAACCAGCCTCAACCAGTTGCTCCGATCTTCCCCGATCGCGAGCGAATCGGCGTTGTCGCGAGAATCAGCGGCGATCATTCTTCATCGGCCTCGAATCGGGGGAGAAACGAAAACGAGCGGGTAGGTAAATCTTCGCCTCCCCTAATGAACCGCATAGGCTGCTCGGCTCCTTGGGAAGGCTGCTCGCAGTGGTGTCCATCTTCGTCGGCACGGCAATCGTCGGATTCGATCCGAATCGCCCTGACCGAGTCATCGTCGTCCTCCCTCGAGGGCACGGCATCCATTCGCACGACGTCAGCGGGTTGGCACTCGTCACGATCGGGACTGTCGTTCTCTGGCGGTCGCACCGCTCCGATTGACGCGGGAGTGACGGAGCGCCTCGCCATGAGCACGTCGTCGCCTCCCGGTCTCCCCGACGTCGGCTAGTAGACGCCGAGACGGATGCGGAGGCGGTCCGCTTCGTCGAGCTACTCGGGGACTCGGCCGAGGAGCTGGCCGCCGCTGTCGCCGCGTTGACGTAAACGACTTCTCGCCCCCCACCGTCCCCACCCCGACAGTCCGGCGTTATGTCAAGCTGGCTCGGATCGGTCAGGGCTGGCTCACCCCTGCTCCAAGCGCTAGGGTTGGAGCAACGCTCGATCTACCTGAGGGGGTGTCGGCCATGCTGGCCATGAGCGTCCGATTGTTTCTCATCGCCACCGTCGCGCTGACGATCGCCGCGGTCGCATTCCTCATCGCGACCGCATAGCGTCGACCACCGGCACGCCTGACCCGGACGAGGGAAATCTCGCCGCGCCCCTAGACATCGGGGCGCGAACGCGAGAGATTGTCACATACCGCCCTGCGTCATCCCGCCGCGCGTGACCCAAATCGACATCGAGCACATCCTCCTCATCGAGGACATCCGGCAACTGCTCGAAGCAGCCGAGCAGGTCGGGAACGTGCGCGCGTCCGATCTCGCCGAGGTCGCGGAGACGTACGAGCTCACGGAGCTCGAGCAGGACGCCGTCCTCCGCGAGCTCGACCAGCGCTCCATCGAGATCGTCGAGCAGCCTCCCCACTCCGAGACCGTCGTCGCGCTGACCGCTCCCGTGGAGACGACGACGGATGCGCTCCAGCTCTTCCTGCGCGAGGCCGGGCGGCATCAGCTCCTCACGGCCGCCCAGGAGGTCGAACTCGCGAAGCGCATCGAGCGGGGCGACATGGACGCGAAGGAGCGAATGATCCAGTCGAACCTGCGTCTGGTCGTCTCGATCGCGAAGAACTACCGCAACCAGGGCCTTCCCTTCCTCGACCTGATCCAGGAGGGCACGCTCGGGCTCATCCGCGCTGTCGAGAAGTTCGACTGGCGCCGCGGCTTCAAGTTCTCAACGTACGCCACCTGGTGGATCCGTCAGGCAGTCGCGCGGGCGCTCGCGGACAAGGCGCGGACGATCCGGATGCCCGTGCACATCGTCGAGAGGCTCCAGAAGATCAACCGCGCCGACCGCCAGCTGTGGACGCAGCTGGGACGCGAGCCCACGCTCGAGGAGATCGCCGACGAGGCGTCCCTGACCGTGCAGCAGGTGCTGGAAGTACGCGCAGCGGCCCGGGCCTCGACCAGCCTCGATGCCCCTGTCGGCGACGGCGAAGACGCCGTCTTCGGCGACTTCGTTGCCGGCGACGAGCCGCTCCCCGAGGAGACGGTCGAGCTCAATCTCCGCAGCGAGGCGCTCCGGAATGCCCTCGCCTCGCTCCCCCAGCGCGAACGGGAGGTCGTGGTCATGCGCTACGGGCTGACCGGCGCCGAGCCGCAGACGCTCGAGGAGATCGGTCGCCGTCTGGGTCTCACCCGCGAGCGGGTACGGCAGATCGAGCTCGAGTCGTTGCGCCGGCTCGCATCTCTCCGCGAGATGCAGTCCGTCGACGTGACCTAGCTACGAGCGGAGGTAGAGCTCGAGGCCCGGCGCGATCGCGCGAAGCTCTCGAAGGGCACGCGCTTCGAGCTGACGCACGCGCTCGCGCGTGATCCCGAGGTTCGCGCCCACCTCTTCGAGCGTGCGCGGGCGGACACCGTCGAGACCGAAGCGCTCGACGACGACGCGCCGCTGGCGCGGCTGCAGCTTGTCGAGTGCGTCGAGGAGCTCGGACGAGCGTGCCCTGTCCGCGGTCTCGACCTCGGGCTGCTGCGCGCTCGTGTCCGGGATGAGGTCCGCGACGCTGGAGTCGCCGTCGCCGATCGGCGTCTCGAGGCTCACCGGGTCGAGGATGAGCTCGAGCAGCTCCTGCACGCGCTCGGGTGTGATCTCGATCTCTGCCGCGATCTCCTCGAGCGACGGGTCGCGGTTGAGCTTCTGGCCCAGCAGCCGGCGGGTCTTCGTCACCTTGCGGACCTGGTCCGCCACATGTACGGGAAGGCGAATCGTGCGGCCCTGCTCGGCGAGCGCACGCGAGATCGCCTGCTTGATCCACCACGTCGCGTACGTCGAGAGCTTGAAGCCCATGGTGTAGTCGAACTTCTCGACCGCGCGGATGAGGCCGAGGTTCCCCTCCTGTATGAGGTCGAGCAGGGGCACGTCGGCGCGCGTGTAGTTCCGGGTGATCGACATCACGAGCCTCAGGTTCGACTCGATGAGCTTGCGCTTGGCAGCCTCGTCTCCCAGGTCCTTGCGCCGCGCCAGCTCACGCTCCTGTGCCGGCGTGAGGAGTCGACCGTCCCCGATCTGGCGGACGTACAGCTTCAGCGGATCGTCGGCGCTCGGCCCGGCGAGCCCGGGGAGCTCGCGGGGCGTCGCCGGCTCGTCTGCAAGAGGTGTCGACTCCTCGTCCGCCGGATCGAAGAGATGCTCGGCTGCGTAGCCTTCCACGGCTGCTCTATCGGCTACACAGTTGCCCCACTTGAGGGATGACAGCTCCCGCGAGGGATCGGCGGTCGGGCGCAGAAGCCGATCTCTGCAACGCGGCGTTCACAAACAGCGGCCTCACACGCGACGTCTACGTTTCTGGTGTCGTCCGATCCACGGAGTCGAATAGCGGTTCATGTGCGGCATAGCGGGATTCAGCCTCAGCCCTGACGCGAGCGTCGATCGGACGCTGGCCGCACAGGCGCTCCTCGCGGGGATCGCGGAACGCGGCGCGGATGCGGTCGGATACGCGCACCGCGGTAACTCCGGCGGGGTGCGCGTCACGAAGCTCCGGGGCGGCGCGAGCGCCCTGCTCGACGAGCTCGACGTTCCGGACGACGCAAGGCACGCGCTCATTCACGTCCGCGACTTCACCAAGGGTCATCCGGAGATCGCGGCGAACAACCACCCGATCCGGCACGGGAGCGTCGTCGGGATCCACAACGGCGTCATCGAGAACGACGACGCGCTCCTCGCGCGCTACGGCATCGAGCGCGCCGAGCCGCAGATGACCGTCGACTCGGAGGCGATCTTCGCGCTGATGGAGCGCCGACAGCACGATCCGCGCGCGCTCTCGGAGATGCGGGGCGCGATGGCCGCCGCCTGGCTCGACGAGCGTGACGGCTCGACGCTCTACGTCGCTCGCGGCCTACTGCGGCCCGTCTGGCTCGGCCGCACCGGCGACGGCCTCTACTTCGCGTCGACGCGGCGTGCCCTCACCATCGCCGCCGCCGCGCTGAAGACGCGCGTCGAGGTCGGCGATGTCCGCGAGGGTCGCCTGCTCCATGTGGTCGACGGACGGGTCGTCCGCGAGCGCCGCTTCCGCCCCGATCGGCGCTACCGCGAGTCGGGCTACCTGCCACCCGTGCGCGCGCCACGCGAGGCCGTCTCGTGCCTCGAGCGCCTCGCCGCGCTCGCCTCAGTCAGCCCCGCCTAGCGAGCCGTCCGCCCGAACCTCGACCCCATCCTCGAGCAGTCGCGCGCGGACGAGGAACTGGAACGCCGTCCACGCGCCCCGCGGTACGTCGAGCAGCCGGTAGACCTGCCACTCCGACAGGAGCGCCGGGTCAGCACGACGCGCTTCGGCCCAGTCGGCCATCTTCGGCAGGCGCCCGAGCGCGACGGCGAGTCGAGCGCCCTGTTCAACCGCCCGCTCGAGGCGCTCCTCACCCTGCAGGACCTCGAACCCTGCCTCTCGGAGCGCGTTGGCGAGCGAGCCGAACGTGTGCGCGTACAGCGACGCCGAGGGAATCGAGCGTCCTCGTGCTGCGAGGTCACGCGCGGTCGGTGTCCTGCCCAGGTCGTCGCCGAGCGCGCGGAGCTGCTCGAGCAGTTCCTCGCGGGTGAGAAATCGTCTCGGGAACAGACCCGCCGCGCGCTTTGCCGCGTTCCATGTTCCGAAGTGCTCGATGACGGTTTGCGGATGCACGCGGGCCGCCGGATCCTGTGCGAACTCCCGCATCGTCGGCGATCTCCCCAGGCGCTCCGCGGCTGCACGGAGCTCTTCGAGTAGCTCCTCGTCCGTGTAGCGACGGCGCATGCCGGCGCGGAAAGCCGCGAGCTCGGCCTCGTCGATGCGTAGAGGAGCACGCTTGCGTGAGCGCGGACGCGCCATCCGTGCAAAAAGCTTAGAGCGTTCTACGCAATCTGCAAGTAGTCCAGAGCAGCCTCTCCCCTCCCTCCCGGTACGCTCGCCCGCGATGGGGCTGCGACTGACGCTCGAGACCTCGGCTGCGCGCGCGCTTGGCGGCCTCTCGCGCGTCGCACGACGCGGTGGCGGAACGACGATTCCGGGCAAGGCGCTCTGGAGGCTCGATCCGACGGCCGTCGATCGACTCGCCGCGACGTTGCCGGAGGGCGTGGCGGTGATGTCGGCCACGAACGGCAAGACGACGACCACGGCCATGGCGGCAGAGATCCTCGGCGAGCGACACCGGCTGGCCTGGAACCGTGCCGGCGCGAATCTCCTCTCGGGGATCGCCTCCGCGCTCGTCGAAGGCCGCAACGCTGACCTCGGGCTGTTCGAGGTCGACGAGGGCGCGCTACCGGAGGCGATCGCGCGGCTGCGGCCGAGGGTCGTGACGCTCGGGAATCTCTTTCGCGACCAGCTCGACCGCTACGGAGAGCTCGAGATCGTCGCGGACCGGTGGCGCGCAGCGGTCGCTGCGCTTCCCGGTCAGGTAACGCTCGTGGTCAACGCGGACGACGCCGTCGTTGCTGATCTGGCGGACGAGCGTGAGAACGCCCTCACGTTCGGGCTCGACGATCCGACGCACGCGCGTCCCCAGCTTCAGCACGCTGCCGATTCGAAGTACTGCCTGCGCTGCGGCGCACCGTACGAGTTCGCCGCGGCCTACGTCGGGCACCTCGGCGACTACCGCTGCCCGAACGGCGACCATCAGCGGCCACAACTCGACATCGCCGCGCGCGACATCGAGCTCCGCGGGCTCCAGTCGTCGCGATTCACGCTCGCGACGCCCGAGGGTGCGGTTGCGGTGGAACTCGCGCTTCCGGGTCTCTACAACGTCTACAACGCGACGACGGCCGCCGCGTTGGCACTCGCCGTCGGCGCTTCTCTCGAGGACGTACGCGCGGGTCTCGGGCGCTTCAGCGCCGCGTTCGGGCGGTTCGAACGGATCCGTTCCGGCGGCAAGTCGGTCGTCCTCCTCCTCATCAAGAACCCGGCCGGCGCCAACGAGGTCGTTCGCACCCTCGAAACCGGCGTCCCTCCCGTCCTGATCGTGGCCCTGAACGACGGGATCGCGGACGGGCAGGACGTTTCCTGGATCTGGGACGTCGACTTCGAGCCCCTGCTCGAGCATGTGGGGCTCGTCATCGCCTCGGGCGAGCGCGCCGCAGAGCTCGGTCTCCGGATGACATACGGCGGCCTGCCCGACGAGCGGCTCGAGGTCGTCCCCTCGCTCGAGCGGGCTCTCGATCGCGGATTCGGCGTCGTCGAGGCTGGCACGGAGCTCGTCGTTCTGCCGACGTACACCGCAATGCTCGCGCTGCGTGGAATCCTGACCGACCGCGGTGCGGTGCGGCCGTACTGGGAGGGCCGCTCGTGAGAGTCCGCGTCGGCCACCTCTACCCCGACTACCTCAACATCTACGCCGACCGTGGGAACCTCGCCGTCCTCGAGCGCCGAGCGGCCCTGCGTGGCCACGAGCTGGTCGTGCAGGCGATCGGTCTCGGTGACCCGCTCGATCCGGCGGCATACGACCTCCTGTACATCGGCGGCGGCCAGGACCGCGAGCAGGCGCTCATCGCACCCGATCTCGCGTCGAAGGCGGAGATGCTGCTGTCGGCGCACGCGCGCGGCGTTGCGCTGCTCGCCGTGTGTGGCGGCTACCAGCTCCTCGGACGTGGCTATCGGGGGCGCGGCGGGTCGTTCATGCCGGGGGCAGGGCTGTTTTCGCACGAGACGGTCGCGGGCGACGTGCGCATGATCGGCGACGTTCTCCTCGCGTGCGAGCTCGATCCCGGTGTCCGACATCAGCTCGCCGGGTTCGAGAATCACGCGGGCCGCACGCTGCTGGATGCCGGGGCCGAGCCGCTCGGACGCGTCGTGCACGGCTTCGGGAACGACGGGGAGTCGGGGCTCGAGGGCTGTCGGCTCGGCAGTGCGATCGGGACGTACCTCCACGGCCCGTTGCTGCCGCGGAACCCGTGGCTTGCCGACTGGTTGCTCGGGCGGGCGCTGGCGCACGCGGGAGCCGGGGAGGCGCCGGCGCTACCGCCACTCCCGGACGAGCTCGAGGAGCAGGCGTTCCGCGTGTCCGCGGAACGGGCTCGGAGGCGCGGAGGAAGGCGCTGAGAGCGCCTTTCCAGAGGGGCACCCCGGCCCACCACCCACTGTCAGCCTAACGGCGAACTGCTCACGCGTGGTTGCCGAGACCACTCCAAGAGTGCGCCGACGTCTTCACGGAGCCCACATCTCGCCGAGGTAGACCGCAGGATCCCCCGGCTGCCAGCGCTGGAGGAACCGCGTGATCGGCGGATGGAGCGGCACCGAGTCGAGCTCTCGAACGAGAAATGCGCGGTGTCCCCGCACGGCGTCGTCGCGAGAGACGACGTCCTCGAGGGTTCCCGACACGTCCGCCGCGAAGATCACGTGGACGACGTGCTTGCGCATCCTCGTGCCTTCGGGCGAGATCGAGTCGACGATGGCAACCGGTCCCTCGAGTGGCACGTCGAGGCCGTCCGGGAAGAGGCCCGTCTCCTCCCACAGCTCACGCTCGAGCGCGCGCAAGAGGCTCTCCCCCGCCTTCACGCCGCCGCCGGGCAGGAGCCACACGGCAGCCGCCCGCCTTCTCGTGCCGCGCCAGGAGAATCCGCCCTCGCCAGCGGAGGATGGCGGACACGCGAATCCTCGGCTCGGCCAACGGCGTCAGCTCGACGAGGACCCGAAGCCTCGAGACCCTCGCTCGCTGCTCGCGAGCTCGTCGACCTCGACCAGCCGGGTCGACGCGACTGGTGCGATGACGAGCTGGGCGATGCGCATGCCCGGCTCGACGACGAACGCGTGCTCGCGATCGGTGTTGAGCAGCACCACGCGGATCTCGCCGCGGTAGCCCGAATCGATGAGACCCGGGGCGTTGACGATGCCGATCCCGTGGCGAGCCGCGAGCCCCGAACGCGGTTGGACGAATCCCGCATACCCCTCGGGAATCTCGACCGCGACGCCCGTCGAGATCGTCGCGCGCTCACCCGGCTCGAGGACCGCGCGCTCGCAGGCCGAGAGATCGAGCCCTGCATCGCCCTCGTACGCCTGGCCCGGTAGCTGCGCATCCGGACGCAGGCGACGCACCGCGACGTCGATCACCGCGCGGACGCCTTCTCGAACTCGTGCTCGCCGGCGACCAGATATCGCGCGAAGCGAGCGGCTTCCGCCCGCGGGAGGCGCGCGCGGACGCGGACGCCTTCCGGTGTGTCCCGGCGTTCGGCAATGGGCGCCCCGAGGTCGTAGAGCGCCGCGAGCGTTCTGCCGTCCGAGTAGGGCACGAGGAGCCGAACGTCCTCGAAGCGATCGGAGAACAGCTCGGCGATCCGCTCCTGAAGCGCATCGAGCCCCTCCCCGGTCTGCGCCGAGATCAGCAATGCGCGCGGGTACGCATGCTCGATCCGCCGACGGCCGAACGGATCGAGGGCGTCGACCTTGTTCAGCACGAGCTCGACGGGGATGTCGTCGGCCCCGATCTCCGCGAGGACGCCGCTCACGGCCGCGATCGTCTCGGCGAGGCGACCCTCCGGCAGCGACGCATCCGCGACGTGCAGGACGAGATCCGCGACCAGCGTCTCCTCGAGCGTCGCGGCGAACCCCTCGACGAGCTGTGTCGGGAGCCGCCTGATGAAGCCGACGGTGTCCGTCACGAGGTAGCGCTTGCCGTCGTGCTCGAACCCTCGCGTGGTCGGATCAAGCGTCTCGAAGAGGCGGTCGTCGACCGACGCCTCCGCGCCGGTGAGTGCGTTCAGAAGCGTCGACTTCCCAACGTTCGTGTATCCGGCAAGTGCGATCGTCGGCGCGCTCGTTCGAATCCGTTCCTTCCTCCGCGTCGAGCGCTGGCTCTGGAGCGTCCGCAGGCGCTTCTTGAGGAGCGAGACACGTGTCCGTGCGAGACGGCGATCCGTCTCGAGCTGGCTCTCGCCGGGGCCTCTCGTGCCGACGCCGCCGCCGAGCCGCTCGAGGTGCTGCCACATCCCGCGCATCCGCGGCAGGTTGTACTCGAGCTGCGCCAGCTCGACCTGGAGCTTGCCCTCGGCGCTTCGCGCGTGCTGGGCGAAGATGTCGAGGATCAGCTGCGTGCGATCGACGACGCGCGTCTTCAGCGCATCCTCGAGCGTCCGCTGCTGTGTCGGGCTCAGCTCGTCGTCGACGAGGAGCGCCTCGGCGTCGGCGTCGGCGAACGTCTGCTCGAGCTCGATCAGCTTTCCCTTGCCCACGAACGAGCGCGGGTCGGGATGCACGCGGTTCTGCACGAGCTCGCCGACCGGAAGGACACCCGCCGTGCGCGCCAGCTCGCCGAGCTCCATGAGCTCGTCGGCCGCATCCGTGCCCTTCGGGAACACACCCACGAGGAATCCGCGCTCCGGCTCCGCCCCGGGTGCGGGATCGGGCTGGCGCGCAGTCACCGCGAGATTATGCCGCGGTACGCTCCCGCGGTGACCGCGCTCGCCGACCGCCTCGCCGCGCGGACGCTCGAGCTCGTCGACATTCCCTCGCAGAGCGGCCACGAGGCGGCGATCCGCGAGCACGTGCTCGGTCTCGTGCCTCCGGGTTGGACAGCGGAGTATGCGGGCGACGAGGCGTTCCTCTACGTCTCACCGCGGCGGGACGGGTTCCCGCTGATCCTCCTCGCCGCCCACTACGACACGGTCCCGGCGCAAGGCAACCTCCCAGGGCGGGTGAGCAACGGCGAGGTACACGGCCTCGGCGCCACCGACATGAAGGGTGGTCTCGCGGTCGCGCTCGAGTTGGCGCGAGGTCTGGACCTGGAGTCGGCGACGTGCGATCTCGCGCTCCTCCTCTTCGGCCGCGAGGAGCTGCCGGCCGAGCACAACCCGCTGCCCGCGCTCTTCGCCGTGTCCAAGGCGGTCCACGAGACGACGCTCGCCGTCGTCCTCGAGCCCACCGATCTCGAGCTGCAGTCCGGCTGTCTCGGCAACGTCGTCGCGCGACTCACGTTCCGCGGGACGAGCGGCCACTCGGCACGCCCATGGCTTGCGGACAGCGCTCTCGAACGGGCCGTGCGGGGAATCGTGCCTCTCCTCGAGCTGGAGCCGCGGCCCGCGGTCGTCGGCGGGCTCGAGTTCCGCGAGGTGGTCTCCGTGACGCGCCTCGACGCCGGCATCGCCGACAACGTGATCCCGGGAGAGGCGACCGCCACCCTGAACCTCCGCTACCCGCCCGACCGTCAGCCCGCCGATGCGGAGGCGTATCTCGCCGGCCTCGTCCCGGACGGCGCAACGCTCGAGATCGTCAGCAACGGCGCCCCGGCGCGTGTGGTCACCGACGCGACCGCGGTGCGCGCCCTGCAGGCGGCTGGAGATCTGGCCGTCCGGCCGAAGCAGGCGTGGACGAACGTCGCGGACTTCACGGCGCGCGGCCTCGATGCGGTGAACTTCGGCCCCGGTCACACGGCCCTCGCACACCACGCCGACGAGCGCGTCGCGATCGACTCGCTCGTCCGTGCGTACAACGTGCTCGAGCGCTTCCTGACGAGTCCGATCCGGGAAGATGGCGGATGATGTCCCTCGCAAGGCGCATCGACGAGCTGTGGGAGTCGGACGAGCTCGACCCTCAGCCGATCGAGGAGTCGATCGCACGTCTCGACGCCGGCGACGTCCGCGTCGCGGAGCCGGACGGCGACGGCTGGCTCGTCAACGAGTGGGTGAAGAAGGCGATCCTCCTCTACTTTCGCCTCCGCAAGGTCGAGCCCATGGAGGTCGGCGGGCTCCACTTCCTCGACAAGATCCCGGTCAAGTCGGACTACGCCTCACGAGGCGTCCGCGTCGTGCCGCCTGGAGTCGCGCGGTACGGGTCGTTCCTGTCGGAGGGCGTCGTGCTCATGCCTGGCTACGTCAACATCGGTGCCTGGGTCGGGCCTCGGACCATGGTCGACACCTGGGCCACGGTTGGCTCCTGCGCACAGATCGGCGCCGATGTCCACCTCTCCGGCGGTGTGGGGATCGGAGGCGTGCTCGAGCCGCCCCAGGCGCGGCCCGTGATCGTCGAGGACGGCGCCTTCGTGGGGTCGCGTGTCGTCGTCGTCGAAGGGGTCGTCATCGGCGAAGGCGCGGTCATCGCGCCGAACGTGGTGCTCTCGGCTTCGATTCCCGTCATCGACGTCACCGGCGCCGAACCGGTCGAGCACCGCGGCTACGTTCCGCCCCGCTCGGTCGTGCTCCCCGGCACGCGGCCGAAGGACTATCCAGCCGGGACGTTCGACCTCCCCTGCGCCCTCATCGTCGGAACCCGGAGCGAGTCGACGGACCTCAAGACGTCGCTGAACGACGTCCTGAGAGAGTTCGAGATCGCGACGTGAGGGACCTCGCCGAGATCGCGATCTTCACCGACGACGTGCCGGGCGTCAGCGCGTTCTATCGCTCGCTAGTCGGGTCCGCACCTGTCGCCGAATGGCCGGGTGGCGCCCTCTTCGCCGTCGGAAGCGCGAAGATCCTCGTTCACGAGCGTGGCGCCATGATCACCGATGGACCACCGAACGAGGACCACTTCGCGCTCTCGGTCGCAGACCTCGAGGGTGCATGCGAGGCGCTCCGTGCCGCCGGCCGTGAGTTCCTGCTCGAGCCCCGCGATTACTCGTGGGGCCGCTCCGCGTACCTGCGCGATCCAGACGGAAGGCTCGTCGAGCTCGCGCAGAGCTGATCAGGCGACGCGCTCGGCGGTGCCGTAAAGCGTCGCGCGACCCTCGTCGAGGCGGACTCGAAGGTCGCCACCGGGGAAGTGTACGACGATCACGCCGTCAGCGTGCGTCGCCGCGGCAACCGCGACTGCGCTCGTTCCGGACGACAGCGTCTCCCCCACGCCGCGCTCCCAGACCCGCGCCGTCACCTCACCGGGCCCGTCGATTCGCGCCACCTGCACGTTCGTCCGCTCCGGAAACCGCTCGTGCGTCTCGAGGATCGGGCCGACGGCGCCGATCTGCGCGGGATCGCCGATCACGACCGCGTGCGGGTTTCCGACCGAGACGGGCACGAACGTGATCCCGTCAGCCGTCTCCTCTCCGCCGACGACGACCGCGCCCATCTCCTGCTCGATCTCTCCTGCCTCGCGCATATGCGTGCGCACGACGCGGCCGCCGACCTCGACGGCGATCTCCGCCGCACCCGTCAGCTCGGCGAGCCACGCGGCTGCGATTCGCGTTCCGTTGCCGGAGAGCTCGGCACGTGATCCGTCTGGATTCCAGATCGCGATCTCGACGGCGGCTGCGCTACGGTCGAGCACCTCGAGAACGCCGTCCGTGCCGTGAGCGAGGAGGCGTGCCCGCGCGGCATCCAGCGGCCCGTCCTCCGGCTCGACGACGACGTATGTGTTACCGAGTGCGTGCCAGGTCGAGGACGTCATCGACCACCTCCTCGGGCGCGCGGTCGGCGTCGACGAGCGCGATGCCCGGAATCCGGCGCATCCACTTTCGCTGGTAGGCGGCGTACTGGCGCGTGCGGACAACGAGCCGCTCCGCTGCCTCGTCGGGCGACAGCGACGTCAGCTCGGTGAGCCCGAGCGCCTTTGCCGCCGTCTTCGAGATCGGACCTGACAGTGCGGTGTGAGCCTCGGCGACGGCTCCTCGCGCGACCATGTCGTCGGTGCGCGCGCGAATCCGCCGATCGAGCAGCTCGGGCGAGACCTCGAGACCGACGACGAGCGTCGGAT
The DNA here is from genome assembly GCA_963805135.1 of uncultured Gaiellaceae bacterium. Classification (GTDB taxonomy): domain Bacteria; phylum Actinomycetota; class Thermoleophilia; order Gaiellales; family Gaiellaceae; genus GMQP-bins7. The sequence goes on along the minus strand of CAWDSX010000025.1, from coordinate 10,294 downwards.
GCCGCATCGACGATGACCAGAGTTCGTCCGAGGCGGGCACGAGCGAGTCGCCGGCCTCGGCCAGCTCGAGAGCTCGGACGACCCGGCGACGGTCGTTGACGTGGACGACCTGTGCGGCCGCGGGATCGATCTGCGCCAGACGCTCGTGCGCGGCGGTCGGATCGGCGTCGTAGGCTCGCTCGAGCGCGGCTCGGTGTTCCGCGTCGACCGGTGCGGGGATGGCGAGGTCCGCGATCGCGGCGCGGAAGTAGAGCCCTGTCCCACCGGCAACGACGACGTGCCCGTTGGCGGCGATCAGCTCGTCGATCTCGGTGTGCGCGAGCGACGCGTACTCGCCGACCGACATCTCCTCGGAGAGCTCGCGGAAGGCGGTCAGGCGAGTCGGCTGCGGCGACTGGTTGGTCAGGATCGGCATCCCTGCGTACACCTGGAGCGCGTCCGCCGAGACGACCTCCGTGCCGAGTCCTGCAGCGAGGGCGTGCGCGACCGCCGACTTCCCGGATGCCGTCGGACCGAAGACGGCGACGACGGAATAGTCCAGTCTGGTCACGTTCGGTGGGGCACCCCGGCCCACCACCCACTGCGAGCGTATCGCCGGAATCCGTACGCGTGTGTCACGGACCGTGTCGAGTGTGTGCATTCTCGGCGCGTCAGACGGCGACGAGCGACACCTCGCGCCCGCGAAGCGTCGTCGAGCTCGCCGCGTCGATGGCAACCTCGACCAAGTCGCCGGGCGGTGCTGATCCGGAGAAGTTCACCGTGGTGTTACGTCTCGTGCGCCCGCGGAGAAGCGCACCATCGGTCCTGCTCGGGCCTTCGACCAGGACCTGCTCGACGCGGCCGACCCGCTGCGCGTTGCGTTCTGCGGCGCCATGCTGAACCGCCGCCACGAGTCGCTCCAGACGCTCGTGCTTCACGTCCGCAGGTACCTGGTCGGGCAGGTCCGCGGCCTCGGTGCCGGCGCGGGGCGAGTAGATGAAGGTGAAGGCGCTGTCGAACCCGACCTCGTCGACGAGCGACAGGGTCTCGTCGAAGTCGTCCTCGGTCTCGCCCGGGAACCCGACGATGAGATCGGTCCCGAGCGCGAGGTCGTCGATCTCGCCTCGGAGGCGGTCGACCAGGCGAAGGTATCGGGCGCGATCGTATGTGCGCCGCATCGCCTTGAGGATGCGTGACGACCCCGACTGAGCCGGCAGGTGGACGTGCTCGCACACACTCTCGCACTCGGCCATCGCGGCGATCACCGGATCGCGAAAGTCCTTCGGATGTGGGCTCGTGAACCGGATGCGGTCGATCCCGATGACGCCGTCGCATGCCCGCAGCAGCTCGCCGAACTCCGTTCGCATCGACGGTGCCAGGTCTCGCCCCCACGAGTTCACGTTCTGGCCGAGGAGGGTGACCTCGCGGACGCCGTCGGCCGCGAGCCGGGTCACTTCGGCGACGATCTCGCCGGGACGGCGGCTCTGCTCGCGTCCTCTGACGGCGGGGACGATGCAGTACGCGCACTTCGAGTTGCACCCCATCGACACCTGCACCCAGGCCTGGAACCGGCGCTCCGTATGGAGTGGGAGATCTGCCGCGAAGTGCTCGTGCGTCCCGAAGCGACCGCGTGGTACCGCATACCCACCCGCAGCGATCCACTCGCCGAGGTGCGGAATCGAGCCGGGGCCGAAGGCGACGTCGACGAACGGGTACTGCTCGAAGATGCGCTCGCGCTGGGCCTCCGCGAAGCAGCCGCCCACCGCGACGACGACGTCGGGCCGCTGACGCTTCATCGCCCCTGCGTTCCCCAGGTATGCGGCGAGCCGCGTGTCCGGCTTCTCGCGGATCGTGCACGTGTTGAACACGACGACGTCGGCCTGATCGGGCGATGTAGCCTCGCCGAGGCCGAGCGACTCGAGCATGCCCTTGATCCGCTCGGAATCGTGGGCGTTCATCTGGCAGCCGAACGTGGTGACGTGGTACCGGCGCATGACGCGGACAGTGTAGGGCGACGTGCCGTTACGACTCGGGCGCCCAGTGCCGGAGCTCGTGGCGCCCTGCCCGTGCGGCCCAGACGTCTCGTTGCTCGACGACGAGCCCGCCGTCGTCGAACTGGAGCAACGACGTTCCTGCGAGCGTCTCGACCGATCCATCGGTCGAGGTGACGACGCCCCACCAGTCCACCGCGGCGCGAGTGCCGTCGACGACCGGAGCTCCGAACCGGCATTCGGCGATGGCCTGATCCGCGAACGCCCAGGCGACGTAGTCGGCGGGCACCTGGCGCTCTCGATATGGCTGAGACCAGAACGCCGCATCCGAGGCGTAGAGGGTCGCGACCGCCTCGGTGTCCGCGTTCGGCCACGCCTCGGTCCACACCGCGCCCCAGCGCGTCGCGGCGGCTCGTGTGTCTACTTCGCCACCTCGATCGCGCGGCTCTCCCGGATAACGATCACCTTGACCTGACCTGGGTACTCGAGCTGGTCCTCGATCTCGCGGGCGATCTCGTGCGAGAGGAGAACGGCGCCGTCGTCGTCGATCTCGGACGGCTCGACGATGACGCGGATCTCGCGACCGGCCTGCAGCGCGTACGCCTTCGCCACGCCGGACTTCGCGGTCGCGATCTCCTCGAGCGCCGCGAGGCGCCGTATGTAGTTCTCGAGACTCTCGCCACGTGCGCCAGGCCGCGACGCGGAGATCGCGTCGGCGGTGATGAGGAGCACAGCCTCGACGGTCTGCGGCTGAACCTCGTAGTGGTGCGCTTCGATCGCATGAACGACGCCCTCCGACTCGCCGCACCGCCGTGCGAGCTGCGCCGAGATGAGCGCGTGCGACCCGTCGACCTCGTGGCTCACACCCTTGCCGATGTCGTGGAGGAGCGCTGCTCGCTTCGTCGTCTTCACACCTGCGCCGAGCTCGGCAGCCATGACCCCGCCGAGGTGGACGACCTCGAGCGTGTGCTTGAGGACGTTCTGTCCGTAGCTCGTCCGGTAGCGCAGGCGTCCGAGCATTCGGACGAGCTCCTCGTGGAACTCTCCGCAGTTCGCCTCGAACACGGCCTGCTCGCCCGCCTGGAGGACGCGCTCCTCGAGCTCGGCTTTCGCCTGGTAGTACATCTCCTCGATCCGCGCCGGATGGATCCGCCCGTCCTCGATCAGCTTGTCGAGTGTCATCCGCGCGGTCTCTCGGCGGAGCGGATCGAACGACGACAGCACTACCGCGTGCGGGGTGTCGTCGATGATGAAGTCGACGCCGGTCAGGTGCTCGAGCGCCCGGATGTTCCGACCCTCCCGCCCGATGATGCGGCCTTTCAGGTCGTCCGACGCGAGCTCGACGACGGTGACGGTTGCCTCCGCCGTGTGACTGGCAGCCACGCGCTGGAGCGAGTCGGCGACGAGTGCGCGCGCGCGCCGACGAGCCTCCGACCGAGCCTCTTCCTCCATCTGCCGCACCTCGCGCGCGAGCTCGTGGCGTACGAGGTCCTTCGAGCGGTCGAGGAGCTGCTGTCGCGCCTCGTGGACGGTGAGACCGGAGATCTTCTCGAGCGCGACGAGCCCTTCGCGCTGGGTCTCGCGAAGCTCCTCCTGGAGCGCCTTCACGTGCACTTCGCGGTCCCCCAGCCCCTGCTCGCGCCGATCGAGCTCGGTGAGCCTCGAGTCGACGTCGAGCTCCTTCTGGAGGGCGCGCTCCTCGACCTTCGCGATCTGAACGCGGCGGTCCTGCACCTCGCTCTCGATCTCGCTCCTGAGCGCGACGGCCTGCTCGCGCGCCTCGACCTGCGCCTCCCGTCGAACCGCCTCGGCATCGCGTTCGGCGTCGGCGATGAGCTTGTCGCGCTCGACGCGGGCCGCGCTGACGCGCGATCGCGACCATCCGTGGAGGACGACCCACGCCCCCACGGCCCCGAGGGCGATTCCGATGAGTGCTGCGCCGGCCGAGAGCATGGGGCCTCCGTTGGAGGATGTCGGTGCCCGCGGACGGGTCCGCGGATGCTCTCACCCGGACGTCGACCTGCACGGTCGCGGCCGGAGGTGCCGGACGGTTACGTCACGTGGTTGTAGATCCTCCGTCGCCGGGCGTCGCACGCCCGGAGGGCTGGGAGATCGAGGGACGTCGAGAGCATGGATTCAGAAAGCGTTCGCGTGCAGGAAAAACGTCTGGTGAAAGCCAGATCATCCTAACGGCTCGTCGCGGGCATGCGCAACGGCAGCGTAGGCGACGTCCTCCGAGAAGCCCTTCGCAGCCAGGTAGCGAGCAGTCTTCGCCGACGCGCCGCGGCGAGCGACGATGCGCTCCGCACGTTCCGTCTCGCTCTCGAGCGATCCGATCGCGGCCTCCGCGACGTCCGGGTCGACCCCGGCGAACGTGAGCTCGTGCCGGATGCGCTCGTCCCCCGCTCCCCGGTCGGCGAGCGCGGACGCTCGCGAGGTCGCAAATCTGCGATCGTCGACGAGCGCCGTCCGCGCGAGCCTGTCGAGAACGTCTCGCCGGTCGGCCTCGCCGACGCCGCGACTCTCGAGATAGCGGTCGATCTCGGTCGCGGTGCGGTCACGATGACGCAGCGCCCGAAGCGCCTGCTCGAGCGCCGCGTCGGCCGGTGTCGTCGCCTCAGCTCTCGACGGGAACCGCCTCATCGACTTCGGCGACGGTCTCCACCTCGATCGCAGCCTCCGCGGCCGCGTTCGACGGCAGGAGCCGCGCCGAGATGATCTGCTCGTCGGGAGCCTCGGCCTGGATGCGCGCGAGGATCTGCTGGACGAGGTCGGGGTTTTCGGCGAGGAAGCTCGTCGCGTTCTGCCTGCCCTGCCCGAGCCGCTCGTCGCCGAAGCTGAAGTACGAGCCGGCCTTCTGGACGACCTTCGTCTCCAGTCCGACGTCGAGCACGGTGCCCTCCCACGGGATCCCCGAGCCGTAGATGATGTCGAACTCGGCCTGCTTGAACGGTGGCGCGACCTTGTTCTTGGCCACCTTCACCCTCACCCGGTTGCCGAACGCCTCGGCGCCGTCCTTCAGCGTCTCGATCCGCCGGATGTCGAGCCGAACGGACGAGTAGAACTTGAGCGCGCGACCTCCGGGCGTCGTCTCGGGATTGCCGAACATCACGCCGATCTTCTCGCGGAGCTGGTTCGTGAAGATGCAGATCGTGTCCGTGCGGTTGAGGGTGCCCGCGAGCTTGCGCAGCGCCTGGCTCATGAGCCGCGCCTGCAGGCCGACGTGGGAGTCGCCCATCTCGCCCTCGATCTCCGCCTTCGGCACGAGTGCCGCGACCGAGTCCACGGCGACGATGTCGAGTGCACCGGAGCGGATGAGGAGCTCCGTGATCTCGAGCGCCTGCTCGCCGGTGTCCGGCTGCGAGACGAGGAGCTGGTCGATGTCGACGCCGATCCGGCGTGCGTATTGCGGATCCATCGCATGCTCGGCGTCGATGAACGCGCAGATGCCCCCGCGTCGCTGTGCCTCCGCCATCACGTGGTAGACCAAGGTCGTCTTGCCCGAGGCCTCCGGGCCGAAGATCTCGATGATGCGGCCGCGCGGAAGCCCGCCGATCCCGAGCGCCATGTCGAGAGCGAGCGAGCCGGTCGAGATCGCACCGACGGCGACCTGTGGCCGGTCGCTCATGCGCATCACCGAGCCTTTGCCGAACTGCCTCTCGATCTGACCCAGTGCGACATCGAGCGCCTCCTCGCGTTTCATCGTCTCATCCTCTCCTCGTCGACCTCAGCTCTCACCGAATGCACATGACTCCAGTGTCTCGTACCTCGCCCCTGACGGGTGCAGGCGTGAAAGCAAAGCAGCGGCACCGGATGGAGCGAACGGCTCGAGTTCCGGCAGCGGCGGTCGGAGTTCCGCGGCGCCGCCCGCGGAACCGCAGGACCGTGACGTGCGGCAACCACGGACGGCGCTCGCGCTCGTACACGCCGATGTGCTCGAGGGCGAGCTGGACGCGCTCTGCGAGCGCGGTCGCCCGACCTGACGGATCCGCGAGAACGAGCATCCCGACGGACCGCGTCTCGCGGTAGCGAACGGGCTCGAGGAGAAATGGCTCGGTCTCCGCCGCCCCGCGCCGAAGGACGTCCACGATCGGCCCGAGCTCACCCCGCGGCCGACCCCCGAGAAACGCGAGCGTGATGTGGAAGCTCGTGACAGGACGTCCGCCGGTGAGGTGCTCCTCTCCCCAGTGGACGAGGGCCTCGACTGCGTCATCGGGAAGCTCCAGCGCGAGGAAGAGCCGGACCCGATCATCTCCCTCGACGGTACCCGACCGGGCTCATGTCGTCGTGTGACGACTCTCCAACAATCGGCGGACGAGGTGGAGCGACGCAGCCGTCGCCCGACCCCGGATCATGTCGCGGTCGCCGGGGAGCTCGGTCCGTACCGCCCGCTCGCCGTCGGGGCCGACCGCGTGGACGAAGACGAGTCCGACGGGCTTCGCCTCGGTCCCACCCCCGGGCCCGGCCACGCCGGTGACACCGACCCCCACGTCGACGCCGAGCCGCTCGCGGACGCCCTCGGCCATCGCGGCGGCCACCTCGGCCGAGACTGCGCCGTGCGCCGCGATCAGCTCGGCCGGCACGCCGAGCTCTTGCTTCCTTCACGTCGTCGGCGTACGCGATCACGGAGCCGCGGAAGACCTCGCTCGACCCCGGAATCGACGTCAGCCGCGCCGCGACCATGCCGCCGGTACAGGACTCTGCGGTGCCGAGCGTCAGCCCGCGCGCCTTGCACAGGTCGAGCACGATCTCCGAGATCGAGCGCTCGTCCTCCCCGAAGAGGTAGGTGCCGAGATCCGCTCGGAGAGACGTGACGATCGCGTCACCGCGCTCGCTCCGCGCTCGGCTCGACGAACATGTCGACGTGGATCTCGAACTCGCGCGCACAGATCGTGACCTCGACGCCGTCGCCCTCGCCGCCCGCAGTCGCCAACGCCTCCGCCACGGCCGACTCGGGCGTGCCGAAGAAGCGCAGCACGTGGTGCGTCCTGGCGGGAGCTCGCTGCGAGGACTCTGCGCACGGCGTCGGTCTCGAGCGCACGCGGCCAGAGCCGCTGGAGCTCGCGCGGCGGCCCAGGGAGCACGACGACGACCGTCGTGTCGAGGTCGAGCACGAGACCCGGCGCGGTGCCGGCGAGGCCCAGCGACACCGATCCCTCCGGACGCGTCGCCTGCTTGCGCACCCCTGCTGCGAAGTCGGAGTACGGGCGGCCGAGGCGCTCGGCGATGGTGCGCGAGACGGTGCCGATCTGCGCCTCGAGCTCTTCGTCGACCACGAGCGGGCGCCCGGCGACGCGGGAGACGAGCTCGACCGTTCGGTCGTCGTGCGTCGGCCCGAGCCCGCCCGAGACGAGGCAGAGATCGGCGTCGAACGCTTCTCGGAATGCGTGCTCGAGGTCGTCGGCTGCGTCGCCGACGATGACGATCGACGCCGGCTCGAGACCGAGGCGGACCGACCTCCGCCGCGAGGAACGGGCCGTTGCGGTCCTGGCGCTCCCCGCGGACGAGCTCCGACCCCGTCGCGACGATCGCCGCGCGAGGCCGGCTCAAGAGGTGGCCCGGACGATCCTCTTCGACGTCACGACGAACGTCGTGCCGTTCGGCAGCTCGACCCGGTTCCCGTTGAGCCGGACGACGACGTTCTGCGGCTTCGCGAGCGCGAGCTGGAGGCTCTTGCCCTCGAACTCCTTCCGCTGGCCCTCCTCGAGCGTCCCGCTGTACAGGAGCTTGCCCGCGGCGGACGTCTCACGCACTTCCATCCACGAGTTCCCGTCGCTCGCGCGGACGACGAGCTGTGCGGTTCCCCTTCGGACGCAGCGTCGACACGTTCGTCGGCGATCCGGACTGGAGGCCGGGGACCTTCTCGCCCTCCGGCCCGCCGAACTTCCACGCGGCGATCACGAGCGCGGTCGCGATCGCGATCGCGACGAGCGCCACTGCGGCGATCCGCGACTCGCGCGGACCGCGATCCCTGCGCGGAGGCGGGAGCTCCTCGCGCGCAGCGGGGCATCGTCCTCGCCCACCGTGAAGCGCGAGTTGTACTCGTCCACGAACGGCTGCCCGTCGAGGCCGAGCGACTGCGCGTACGAGCGCAGGAAGCCACGGACGTACGTGGGCGCCGGCAGGATGTCGAAGCGCTCGTCCTCGAGCGCCCGGAGGTACTTCGGGCGGATCTTCGTCCGCTCCTCGAGCTCCGGGAAGTCGAGCTCCTGGCGCAGTCGTGCCTCGCGCAGGCTGGAGCCGATGTCGAACATGAAGGCGGGATTGTAGATCTGCGACCGCGGGCGCTAGTCGCGCGAGCCGACGTACTCGAGCAGACCGTAGACGCCGAGTGCGACGAGCGCCGAAGCGCGCCAGGCAAAGCCCGAGGATCCCGAGCACGTGTCCGGCGGTGGCGACGCTCGCGGCTCCGCGCGCGAGCGAGACCGACGTGCGCACGCGCGCGCGCCGGGCGAGCGCGAGCGCCGACGAAGCCGAGCCCGCGGCGACGGGGATCGCGAACCCGGCGTGCAGCAGGTCGTAGCTGTCGCTGAAGCGCGTCGGCGTACACGGCGACGGGCATCGTCGCGACGGACGCCAGCCCCGCGATCACGAGCCCCACGCGGCGCCCGTGCTCCGCCCGTCCGCCACGCTACTGCTTGACGTACGGACGCCCGACGGCCGCGGCGGGATCGAGCGCCCGATGACGCCCGCGACCGCGATGAGCGTGAGCACGTACGGCAGCGCGTCGAAGAGATGTCGCGACGCCGACGCTCGAGTACGCCGGCAGCCGGTCGCGCGAGCGCGCTCGAGAAACCGAACAGGAGACAAGCGATGGCGGCGCCGAACGGCCGCCAGTTGCCGAAGATGAGCGCCGCGAGCGCGATGAACCCGCGTCCGGCGGTCATGTTCTGTCGAAGAGTTTGACGAAGCCGACCGAGAGGTACGCGCCGCCGAGCGGCGGCGAGCACCCCCGACAGCACGACCGCGCCGTAGCGGATCCCGTAGACCGAGATCCCGACGGTGTCCGCGGCGCGGGGATGCTCGCCGACGGCGCGGATCCGAAGGCCGAGCGACGTCTTGAAGATGACGATGTACATGACGACGAGGACGAACGAAGCTCGACCCAGATCATCAGGTTGAGCTCGCCGAAGACGCCTGCAGGAAGTCGCCGACTGACCGGGATCGACGTCGAGGAAGCCGAGGAAGTCGATGCGGGATCCCGGTCGAGACGTCGGTCGGGGTGCCCTGGTCGCCGTAGATGTCGACGAACGGTAGCCGGTGATCCCGAGCGCGAGGAAGTTGATCGCCGTCCCGCCGACGATCTGGTCCGCGCGCAGGTGGATGCAGAAGAAGGCGTGGACGAGCGCGAGCAGCCCGCCGGCGGCCATCGCCGACGAGGACGCCCGAGCGACCCATTGCCCGTGTGGTCGCGCGCCCCAGATGCCGAAGAACGCGCCCATCAGCATCATCCCCTCGAGCCCGATGTTCACGACGCCGCTGCGCTCCGAGAAGAGGCCGCCGAGCGACGCGAAGACGAGCGGCGTCGCGGAGCGGAGCGTCGCTGCGAACAGCGCCGACCAGGCGAAGACCGAGTCGAGGTTGCCGAGACCCGAGCTGCGCGGCGGCCCAGGCCCACGCCGATGACGGTGCAGCCGCGCCCCAGCCGGCGCGGCGCCGCCAGCGGTCGCGTAGATCCGGCCGCGAGAGCGAGGATCCCGAACACCGCGGGCCAGACGAGACCCCGTGCGTGGATCGGGGGCAACGCGAGCCAGAACGCGAGCGCGCCGAGGACGATGCCGAGGACGCCGATCGCGTCGGCGTCGTCAGGCGAGCTGACCGGGCGCGCAGCGGCCGCGACCGCGTCACGCGCCGGCTCCGGGTGGTGCTGCGGCGATGTCAGTTCAACGCGCCTGCTTCTTCCGGACGTTCCACACGTAGAGGATCAGGAGATCGGCGCCGACGAAGAGCACGACGAGCCCCTGGATGATGAGGGTGAGGTTGCCGGCGAGATCGGGTCGAACACCTCGGGGTCGAGGTCGCGCTGTCGACGTGCCCGTGAGCGGGCGCCGAAGAGGAAGGCTGCGAGGCCCACGCCGATCGCCGTGTTGCGGCCGAGCAGCGCGACGGCGATGCCGAGAACCCGATCGTCGAGGCGGATCGTTCGTGCGACCCGGTACTTCCAGCCGAGGATGTCGATCGCCGCCGAGGCCGGCGAAAGCCCCGGGATCGCCATGGCGAGGAAGTAGTTCCGCGCGACGCTGATGCCGCCGTAACGGGCGGCATCGGGGTTGAACCCGACTGCGCGCACCTCGTAGCCGAGCGTCGTGCGGTTGATCACGATC